>JBBIMP010000028.1:0-74497 GCA_037444305.1 Acidobacteriota bacterium
ATGTGGGCTTACGCCCTGGGCTTTCCTGTTGGACCCTTTCAGGGTCCTCGATTCCCTATTAAAGCGCCATTCGCGCCTGCCCCCGAAGCCGGGTGGTGCCGAAGGGGGGGGTCGAACCCCCATGCCCGCAAGGGGCGCGGGATTTTGAGTCCCGTGCGTCTGCCAGTTCCGCCACTTCGGCTTACTCCCGCCGGCGCCCGGGCGGGCGCCGATCCGGGAGCCTGATGTTAACCCCTGCCTCCCCTCCAGTCAATCCTGGTCCCCCTCTGTCCTGACCGCCGACGCAGTTTTTTGACGGGCTAAAGGCATCTGAAGTATAATGACGTGTTCCCCGGAGGTTATATGCAGTTCAATATTGGAGACAAAGTCGTTTACCCCAACCATGGTGTCGGCATCATCGAAGAGGTTACTAAGCGCTCCGTAGGCGGTACCCCCGAAGAGTTCTACATGCTCAGGATCCAATCCAACTGTTCCCTGGTCATGGTCCCGACCGCCAACGTCGAAAGCGTGGGTCTGCGCAAGATCATCAGGAAGGCCGAAGTCGATGGGCTTTTCAAGCTGCTCGAAGAGGAATTTTTCGAGCCGGAGTCGGACTGGAAGGGCAGGTACAAAGATCACTCCGAGAAGATGCGGACAGGTTCCATCTTCCACGTGGCTGAAGTGCTCAAGAACCTGGCCTACCTGAGCTACAAGAAAAGCCTCTCCTTCAGAGAAAAAAGGATGCTGGATCGCGCCAAGCAGCTCATCGTCAGCGAGGTGGCCACCGTTCGCGGACTGAGCGAGAAGGCCGTGGAAGACAACATCGACCACGCGCTGGCGGAGGCCTACGCGCGGTCGGAGAAAGCTTCCGCCTAAATACTTGCACTCTCTTTTCCTATACCTAGGGCTGCTCCTTTTCTTCCTGGCCCTCTCCGTCTTTTTTTCGGGCTCGGAGACGGCCTTCACGGCCGTCAACCGCCTCCGGCTTAAGTACCTCGCCGAGACCGGCGACGCCAAGGCCGGGCAAGTGCAGAAGATCGTCGGCAATCCCGACAAGCTTCTCGGCGTCATTCTGCTCGGCAACAACATTGCCAACATCGGCGCCGCGACGCTGGTCACCTACATCGCCACGACCTTCGCCTTCGGCGATCCCGAGACCAACAGTCTTGCCGCCTCCGTGGCGCTTACCCTGTTCATTCTCATCTTCTGCGAACTGACGCCCAAGCTCATCGCCGCCACGCAGTCGGAGCTGGTGACACGCAAGCTCGTCTGGCCCGTCCGGGCGTCGATTTTCCTTCTTTCCCCCTTCGCGCGCCTCGCCGCCGTGTGCGCCGCCGCGATGGTGCGCCTGACCGGGCTCTCCACCTCGGTCAGTCCGTTCGCCCATGCGCTCAGCGAGGAGGAGATCCGTTCGATCATCGCCGGGGCCGGCGGCAGCGGCATCGCGGAAGAGAGAAGAAAGATGCTCCGGAACGTCTTCGACATGGGCGCAACCCAGGTCCGCGGTGTGATGATCCCGCGCACAGAGGTGACGGCGGTGGACATCGACGACCCCCTGGAAGAGATCATCGCGCTCATCGGCAAGACAAATTACTCGCGCATCCCCGTCTACCGCGGCAGCTTCGACAACATCCAGGGAATCCTCTACGTCAAGGACATGCTCCAGTTCCTGCGCGATCCCGACAGCATCCGGTTGCAGGTCTTGCTGAGGCCTGTCCAGTTCATTCCGGACACCGCCAACGCCGAGTCGGTGCTGAAACAGCTCCAATCCATGCACCTGCACATGGCCGTGGTGGTGGATGAATTCGGGGGGGTGGAGGGGATCGTCACGCTGGAGGATCTGCTCGAGGAGATCGTCGGCGAGATCCGCGATGAGCACGACGTGGAGGTGGAGGCCGTCCGCCCTCTCGGCCACGAACTATTCTCCGTGGCGGGGAACCTCCCCGTCAGGGACTTCAACCGCATGTTCAATTCCCCCATCCCCGATTCGCGCGAGTACGCCACGGTCGCCGGCTTTCTGCAGGCGCTCACCGGCCGGCTGCTCCACGAAGGGGAGAGCATTCGCTACCAGAACCTGACCTTCTTCATCGAGAAGGTCGAGGGCTTCAAGATCTTGTCCATCCGCGTCCGCGTCCCTGCCCCGAAGGACGAGCCCGTTCTCCCCGGCGTCCCCGCCTCGACCTAAAGTTCTCTGCTCCTGGCCGTTTCCTGAACCCTGGGGTTCCCTCCGGCATCGATTCCTAAAGTGAGTAGGTACATTGCAGCTTCTCCGGAGGACGGCATTATGAACAGGAAGCAGGCTTGGGCAGTTCCGGCAATCCTTATCACGGCTTCTCTCCTTGCGCTTTCCGCCGGCCTGCTCACCGCGGGCCAGGAAAAGGTCAGGGTTTACGTAACGGACAGCAAATCCTGGGAGATCGGAAGCGCCGGCACCTCGATCGACGATATCGGCATCGGGGGAGGAAAGGGGGGCGCAAGGCCTCAAACCGCTGAAATCATCAAGACCTTCGGCGATCGCTGCCCTTCCCTCGTGATCACAAACAACAGGGAGAAGGCCGATTACGTGGTGCTGCTCGATCACGAAGGGGGCAAAGCGCCTTTCCTCAGGGACAACAAGGTTGTGATCTTCGACCGGGAGGGCGACGCCATCCACTCCGGTTCCACACGGAGCCTGGGAAACGCCGTGAAGGATGCTTGCGCCGCCATCCTGAAGACGGAGGACAGCGCCGGCAGGCCGTAAGGGCGCAGGGGCTCGCCGCGACGGCCCGCCGCTCACCCTGGAACCGGCCAGAGTTCGCGCTACTCAACCGCGCCGCGAACGGTCCCCGCCGGCCGCGCGGAAGGCCTCGCCTGCAGCCTTCAGCGTCTCGCGGACATCCCTGCGGCTGTGTGCCATCGACACAAAGCAGGCTTCGAACTGGGACGGCGCCAGGTACACGCCTCTGTCCAGCATCCGATGGAAATACCTCGAGTAGCGCTCCGTGTCGCAGCACCTCGCGCTCTCGTAGTCGGTCACCGGTGTTGCCGCAAAAAAGACGGTGAACGCCGTCTCCCGCACCAACCCCCTGAGGGCCTCGCTCATGCGAAGCCTCCTCAGCCGCGTCACGGGAAATGTCATGGTTTGCTTCCTCCGCCGGCGAAGATCCGGCACAAATTGAGTATTATATTAGTTTCGAGTTGGCCGCACGAATCGGCCGCCAAACGCGGCCGCCGCGCGGAGCGGGCACGCCAGGACAATGTGCCGAGGATCCCGGGCGCGCCGGGGGGAAGGGCCGGTCGAGGGTCGGATGAAAGGAAGCGCCACAGCTTTCGAAGCCCAGGTGTTGAGGACCATCCGCAAGTTCCGGATGCTTTCGGATGGCGATCACGTCCTGGTCGCAGTCTCCGGAGGCCTGGACTCGACCGCCCTTCTGGCCTGCCTGCACAACCTGGCTCGCGGGCTGCAACTCACGCTTACGGTCGCCCACCTGAACCACGGGCTGAGGGGAGTCGAGGCGGACGAGGACGAGGAGTTCGTCCGCCGCCTGTGCGCGGACCTGGGCCTGACGCTCATTGCCGGGCGCGCGAAACTGGGTGGCCGCGGGGTTTTGCTGCCCAACCTGGAGGAGGCCGCAAGGTCTGCCCGATACGACTTCCTGCAAAGCGTCGCCGATCGCGCCGGCGCCGTGCGCATCGCGGTCGGACACACCCTGGACGACCAGGCCGAGACCTTTCTCTTGAGGATGGTGAGGGGAAGCGGGCCTCTCGGCCTGTCGGCCATCCATCCCGTGAAGGGCAAGCGCATCATCCGGCCCCTGATCGAGTGCGCACGGGAGACGGTCGCCCTGTACCTTGCCGATGTCGGTCTCACCCACAGGGAGGATTCCAGCAACCGCAGCCTGGAACGCCGGCGCAACCGTGTCCGGCACGAACTGATCCCCTACCTGCGCGAGCATTTCAATCCGGGCGTGAACGCCGCCCTTGCGAGAGCCGCGGGCTTCTGCCGGGAAGCGGCCGAATACATGGAGGCGCAGGCGGAGGAGGCGGCCCGGTCTTTGACCGTTTGCCAGGGTGAGAACCTCGCCCTGGACGCCGCGGCTGTATTACGTCTGCACCCGGCCATCCGCAGGATCGCCGTTCGACGGGCGCTGGCCCGGTGGCGGGGCTCGCTCCGGGGCTTCACCCACCGCCACGTCGCGGCGATCATCCGCCTTTGCCGGCCCGGCATGAGCGGCAAGGGCATTGCGCTCCCCGGCGGCGCTGCAGCCTTGAGGAGGCTCGAGCTGCTCCTCCTGGTGAAATCTCCGCCCCGGGCGCCCCGGGATTACCGCTACGAACTCCCGATTCCCGGCGGGTGCGAGATTCCCGAGGCCGGCATGTGCATTTGTGCGGCCGTGGAGGAAAACCGGCCGGCGGACACGAAGCTTCTCGAGGCCCGCCTGAATCCCGGCCTGCTTCCCGGCCCCCTGGTTATCCGCTCCCGTCTCCCCGGAGACCGCTACGGCGGGGCCGGACGCCGGAAGGTCAAGAAGATGCTTCTCGCAGCCCGCATCCCGCTGGAAAAGAGGGCATTGCTCCCAATGGTCACCCACGGCGATGTAGTCGTCTGGATCCCCGGCTTCAGGCCCGCAAAATCCTTCATTGCTCCCCCGGACGCCGGCCGATGCGTGCTCCTGAGGGCTGAAGCGCTTGGCGGAAACTCCCTGCAGGCCGAGGGGGAACCAGAGCCGTGAGGACCGCGTATCCGGGGGAGATGCGGCGGCAAACGAAGGAATTTCGGAAACTAATGAGAACTATTCACGTCTAAAGGGACGTATTTCTCAGCGGGAGGCTCGGCGGAGGCGAACCGGTGGCGGGCGCAAAAGGAGGTCTGTTATAATCTTCTTGGGTTCCCGCCCGAAGGGCAATCGCCTTGCGGCTCCCGAACTGCCGGGATCTTCCGGAAGGTTTCCCGGGAAACGGCGGGATGGAATCCTGGGGAGGAGTTTGCTTTGAGCACCAATTTGAAGAACATTCTTGTCTGGCTGGCGGTCGTCGTGTCGCTGGTACTTCTCTGGCAGCTGTTTTACAGCGTGCGGGACGCCAACATCGAGGAGAAGGACTTCTCCGCGTTCCGCCAGGACATGATCGCCAAGAAGATCAAGTCTGTGACCATCACCGGCGAAGACATCGAGGGGGTGGATACCGCCAACAAGAAATTCCGCACCATCATCCCCGTCGACGCGGGCTACGAACTGGCCAAGGAGCTCGAGCAGAACGGGGCCGCAGTCAAGCTGGAAAAATCTTCGAACTCCTCGCTGATGTACGTGTTTCTCTCGTCCTGGCTCCCCTTCATCCTGCTGATCGGATTCTGGATTTTCCTGATGCGGCAGATGCAGAGCGGCGGCAACAAAGCCCTCTCGTTCGGCAAGAGCCGCGCGCGCATGATGTCGAGCCAGCAGAAAAAGGTCACATTCAAGGAAGTCGCCGGGGTTGAGGAAGCCAAGGAAGAACTCACCGAGATCATCGAATTTCTGAAGGAACCGCAGAAGTTCCAGCGGCTGGGCGGCAGAATCCCGAAGGGCGTCCTGCTCATGGGCCCTCCGGGCACCGGCAAGACCCTGCTGGCGCGCGCCATTGCCGGGGAGGCCAACGTGCCGTTCTTCTCGATCAGCGGATCGGATTTCGTCGAGATGTTCGTGGGCGTGGGCGCGAGCCGGGTGCGCGACCTGTTCGAGCAGGGGAAGAAAAACGCCCCCTGCATCATCTTCATCGACGAAATCGATGCGGTGGGCCGCCACCGGGGCGCCGGGCTGGGCGGCGGCCACGATGAAAGGGAGCAGACACTCAACCAGCTGCTGGTGGAAATGGACGGCTTCGAGTCCAACGACGGGGTGATCCTGGTCGCCGCGAGCAACCGGCCCGACGTGCTTGATCCCGCCCTGCTCCGCCCGGGCAGGTTCGACCGGCAGGTTGTTGTCCCCCTGCCCGACATCCGCGGCCGCGAGGGCATCCTCAAGGTGCATGTGCGCAAGACCCCGCTCGCCGACGACGTCGACATCTCCGTGATCGCCCGCGGCACGCCCGGTTTTTCCGGGGCCGCGCTTGCCAATCTGGTCAACGAAGCGGCGCTGAACGCCGCCCGCTACAGCCGCAAGTTCGTGACGATGTCCGACTTCGAGGGAGCCAAGGACAAGGTGCTGATGGGCAAGGAACGCAAGTCCATGGTGATCACAGAAAAGGACAAGAAGGTCACCGCATACCACGAGGCGGGCCACGCGCTCGTGGCCCACATGGTTCCGGACAGCGACCCGCTGCACAAGGTCACGATCATCCCCAGGGGCATGGCGCTGGGCCTGACGCAGCAACTGCCGGAGAACGACAAACACAACTACACCAAGGAGTATGTCGAGGGGCAGATCTCGATCCTCATGGGCGGGCGCTGCGCCGAAAAGCTCTTCCTCGACACCGAGACGACCGGCGCGGCCAACGACATCGAGGTGGCTACCGACCGCGCGCGCAAGATGGTGACCGAGTGGGGGATGAGTCCGGAGATGGGCCCCCTGGCCTTCGGCAAAAAGGAGGAGCAGATCTTCCTCGGCAGGGAAATCGCCCAGCACCGCGACTACAGCGAAGACACGGCAATCCGAATCGACAGGGAAGTGAAACGGATAGTCGAGGAGGCCTACAACAGCGCGGAGACCATTCTGGAAAGCAACCGGGACACCCTCGTCCGGCTGGCCGAGGCGCTCCTCGAATACGAAACGCTCGATCACGTCGAGATCGAAGCGATCATCAAGGGAGAACCGATAGAGCGGCCCACGGCTGCGGCGCCGACGGACGCCGACTCCGAGGATGAAACGGTGCGCGACAAAGAGAAGACGCCGGGAACCTCCCCCCTGCCTCAGCTCATCAATCCCAAGGGCAAGCCCGCGCCGGCCTGATCCCCGCCCGGTTCGATTCCGGCCGTCCCATTCTCGCGGTGGTTCCGGGCGGGTCCGCCGATTCGGCACCCCTGCGCCGGAGCCTGGACTTCGAACCATGCAGACCGATCCGAGAAAGCGCTACACTCTGAAAGCGGGGAACCGCACCCTGGAGCTCGGCGCCAGGACGCTCGTGATGGGGATACTCAACGTCACCCCGGATTCCTTCTCGGACGGGGGCCGGTACGACGATCCGGGTAAGGCCGTGGCGCGCGCATGGCGGATCGCCGAGGCGGGCGCCGACCTCCTCGACCTGGGCGCGGAATCCACGAGGCCGGGATCGGCAGGCGTGAGCGCGGAGGTCGAACTGAACCGCCTGCTGCCGGTGCTCGACGAACTGGACGGCAGCTACCCGCTGCCGATCTCCATCGACACCTCCAAGGTGGAGGTGGCGCAGGCCGCATTGGACCGGGGTGCGGCCATCATCAACGATGTCACGGCGCTCCGGAACGACCCGCGCATCGGTCCGCTGGCGGCCTCTTCCGGCGCCGGGCTGGTCCTGATGCACATGCGGGGGGATCCGGCCACGATGCAGAAGCTGCCGCCCAGCCGGGACATCCTCCGGGAGCTCCGCCTCTGGGCGGATGAAGCCGTTGCACGCGCTCAAAACTATGGTGTATCCTGCGGCCAGATCGTTTTGGATCCGGGCATCGGTTTTGGCAAGACAGCAGAACAGAACCTCGCGATTCTCAGGAACCTGGACCGGCTGGCAGGCGCGGGATTTCCCCTCCTGGTGGGGACATCGCGAAAGTCATTTATCGGGGCCGTTCTCGGGAATCCGGATGCCGACAGGATCTGGGGCACGGCCGCATCCGTGGCCGCCTGCGTCATATTCGGGGCCCATATCGTGCGCGTTCACGACGTCGAGGCCATGCGCGATGCCGCGCGCATCGCCGACGCCATCTTGTCTTCGGAAAGGCGGGGTGAGTGACCTCCTATCTTGAATCGCTCATCGAGATCTTCCAGATCACCGCCATCACACCCCGGGACCTCGTAGACATCGCCATCGTTGCCTACATCATCTACCGCTTTCTGCTTCTGCTGCGGGGGACGCAGGGCGCCCAGATGACCTTCGGCATCGTGGTGCTCTTCCTGTTCTATTTCACCACGCGCCTCTACAAGCTAACCACCGTGCAGTGGCTGTTCACGAACCTCCTGACCTACATCGTGTTCGGCATCATCGTCCTTTTCCAGAACGAAATCCGGCGAGGGCTTGCGGGCATTGGCACCACCCAGCTCTTCTCACGCCAGCACGGACGACAGCGGCGGGAGGAGTTCGAGGAGATCATCCTGGCCAGCACAACCCTGGCAGCCAGGAAAATCGGGGCGTTGATCATCGTCGAGAAGGACATCTCCCTTCGCCACGTGGCCGAAGGCGGCATCGGCCTGGACGCGGTCCTGACTTACGACCTGCTCGTGACCATATTCAGCCCGAACACGCCGCTGCACGACGGCGCCGTCATCGTGCAGCGGAACCGGATCGTCGCCGCCGGGTGTTTTCTTCCGTTGACCCTCGACCCGCTCCTGAGCAAGGAGCTGGGCACCAGACACCGCGCCGCCATCGGCATTACGGAAGAAACCGACGCCATCGCAATCATCGTTTCGGAGGAAACCGGGATCATCTCGGCCGCGATGGGCGGGACGATCACCCGCAATCTCGACGCCTCCGGCCTGCGGGACATCCTGCTCGCAGCCACCGGAAGCCCGGCCAGGCGCGCGGCCAAGAAGTTCGAGGAGAGCCAGGAAGCGGTATGAAACTGCTCAGGGAGTTGATTCTGAAAAACTGGACGCTCAAGGTCACGGCCCTGCTCCTGGCCTTTTTTCTCTGGGCCGCCGTCAGGGGCGACCGGGACGCCAAGCGGGTGATCAACATCCCGCTGGAAATCCGCATCCCGCGCAACATGGAGATCGTCAGCGAGCGCCCCAACTTCGTGGAGGTGACCGTTCACGGCGCGCTCGGAAACCTCTGGATCGGGCAGTCCGCGCCCAGCTACAGCATCGATCTGCAGGCGGCGAGTGAAGGGGAACATATCGTGCCCCTCACATCCGAAAACGTCCGCATCCCCCGGGCCGCGGGCATCGAGGTCATCAAGGTCAGTCCGGCGCGCATCACCCTCGTTCTCGAGCGGACCATTTCGAAGGAGGTCCCGGTCGTACTCCCGCCCCCGAGGGGCCGGCAGGCCTCCGGTATGGATGTCTACCGGATCACCCACTGGCCCGTGTCGGTGCTCATCACCGGCCCCCGTTCGCGCATCGAGCCCGTGCGCGAGATCGCCACGGAGCCCGTCTCCATCGAAGGCCTCGACCAGTCGCTCCGTACGTTTGCGAACCTCGTAGTCAGGGACAACTTCATCCGCACGACCCCGGTGGGCCCGGTAGAGGTCAACATCCAGATTGGCACGCACCGCGAGGTCAGGAGGATCAACCGGGTTCCCATCCTGGCGGACAACGCCGGCTTCAGGATCTCCCCCCGCGAAATCACCGTGTTCGTTCTGGTGCCCGTCACGGTCAAAAAAAGCCTCACCGCCGACGACGTAGTGGCCACCCTCCCCCTCGGCGGCATCGATCCCTCCGTCAACACGGTGAAGCTGAAGCCGGAAGTATCGCTAAAGAATCCCCCGGATCCGGCGATAGCTATCAGGGATTTTCGGCCGTCGGAAATAACGATCCAACGCATCAGGAACCGCTAGATGGGCAAACTGTTCGGCACCGATGGTATCCGCGGCATCGCGGGCGTGTATCCCCTCGACCGGGACATGGTCTACAGGACGGGTCACTGTCTCACGGGCTATCTGCAATCGCTCGAGCCCCGGCCCCGCATCGTGATCGCCCGCGATACCCGTGAATCGGGGCCCTGGATGGAAGGCCTGCTGCGGCGGGCCATCGAGGATGCCGGCGGCGAATGCGAAGTGGCCGGCGTGCTCTCAACCCCGGCCGTCTCCCTGATCACCACCCTGACCGGCGCGCAGGCGGGCGTCATGATCAGCGCCTCGCACAATCCCTACCAGGACAACGGGATCAAGATCTTCTCCGCCGACGGGCTCAAGCTCAGCGACGACCTGGAAGAAACCCTCGAACAGGCGATCATCGCCAGCTCCCTCCACGCTCCCCTTCCGGGGCCGGAGGGCGAGGCCCGCCCCGACCTGTTCGCCGCATCGCGGGACGAATACGTCGAAATGTACTCACGCTGGCTGCGAGCCGCGCTGCCCGCCGGATTCGGCCTGGCGGGCTTGCGCGTGGTGGCGGACTGTGCCCACGGCTCCTTGTCGGCCATAGCCCCCGAATTCCTTCGCGGGCTTGGGGCGGAGGTCATCCCCATTAACTGCCGGCCGAACGGGAAAAACATAAACCTCAACGCCGGCGCCCTCCACCTGGGGGGATTGCAGGAAGAAGTCCGGAAGACCGGGGCGACACTCGGCGTGGCCTTCGACGGCGATGCCGACCGGGCGCTGTTCGTCGACAGCGACGGGCGGGTCCGCGACGGGGATGACACGCTGTACCTGCTGGCATGCCACACGGCCTTCGACAGCGCGCCGCGTGTCGTCGTGGGAACGGTAATGGCCAACCTCGGACTCGAGGTGGCCCTGGAGGAACAGGGCGTGCAGCTCGTGCGGACCGCGGTCGGAGACCGGTACGTGCTGGAGGAAATGCTCCGGTCCGGCGCGATAGTCGGCGGCGAGCAATCCGGCCACGTCATCCTGAAACGGCTCGCCTGCACCGGCGATGGCCTGCTGACCGCCCTGAAAGTCCTCGAGATCATGGCCGCGCGCAAATCCGCACGATCCCAGCTCTGGAGCCCCCTGCGGCGCTACCCGCAGGTGCTGCTGAATGTGCCGGTAGGGGAAAAGAAACCTTTCTCCGAAATCCCCGGGCTGGTCGAAGCCGAAGCCGAGTGCCGCCGGCTGCTGGGCGGGAAGGCCCGCATCATCCTGCGTTACTCGGGAACCGAAAAGCTCGCGCGGGTCATGGTTGAGGGCGAAAGCCAAGACACCGTCACCCAGGCCGCGAACCGCCTGGCGGCGGTCTTTCAGAACGGCCTGTAATCCGCACGAAAACGGGATCTGCGGAGCCCCGCCGCATGCCCGGGAAAATGAACATCCCTCTCGGACCGTAGCCTGCAATGTCCTTGATCGCGTGGACAGGCGTGCCGTGGAATGGGCGCGATGCCGCGATCCGTTTACGGCAGCAGGCTTGTGGGACGCGGAAGAACACGGGCAGGGCACCGGCTTGCCGGGTTCGGAGCCATCTGCTATCCTCCTGCCTCGGCCATGGCAGACCAAAAAATCAAGACCCTCGAAGAAGTCGCAGCCATCCGTGAGACCCTGCGAAAACAGCGGCGGAAGCTGGTCTTCACAAACGGCTGCTTCGATCTCCTGCACGTCGGGCACGTGCGTTACCTCAACCAGGCCCGCAGCCTGGGCGACGCTCTCGTCGTCGCATTGAACAGCGACACCTCCGTGCGGAACCTCAAGGGCAGGAGCCGGCCGGTCATTCCGGCAGGGGAGAGGGCCGAGATTCTGGCGGCTCTGGCCTGCGTCGACTACGTCTTCCTGTTCGATGACCCCACGCCCCGGCGGATCATAGACATCCTCGTCCCGGACATCCTGGTGAAAGGGGCCGACTGGGAGATCTCGGAGATCGTGGGCCGGGAGACGGTGGAGAAGGCGGGCGGCGAGGTGCGCAATCTGCCGCTGAGTCCGGGCGCCTCCAGCTCCAGCATCATTCAGACGGTGCTCGAGCGCTTCGGCCGGCATGCCCGATCGGATTCCGGGGTGCCGCCGCACGAACAGCCTTGAGCATCCCCGTCTCGCGGCCGCACAAGAAGGGGAGCGATCGGTTCGTCCAGTGCAAGCAATCAAGCATCTCCTAACCCGAGCCCTGGAAAGCGACGCGCTGCAGCAGGTTGCCGGCCGCCTGCGGAGCGGGGAGCGCGCGCTTGCCGTCGCGGGCGTGTCCGGCGGCGCGCGCGCGCTCGTGCTGGCCCATGCGATTCTGGCCGAGGACCGCCCGGTGCTGGCTCTTGCTGCAGGAGCAGACGAGGCCCGGATCCTGGCTGACGACCTGGGGCTGTTCCTCGGGCTCCTCAGCCCAAACCCGCCCGCCGTCGTCTGCCTTCCCTCTTTCGAGGTGGATCCCTACCGGGGGCTTTCGCCGCATCCGGATATCCTGGCGTCGCGCGCCCACGCCCTGTGGCGCCTGCTCGAGGATAAGTCCGTGGTCTGCGTCGCCTCGATCCGGGCCGCAGCAGCCCGCCTTCCCGCTCGATCCCGCTTTCTCTCCCGCTGCCTGCAATTGCGGGAGGGGGGTGATTGCGGGCTGGAGGAGACACGGCGGCGCCTCCGGAACGCCGGCTACGTGGAGGATGATCCGGTAACGGAGCCGGGCGAGTTCTCCCTGCGCGGCGGCATCCTGGACGTCTTTCCTCCCCAAATGGAAAAGCCGGTTCGGGTCGAGTTTTTCGGGGACAGCGTCGAGTCGCTGCGCATTTTCGATCCCGAAAGCCAAAGATCCGTATCCCAGGTGAAGCGCGCCGAGATTATCCCCATGCGGGAGAACTGCCCCGATGAGAACACGCTCCGGCGCTGGGCGGAGGAGGCCGAATCCCGGTGGGGAGCGGGGCGGGAGTCTTTCCTCGAGGAGGAGATCGCACGGGCGCGCGAGGGTGAAACCTTCTCCGGATTCGAGTTTTTGCTGCCGCTGGCGGACCCGCTGACGGCGACCATTTTCGACTATGCCGCAGGGTGCCGGCTCGCCTGGTGCGACCGCGAAGTTCTCGATCCGGCACTCGCCCGGTACCACGCGGAACTGTACGCGCGTTTTGTCGACCGGGTGGAAGCCGCCAAGCCTGCCATCGAACCCGGCCAGGTCTACCTGGCACCCGAGGAGCTGGCTGCGGCGGCCGCCCCCTGCCCCTCCCTGGATGTCCAGGCGCTCGCACTGGAAGGAAACGCCGCGCAGATCTTCGTCTCGGCCCAGGGCGGCCGGAAGTACCATGGCAACATCAAGGAATTGGTCGCAGACCTCAGGCGCTTCAGGGAAGCGGGCCAGCAGGTTGCCATGATCTTCTCGAACCTTGGCCGGGCTGAGCGCGTCCGCGACATCCTGGGAGAGTACGGGATCCCCTGCCGGCTCTGCCACGAGCACACCGAAGCAGCAGATCTGCCGGCCGGCGGCGAGATTCTTCTGGGACTGGGAGCCCTCCACTCCGGCTTCCTGCTGCCGGCGGCAGGGCTTCACATCATCGCAGGGCCGGACGTCTTTGACGAGATCGAGGTCAAGCCCGGACCGCTGCACAGGAAGAAAGCCGCCAGGAACCTATTCCTGTCGGATTTCAGGGACCTCAAGCCCGGCGATTACGTGGTCCACACCGACCACGGCATCGGGCTCTTCGAGAGCCTGAAAAACATCGACACCCCCGAGGGCCCAAAGGAATTCGTCGTACTGCGCTACCAGGACGAGGCCAGGCTTTACGTCCCTGTCGAGCGGCTCGACCTGATCCAGAAATACAGCGGCGCCGGCGGCGCTCACCCGGCGCTGGACAAGCTGGGCGGGACGAGCTGGAGCAGGACAAAGAGCCGGATCAGGCGCTCGATGCGGGACATGGCCGCCGAGCTCCTGAAGCTCTATGCCGCCCGCCAGACCGTGGAGGGCCACGCCTTTGCCGCCGACACGAACTGGCAGCGCGAATTCGAGGATGCCTTCGAATTCACGCCGACGCGGGACCAGGAGGATGCCATCGAAGCGACCAAACTGGATATGGAGGCGCCCCGGCCGATGGACCGCCTGTTGTGCGGCGATGTGGGCTACGGCAAGACGGAGGTCGCCATGCGCGCCGCCTTCAAGGCCGCCATGGACGGCAAGCAGGTGGCCTTGCTGGCCCCGACCACCGTGCTGGCATTTCAGCACTACCATACCTTCCGCAGGCGCTTCACGGCGTTTCCGCTCAGGATAGAGCTGCTCTCCCGTTTCCGCAGCCAGCGGGAACAGAAACAGGTGCTTGCGGCGCTCGAACTGGGTACCGTCGACATCGCCATCGGGACGCACCGGCTTCTATCCAAGGATGTTTCCTTCAGGGATCTCGGCCTGGTGGTCGTGGACGAGGAGCAGCGCTTCGGCGTGACTCACAAGGAGCGTCTCAAGGCTCTGAAGACGAGGGTGGACGTGCTCACCCTGAGTGCCACGCCCATCCCGCGCACGCTCCACATGGCCATGCTCGGCCTGCGGGACATGTCGACGATAGAGACCCCGCCCAAGAACCGGCTGGCAATCCAGACCTCGGTGCTGCGGCACAGCCAGGACGCCATCCGGTCCGCCATCGAGTTGGAACTGGCCCGCAACGGCCAGGTCTACTACGTCCACAACCGGGTCGAGACGATTTACTCCGTGGCCGCCATGGTCCAGAAACTTGTGCCCGGAGCCAGGATCGGCGTGGCGCATGGGCAGATGCCGGAAGCCGCGCTGGAGAAGGTCATGATGCAGTTCGTGCAGGACGAGCTGGACATCCTGGTCGCGACCACCATCATCGAGAACGGGCTGGACATTCCCCGCGTCAACACCATCATCATCGACCGGGCGGACCTGTACGGCATGTCCCAGCTCTACCAGTTGCGCGGGCGTGTCGGCCGCAGCGACCGTCGCGCCTACGCCTACCTGCTGATCCCCTCGGAAGAGGTGCTCTCCGATATCGCGCGCAAGCGCCTGGCGGCAATCCGCGAATTCAGCGATCTCGGAACCGGTTTCCGCGTGGCCGCTCTGGATCTCGAAATCCGCGGCGCGGGGAACCTCCTCGGCGGCGAGCAGCACGGGCACATCAATGCCATCGGATTCGATCTGTACTGCCGGCTGCTCGAGCAGGCGGTGGAGGAGCTGCGCGGCACCCGGACCGAGGAGGAGGTTTGCCCGGCGATCAATCTGCGCCTCGACATCCGCATCCCGGACGAATACCTGCCCGACCAGGGTCAGCGGCTCCGCATGTACAAGCGCATCTCCTCCGCAAGAGATGAGGCGGAGCTGGATGCCCTCCGGCAGGAGATGGTCGACCGGTTCGGCAGCTATCCCGAAGCCGTGGACAACCTCTTCCGCTACGCCGCGTTGCAGCAGAGGGCCCACGAGCTGCAGATCCAGGCCATCGAACGAAACCGGGACCAGGTGTTTTTCCGTTTCGTGGATCACTCCAGGGTCAGCCCCCAGAGGCTGCTCGGGCTGGCATCACGCAACCGCCAGGCCTCGCTCTCGCCGCAGGGCCTGCTGACCCTGGAAATCGGGCGCGTCCCCCCGGACATCCTCTTCGATTCGCTGCATTCAGTCCTCGACCAGATCCGCGAGGCTTAGCCGCTCATTGCCGTCTGCAGGAGCGTTTCCCGCGCCCGCACCGCACCGCGCTTCAGGCCGCACGCGGCGGCGTTCTGCGGGAGTGTACAATTCACGCAGCTTCCGTTATCATTTCCGGTTGCCCGCCGGGACATTTGCGGCGGAGGGATGACACCGATGCCTGCCGGATTCAAGGTGCTGGCGGCCCTCGCCATCGCGGCCGCACTGACCGCCTCGGCGGGCTGTGCCCTGACCGGCGGCGCCGGAAGAGATGGGGATTCCGCCGGCGACGATCGTGCGGTCCGAATAGGAGAGGTCGTCTACCGGCACGAGGACCTGGACCGGTTTTTCAGAATGCGGCTGCTCGATTTTCGGGACGGCAGGGAGCCCGACACCGTCAAGTCGGCCTTGCTCGAGGCGTTCATCGAAGAAAAGCTGCTGCTCCACCGCGCGGACAGCCTGGGGATCGCTCCCGACGAGTCCCGCCTGCAGTCCATGCTCGAAAGCACGGCCACGGAACGGCAGAGCGAGGCGGAGGATCCGGCAGCGGAGGAATCGTTGAGCCGCAACCTGGCGGAGAGCCTCAAGATCCAGCAGTACCTGCACGACAAACTGCTGAGAAACCTCGAGGTATCCGAGGAGGAATGCCTCGAGTATTACAACGGGAACCTCTCCGATTTCGTCCGCAACGACATGGTCCACATCCGCGAGATCCTGGTGGACGACCCGGAGCAGGCGGAGAAGATCCAGGCCTCGCTGAAAGCGAACCGCAACCAGAACTTCGCGGAGCTGGCACGCACTCATTCCAAAACCCCGAGCGCGCCGGAGGGCGGCGACCTGGGAAGATTCCAGCGCGGCGAGCTTCCCGACAAGTTCGAGAAAATCATCTTCCGCATGTCTCCCGGAACGGTGAGCAAGACCATCAGCACGGAGTACGGCTACCACATTTTCCTGCTGGAGGAGAAGGTGCTGGCCCACCAGCAGAAGTTCTTCGAGGTGAAGGACAGGATAAGGGACAGGCTGCTGCTCGAGCGCGAGAGGGCGCAGATCGAGCGGGACATCGCGGCGTTGACCAAGGAGATTCCGGTGGAGATTTACGCCGACGGACTGACTTTCCGTTACGTGGGAACGCGTTTCTCCACCAAGTGAGGAAGCAAATCCATGAACCACTTACTCATCATGCCGCTCCTGTTTGCCCTGGCGCAGAGCACCGGAGCCAACGTCGTGGACCGCATTCTGGCCCAGGTGAACAATGACATCATCACGCTCTCGGACATGCGGCGCGAAATGGCCGATGTCCGCCGCGAACTGGAGGCTCGCTATACCGGCGACCAGCTCGAAGCCGAGGCCAGGAAAATGGAGAAAGAGGTCCTGGAGGAGCTGATCAACCAGAAGCTGCTCCTGCAGAAGGCCACCGAGTTGGGCTTCGGCGCCAACGTCGACCTCCAGGTGTCGGCCTACATCGAGAGCTTCCGCAAGAAGAACAACATCCGGGACATGCAGGAGTTCGAGATGGCCCTGCAGCAGCAGGGCATGACCCTGGCCGCCTACCGCGAGTACCTGCGCAAGCAGATCATCACCAGCGGCCTGGTGAACGAATTCGTCGGCAGCAGGATCACGCTTCTCCCCGAAGAGATCGAGCGGTTTTACAGGGACCACTCCGCCGATTACGCCACCCCCGAGGAAGTCACCCTGAGCGAGATCGTCATCCCCGTAGAAGGAAGCGACGCGGAAGCGGCGGCGAAGGCCGGCGAAATCCACAAGCGCCTCTCCCAGGGAGAGCCGTTCGCCACGCTGGCCAGCCAGTTTTCCAAGGGGACGACGGCCGCCAAGGGGGGCGACATCGGCTCTTATGTCACGTCCAAACTGAATCCGGAAATCGCCAAGGTCATCGCGCCGGTGAAGGCGGGGGAGGTTTCTGCCGTGACGAAGGCACGCGAGGGCTATGTGATCTACCGGGTGGATGCGCGCAAGGAGGCTTCCGTCCGACCGCTGGAAGCGGTGAGGGAGGACATCAGGAACCGGCTCTGGCAGCAGAAATTCCAGCCGGAATACGAGCGGTTCATGGCCCAGCTCAGGGAGGACGCCTACATCCAGATCTTCGAGGAAATACGCTAGCGGGAACGGGTGTCGGCCGGATGCCGGAACTGCTAACGGGCCGCCGGCGAGACCGCGCCGATAAGTATCCTGACGCTCTGCGCCCTTGTGCCAGACCGGGAAGGGAGACCAGCATAATGCGCAAAATCACCGGCCTTATTGTGGTGCTGTTTGTCTGTGCGGCCGAGGCGCCGGCAAGCGACCGGAAAGCAGAGTTCCTCGGGGCCTACTGGATCCTGGACGTTGCCGGGTCGGTGCGGTCGGGCGCGGGCGCGCTGGACCTGGATTCCGACCTCGGCATCCGGGGCAGGAAGTGGATGATCCTGGCCAAGGGATACTACAAGCCCTCCCGCAAGCACAGGTTCCACTTCGAGTTCGTGCCCTACCGGCTGGTGGGCGCCAACCGCCTGCCCCGCACGGCCGGCTTCGCGGGCACAGCGTTCCAGGCCGGCGAAGCGCTGACCACCCGGGCAAACGTCAACTACTTCTTCGGCGGCTACCAGTACGACTTCGTGAACCGTGAAAGGGGACACTTCGGGGTTCTGGGCGGGCTGAGCTATTTTCACAGCAGGATCAGGCTCGAAAGCAGCCCCGTCGTCAGGGTCGCTTCCGACACCCGGTCGCTGCCCCTGCCTCTGGCCGGCGCCGGGTTCCGCGTGTATCCGCTGCGCGCCAGCAACCTGCTCAACATCAATGGCGACTTCAAGGGCATGAGCCTGGGTTCTTACGGCCACTATGCCCAGGGGTCGATCAACGCGGGGATCGGCATCGGGCGGCGGATCACGCTGCAGGTCGGCTATGCCCTGCTCGATCTCGACCTGCATGACAAGCCGGGAACCCGGGCGGTCGAACTGCGCTTCAAGGGGCCGATTTTCTCCCTGCAGCTTGGGGACAAGTAGGATCCCCGCCGGTTTGCTCCGCTACTTGGCGTAGCACATGGCAATTGCAGGATCCAGCTTCGAAGCGCGGTTGGCCGGGTAGAGGCCGAAGAAAATCCCGATGCCCACCGAGAAGATCACCGCGAGAACCACGTAGAAAGGCGACAGGTTGCTCGGCAGCCCGGTCAGCGCGGACACCCCGCTGGCGCTGAGCCACCCGCCCAGGATGCCCAGCACGCCCCCGATCCCGGTCAGCGTTCCGGCCTCGATCAGGAACTGCCAGAGAATATCCATGCGCGTCGCCCCCACCGCCTTGCGGATGCCTATCTCTCCGGTGCGCTCGGTCACCGAAACCAGCATCATGTTCATCACCCCGATGCCGCCGACGAGCAGGGCGATGGAGGATATGGCCGCCAGGACCGCGGCCACGGGCGCCGTGAGGCGGTCCAGGAACTCCACGGCGGCATCCGAGGAGGTGACGGCAAAGTCGTTGTCCTGGTTCGCCTTCAGCTTGCGCCGGACCCTCATGATGCGGATGACGTCATCCTTGGCGGCTTCCAGCGAGACGCCGTCCCTGAGGGCGCCCGCCACCCGCCGGTCGTCCATCCGCCGCCACATGTTCCCCATGTAGGTCGTGTAGGGAATGACGGCAAAATTCTCCGCCAGATTTCCGAACAGCGTCTTTCGCTCCACGAAGGTTCCCACGACGGTGTAGGTGTCGTTTTCGATCAGGATCTGCTTGCCGATCGGATCCACGCTGGGAAACAGGTCGCGCCTCGGGCTGCGCCCCAGGACCACCACCTTGGCGCGGCGGGCCAACTCCTCTTCCGTGAACATCCTGCCCTCGTCCAGGTCCAGGCTCCAGATGTGAAACAGCGAGGGTTCCGAGCCGATGATCGAGATCATACGGCTCTTTTCATTGCCGTAGCGCAGCGTGGAGGGCGGCCGGTTCCGCGGCTCCACCAGTAAGGACACGTGCTCCAGCGTCTTGCTCTCCTCCTTCACCGCCCTGGCGTCTTCCTCGGTGATGTCCTTGCGGCGGAGCACGGCTTCGTTCATGCCTCCCTGGACGAAGAAGTCATACTTCATGAGCACGACCACGGTTTTCTCGGAGGACCGGACATCCTGCTTGATCTTCTCCGTGAGACCCAGGAGGATCGACACCATTCCCATCAGCGCCGTGACGCCGATGGCCACGCCGAGGATGATCAGGCTGCTCCGCAGCTTGTGCGCGCGGATCACATCCAGCGCAATGAAGAAGTTCTCCTTGAGGAGGGCCGTCTGCCGTTCCTTATTCATAGCGCAGCGCCTCTATCGGATCGAGCTTGGCCGCCTGCATCGCCGGGTAGATCCCGAAGAACACCCCTACGACGAACGTCACGCCCATGCCGATGGCGATCGACCAGGCCTTGATGGCGTAAGGGAGCGGGGAGAAATAGGCGATCACGGAAGCGGCCGCGAATCCCAGGACGATCCCGATCACGCCGCCGACACTGGACAAGGTGATCGACTCGACCAGGAATTGCCAGAGTATGTTCATCCGCGTTGCGCCCACCGCCTTGCGGATGCCGATTTCCCGCGTCCGTTCCGTGACCGAGACGAGCATGATGTTCATGATCACGATCCCTCCGACCACGAGGCTGATGGAGACGATCCCGATCAGCGCGGCAAAGATCCCCCGGCTGATGTTGCCCCAGATCTTGAGGAGGTTGTCGGCGGTCACGAGCGCGAAGTTGTCTTCGCGCTTCGGACCCAGGCGGCGCAGGCCGCGCATCACTGCGCGCGCCTGCTCCAAGCACTCGGCCGCCCACTCGAGCTCGGCCGGCTTGATCATGACCGAGATCGACCGAAAGGGGCCGAAGATCTTCTGCCAGGAGGAGATCGGGATGATCACGACGAGGTTGGGGTTCCCGCCCAGCACCCCTGCCCGCTTCTCCAGCACGCCGATGATCCTGTGGCTTATCCCGGCAATCCTGAGGTCCTTGCCGATCGGGTCGACTACGGGGTAGAGCTGGTCGGCGACGTCGAAGCCTATGACGGCCACCGGGCTGTGATGTTGCACCTCCATGGCGGAAAAGTGCCGGCCGTCCTTCAGGTTCCATTTGCTCAGGAGCGGGTAGTTCTCGGTGCGCCCGGAGATTTGCACCTGGGAGATCGAGCGCCTCAGGTAACGGACCTGGGCGCCGGCGGACAGCGTTGCATCCACATAGGAGGCCAAGGTCACATTCCGGCGGATCTGCTCATAGTCCTCCATGGTGATCCGAGGGTTGTGCAGTGACTTCAGGAATTTTTCGAAATCGGAGAGGATGTCGAGAGTGTTGACCCGCTGAACAGTGAAGACACCGGTCCCCTCGCTGGCGACTTCCTCCCGTATATACGAGTTCATGCCGTCGATGATACTGACCACGGCAATCACCGACATCACCCCGACGATGTTGCCCAGCAGGGTCAGAAATGTCCGCAGCTTGTTGGCCCACAGCGCCTCGAGCGCTACGAGGATGCCTTCCAGGATCTTCATTGCCCGACCTCGCCGCGGCCGCTCCCGGCGACACCGGCGGTTTTTGTTACGAAAGCCGGCGAAAAAGGTTTACCGCCGGGACCTGCCGCCCGAGAATCTCGTCACCGGGAACCGGCGATTCTGGCGGCCGCCGCTTTGACCTTCCGGTACAGTTCCCAGTCCGAGATGGGATGACTGCGGTTTTCGCTGATCACCATCAGAAGCATCATCCGTTCTGTACCAGAGGCAGAGGAACCCGCCCCCTGCCGCGGCCAGGATTCCGAGTGCAATGAGTGCTGCCAAGGCGTGGATTCAGAACCCCCTCATCATCCGCAGGAACCGGTCGGCCGATTCGAACTGCATGTAGGGATTGCATCGTTTCTGTTCCCCCATCGTGGAGGTCGGGGGGCCGCCATAGTTGTGCCCGGGGTAGAGGATCACGTCGTCATCGAGCGACTTCAACCGCCGGTTGAGGCTCCACCACATCTTCTCGGGATCGCCTCCCGGCAGATCCACTCTCCCGCAGGCGTTGACGAATACCGTATCCCCGGAGATCAGGCTGTTTTCCACGAGAAAGCACTGCGACCCGGGCGTGTGGCCCGGAGTGTGGATGATTGTGGCCTGGACCTTGCCTACCGGCACCTCCTCGCCCTCCGTCGCCAGTTTCAGGTTGGCCGACCGCTTCTTCAGAAACTCCACGGACATGCCGAAATATTCGGCGACCATGTGCATGTGGTCCGTCTCGTCCGAGTGCATGTATACCGCGGCATCCGTGACCTCCAGCAGGTCGCTCAGGCCGTTCATGTGGTCAGGGTGCGAGTGCGTCAGCAGAATCTTGCGGATTTTCAAGCCGGCTTCGCCGGCCGCATCCACAATCGCCGGCACATCCCAGGCGGGATCCACCACCGCTGCCTCGCGCGTTTCCGTGCAGCCGATCAGGTAGACGAAGTTCATCATGGGGCCCAGTTCGAGCTGTTTGACGATGTGCCTCGGTGAAATCATAAGCGTTCCCGTCTTTGCGCTGCGTGGTTCATGGGTCGTCCGGATCCTCATGGGCGCTTTCGCCGCCCCACCGGCATGATAGCAAACCCGCCCGCGTAAGTCCCAGGCAACCCTTGGTGATACTTCCATACCCCCTCCCGCGTCTGATCCTCGTGGAGAAAGATCCCCTCTCCGGTCCGCCGAAGGCGTATCATGGAGCGGGGCAGGAGTAGGGCCATGCGCACGATTGCCGGACTGACAAAACTCGCCGCCTGCTTCGCGGCGGCGCTGTGTCTGCACACGCCTGCCGCCCCGACGCCGCAGGCGGCAGGGGACCAGGCCATCCGCGTCCGGGTGGACATGGTCTCTCTGCCCGTGGTCGTCACGACGAAGGACGGGCAGCGGATCACGGATCTCGTCAAGGAGGATTTCCAGGTCTTCGAGGATGGCGTGCTGCAGCAGATCAGCGGCTTCGCCGCGACCGACGAGCCGATCTCGGTCGCCCTTCTCCTGGATACCAGCGGGAGCACCGAGCAGCGCCTGGCGCGGATCCAGAATGAGGCGATCCGCTTCTGCTGGCGCCTGCACCCGGATGACTCGCTTGCCGTGATCTCCTTCGCCGAGGACGTGAAGCTCCAGGGGGACTTCTCCATCGACCGGCGGCGGAACGAGCGCGCGGTCAAAATGACCCGCCCCGGCGGCAGCACGGTGCTTTACGAAGCCGTCTGGCTCGCCCTCGAGGAGGTGCTGCAGCCGGTGACGGAGAGAACTGCGCTGGTTCTGTTCACCGACGGCGTCGATACGGCCAGCAGGAAGGCGTCCATGAGGGAAACCCTCGAACTCTCGAAGGAAACCCGGGCCACCATCTACTCGATCTATTTCAACACGCAGTGGGATCGCTCCGGCATGGGCCCCAGGCCCATGATCGGCGGCTATCCGGTTCCCGGCGGGCCGCCTGTCGTCGTCAATCCCATGCCGCCGGTCTACGGCCCCCCGGGCGCCGGCGGCATCGGGGGAGATTACGCCGCCGGCCGCCGTTATCTCACCGAGCTCTCCGAGAACAGCGGCGGGATAGTTTTCGACGCCCTGCAAATGGATGACCTCGGTCCCGCGTTCGACCAGATCGCGAGGGAACTCGGCAGCCAGTACAGCATCGGGTACTACTCGGGCAACCAGAAGCGTGACGGGAAGTTCCGCAAGGTGGAAGTGAAGGTGAAGCGGCCCGGCCTGGTGGCCCGGACGAAAAAGGGCTATTACGCGCCCAAGCCTGTCAAGTAGTCCGCCGGACCGCCCTTCCGCGGCCCTCGAAGCTGCGGTCAGTCGGCCCGGACATCCGCATGCCGTTCCGTCCGCCCCTCCCGCTGATTCGCCTGCCGGGCCAGCACGAACAGCAGATCAGACAGGCGGTTCAGGTAGCGGATGATCTCCGGGTCCACGGTTTCACCTTCCGCCAGGGCTACGCAGCGCCGCTCCGCGCGCCGCGCCACCGTCCTGGCCAGGTGAAGCAATGCGCCGACTCTGCCGCCTCCGGGAAGAATGAACCGGCGGAGTTCCGGCAGCCCGACTTCCACCTCATTGATGGCCTCTTCCAGAAAGGATGTCTCCCGGGCGCCGACCGGGGGGATGCCCAGCGCTTCTCCCGCAGCGCCGGAGGGAAGGGCGAGGTTTGCCCCGAGCACGAACAGGCGGTGCTGCACCCGCCGGAGAAGCTCGCCGAGCTGCGAGTCCTCCGAAAAGCTGGCGGCCGCGCCCAGGACCGCGTTCAGCTCGTCCACCTCGCCGTAAGCCTCCACGCGCGGCGAGTCCTTGGTTACCCGTTCGCCGCCGAGCAGTCCCGTGGTGCCATCATCGCCGCTTCTCGTGTATATTCTCGCCACCGGAACCTCCTTATGTCAGGATCCTGGGCTGATACTATCAGGCTTTTCGGGAATGGGCGCGGCGAAACCGCATCGGGCGGATTCGCCGCGTCCCGGTCCGCCGGCTGGAGATGATCTTGATCCGCCCCTCGCCGTTCCGACTGGTCCTGCTGCTGGCCGCCGGCAGCGTTGCCGTCTCCTTCGCCTCGATTTTCGTCCGGCTGGCGGCTGCCCCGCCGCTGAGCGTTGCCGCATACCGGTTGCTGTGGGCAGCGCTTCTGCTGGCGCCGTTCGCCCTCCGCAGCCCGCGCCGCGAGATCGCATCGCTTCCCCCGGGGGAGCGCTTTCACCTCGCTCTTGCCGGGGCTGCGCTGGCGCTGCACTTCGCGCTCTGGATCGCATCGCTTTCCTTCACCTCGGTGGCCAGCTCGGTCCTGCTGGTCGACACCACCCCGTTTTTCCTGGGGCTGGCAAGCCGCCGGCTGGGCGCCAGGGCGCCAGGGAGGCCGTTCTGGCTCGGCCTGGCCCTGGCGTTCGCCGGCTGCGTGCTGATATTCCAGGAAGATTGGCTGCGCTCCCAGGATTCCATGAAGGGCAACCTCCTTGCCCTGGGCGGAGCCGTCGCGATGGCCGCCTACCTGTTGGCGGGTGCGCGTCTCCGCGCGAGATTGTCGCTCCTGGCATATGTCTGGCCCGTTTACCTCGCCGGCGGGGCGATCCTCCTGGTTGCCTGCCTCCTGGCGGGAAGCCCGCTGGGCGGGTTTTCTGCCTCCAGCCATCTCTACCTCTTCCTCCTGGGCCTCGTTCCGCAGTGCATCGGCCACACGGCCTACAACTGGTCTCTGCGCTGGCTGTCGCCGGCGCTGGTGGCGCTGGTGACGCTTGCGGAGCCGGTGGGCGCGGGCATCCTGGCCTGGATCATACTGTCGGAGGCGCTCACCGCGTCCAAGCTCGCGGGCGGGGGCGTGATCCTGGCCGGCATCTACCTGGCCACGAGGCGCGGGCACGCGCCCGCGGGGAGCGATGGGGTGCTTCCGGGCGCAGGCGCCGCGCGAGATAAAAAAAGGCGCCCCTGACGGGGCGCCTTCGAAAGACAGTCATCGCGGTGACAGCTTCAGGCGGTCTTCTTTTCCTTGCACTCGATGCAGACCGAAGTCCAGGGCACAGCCTGGAGGCGGGCGTGGCTGATATCGTCCTCGCAAGAAGTGCAGATGCCGAAGGTTCCGTTTTCAATCCGGATCAGCGCCGACTCAATCGCCCTGAGGAGCTTGGCGTCGGTCTGACGCAGGCGTATGTTCACGTGGACCTCGTTGTCCTCACTCGCCTGATCCACGAAGTCCCCGTGGCGGGAGCTCTGCATGTTCTCCCAGTGGGTTCTCTTGCCGGGCGAATTCACGATCTGGTCGCGTTTCTGCTCGAGCAGAGATTTGAACTTCTTCAGGTCTGTCTTTTTCATGACAACCGCCTCGCTCAAAGAGGCAAATGCCTCCCAAAAAAACATGCAATATACCTTAATTTTCGCCCCTTGTAAACGCCCCGTCCGCGGAATCCGCTGCGCACTCCTGAACCTTATCGGCTGGCGGAGCGCGTCATTGAGGAATAACCACTGGCAAGCCGGGTCCCTTGGTGATAGAAGTGTAGGCAGGAAGCGGAGATGGCGCCCGCTCCCCGGCCCCGCGCGTCCCCCTCGGGCAGCGGCTCCGGGCGGCGGCGGTTTTCGTGAACGCACGCCCTCCGCCCAGCGCGACACCGACAGGAGAGAACACCCATGACTACACGACGCAGTTTTGCCCTGTGCCTGCTGGCCGGCGCATGGCTCATCCTTCCCCTCCCCGAACTGGCGGCAAGCGCCAGGGAAAGCTTCCGGGTGGGGACCATAACGGTGCCTTCCGGCGAGATGCGCTCCGGTTTTCTGGCAATTCCACAGGGCCCGGACGGAGATGCCCCCATTCCCGTAACGGTTTTCAACGGTGCGGAGACCGGCCCGGCGCTGGCGCTGATCGCGGGCACCCACGGCTACGAATATCCGCCGATCCTGGCCTCTCAGAGGCTGATCGGCAGGATAGATCCCAAGCTTCTCAAGGGCCGGCTGATCCTGGTGCACGTGGCCAACATGCCGTCCTTTTTGAAACGCACCGTCTACTACAGCCCGGTCGACGGGAAGAACCTGAACCGTGTATTCCCGGGCCGCCGGGACGGGACCCTGTCGGAGCGGATTGCCTGGACGATCACCACCGAGGTGATCGAGCGGGCGGACTACCTGGTGGACATGCACTGCGGCGACGGCAATGAATCGCTCCGCCCCTATTCCTACTGGATGCCGCTCGGCGATCCCAAGGTGGACGAGCCCGCGCGCCAGATGGCGCTGGCTTTCGGGCTGCCCAACATCGTGATCGACCGCGGCCGGCCCAAGGATCCTTCGGCAAGCCTGTACTGCTCGAACACCGGCATGACCCGCGGCAAGCCCTCCGTGACGATCGAGTCGGGCGACATGGGGGTCGCCCACGATGAGGAGGCGATCGCTGCGGTGGTGCGGGGAGCCGAGAACCTGATGCGGCACCTGGGCATGCTGGCGGGAGAGGCCCGGATGCCCGAGCAGGTCGTGTGGTACGACTCCGGCGAGGTTTTGCGCTTTCCCGAAAACCTGGCGGAGAAGGCGGGTCTGTTTTTCCCGCTGGCGGTCAAGACCCAGATCGTGGAAAAAGGGGCGCTGCTGGGCTACATCACCGACTTTTTCGGGCGCCGGTTTTACGAACTGCGATCCCCCGTCGCGGGAGAGCTGCTGTACATCATCGGCACGCCGCCCGTGAGCGCAGGGGAGCCGCTTGCCTTCGTGGCCGCAATCAGGAAATAGCAGCGCGAGCGCAAGCCCGGCATGCCCACCCGCGCTGGGCACACTCCATGCGGACTGCCATATGATTCGAAAGATCCACCGAGCCCGGTATGTTCTCGCGGAAGCCGACCTGCTGCTGCGGGATGCCGCTGTGCACGTGTCGGCCCCGGGAAGGATTTCCCGGGTGGAGCCCTGGCACGGAAACCGCGCCGCCGGCGACGGTGAGGTAATCGACTGGGGCTCGGCCATCCTGATGCCCGGACTGGTCAACGCCCACACACACCTGGAGCTGACCGCCCGGGGTGCGGACGTTCCCCCGCCCGCATCCTTCACAGAGTGGCTGGCTTCGATCGTCGACTACCGGCGCGGCCTCCCCGCGGAAGAGTTTCGGCGAGCGGCGGCCCGCGGAGCGCAGATGTCCCTGGAGTCCGGCACCACGATGGTTGCGGATGTCTCTTGCAGCGGCGCGAGTTCCGAAGCCCTGCGAGGTTTCGCGCTGCGCAAGACCGTCTTCGAGGAGATTGCCGGCTTCCCCCCGGCCAGGGCGGAGGAGGCGACGGCGGAACTCCGGCGCCGGCTCACCCAGGTCGGCGATGATCCATTGCTGACCGTGGGCGTCTCTCCGCACGCGCCCTACTCCGTGTCGCCGCAACTGTACCGGTCAGTCGCGGCCATCGCGAGGCAGAATTCGCTGCCCCTTGCCACCCACGTGGCCGAAACGAAGGCCGAGCGGGAGTTCCTGGCGGAGGGGACGGGAGAGTTCGCCGCTTTCCTGGCCGGCAGAAAGCTCCTCCCGGAGGACTGGTCCCCGCCGCGCACATCCCCGATTTCCTACCTCGACAGCCTGGGTGTGCTGGAGGGTTCCGCGCTCCTGATCCACTGCAACTACCTCGACCCGGCATCCATCGCCGCCATCCTCGCCTCGCGCAGCAGTGTCGTCTACTGTCCGCGCAGCCACGCCTTTTTTGGCCACGATCGCCACCCGGTCCGGCAGATGCTGGATGCCGGCGTCAACGTGGCGCTTGGAACCGACTCGCTCGCCAGCAATCAATCCCTGAGCGTGCTGGACGAGATGCGCCACCTTTTCGGCCGGCGAAAGGACCTCCGGTGCGAGGAGATCTTGCGCATGGCAACCCTGAACGGAGCGGCGGCCCTGAATCTCGGGAGGGTCCTGGGCCGCCTCCGCCGCGGCTACTGGGCCGACATGACGGTGCTGAGACTGCCGGAGGAGCTGGGAGACAGAAACCTCATCTGCCAGCTGCTCGAGGGGGCGGGGGAATGTCTTGCCACCATCGTGGCCGGGGATGTCATCTGGCGGCGGGGCGTTTTGCAGTAGAATATTCCGGCCGGCGGGACTGCCGGGAGGGGCTTGATTCCGGGAAGGGAAGGATGATCCGAAAAATCGCATTCATCGGGCTGACTCTGGCCCTGGTTGCCGTGCTGGTCTGGCTTGCGGTCCAGGGCCGCAAGGAAGAGGTCGCGCTCGAGTCGGAAACGCCGCTGGAGGACTTCAGGTCGGTGGCTCCCAGCGCCCTCCGCGTCATCGATCCCCGGGACCTCGAAGTTGCGCAGGCGCGGATGGAACTCCTGCCACCCGGAGAGATGGTCGGAACCGCGATCTCGCACGGCTTCTCGGCGCGGCACCACATCGTCATCAGGAACGGAGGATCGGTCGGTTATGGAGACCTGCTGCTGAAGCTCTCCTACCTGGCGGGCAACGGGAAGGAGCTGGAATCCGTCACAGCGAAAGCGTCCGTGCGGCTGCCGCCGGGGGAAACGGTCAGCCTCGAGGAGATCACCGTGGAGGGCGTGCCCGAGGGCGCAGCCCGCTGCATCGTGCGAATCCTCTACGCCGAGCTGCCTGTCGCCCCGCCTGCGGGGGACTCCGACCGGCGCTGACCCTTTCTGCCCGTGCGCTCGGATCCGTGCTTTCGAGCGCGCGGCTTCCGCCGATTGGGAGGAAATGGACAAACGAGGGGCAACCGCTTCCCCCGCCAGGGGAAGGTTCACCCGCAACAACCTCCGGAGGGATTCTGCCATGCCAATCTCCACTATTTGCCCCGGCTCCCGGCGAGTGCCGGCCTTGCTTTTCTGCTGCGTTCTGGCGGGGGCGCTCTTTGCACCCGCGATCCGCTCCCAGGGCGGCGGCGGGCAGCCGGAGAGCGGAAAGAGACCGGCGAGCCTCGCCATCCGCAATGCGATGGTGGTGGACGGCAACGGGACTCCGGCCTCGGGGCCCAAGGACATCCTCATCGAGGGCAACCTCATCAGCCGCATCGTGCCCCTCGATCCCGTCGCGCTCAAGCAGGGCACGCAGAAGCGGCCGGAAGCGGCGGTCGAGATCGATGCCGCCGGCAAATACGTTCTTCCGGGGCTGATCAACTCCCACGCCCACCTCCAGGACGAGCGCGCCGGTATCCCGATGCCCTTCGAATATCAGCTCAAGCTCTGGCTGGCCTCCGGCGTCACCACCATCAGGGACGTCGGGAGCGATCTCAAGAAAGCGCTGGACCTGCGGCAGCGGAGCCTGCAGGGCTCGGTGGTCGCGCCGCGCATTTTCGTCTACGGGCGCTTCAACTACGCGCCGGTCCCGCGAAACGTCGGCGAAGCCGCGGCGCGGGTGAAGGAGCTGCAGCGCCAAGGGGTGGACGGCATAAAGCTGTTCGGCATAGACCGCGACCTGATGCGCGCCATGGCCGACGAAGCCCGGCAGGCGGGACTGAGAATCGCTCACCACATCGGCGTGGAGGAGACCGACGCCTGGGATGCCATAGACTGCGGCATTGCCAGCATCGAGCACTGGTACGGAATCCCCGACGCGGCGCTCGCGCAGGGTGTGCAGAACTTCCCCCCGGAATACAACTACAACAACGAGACCGACCGCTTCCGCTACGCAGGACGCCTCTGGCGGGAAGCCGATGGGGAGAAACTTCTCGAAGTGCTCGACGGCATGGCGGCCGCAGGAGTGGCGTGGGTGCCGACCCTGAACATCTACGAGGCCAGCCGCGATCTCCTCCGGGCGCAGAACCAGCCGTGGTTCGGCCGGTATCTCCACCCCGCCCTGGAAGAGTATTTCCGCCCCAATCCCGCGCACCACGGCTCCTATTTCATCGGCTGGACATCCACGGATGAGTCGTTCTGGAAGGAGAACTACCGCCTCTGGATGAAGGCGCTGGCTGAGTTTGCCCGCCGGGGCGGACTCATCGGCGCCGGCGAGGATGCGGGTTTCATATACCAGATGTACGGGTTCGGGTTCGTCCGGGAGCTCGAACTCCACCAGGAGGCCGGGTTCCACCCGCTCACCGTAATCCAGCATGCCACCGGGAACAATGCCCGGATCCTCGGGCAGGAAGACCGGCTGGGCCGCCTGCGTCCGGGATTCCTGGCGGATCTGATCGTCGTCGACGGAAATCCACTGCAAAACCTCAAGGTGCTGTATCCGACCGGCATCGAGACATGGCGCGACGGGCAGAGGACTCAATCCGGCGGGGTGGAATGGATACTCAAGGATGGAATTCCATATCACGGACCGTCGCTGCTGGCGGAGGTCGAGAAGATCGTCGCGGCAGCACGGTCTGCGGGAGCGGCAAAAGCCAGGCCCTGAGGATTTCAGGGCTCGGCCGGGTTTTCCCGGTCCGGCTTACGCTTTCCTCCGCAGAGGCTTGGCGTGTTGACAGTCCCCAGGCTCTGTGGTAGGTTTCCATCAGCTGAACTGTGTCCGGAACTGAGGGCGAAGTGCCGTCTTTGGTCAAGGACGGGCAACCATGAGAGCCATGAATCGCATCCCCCCAATGCTGCTTACGCTGGCGCTGCTTCTGGCGCCGGCGCTGGCCGAAGCCAGGGGCAGCGGCCGAATCATGGGGAGCATCCAGGACAGAAGCGGAAAGGCGCTTCTCGGTGCGGTTGTCACGGTTTTCAAGGAGGACCGCAACGGAGGCACCATATCCTTCACCCGGACCGACAACCGGGGCGGCTACTCTCTTGCCCAGGTCGCGCCGGGCTCCTACCAGCTGCAGGTCAGCCACGAGGGATATCGCTCCCACGTAAGCTCCAACATAGTGGTAGCGGCCGGCAGGACCGTGACGCTCAACGTCATCCTCCAGGAATTCGTGGACCTGATATCCGCGGAAGACCCCCGCAACTGGGATTTCCGCTCGGTGCTGCGAAGCGCCGCGGACCGAAGGCTCATCTTCCGGGCGCTCGATGAAACCGCGCCGACATTCAGGGAGTGGAACCGGGAGTTCATGCGGGGCGGCACCCTCAGCGTTGCCACCACCGCCGATCTCGGCAGCTCCAACTTCACCGTGCTGCCGGGGAGCGCCCACACCGGGATCGTTTCCAATTTTGCCTACGCGGAGCCTCTGACCGAGAGCAGCCGCATGATTGTGTCCGGCCAGCTCCACTCGGGCTACGATACGCTCTGGCGCATCCGGAACACCCTCGACTACCGGCCCGAACCCGGCCGGCAGATGAGATTCCATCTCGGCTACGGGCGGATGAACCTGAATGGCACAAGCATAAGCGCGCTCACACGGCCCCAGACCTTTTTCGCCCAGGATCCCTCGCTCAGGGAGTCGGGTGTGCAGACGCTCGCCCTGGGCTTCTCGGCCAGCAGCGAGTTTCTGGATGCCCTGGACCTTGAGTACGGGTTCGATCTCTCCCGGATCTATTACGGCACCACGAAGAGCGTTTTCAGCCCCTTCCTGCTGGTGTCGGTTTCGCCGGCCGAGGGTTGGACCCTGCGGACCGCCATGACCTCCCGCAGGTTTACGGACAGCAACAGCGTGGCGCTGCCGGATGGCGAAGTGATCAACCTCATGGAGCCTACGTATATCGCCAAGATCCACGGCGAGATCCATCTGACGCAATTCAAACATGCCGAGCTGGCGGTGGCCCGCGAGCTTGCCGACGACATGTCCGTCGAGTTGGCCGTATACCAGGATCGGACAGAGGGGCCGGGAACTCCGCTGCTGGTGACGCTCGGAAAGAAGGCCGCGCGCAATCGGTACAGCGTGGCACAACTGAGGGAGGGACAGCTGAGGCACCAAGGCTTGCGCTTCGTCGTGAACCGCAAGTTCCTGGACTCGCTGAGCGGATCGGCCGCCTATGTCTACGGCACGGGCTCCGGTCTGGCCGACAGGGCCGAATTGCTGCCGGGGGATCTCCTGGCGCGGAACCTGCTGAACTACATCCATCGCTCCTACCATCACTCGTTCACGGGCCAGTTCAGCGCCAGCATCGCGCGCACGCAGACCAACCTGGACACCTTCATGCGGTGGCACGCGGGGGACACGCTCACGACGATCGATCTCTTCTCGGATCGCGTAGACATGATGAACAAGGGCGTCAGTTTCACCATCCGCCAGATGATACCGCTCCCCGAGTTCATGGGTACGGCCGGCCGCTGGGAGGCCCTCGTCGATGTGCGGAATCTCCTCGACCAGGGTCGCTACGTTGTCCAGACCAGTGACGGCCACATCATTCTCACGCGCAATCCGCGCTCCCTGCGCTTCGGGTTGAATCTCAACTTTTACTGATCCCGCACGGTGCAGCCACTCGCGGCTCCAGCCCTCCCTCTGCGCACAGAAGAATTGGCTAGGCGCGCTGCTTTTGTCAGGGGGAGTTCACCCGCTGGGTGGCGAACAGGGAAGGGACAGGTTTGTGGCCTCCTCCTCTAACCCCTCTCAAGATGCTGCTTTAGACCGTCTTCATCCAGGGAGGTTCAAATATTTGACGCAAAAAATCCAATTGATTGGATTGTCTGGCCACGCCGATTCTTATCCGGACAGTGAATTTGCTAAATGTAAATCTAGTAAACATTTACGAGGCCCATTGGCCTGGCGGGCGGTTACACCCTATGGCACGGAGATTGCTTTAATAGCAGCGTAGGCATAATCTTGCCTGCGCTAGCGTGTTGAAATGAACAGGTTCCCCGTATCATTCAAGGCCGTATTCACAATCCTGTTGACGCTCCTGCTGGTGGTCGTCGGGGTGGTCAACGTGCGGGACAGGGTGCGTTACATCGAGCCCTACGACGGCATTGTCTGGGCCGAGTCCGAGTCGGGATTGGTGGCAGAGGCGGTAGCGAAAGGCACACCGGGCGCCGCTGCGGGCGTACAGACCGGCGACACCCTCGAGGCCCTGAATGGGCTTCCGATAGCCGACAGCCGGGATTACTACTCGCAGCTGGACGGGCTTAAGCCGGGTTACAGGGCCAGCTACAGGATCTCCCGCAACGGGGAGAGTCGCAACCTGGCCCTGGAGATTGGGGAGCGGAGGCTGTTCGGCGCCAAGGACGCACTCCGGGCGCTGCTCGCGCTTCTCCACCTGGGAGTGGGCCTCTTCGTCGCCTACCGGGCGGGGAGGCAGCCGCGAGCCTATCATTTCTTCCTCATCTGCCTGGCGGCCTTCGTCGTTTACCTGTACAGCTTCACCCCCGTGCTGGGAACGATCGACCTGGTCGTCTACTGGATTTCGATCGCCGCATTCCTGCTGCTGCCAACCCTGTTCGTGCACTTCTGCCAGCGCTTCCCGGCGGATCTCCCGGAGTGGCGGGCCCGCTCTCCCCTGCTCTACGCACCGGCAACCCTGCTTGCGATGCTCCACCTGCTGTGGGTGACGGGACACCTGGCCCGTTTCGGGCTTCCGCGAACCGTCGGCTCGAGCATGATCCTGGACCGGGTCCACATCGTCTATTTCAGCCTCGGTTTCCTGGCCGGGGGGATTATTCTGCTGAGGCGGCGCCTGACCGCCGGCGACTGGACCACACGGCAGCAGATGAAGTGGATCAGCTGCGGAACGCTTCTGGGAATCCTCCCCTTTTCGCTGATCTACGTTCTGCCCTGGCTCTTCGGGGCCGGCGACAGCTTCCTGATGTGGTCCTCGATGCTGTTCCTGGGTTTCATCCCGCTTTCGTTCGCCTACGCCATCGTCCGCTACCGGCTGATCGACGTGGAAATCCTCATGCGCCGGGGCGCAGCCTATCTGGGAGCCAGCTCTCTGCTGCTGGCCCTGTACCTTTTCTTCGTGCTCGTGCTCGGCCGGGCCCTGCAGTGGGCGGCACCCGAGGCCGACTTCGTCATCATCTGCACCGCCGCTCTGGCCATCGCCCTCCTCTTCGCGCCTCTGCGCAACGCGCTGCAACTGCGTTTGGACCGGCTGTTCTACAAAGAACAGTTCGAGGATCGGGCGGGCCTGCTCGACTTCGCCCGCACGCTCGGCTCGGAGATCGGTCTTGGCCGCCTCTCCCGCAGCATTCTGGAGCGGGTGCAGAAATCCTTCCTCGTGGATCGCGCCGCCCTCTACCTGCACGATCCCAAGACGCCGGGGAGCCATCAACTGGCATGCGCGGCGGGATTCACGGCCGGATGCGGCCTCCAGCAGATCGGCGACGAAGCGCTGGGCGAGGCGGCCGGACCGGATGCGGACAACCATCCCCGGAGCGCGCCACCGGTATTCGCCGCCGAGGGCTTCCGTTTTCTGCAGGACCTGCTCCTGCGCGGCCGGCGGATCGGCCTGATCGCGCTCGGCGCTCCCCCAGCCGGCCGGCATTTCTCGTCCGAAGACCGGGACCTGCTCGCAGCCCTCGCCGGCTATGCCGCAATCGCCCTGGAGAACGCAAGCCTCTACCGCTCGGTGGAGGCCAAGGCGCTGGAACTGGAGCGCCTCCGGAGCTACACCGAGAACATCATCGAGAGCATCAACATCGCCGTGCTGGCCCTGGACCTGCAGGGCAACGTCACCAGCTGCAACCGGGCTTTCGAGCGGCTCTACCATGCCCGGCGGCAGCTGATCCGGGCCACCCGGGCGGAAGACCTCCTCGGTCCCGACATCGTGACTTCGGTCATGGAGGTCACGGGTCGCAACGGCTGGGAGATCAAGTCGGCCGGAAACATATACAAGCTCTACCTGGTCAACCGCAGGGACGAGAGGCTCATCGTCAACCTGAGCGTCATTCCCCTTAAGGACGCGGCGGGCACGGCCTACGGCTCCCTGCTCGTGATGGACGACATCACCGAAAAGAGCCGGATGGAGGAACAGCTGCTGCAGGTGGAGAAGCTTTCCTCGCTCGGCCTGCTCGCGGCGGGCGTGGCCCACGAGGTGAACACGCCCATCACCGGGATCTCCAGCTACACGCAGATGCTCCTCAACCAGACGCCCGACTCAGACCACCGCAAGCCCATACTGGCGAAGATCGAGAAGCAGACCTTCCGGGCTGCCGAAATCGTCAACGGCCTGCTGAATTTCGCCCGCATCAACGGCAGCGAACTCAAGGATCTCGACATCAACCAGCTCATCGAGGAAAGCCTCAGCCTGCTCGACCACCAGTTCCGGCAGTCCAGGATCCAGGTCGACTCCAGCCTTGACCGGTCGGTGCCGCCGGTTTACGGCAACGCCGGCAAGCTTCAGCAGGTGCTGATCAATCTCCTGCTCAACGCCAGGGATGCAATGCCCGCGGGCGGATGGATCAAGATCGGAACCAAGAAAAACGATACAATGGTGATCGTGGACATCGTCGACACCGGCGCGGGCATCACCGAGGAGAACCTCAAGCGGATCTACGATCCGTTCTTCACCACCAAGACCACCGGCAAGGGAACCGGTCTCGGCCTGGCTGTGGCCTACGGCATCATCCAGGAACACGGGGGCCGGATTTTCGTCGACAGCGCCCCCGCCAAGGGCACACACTTCACCCTGAAGCTCCCCACCCGGCGAGCAAACGGATGAAAGCCAAAGAACCCATCCTTGTTGTCGATGACGAGGAGATAGTCCGGGACGTCTTGGCCGACCTGCTGACCGCGGAAGACTTCCACACCGATCTGGCGCAGGACGCCGCGCAGGCGCTCGAAATGGCGCACGGCCGGGAGTACGGCGTGGTGATTCTGGACCTTATGCTGGCCGGCGCCGACGGACTCGAAGTGCTGGCAGAGCTGCAGAAGATGGAGAACGCGCCGGCCACGATCATCCTCACCGCCTTCGCCTCCGTAGAGCGGGCCATCAAGGCCACGAAGCTCGGCGCCTTCGACTTCATCACCAAGCCGTTCAAGAACGATGAACTGCTGATCGCCGTCGGCAACGCCCTCGAGCAGCGGCGGCTGCGCCGCGAGAACCTACGGCTGAAAACCACGCTGCACGAGCGCTACAGCTTCAAGAACATCATCGGGAAGAGCGCCCCGATGCAGCAGGTGTTCGACCTCATTTCCCAGGTGGCGTCCCGGCGGAGCACCGTTCTCATCCAGGGCGAGAGCGGGACCGGTAAGGAGCTCGTCGCCAAGGCAATCCACGAAGCGAGCGGGCGGGCGGACGCCCCTTTCGTCGCCATAAACTGCGGCAACATCCCCTCCGATCTTCTCGAAAGCGAAATTTTCGGCCACGTGCGCGGCGCCTACACGGGCGCCTCCAGCTCGAAAAAGGGGCTCTTCGAGGTGGCGGACGGCGGCACCCTGTTTCTGGACGAAGTGGCCACCATATCCATGGAGATCCAGGCCAAACTGCTGCGCGTCATCCAGGAGCGGGAGTTCCGGAGGCTGGGCGGACTGGAAAACATCAAGGTCGACGTGCGCATCATCGCGGCCACAAACACCGACCTGCACGAGGCCGTCGTCCGGGGCTCCTTCCGCGACGACCTCTACTACCGGCTCAATGTCATCGTCGTCCGTCTGCCGCCGCTGAAGGAACGCTCCGAGGACATCCCGCTGCTCGCGGACCACTTCATCCGGAAATATTGCGGGGAGAACGAGCGGCCCGTCTGCACCCTGGAACCGGCGGCGCTGAGGCTGCTGCTCGACCACGACTGGCCGGGAAACGTTCGCGAACTGGAAAATGCGATCGAACGCGCCGTGGTGCTCGCGCCCGGCGACGTGATCGCCTCGGACCTCTTTCCCAGAAACATCACCGCCCCGGGTCTGGAGAGGATCCCGCAGAAGCACGATGAAGGCCTCCCGCTCAAGGAACGGGTGCTGAATTTCGAGCGCGCTCTCATCGTGGCGGCGCTCGAGAAGACCGGCTGGAACCAGAAAAAGGCCGCCGAGATGCTCTCCGTGAATCCCACCACGCTCAGCGAAAAACTAAAACGCCTCAAGATCAAGCCCTGAGAACGTCTCCGGGCCGGCCGCAACAAACAGGATTCCCGCGCGTATTTGACTGTACCGGCAACGGGCAGCCGGCCGTTTCGGGCTGATCGAGGGATTCCCCGGCGGGGGCGCGGCCCCTTGCAGCCGCTCGCCCGGCCGGGTTTCCCCGGCGGGGGTGCAACGTGAATCGGGGTGGGGCACGAGGTCGCCTACTTTTTATAAGTCGATCATAAATAATATGTTAGCTTGACTTGACTATGGCATGTCGCTAAATTTGATGGGTTGCGCCGGTGGATGGCTCGTTCCGGCTAGGCGCTTCCGAATCAGCGCACTGGAAAAGGCGGATTGAAACCTTCCCGCCCTGGCCGACTCTGATCGTTGGCATGAATTCTGAATCCAAGGGGGAAAAGTCACTGTGTTAAGTTCACTCGGCGGCAACCTGGTTGATTATTTTGTCAAGGGCGGCTGGACGATGTACCCCATGCTCTTTTGTTCGATCGCAGGTCTTATCGTCATAGTCGAGCGTGGCATCGTGTTCCACCGCCTGAAGATCAACACCGCACAGATCTTCGGCGCCGTGCGCCAAGCCCTGATGAAGCGCGACCTGAAGGGTGCCATAGGGATCTGCGACGCCAATCCCAGCCCGATCTCCGACACCATGCGTGCCGGCCTTCTGCGCTATGGCAAGGCTGCCGCCGACATCGAGAAGGCCGTCGAGAGTGTTGCGCTGCACGAGCTCTCCAAGCTCGAACGGGGATTGTGGATCCTGGCGACCATTGCAAACGTCGCCCCCCTGTTCGGATTCCTCGGCACCGTCACCGGCATGATCCTGTCCTTCGGCGTGCTCGCCGAGGTCGGACTGGGCAATCCCAAGGCCGTAGCGGCCGGCATTTCGCAAGCGCTCATCACCACGGCCTACGGCCTCTCGATCGCGCTGCCCGTGCAGGCGGCGTATAATTACTTTACGAGCCGGATCTCGAACTTCGCCCTGGACATGGAGACCAGCTCCGCGATGCTGCTCGAGACGTTCGGCGAGCTGGAGGAACCGAACCAGGGCCAGACGCCCGTTTTCGGGCAGACGCCTCAGGTCGGCCCGTCCCAGGCTGTGCCATGATCAGACGCCCGATTCAGCGCCACAAGGTCTTTGCGGCCATCCCGACCGCTTCGATGGCGGACATCGCCTTCCTGCTGATTGTCTTCTTCATGCTCACGACCTCGTTCAGTCCGGTGAGGATGTCGGTCGATCTCGCGCAGGCGGCCAACCGGGAGGAGGTCGAAAAGGACGCCGCCATCATTGCGCTCGACACGACCGGGGCCATGGAGATATCCAACGGCATTCAGCCGGGCAACCGGATCAACAACTTCGAGGAGCTCGAGATCTTCATTCAGGAGGTCGTAGCGGAAGATCCGACCAGGCAGTTCATCATCCGCGCCGACAGGAACATCCCCTACGAGGCTTTCAACCAGGTCTACGAGCGCCTGAGAAACAACAACTGCCGGCGCATCGCTCTCCTGACGGAGGCAAAGACGGCTAAGGAGCCCCTGTAACCGAAATGGCCATAAAGGTACGCGGCAAGATCACGGCCGAAATCCCGACCGCTTCGATGGCGGACATCGCCTTCCTGCTGATCGTCTTCTTCATGCTCACGGCCGTCTACAGCAGCAATTTCGGCCTCGAATACGGGCTGCCGAAGAACGAAGAGCCGGCGAACGTCCAGCCGCTGGAGTCCATGCACATCCACATCATGGGGCCGGGCCAGTACACCATCGACCGCAGGCCGGCCACACTGCCGCAGATCGCGGGCTACATCGACGCCAGGCTCAAGCAGAATCCCAAGAAGCCGGTGATCGTGCAGACCGATCCCGATGTCCCCTATTATGTGACGGTCGAGGTCCTCGACGTGTGCAAGCAGATGCGGGTCGAGAACATCTCGATCCCCACGCGCTCGGAGGTGGAGATGTGGGCCGGGTTCACCGGGGGAATAGGCAAATGAAGGCCGCCCGCCTTTCGCTTTGCGCCCTCGTGGCGCTCGCCGGGGTATTCCTTGCTGCCGTCCCCGCTTCCGCCGACTACAAGCTGGCCGTCTCCTACTACAAGCAGGGGCGGTTCGACAAGGCGATCCAGGAACTGAAGCCGGATCTGGACCAGAATCCCGATTGGGAGTTCGGGCACCGGCTCATGGGTCTGTGCTATCTCAACCTGAAGAACAACGCCCTTGCGATCGCCTCCCTTTCGCGCGCCGTGCAGCTGCAGTCGGCCGCCTTCCCCGCCTACCAGGGGCTCGGCCAGGCTTATTACAACCTGCAGCGGTTCGACAACAGCGTCCAGATCCTGAACCAGGGGGAGTCGTTGGCGAAGGAGCCCGACGAGCGCTACAACCTGCACCACCTGCGCGGCTCCGCCTACTACCGCCTCGAGAAATTCCGGGAGGCCGCGGATGACCTGGCCGCCGCGATCCGCCTCCGGACCACCGACTGGACCAATTACAGCCAGCTCGGCATCGCCTACTACAACCTCGGCCGCCACGAAGACGCCCAGCAGGCCCTGTTGAAGGCCCTGGCGCTGCGGCCGGGGCACAACGTCACCACGGAGTACATGGGGAAGACGTATTTCAAGCGCGGCGTGGCGTCGCTGTCCGACCGCCAGTACACCCAGGCCATCGAACACTTCCGCAAGGCGCGGGACTACACGCCGAACGACGGATTCGTCTTCTACAACATCGCCGAGGCCTATCTCTTTCAGCAGAACTACACGGAAGCGGAGAAGTCCCTGAACCAGGCGCTGAGCCTGATGCCGCGCAGCGCCGAGGTGTTCCAGCGCCTCGGCCTGGTGTACGAAAAGCAGAAGAAGTGGGACCAGGCGATGGAAGCCTACCGCAAGGCCTTCGAACTCAATCCCTCTCCCGGCCTGCAGGAAGCGCTCAACCGCATCGCCGAGCTGAAGAAACGCTGAGCCGCAGCCGGGCGCCCCGCAACGCCGCGCGCCCGGAGTCCCTTCCTGACGGTTGCGCGCCTCTCATGGAGCGGTCCGGTAGGATTCCCGCCAGCTGCGGATGCTTCCCGCCGCATCGATGGCGGTCGCCTGCAGCACGTATTGCCCGCCGGGACGGCCGGATTCGATCGGCAGCTCCGCGATCATGTGCCTGCCGCTCTCGTCCTGACCGGGGCGGGCGCGCACCACGCGGTTTGAGCTCTCGTCGATCACAAACGCCTCGACCGCCAGCGGATTCCCCTGGCGGTCGGACAGGAAGAGGCGCACCGCGAGCGTTTCCCCCGCGCGGACCGTCTCCGGAACAAGGACGGTTCGCTGCAGGATGGGCAGGTCCTCCTCCCCCCTGACGGCAAATTCCTGCGGCACCGCGAATTCGCGGACTTTCCGGAGCCATCCGTGCTCCACCGCCGCGGCGATCCGCCCGAAGACGTGCAGGATGCTCTCCGCCAGCCCTCTCTTACCGAGGGACTCGAGCAGCCTGAGCGTCTTTTCACGTCCGTAGGTCTCCCGGCAGGTGAGCAGAAAGGTGACACCGGGAGCCGCGGCGCGAAAATCGCGGGGCTCCGGGCCTCCGCCGCCCGCAGCGAAGGCGGCCAGGCCGAGGGGCTGGATGCGATCGATGAAGTGGGCCGCGACCCAGGCTCCCGTGAGGCTGCGCGTCGTCCTCATGAATTCGTGCGCGAATATCTCCGACATCGCATCCACCATCGCGCTCAGCTCTGCGCGGGCCGTGTCGCCCCTGGACAGCTCGAGCAGGGCGATGCGCGCCATCTCGCGGGCCGCCGATCTCATCAGCCAGGCTCTCACGTCGTGGGCCGCCTCACTGCGGTTCATCCCGATGGCGATGACGCCGCTGCCGGCGTCGGCCCGGGTCTCCCGGCCCTCCCAGTCCACGTGGACCTGGATGCGCCGCGGCAGCTTGCCGCCTGCTTCGGTGTTCATGAACTGCCAGCAGCGTTCCAGCTCCGCGATCGTCTCGCGGGCAAGCCACTCCCGGGAGCTCGGGATTCGGATCCTGACATGCTCGGATACGATCTGTCCGATCCCGTATTGCGCCGGGGCCGCCGGCGACGGTTCCCCGGGGCCGGGCATCAGGGCGGCCAGGACCAGAAATCCGCCCGTGAGAATCCCCCGGCGGGCGACTGTGTGCTTTTTGCTGCCTTGCATGGATCGGACTCGGGCGTGGCTCTCCTGGGCGTCAGGAGGCAAAACTCTGGACGGCATCGTCCTCGTCGTTGTACCAGTCGAAGACGTTCGTCAGCTTCGTGATCGTGAGCAGGTCCACCAGACGCTCGTTGGGCGCCAGGAGCTTGAAGCTTCCGCCGGCTTTCCTGGCCGCGGTGAAACAGCGGATGATCTCCCCGAGACCGGCACTGTCGACGTAGGGCACATTTGCCAGGTTGAGCAGGATCTTCTTCCGACCTTCACCCAGCAGTTTGTCGACGGCCTCCTTGATTTCGACATCCCCGTCCCCGAGCAGGATTTTGCCCTCCACGTCGAGGACGGCTACATCGTTGGACTGGCGGGCCGAAAGCTTCATGAATTCCTCCGGTCTGATGGAAGTCTGAAGCTAACACAGCGCTCGGGTTTCTGTCAATTTGCCGGGGATTCCGCCCTGCCGCCGCGAGCGCGGCGGCTTCACCCCCGGGATTCGCATTCCCGCCGGGACGAGCGAACCGGTGGTTTCTTGATCCCTCGGAATCCGTGTGCTATACATCACTTTCGCCTTCGCCGGGCCTCCCTGGCCGGCCCACACCGTCACACGGAGATTACTGCAATGAGCCGTCCCATACGTTCCGTTCTTGCGCGCGAAATTTTGGACTCCAGGGGCAACCCCACGTTGGAGGCCGAGGTGATCCTCGAGGGAAACATCCGCGGCCGGGCGGCGGTTCCCTCCGGCGCCTCCACGGGAGCCCACGAAGCCGTGGAGCTGCGCGACGGCGACAAGCTCCGTTACGGCGGCAAAGGCGTCCTGCGCGCGGCGGAAAACGTCCTGCAGACGATCGCCCCCACGCTGGCGGGTGAAGATCCCTTCCAGCAGCGAGCCATCGACCGGATTCTGATCAACCTCGACGGTTCCCCCAACAAGGCGAGGCTGGGCGCCAACGCGATCCTCGCCGTCTCGATGGCCACGGCGCGCGCCGCGGCGGCGGCGCTCTCCCTTCCACTCTACCGCTACCTCGGCGGCGCCAATGCCTGCGTCCTGCCGGTCCCCATGATGAACATCATCAATGGCGGCGCCCACGCCGACAACAACCTCGATCCGCAGGAGTTCATGATCGTCCCCGCCGGCGCCGGCAGTTTCGCCGAAAGCCTCCGTATGGGGGTGGAGACATTTCATGCGCTCAAGGGCGTCCTGAAAAAGCGCGGTTATTCCACGGCGGTGGGGGATGAGGGCGGTTTCGCCCCCAATCTCAAATCGAGCGAGGAAGCGCTCGACCTCATCCTGGAGGCCATCGAGGGGGCCGGCTACACGGGCGGCAGCCAGATCTGCCTCGCCCTGGACGTAGCCGCCAGCGAGATGTTCGAGGACGGACGGTACTGCTTCCGCAAATCGGGCGGCAGCCGCCTGACTTCCGACCAGATCATACGGCTGTACGAGAAGTGGACCGGCGCCTATCCCATCGTCTCGATCGAGGACGGCATGGCCGAGGACGACTGGCAGGGCTGGGTGGCGCTCACCGACGCGCTCGGCGAGAAGATCCAGCTGGTGGGCGACGACGTCTTCGTGACCGGCGAAAACCGGCTGAAAAGCGGAATCGCCGACGGGGTTGCCAACAGCATCCTGATAAAGCTGAACCAGGTGGGGACGGTGAGCGAGACCCTCGACGCGATCGAACTCGCCAAGACCGACAGCTACACCACGGTCATTTCCCACCGTTCCGGGGAGACGGAGGACACGTTCATAGCCGATCTCGCCGTCGCCACCAACGCCGGCCAGATCAAGACGGGGTCGGCGAGCCGCACCGACAGGATTGCAAAATACAACCAGCTCCTGCGCATCGAGGAAGAGCTGGGGGCGCAGGCGCGGTTCATCGGCGGCCGGCTCTTTTGAGTGCCGGCTCCCGCCGCCGAGCGCGGCAGGCCGGGAGCTGGGGCTCGTGCCGTCCGCGGAGATCGCCGTCCCGGGGGGCTCATTGACCACCGAATTGCTGGAAGTACGGAACCTCACGATCTCCTACCCAGCGCCCGCCGGCTCCTTGAAGGTCGTCCGGGATGTCTCGCTCCGGCTGCGCCCGGCAGAGTCGCTCGCGGTCGTCGGGGAAACAGGCAGCGGCAAAACCACTCTCGCGCTCGCCCTCGCGGGGCTGCTCGACAGTGCACGGATCGAGTCCGGCCGGATCCTTTACCAGGGGATGGATCTCTCATCGCTCGGCCCCGGGGAGTGGCGAAGCCTCCGCGGGCGCCGCCTCGGTTTCCTGTTCCAGGATCCCCGCGGCGCCCTAAATCCGGTGCTCACCATCGGCTCCCAGCTCGCGGAGGCGATCCGGGCGCACCAGAGCGTGAGCAGGGGTGAAGCGGAGCGCCTGGCCCGTGACCTCCTGGCCGAGGTCGGCGTCCCCGACCCGGCATTCTACATGCGCCGGTACCACTTCGAGCTTTCGGGCGGGATGTGCCAGCGGGTGGGAATGGCTTTGGGTCTCTGCAACAGCCCGCACATCCTGATCGCCGACGAGCCGACCAGCGCGCTGGATCCCAGCATACAGGCGCAGATCGTCGAACTGCTGCAGCAGCTTCGGCGGCGGCGGGGACTCGCGCTCTTACTCATCAGCCACGACCTTGGTCTGGTCGCAGGCCTCGCTGACCGGGTTGCCGTGATGTACGGCGGCAGGCTCCTGGAGCTCGGCAGCGCCGGGGAGGTTCTGCGGGCGCCGGCACATCCGTATACCGCTGCGCTACTGGAGTGCCGGCCGGACCTGAGCCGCAGCTGCGAAACGGCGCGCCTTCCAGCCATCGGCGGCGCCCCGCCCGCCCCGGGAATGGAATCGCCGGGCTGTCCGTTTGCGGACCGGTGCGCACACGTCGAAGGGCGCTGCCGGGAGTCGATGCCTCCCCTGGTTTCTCTATCTGCCGGCCACCGGGCCGCCTGCATCCGATGCGAAGCGACGACGTGAATCCCATCCTCGAGATCCGCGGTCTGCGAAAGGAGTTCCCGGTCCCGGGAATGCGCCGGCGCACGGTCCGCGCCCTCGACGGGATCGACCTGGCCCTGCTCCCGGGCGAGGCCGTCGCGTTCGTCGGGGAGTCCGCCTGCGGCAAGACCACCTTCGCCCGGTGCGCGGTGCGCCTCCTGGCGCCCACGGCCGGCGAGGTGCTGTTCGACGGCTGCGATCTCGGCAGCCTCTCCCCGGCCGAGCTCAGGCGGAAGCGCCGCGAATTCCAGATGATCTTCCAGGATCCCCAGGGATCGCTGAATCCGCGGCAGACGGTGAGGCAGATCCTGTCGGAACCCTACGAAGCGCACGGCCTGGGGAGCGCGGCCGAGCGGGACACCTGGATCGGCGAGCTCCTGTCGCTGGTGGCGCTGGACAGGAGCCTGTCCAGCCGGCGGCCGGCGGAACTGAGCGGCGGCCAGCAGCAGCGCGTGGTGATCGCGCGCGCCCTGGCGTTGAAGCCGCGGCTGCTGATCGCCGACGAGCCTGTGTCTTCGCTGGACGCTTCCGTGCAGGCCCAGATACTGAACCTGCTCGCGGACCTGAGGAAGAGTCTGCGCCTGACACTCGTGCTGATATCCCACTCGCTGCCGGTGGTGCGCTATCTCTGCTCGAGGGTCGTCGTGATGTACCTGGGACGCATCGTGGAAGATGCCCCGGCCGCGGAGTTCTTCGCCCGGCCCAGCCATCCGTACAGCCGCGCCCTCATGACGCGGGTGCCGCTGCCGGCGCGCCCCGGGGACGGCACGCCGCCTTTGCCCGGGGAAATCCCCTCGCCGCTCTCCCCCCCGGGGGGCTGCGCCTTTCATCCGCGTTGCGAATCGGCCGTCGAGCGCTGTGCGCGGGAGAGGCCGGAGCTCCTGCGCACGGAAAAAAACCGCCGCGTCGCATGTTTTTTGTATTCCGACGGCACCCTTTCGTCGTAAAAAGGTCGCAGCACCTGCTCAGGCAGCGGTGAGTGAACCGGCAGTTCGCGCGAAGGGGGGACTGATTCCCGGAACGGGGCCGGCAGACAATCCACCATCACTTTCATTGGAGGCAACATGGAAAGCCAATCCACCCAACCGGGCGTCGAAGCGGGCGAAGGAGCGCCGCCGCTCGGCTTTTTCCAGCGGCTCACGGGGATCTATTTCGAACCGTCCCGCACCTTTGCCGACGTGGACCGGAAGCCCACCTGGCTCGGGATGTACATCGTGATCTGCATCCTGGCCCTGGCTTCGGCCTTCGCAATTCAGTCCCGCATGGATTACGAGACGTACATGCGGAAGGCCCTCAAGATGAATCCCATGACGAAGAGCATGTCGGAGGAGCAGGTACAGGTGATTCTGGACCGCCCGCAGAGCGCCTTTCAAAAGTATTCCTCCATGATCTTCGCTCCCATCGGGATCCTGATTGTCTATTTTGTGCTGGCCGGGGTCTTTCTGCTCCTGTTCATGATGATGGGGGCCGCCGTCAAGTACAAGAAGTCCCTGGCGGTTTCCTATTGGGCTATGGGACCGCCGGCCATCATCGTGACGATCCTGAGCATCGTCTTCGTGTATGTGAAGTCCCCGGAGGATCTGGAGATCAACCCCGCGGCCAACGTCGTCAGCAACCTCGGCATCCTGGTGCCGCAGGGGGAAAGCCCGGTGCTCGCGGGGATCCTGTCCTCGATCGACCTGTTCTCATTCTGGTCGATCTTCCTCCTGGCCGTCGGCTTCGCGGCGGTCTCGGAGAGAAAGCTCACGGTGGGAAAGGCTGCGGCCGGAATCGTCGTGCTCTGGGCGCTCTACGTCCTGGGCAAAGCCGGCGTCACCTCCATCTTCAGCTGATTTCCGGGCGGCCGCTGCGGGTGCTCCCGCCACCCGCCCGAACGCGAAAACGGCGGCGCCGCCCTGGAGGCAGGGGCCGGCTCCGCCGTTCCGTTTTTTCGCAAACCGGCTTGCGGGCTGCGGTAGGATTCGACCGGGCTCAGTGCGGCACGGCTTCGTCGCTCTCGATCTGCCCGTCCAGCAGCCGGATGGCCCGGTAGGCGCGCGCCGCAATGTCCGCCTCGTGCGTCACCAGGATGATGGTGTTGCCCTGCTTGTACAGGTCGTCAAGCAGGTTCATGATCTCGGCGCTCGTCTTGGAGTCCAGGTTCCCTGTGGGCTCGTCAGCCAGGATGATCGAGGGATTGTTGACGAGCGCCCGGGCCATGGCGACGCGCTGCCGCTGGCCGCCGGACAGTTCATTCGGCCGGTGGTACATCCGGTCGCCCAGTTCCACGGCCTGCAGAGCCGCCATGGCCCGCTCCTTGCGGATCGCGGCGGGGGTGCCGTTGTAGATCAGCGGCAGCTCCACGTTGTGCAGCGCGGTGGCCCTGGCCAGCAGGTTGAATGTCTGGAAAACGAAGCCTATTTCCTTGTTGCGGATGTAGGCAAGTTCGTCGTCGTTCATCTCCGAGACCAGCCGGCTGTTGAGGTAGTATTTGCCCTTCGAGGGGGTGTCCAGGCAGCCGATGAGGTTCATCATCGTGGACTTGCCGGAGCCCGAAGGTCCCATGATCGCGACATATTCCCCGCGCCGGATCTGGAAGCTCACCGCGCGGAGCGCGTGGATCTGCTCGGCCCCCATCTCGTAGGTCTTCCACAGATCCTCGGTCTTGATCATCACATCGTTGTTGCCATTGTGTCCGCTCATAATCTCCCTCTCGTCCGGCGCGAAATCAGCCCTTGGACTCCGCTTCTTTCTTGACGCTGTTGTCTATTTTAACGTAGCTGCCGTCCTTTATGGTCCGCAGGGTTTGAAAGCTGCCCGAGACGATTTCATCGCCTTCCTCGAGCTCCCGCAGAATCTCGATTTCGGACTCCCCCGTGATTCCGGTCTTGACGGGGCGGAACCGGGCAAGCCTGTCCGCGTTGATGACGAACACCCCTTCGAGCTCCTTCTTGGGGGATTTCTCACCGGAGTTTTCGGCCTTCTGCGCGGGCTCCTTCGACTTCTTCAGGTCGGGCTGGATGTACTTTCCATCCTTGTCCACGGGCACCTCCCTGATCGTCAGGGCCTGTATCGGGATCACGAGGATGTCTTCGCGGGTATCGGTGATGATATCGCCCGTGCAGGACATCCCGGGCCGCAGCTTGGGCGACGGATTCTTGATCGTCACGATGACCTTGAAATCCTTCGCCTCCTGGGTCGCGGTGCCGCTGCGGATGGGGCTGTTGCCGATCTCGGTGACTTCGCCCTCCATGACCACGTCCGGCAGAGCGTCCACCTTGACCTCGGCGGGATCGCCCAGCGACAGGTTGACGATGTCGGTTTCATCGACCTTGAGCTCCGCCTGGATCACGCTCAGGTCGGCGATGGTCATGAGGGTAGCCTGGGGGCTGAACATGTTGCCGGGAACGGCCCGTTCTCCCTTTTCGACGCTCAGCTGGGTGATCACCCCGCTCAGCGGCGAATACACGGTGGTCTTGCGCAGCTGGTCGGTGGCGCGCATCACGTTGGCCTCCTGGGCCTTCACCCTGTTCAGCGTGGCCTGGTAGGAGTTCTTCATCTGGTTGATGCTGTTCCGGGCCACCTGGACCTGCGTCTCCATCTGGGCCAGGCGCGCCCTGGAGACCTCGTACTGCGACCTGGCCGCGCGGGCGCTGTTCTGCGACTGCTCGTATTCCTCGCGGGAGATCAGCCCGTCCTCGTGCAGCTGCTGCTTCCGCTTGAAGGTATTCTGGGCCAGTGTGTTGTTGTGCTCTGCCTGTTCAAGCTCCGCGCGGGAGGACCTCAGCGAGGCTTCGTCCCGGGCGAGGTTGGCCTCGGCGTTCAGGATCTGGAACTCCTGGGCGCGCGCGTCGGCCCGGCCGGCCTCGTACTGGGCCCGCACCGAATTCGTCTCCGCCTGTGTCTGGATCGGGTCGATCGTGAGGAGAATATCCCCCTTGGCAACGCGCTCTCCCTCACGGACCCGGAGGTCGGTGATAATGCCCGTGATCTCGCTCTGGAGGTCCACAAACTCCCGCGCGCGGATTTCGCCGCTGGCGGAGACCTTCGATTTCAGCACGTCCTTCTTGACCACCTTGGCGGACTGGACTTTTACCTCTTCTTTGCGGGTGGCTTTGATGCTGACAAACACGATGACAGCCAGGACTGCAACCGCGGCGCAGGCTATCCAAATCTTCTTCTTTTTGCTCATCAATTGCCTCCGGCTATTGAGCTGGAACGCCCATTAGTACGAGTCCAGGTGGGGAAAAGTTTCAGAAAACTCCTGTTTCAAAAGGTTTTATCTCCGGACCGCCTCGTAGACACCCCCGGATCAAACAACGACCGACTCCCGGTACTCACCGAACACCCCGCGGAGCGTGTCGGATATTTCGCCGACCGACGCCAGGTTCTCCACGGCCTCCAGGATGAACGGCACGAGGTTCGCCCCCTCCGCCGCCGCTTTTCCCAGCCGCGAGAGCGCGCCCGCACAAGCGGCAGCGTCCCGCCCGGCGCGGAGCCGTTTCAGGCTTTGTCGCTGGTCCTCCCCCACCGTTTCGTTCACGACCAGCAGGTCGATGGGTGCGGACTCCTCGACGCGGAACCGGTTGATCCCCACAATGATGCTCTCCCCCGATTCGACGTCCTTCTGCGCCCGGTACGCGGACTCCTGGATCTCCTTCTGCACGTACCCCTGCTCGATTGCCTTCAGCATGCCCCCAAGGGCATCGATCTTGCGGATGTACTCCTCCGCGGCAAGTTCGATCTCGCCGGTCAGAGACTCCACCGCATAGGCCCCGCCCAGGGGATCGACCGTGTGCGCCACGCCGCTCTCGAAGGCCAGGATCTGCTGCGTGCGCAGCGCGATTCGCGCGGCGCTCTCGCTCGGCAAAGCCAGCGCCTCGTCCATCGAGTTGGTGTGGAGCGACTGCGTGCCGCCCAGGACGGCGGCCAGAGCCTGCAGCGTGACCCGGACGATGTTGTTTTCCGGTTGCTGCGCCGTGAGCGTGCTTCCGGCGGTCTGGGTGTGGAACCGCAGGGACCAGGACCGCGGACTTTCCGCCTTGAACCGCTCCCTCACGATCCTGGCCCATAGCCTCCGGGCCGCGCGGAACTTGGCCACCTCTTCGAGAAAATTGTTGTGGGCGTTGAAGAAAAACGACAACTGGCCCGCAAACTCGTCCACCTGCAGTCCGGCGTCCAGCGCCGCCTGGACGTAGGCGGCGCCGTTGGCGAGCGTGAAGGCCACCTCCTGCACCGCGGTCGAGCCGGCTTCCCGGATGTGGTATCCGCTGATCGAAATGGGATTCCAGCTCGGAACGTGTTTCTGGCAGAAGGCGATCAGGTCGGTAGTGAGCCGCAGGGAGGCCGGCGGGGGGTAGATGAAGGTGCCGCGCGCGATGTACTCCTTCAGGATGTCGTTCTGCACGGTGCCTCTCAGCGCCGCCCACTCCACTCCGCGCCTGCGCGCGATCGAAAGAACCATCGCCAGGAGCGTGGCGGCGGTGCTGTTGATCGTCATCGAGATGGAGACCTGGTCGAGAGGTATGCCCTCGAGGAGGGCCTCCATGTCCTGCAGAGAGGCGACCGACACGCCCACCTTGCCGACCTCCCCCGCGGCCAGCGGGTGGTCGGGATCGATCCCGATCTGCGTCGGGAGATCGAAGGCGACGCTCAGCCCTGTCTGTCCCTGGCCCAGCAGATAGCGATACCGAGCGTTCGATTCCCTTGCCGTGCCGAACCCCGCATATTGCCTCATGGTCCAGAGACGGCCCCGGTACATGTTCGGGTAGATACCCCGGGTGAAGGGGTATTCGCCGGGTGCGTCCGGTTCGCGGCGGCTGAGGTCCTTGGCTTCGTAATAGAGCTTTTTTTCGGTGTGCATATGCTTTGGCTACTCCTGTTTCGAGGCCGGGCGCGGGCCATCGGCCAGCGATAGCGCGCAGCGGCGCGAGGCTACCCCATTCAAACTTGACACCCGCGCCACGCCTTACCTAAGATACTCTCATTGCCACGGTAATGCCGGGTAAGCCGCGGCGCCTGCGGCCCGCCGGCGGCCCGACGGCGAGAGGATTGCCCGATGCCGGATGCCGAACTGAAGCGGCTCATGAAAACCCTGGAGACCGCGATCAACGAGTCCTTGAGCGAATCGCCGGAATTCGACGAGGCGGTGAGAAACATCCGGGAAGCGGGCTATGAAGTCTCGCTGGTCATCGATGCCACAATCGGCGCAGTCTCCGGCGAACAGAAAAAGAGAGCCTTCACCGCGGATGGGGCGGGTGATTCAGATCCCGTGAGGCTTCGGATCACCTCTGAAGACGCCAAATTCCTGAAATCATTAAAGATAGCTATAGACAGGGACTCCTGATCCCCTCACTCCACCACCAGTGCTGAGCCTTGGATTTCCTCCACCTGCCCCACTTCGGCGGCCGGCACCCCTGCTTTTGACAAATCCCGCATTAACGCCTCCCGCGCGTCGCGGCTTACAGCGATGAGAAGCCCTCCCGAGGTCTGGGGATCCACCAGGATATCCTGGAGCGGCCGGGGGACACTTCCTCCTATAAGTGTTTTATTTTTAATCATTTGCATAGTTTTCGCCGCTGCGCCCGGAAGGACGCCCGCCTCAGCGAGGGAATACGCTTCCTCAATGTAAGGAATCGTGGCGGCGGTGAAGCGAAGCGTCACGCAGCTCGCCTCGGCCATTTCCAGGGCATGTCCCAGCAGGCCGTTGCCGGTGATATCGGTTGCGGCGTGGCAAACATGCCGGAGCATGATCTCGGATGCCTCGCGGTTCAGGCGGCTCATGGTTTCCACCGCCTTTTCGATGCCGGCCCGGGAGGCCTTTTGAAATTTTATTCCGCTTGTGAGGATTCCGATTCCGAGCGGCTTGGTGAGTACCAGCGCATCTCCGGGCCGCGCCGCGGCATTTGTAGTCATCCTCCGCGGATCCACGATGCCGGTTACGGAGTAGCCGAACTTTATCTCGTTGTCGGCCACCGTGTGGCCGCCCACAAGCGCCACGCCTGCCTCCCGGAGTTTCTCGAGCCCTCCTCTCATTATCAGAGCCAGAAGCTCCAGGTCTGTCTCCCTGGCCGGGAAGCAGGCCACCGCCATGGCGGTGAGTGGCCGTCCGCCCATGGCGTAGACATCGCTAAGGGAATTGGCGGCAGCGATGGCGCCGTAGACGCAGGGATCGTCGACTACGGGCGTGAAGAAATCGACGGTCTGCACCAACGCCCGATTCTCATCCAGCAGGTACACTCCGGCATCGTCCGCCGTCTCGTATCCTACCAGCACGTTCGGATTCGGGTATACGGGCAGTCGGCTCAGGACCTGAGCCACCGAGCAAGCGCTCAGCTTGCCGGCTCAACCCGCGCCCGACACGAGTTCGGTCAATCTCCTCTTTTCGGCCATCTCGCTCTTCTCAGGGATTCATTTTACCAGTTCCGGCCGTTTCATCCACGGCCCGCAACCGCTCCCCATCTGCGCCTCCGGCTGCCCGTTGCGTGTCCGACATGTTGCACTTGCCGTCGAACAGGGCGCCGGCCTCGATGATGAGGCAGGGGGTGTAGATGTCTCCGTAGACTTTTCCCTCCTTGTGGATCTCCACGCGGTCGGAGGCGTGGATCGTTCCCTTGAACTCCCCGTAGATCGACGCGCGGCGGATCGCCACCTCCGCCTCCACACGGCCGCACGGCCCGATCACCAGGCAGGACTCCGAGTTGATCCTTCCCCGGACCAGGCCGTCGACCCGAAGCCCCTGGGTGAAGGAGACGTCGCCCGACATTTCCATCCCCTCGCCCAGGATGCTGACAATATCATCCTGCGTATCCCTTTTGAATTTCATGGCATCTCCCTAAGGCCGCTAATTCCCGGCAAGAATGCTAAAGATGCGAATCAGGTCTTCCTCGCCAAAGAAGTGGATCCGGATCTGGCCCGGTTTGCCCGGCGACGGGCGGGAGATGATCTCCACCTTTGTCCCCAGCCGTTCCCGCAGTCGCGCTTCTGCCGCCTCCGTGTTCGGATCGCGCCGCAACGGAGCGGCCGGTTTAAGCGGCCGCCGCTTCGCCCAACGCTCCGCCTCGCGCACCGACCAGCCCTTCTGCACCATGACCTTGGCCATGCGGGACAGCTCCGCAGGCGGCGCATCCGAGGCCAGCAGCGCCCTGCCGTGGCCCGGCGAGAGCTGGCCATCCGCCACCAGGAGCTTGACCGCCGGTGGCAGCTTCAGCAGGCGCAAGGCATTGGCAATCGTGCTCCGCTCCTTCCCCAGGTGCGCTGCCAACTCTTCCTGGGTGCCGCCCAGCGCTTCCAGCAGGGACTGGTAGGCCTGCGCCTCCTCGATCGGGTTGAGTTGCTCGCGCTGGATGTTCTCCACCAGCGCGAGTATGAGGAGGCGGTCGTCGGGTACATCCTTTACTACAACCGGCACCTTCAGCAGTCCGGCGCGCTGCGCGGCCATGACCCGCCGCTCCCCCGCAACCAACTGGAATCCGTCGCCATGCGGCCGTACGAGAACCGGCTGCAGGACTCCGTTTTCACGAATGGAGGCGGCCAGTTCCTCCAGCCTCGCCTCGTCGAACCTGAGGCGGGGCTGGTCCGGATTCGGCGAGATCCGGTCGAGATCTACCTCCTGTGGGGCGGTCTCCGAACCTTCCGCCTCGGGGATCAGCGCCCCGAGCCCTCTACCCAACACCTTTCTTTTCATGGTTCAGTATTTCCTTGGCGAGATTGATGTACCCCTCGGCCCCCTTGGACCGTATGTCATAGAGAATTATGGGCTTTCCGAAACTCGGGGCCTCGGCCAGCCGGACATTCCTGGGGATGACGGTCCGGAAGACCTCGTCGGCAAAATAGCTTCGCAGGTCGTCCCTCACCTGGTTGCTCAGGTTGGTCCTTTCATCAAACATGGTGAGCAGCACTCCCAGGATGCGAAGCTCGGGATTGAGCGTCTGCCGCACGCGGTGGATGGTGTTCACGAGCTCGGACACCCCCTCGAGCGCGAAATACTCGCACTGGATGGGGACCAGGACTGCCTGGGCCGCGACGAGGCCGTTGAGGGTCATGATGTTGAGCGATGGGGGTGTGTCGATCAGGACGAAGTCAAATCCGTCAGCCACCTGGGCGATCAGGCCTTTCAAGAGGTGCTCCCGCTCGGGGAAGTCCAGGATCTCGATCGCCGCCCCGGTGAGGTTGCGGTCGGCCGGCACCAGCTTCAGGTTTTCAAGGTCGGTATCGAGGATGAGATCGCGAAGGGGATCCCCGAGAATGAGGGCGTGGTAAATGCTCCGGTTGAGCGATTCCCGCATTACGCCTAGCCCGCTGGTGCAGTTGGCCTGGGCGTCGGTGTCCACCACCAGGACGCGCATGTCGGCCATGGCAAGGGCGGCGGCCAGATTGATGGCGGTCGTGGTCTTGCCCACACCCCCTTTCTGGTTGGCTATGGCGATGATTCTCCCCATCCGGCCTCCTCCGGCGCAATGCCGCTGAGAATAGCACAGCCGCTGTTTCACGTGAAACAAAACATGGCCCTGGAAACCTCGCGGCGTCCTGTTTCACGTGAAACAGCCGCCTAACCGCGCTTCGCGTAGACGGATAGGTAGCTCCCCCTCCGGCCCGGGCAGGCCACCGTCTGCAGCCTTTCGAACCGGTCCTCCCACGCCCTTTCCGACTCGACCGGAATTTCGCGGCCATGGAAAACCCAGAGGCGGGTTTGCCGCCCAGCGCGGGCTGCCAGCAGGTCCGTTTCCGGCTTCGCGGGCCGCATCCCCTTCCAGGAAATGCAGTCCCAGCTCCTATGCTCCGCCTCCCCGGCCAGGAACTGCCCGAGCCTGCGACAATGCACGCCCACCCCCTGCAGACCGAGCTCCCTGACAACAGTTTCCAGGAACACCGCTTTTTTTCGCCTGCTTTCCACCAGGTCGAGGACCATCCCGGGCAGGACCACCTTCATGGCCAGCGCGGGAAAGCCGGCGCCGCTTCCGAAATCCAGGTGGCGCTGCCCGCCATCCGGATATCTGCCTGCCGCCCAAAGCGCCTCCTGGAACAACGGCCCCAGAAGCCTCCACTCCGTCGATGCGGTCAGGTTCATCCGCTCATTCCACCGGCAGAGCAGGGCCAGGTAGAGCTGGAATTGCGCCATGGACTCCGATCCCGCCGCCACGCCGTGCCTCGTCAGCAGCGCTGCAAGCCGATCTCTGTCATCCATCCCCCGATCCTTTCTCCGGGCCTGCCTCGGCCACGCAATCAGTCTTCCCGGGCTTTCGAATCTTCCTGTCCCCGCAAACGGAGAATCTCCAGGTGAATGTTCAGAATCGAGACTGCCGCGGGGGTCACGCCCGGAATCCTGCCCGCCATCGCCAGGTCCTTCGGCCGGACCCTTGCCAGTTTTTCCCGGATCTCCCGGCTCAGCCCCTCGATCCGGCCGTAATCCAGGTCTGCAGGGATGCGGCGCGACACCCCCTCCTTCAGCCGCTCGACATCCCTTTTCTGCTGGCCGATGTAGCCCTCGTACTTTACCTCGATCTCGGCCGAGCGCCGCGCTTCCGGCGAGAGCCACAGCCCCCGTCCCCTGAGAAGCTGTTCAAAGTTCTGCAACCGGATGCCGGGGCGCTTCAACAGCTGCTCCAGCGCCGCCCCTTTCAAGGAATCGCCCGAAAGACCCCTGTCAAGCTCCACCAAGTCCAGATCTTCGCTGACGAGGCGGTGCGCCCTCAGGAAATCACGGATTCTTGCGCTTTCCTCGTATTTCCGCACGCAGCGATCGTACTCCCCGTCGCTCACCAGTCCCAGCCTCCGGCCCTTTGGCGAAAGCCTCTGATCCGCGTTGTCGATCCGCAACAGGAGCCTGTATTCCGCGCGAGACGTGAACATCCGGTAGGGCTCATCCACCCCCCGCGTCACCAGGTCGTCCACCAGGATTCCGATGTAACTCTCGTGCCGCGGGAATTCCGCCGGTTCTCCCCCGCCCGTCCGCAGTGCAGCGTTGATCCCGGCCACGAGCCCCTGCGCCGCCGCCTCCTCGTACCCCGTTGTGCCGTTGATCTGCCCCGCATGAAAAAGCCCAGAGACCTGCTTGCTCTCCAGGGCCCATGAGAGGGCGGTGGGCTGGACAAAATCATATTCTATGGCGTAACCGGGGCGAAGGATCCGCGCCTGCTCCAACCCTGGCACCCGGCGAAGCATCTCCCGCTGAATCTCGGCCGGCATGCTTGTGGAAAGGCCGTTGACGTAGATTTCCTCCGAATCCAGCCCTTCGGGCTCCAGAAAGACCTGATGTCGGGTCCGCTCGGGGAACTTTACTACCTTGTCCTCGATGCTCGGGCAGTACCTCGGCCCGATACCGGTAATCACACCGCCGTAGAGCGGCGAACGGTCGAGGTTGCCCCGAAGCAGCGCATGCACCTCCTCATTGGTGTACCCGAGGTGGCAGCATACCTGAGGCTGCCACACACCGCTGGTGGAGTAGGAAAAGAAGGTCGGTTCCGCGTCCCCCGCCTGCTCTTCGAAGCGCGAAAAATCGATGGTCGCCGCATCCAGACGGGGCGGCGTGCCCGTCTTCAGCCTCCCGACCGGGAATCCGGCCTCCCACAAGTACTTCGCCAGATGAACCGAGGGTCTTTCACCCAACCTGCCGGCTGGATGCGAATCGAATCCGACATGAATCAGCCCGTTCAGAAATGTACCAGTGGTAATGACGACCGACCCAGCCTTGTATCTTCGTCCACTGACTGTCGCCAACCCCCGGACTGCACCACCGGATACCACCAGGCCTGCAACCTCATCCTCGATGAGCTCCAGGCCCGGCAGAGCCTCGAGATATTGACGCATCTCATTGCGATATTTTGCTTTATCCGATTGACACCGGGGTGCCTGCACCGCCGGTCCACGACTGCTGTTCAACAAACGGAACTGGATGCCCGTGCGGTCTGCGATCTTGCCCATCACCCCGCCCAAGGCATCGATTTCCCGGACCAGGTGGCCCTTTGCGATCCCCCCTACTGCAGGATTGCACGACATATGGGCTATGAGCTGCAGATCCAGCGTGAAGAGGCCGGTCCTGGCCCCCATGCGCGCCGCGGCCGCAGCCGCCTCGCAGCCGGCGTGCCCGCCCCCCACCACGGCAACATCCACCATCCCCTCAAAGCCGCCCATGTCGCCCACGTCTTGTGTTTGTCGTCATTTTACTGATTATGCATGCTTTACTGGATTTCCCCAGGGCCGACCCATGCACCTACTTCCCCACGCAGAACTTCGCAAATATGGCGTCCAGGATATCTTCCACACCGGTCTCACCCGTGATTTCCCCCAGTCGGTTCAATCCCCGGTGCAGGTCGGCCAGGACGAACTCCTCCGACATCCCCTCCCCCAGGTTTTTTTGCGCTTCCTCCACGTGATCCGCCGCGGAACACAGGCACTGGCAGTGCCTGAGGCTGGTCACGAGCATCCCGCCCCCCTCCAAATCCCTCCTTCCGGCAACCGCCTCCAGCAGCCGCTTCCGCAGCTCCTCCAGCCCCTCGCCGGTCCTGGCAGAGACGCGAACACAGGCTCTGTCTCCCGCCAATTCCGCAACCCGCTCTGCGCCCCAACTATCCGCCAGATCCGACTTGTTGATGGCAATCACACCGGAAATCGCGGCCGTCCTTTCCAGCAATCCCCTGTCCTGCTCCGTGGGAGGTCTGCCGGCGTCCAGGACTACAATGACGCCATCCGCGTCGGCCAGCGCGCGGTAACTCCGTTCCACGCCGATCCGCTCGATCCGATCTTCCGCCTCCCTGACGCCGGCGGTGTCCACGAGCCGCACCGGGATCCCGGACAGGTTCATGTGCTCCGCCACCGTGTCGCGCGTCGTGCCCGGCGTTTCCGCTACGATGGACCGGTCCTGCACGAGCAGGGCGTTGAAGAGGCTGCTCTTTCCCACGTTGGGCAATCCCACGACGGCCAGGTTGAACCCGTCATGCACCAGCCGCCCCCGGCCGTAGGAGTCAACCCATTTCCGCAGCTCTCCGACCACCCCCTGCAGCTTCGCCCGCAGCTGCGCCCTGCTTTCCAGCTCCAGGTCCTCCTCGACAAACTCGACGGCCGATTCCAGCTGAACGACGATCTCCACCAGGAGATCCTTCACGGGTGCCAGCCATGCGGCCATCTCCCCCGCGCGCTGCCGCGAGGCCACCTGCGCCTGGAAAACGGTCTGGGCTTCGATCACGTCGCGCACCGCCTCCGCCTGCGCGAGATCCATCTTCCCGCGCAGGAACGCCCGCATCGTGAACTCCCCCGGCTTCGCCAGCCGGGCGCCCCGCCGGCACAGGTTGTCCAGCAGGCGCGCCGTCAGCACCGGGCTCCCGTGCAGCGCCACCTCCACCATGTCCTCGCCCGTGTAGGATTCCGGCCCCGGGAAATGGGTGACCAGCACTTCATCCACCACCGCGCCGCCGTCGATATCGAGGATGTCCCCCAGCACTGCCGCCCTGGCCGGCAGCGGCAATTGCCGCCGCCGCGGGCGGAACATCCCCGCCACGACGGCAAGGCTGTCCGGCCCGCTCAGGCGGACTACGGCAATGCCCGCCCTGCCGGGCGCGCTGGAAAGGGCGCAGATTGTCTCCCGGAGATCGATCATTTTCACCAGGCGGCGGGCAACCCGCCGGCGGGGGCTTCCCCCTGCGGCCGCTCCGCCTTCAGGGGCGCACGCCGGCGCCCTTGGCACCTGCCGCTCCGCACCGCCGGCCGCTAGTTATTCCGAAAGGGATATCGTGATGCTGCGGTTGTCGCCCTCGCCGCTGCTTTGCGACTGGACGCCCTCTATTTCGGCAAGCGCCAGGTGGACAATCCTTCGCTCGCGCGGGGTCATGGGCTGCAGAACCATCGGCTTTCTCTGGGCAATGACCCGCTCGGACGCCATCTTTGCCAGCAGTACCAATTCCGCTTCCCTTTGCTGCCTGTAGTTGTCGGAGTCGAACGCGATGGCGGCGATGCGGCTCCTCCTGCCGGTGCGAAACGCCATGTTGACGAGGTACTCGAGGCTGTTGAGCACCGCCGCCGTGTTTCCCAGCAGCAGCGGCCGGTCCGCCCCCGTCAGGTTGACCGCCACCGAGCCGCCGTCCTCGCATGCCGCGGCGGTCAGCTCCAGGCCCCAAGCCTCCAGCAGCTGCGCGACATACCGCTCGATCTCGCCGGCGATGCCGCCCGCCTGACGGCTGTTACTTTCGGCCTCGCTTCTTGACTGGCTGTTCGTCACCGATCCACCTCTCCGCGACCTTCTGGAACGCGACCTGGAAGATATTACTGCAGAGGAAATAGAGGTTCAAGCCGCTGGAAACATTGAGGAACATCACGGTCAGGACCACCGGCATCACCATCATGATCTTGGCCTGCGTGGGATCGCTGCCAGGAGTCATGGGCGTCATTTTTTGCGCCACCATCATCGTGATGCCCATGACAATCGGAAGGACGTAGTAGGGATCCTTCGCCGACAGGTCCTGGATCCAGCCGATGAAGGGCGCCTGCCGCAGCTCTATCGAGGAGGCCAGCAGGCTGTAAAAGGCGAACAGAAACGGCATCTGCAGCAGCAGCGGGAGGCAGCCACCGAGCGGGTTGACGTTGTGCGCCTTGTAGAGCGCCATCACCTCCTGGTTCATTTCCGCGCGCTTCGGGTCGGTTTTCTTGTACTTTTTGTACTTTTCCTGGATCTCCTTCACCTTCGGCTGGATCACCTGCATCTTCTTCATCGAGGTGATCTGCTTGATGCGGAAGGGGAACAGCGCCACCGACAGCAGCAGCGTCAGCAGGATGATCGAGAGCCCGTAGTTGCCCGCGAAGCTCTGGATCCAGAGCAGGGCAAAGAGCAGCGGCCGGACCAGGATGGAAAACCAGCCGTAATCGATCGCCTCGGCCAGGTTCGTCCCCTTGACCGCCGCGAGCGTGGTCCCCAGCTTGGGCCCCACATAGATCCGGTAGCTCGCCGTGCCGTCCGCCAGCAGGGTCACGCGCTGCAGATTCCGCTCCAGGTCCTTCCCGTCGACACCCTTCGTGTAAACCGGGACCTTTTCGATCTCGAAGTAGGGCATCGCCCTCTCAGGGACGGCGATCAGGGCGAAGTAGAGAATGTCGAGCCCGGCCCAGCGCACATCCCCCTGGCCCACCTGCTGCGGGCTGCCGGCTTCCTCCGGCGGTTCGTCGCGCTTGATCTTGCCCGCCTGGTTGGATATGGCCGTGAGCTTTACCTGGGGATTGAGCAGGTGCTCCATTTCCGGGCCGATATCCTGCCCAACCAGAAACCGCACCGGCAGCGTCCTTCCGCCCTGCATGACCGAAAAGTCGTGGCCGACGACGTAGGTCTCCTTCTCGAACCGGTACTTCTTCTCGATCGCCAGCTCCCCGCGCCGCAGGCGCAGGGTCACCGTCGCGGGCGGCGCCAGCGATTCTTCCGTCCCTTCCCCTTCAATCTCGACTTCGTAGAGGCTGTTCGCAGCAAGGGCCGTCTCTGCCTTGGACTCGAAGAGGAGCGTTCCCGGGTAGGCCCTTCCCTGAGGGCCGCTTCCGGGCGCAATCATCTCGAACACCTGGCCGCGGTCGGACTTGAAGTCCTTCAGGAGCCAGCTCGTGAGAACGCCGCCGCGGTTGTCCAGGACCGCGCGGTAGAGTTCCCCCTCCACGACGATCGTTCTTTCACCGGCCTCGGTCTCTTCGGCCGGAGGAACGCCCGCTGCGCCTTCGGCCGGCGCTGCCGCTTCCGGTTCGGGCTCCGCTTCGGGGACGGGGGCCGGCTCCACTTTCTGCGCGCGGGGCTTCCGCTGCTCGGCTTCACTCAGCCGCTTTTCCTCGTAGTATCTGAAGAGAAAAAGCACCGCTATGGATAGCGCTATGGCTGCCAGTACTCTTCTTTCCATGAATCGACTCTGGGATTATCAGGGGACCGGGTCCAGGCCCCCGCTGGAAAAGGGGTGGCACCGGAGCAGTCGCTTTGTGCCAAGCCACAGCCCGGTTGCCATTCCCCGCCGCTCGATGGCCTGGCACATGTACACCGAGCAGCTTGGTTCAAACCGGCACGACGGAGGCAGCAGCGGCGAGATGAACCGCTTGTATCCTCTCAGGAGCAGCAGGACCGCGGATTTCATGTCTCTCCAGCCTTTCGCCCGCCGCGGCCCCTTACCATCGCCCGGGACCGGGCGGCCCTTCTCCCCGTCATCGGCAGATCCGCTGAGAAACCAGCAGAAATTCGCGCTGCAATTCGCTGTAATCGGCTTCGGCACATTGGATCCGGGCGTTGACGACAAGATCGTAGTGGCGCGGTATCTCGGCCCGGCATCTGCGGAAGATCTCGCGCAGGCGGCGCTTGATCCGGTTCCGAACCACCGCCCCGCCCACCCTCCTGGTCACCGTGATTCCCAGGCGGTGATGGTCGAGACCGTTTTCCCGGGCGAACAGGACGAAACTCCTGGACTGGAACCTTCGCCCGCCATTGTAGGCCGCACGGTAGTCCGCCGGCCTGGTGATCCTATGACTCCGGGGAAAATCCTCGCGGTTGTCGCTAGCCACTCACCGTCAGCTTCTTTCGGCCTTTCGCGCGGCGCCGCTTCAGGACCAGCCGGCCGCCCTTGGTGGCCATGCGGGCCTTGAACCCGTGCGTCTTTTTGCGCTTGTCGTTGTTCGGTTGATACGTCCTCTTCATGGTGCACACTTCTCCCGCTAATGCATTGAAAAAACAGGTATGTTATTAAGACCGGGGCGAAAAAGCAAGGGTCATTTGCCCCTCGGGCCAGGCGGCCAGGGCCAGCTGCCGCGGCTCAGGCGAACACCCGCTCGAACACGGCGTCGACGTTCCTGAGCTGGGCCTCGGGGTTCACAACCGATCGAATCTCCCCTAGGGAAAGCACCCTGGATATGTCGGCATCCTCCTGCAGGATCTGCAGAAAGTCCTTGTCTTCCTTCCATACCTTCATCGCGCAGCGCTGCACCCAGGCATAGGCCTCTTCGCGCACGATCCCCTTGCGGGTCAGGTCCAGAAGGAGCTGGCCGGAATATGCAAGCCCACGCGTCAGCTCCATGTTCTTGAGCATCCTCTCGGGATACACCTGCAGGCGGGAGACGATGCGCGTCATGGCCCGGAGCATGTAGCCGAGCAGCGAGGTCGCGTCGGGCAGGATGACCCGCTCGGCCGAAGAGTGGGAGATGTCCCGCTCGTGCCAGAGCGCGACGTTTTCGAGCGCCGTCACCGCGTAGCCGCGCAGCAGCCGCGACAAGCCGCAGATCTGCTCGCATTTCACCGGGTTGCGCTTATGCGGCATGGCGGACGATCCCTTCTGGCCCGCGGCGAAAGGTTCCTCGACCTCCCGCACCTCCGTCCGCTGCAGGTGCCGGATTTCCGTGGCAATCTTGTCCAGCGTCGCCCCGATGATCGCCAGGGTGCACAGATATTCGGCGTGGCGGTCCCGCTGCAGCGTCTGCGTCGAAATCTTCGCAGCCTCGAGGCCCAGCCTGGAGCAGACTTCGGCCTCGATATCCGGATCGAGATGGGCATAAGTCCCCACCGCGCCCGAAATCTTGCCCACCCGCATGATGGCGGCGGCGCGGCGCAGCCGTTCTCCGTGCCGGCAAATCTCGGCGAACCATACCGCCATCTTGAGGCCGAAAGTGGTGACCTCGGCGTGCACGCCGTGCGTTCTCCCCATCATGAGGGTTTTCCTGTGCTCCTGCGCGCGCGCCGCCACCGCGTCCCGGAACTCCTCCAGCGCCTGGAGAAGAAGCCGGTTCGCCGCCTTGATCTGCAGCGCCTGTGCGGTATCCACCACGTCGGTCGAGGTGAGACCCCAATGCACGTAGCGCGAATCGGGGCCGACGAATTCGGCCACGCTGCTGGTGAAGGCAACCAGGTCATGATGGGTGACCTTCTCCAGTTCCCGGATCCTCTCGATCGAAAAATCCGCTTTCTTCTCGATGTTCTCGAGCGCTTCGGCGGGAATCCATCCCCTGGAGGCCAGCACGCGGCACACCTCTATCTCCACCTGCAGCCAGGCGCGGAATTTGTTTTCCTCGGACCAGATCGCGGCAAAATCGGCAGGCATGTATCGGTCTATCACGAGTTTTCACCCTCCTCCATGATCCATTCTCCCGGGAACACCCGGGCTAAAAGCGGTATGTCCGGCTGATGTCGTCGGGCTTTGCGAGGTCGAGATGGGTTTGCGGGCTGAGCAGGCTCGAGCGGCCCTCGAGCGCCCGCTGGGCCGATAACCGGGCGATATCCGGGTGATTGTTCTTCTGGCTGAGGTGCGCCAGAATCACGTGACGCGCCCTCCCGTCGAAATCCCCGGCGAGATACTCGGCCACGGCATCGTTGGAGAGGTGGCCCCGGCGGCTCTTGACCCGCTGCTTGAGCGCCCACGGGTAAGGCCCGACTTCGAGCATCCTCAGGTCGTGATTCGACTCCAGGACCAGCGCGTCGCACCCCCTGAGCCGCTCCGCCACCAGCTTGGATACGAATCCCAGGTCCAGCGCCACCCCCAGCTTGACGCCGTCCCTTTCGACCGTGAAGCCCATGGGATCGGCTGCATCGTGCGGCACAGGAAAGGGCGTGAACACGATCCCGTCGATGTCGAACGGCACTCCGGTTTCGATCCGCGCGATCCGCCGCTCCTCCAGCGCGAGCCCCGAGGCCTGGAGCGCAGCCTCGCCGATGAACACCGGCGTGGCGAGCTTCTTGACGAACGGCGCCAATCCCCGGCAGTGGTCCACATGCTCGTGCGAGATCACTATCGCCGAAACCGCCTCCGGCCGCACACCGCACAGGCCCAGCCGGCGCGCCGTCTCTTTGCCGCTCAAGCCGATGTCGAGCAGGATATGCGTCCTTCCCTTGCTGACCAGCGCGGCGTTGCCGGAGCTGCCGCTCCCCAGAATCGTGAGGCTAAGTCCCATCTGTCACACTTTCAATCCGATCGTTTCGAGGCTCCGGTTGTCATGACTGCCGATGGCCGCCAGCGTCAGTCCCGCCGAATCGAACACCGTGTCGGCCATCGTCCGGATATCCCGCGCCCTCACGTGGTCGATCGCCCGCAGGATTTCGCCCGGGCTGTGCACCCGTTCATAATACATCTGCTGGTGGGCAAGGTGGGCCATCCGGCTGGTGGAGCTTTCGAGGCTGAGCATCAGCGCACCCTTCACGCACTCCTTGGCACGCTTCAATTCTTGGGAAGACACCAGCTTCTCGCGCATGAGCCGGAACTCCCTGAGGATCAGCCGCACCACCTTCGCCGCCGCCTCCGGAGCCGTGCCCGCCGTGACCAGCAGGGCGCCGGCGTCCTGCTGCAGGCTCAGGCTCGATTCGATCCCATAGACGAGCCCCTTCTTCTCCCGGATATTCTGAAACAGCCGCGAGCTCATCCCCCCTCCCAGGATACTGCTCAGGAGGTAGAGGCAGTACCGCTGCTCGGAAAGGACGCCGGGGCAGGGGAATCCCAGGCACAGGTGAAACTGCTCCAGATTTTTCTTGTACCGGATCTCGCGGCCGCCGCCCGTCTTCGGCGGCGGGCCCAGATCCGCGCGCTCGCCGCGCGGCAGGTCGCCGAAATACCGCCCGGCCAGGGCCTGCACCCGCCGGTGGCGGATGTTGCCCGCCACCGCCAGCACGGTGTTTGCCGCATTGTAGTTTTTCCGGAAGTAGTCCAGCACATCCCTGCGCGTGATGCCGGCCACCGATTCCTTCGATCCGGAAACGGCGCGCCCCAGCGGGTGTCTCGCCCAGAACCGCTCAAAAAACAGGTCGTGGATGAGCTCCTCGGGCGAATCCTCCACGGTGTTGATCTCCTCGAAAATCACGTTTTTCTCCCGGGCGACCTCCGCGCGCGGGAAGGTCGGGTGCAGAACTAGATCCGAGAGGAGTTCGATCGCGAACGGGAGCTGCTTGTCGAGTACCCTGGCGTAGAAGCCGACGTATTCCTTGTCGGTGAAGGCGTCGAGCTGGCCGCCCACCCCGTCGATGGCCCGGGCGATTTCCTCTCCGGAGCGGAACTGCGTCCCCTTGAAGAGCAGGTGCTCGATGAAGTGCGAGATTCCGTTCTTCCGCGGCTCCTCGAACCGCGACCCGCACCGCACCCAGACCCCGATGGAGACGGACCGAAGGTGCGGCATGGCCTCGCTGACGACCACCAGCCCGTTTTTCAGCTCTTGCCTGCGAATGTCCATCGCGTCCTTGCGGAGCCCGATCAGCCAGAGGTATTACTACCACAGCGCAGACGGCACCGGCAACCGCGCATTGGTCCGCCCGCCTCGAGGTCCGCGCACGGCGGCAAAAGAAATGGTATCGTGAGGCCCGGGCCTGGAACGATGACCGAGGAAGGGAAAACCAACCTGGTAGGATTGGAAGCCGCGGAGATCGGCGAGCTGATCGCCGACCTGGGGGAGCCCCCCTACCGGACAGACCAGATCTATGCGGGGATCTACCGCAGGCGCTACCGGCACTGGGACCGGTTCACCAGCCTCGGCAAGCCCCTGCGCGCGCGCCTGCAGGAACGTTTCAGCCTCGCCCTGCCCGAAATCCGCTCGACCTTCCTCTCCGCCGACGGAACCCGCAGGTACCTGTTTGCCGTGCCTCCGGCGCAGAAGATCGAGGCGGTCTTCATTCCCGAGGAAAAACGCGACACCTGCTGCATCTCGACCCAAGTCGGCTGCGCCGTCGAGTGCCTGTTCTGCGTGACCGGAAGGCTCCCGCTGCGGCGCAATCTCTCGGCCGGCGAGATCGTCGGGCAGGTCCTCGCTCTCCTGGCCGACCGGCAGGGCAGCGTGAAGCGCCTCAACGTGGTCATCATGGGCATGGGTGAACCGCTGCACAATTACGACAACGTCATGAAGGCGCTGCGGCTCATGACCGACCCCGACGGGCTCGCCCTCTCTCCGCGGCGGATCACGCTCTCCACCAGCGGCATCGTGCCCGGGCTCGAGCATCTGGCCGCGGAGCCGGCGATCCCCAACCTGGCGGTCTCGCTCAATGCCACCACCGACGAAGTCAGGGACGTGCTGATGCCCATCAATCGCAAGTGGAACCTCGCCGCGCTGCTCGAGGCCTGCCGGCGGTTTCCGCTCGACCGCCGGCGCAGGATCACCTTCGAATACGTGCTGATCGATTCCGTGAACGACTCTCCGGAGGATGCACGCCGCCTCGTCCGGCTCCTTCGGGGCCTGAAGCAGAAGATCAACCTGATCCCGCTGAATCCCGATCCGTGGGTGCCGCTGGCGGCCCCACCCGAGGAACGCGTCCTCGAGTTTCAGCAGATCCTGATCGATCACGGCATGACCGCCTGCATTCGCCGCCCGCGGGGCAGCGATGTCTCCGCGGCCTGCGGCATGCTCGCCGGCAGAGAACAGCCGGAGGGCGACGAGGCCCACCCTCCGCCCAAGCCCGCATTCATTGAAGCGCTTTCCAAAATCCTCGCGGCCACCGGCTCCAAAAGCGGCGGCGGACGGGGCAGGAGCGGAACATGATCACATCTATCGGCATCGACCTCGTGGAGATCGGGCGCCTGCGCGAAACCCTCGGCCGGCAGGGAGAGCGGTTCACCCGCCGCGTCTTCACCGCCGCAGAAGACGAATACTGCCGCACGCACCGGGATCCAGTCCCGCACTACGCTGCCCGGTTCGCAGCCAAGGAAGCCCTGTTCAAGGCGCTGGGGACCGGCTGGGCCCAGGGAGTTTCCTGGCAGGAGGCGGAGGTCCGGCGGGAGCAGGGGAAAACGCCGGTTCTCCTGCTTCACGGCCGCGCGGCGGAGATCGCCGGAGCCATGGGCGCCGGCAAGGTACACCTGAGCCTATCGCACACGGACGCTACCGCCGTCGCCGTCGTCATTCTGGAGCGGCAGCAATGATGCACCGCGCGCGGTCTTTTGCGGGCAATCACGGATCGGCGCGCGCGCCGTGCTTGCCCGCAAAAGGCCGCGCCGCTACTCGATCGTGGCGAGAGTGACGTCTCTGCGCGCCTGCCGGATGCGCAGTTTCACGAGGCGGTTCGGCTCCACCCCATCTGCATCGATTTTTGCGTGGATGAAGTTGCCGGTGAGGGCGGCCGATGCGCCCAGCCCCTCCTCCTGCGACAGCGTGACCGCCTCCAGCATTTGCCCTTCGAATCGCCTCCTGAAGGCGAGGTTCTTCTCCCTGGACAGCGCGCGCAGCAACCTGGCCCGCTCCCTCGCCGCCTGAGGCGGCACGCGCTCCGGCATGTCGAATGCTGCCGTCCCCTCGCGCGCGGAGAAAGGAAAAACGTGCATGTAGGTCAGTGGCGAGCTCTCCACCAGGCGATAGGTGGCCTCGAAATCCTCGTCCGTCTCGCCCGGGAACCCGACCAGCACGTCCGTGCCTATCGCCGCGCCGGGGAGTTTCTCCCGGATCGAGCCGACCAGGTCGAGATACCGGCCGGCGCGGTAAGGCCGCCTCATTTTCCGCAGGATGCGGTCGCTCCCGCTTTGAAGGGGAATGTGGAAGTGGGGCGCGAAGGCGGGTTGCTCCCTGGCCAGATCCGTCAAATCCGTCCCTACCCGCATCGGCTCGATGCTGCTCAGCCGCAGCCGGCCCAGGCCGGGGATCCGGAATATCCGCCGCAGCAGCTCCGTCAGCGCCACCGGAGGATTGAGCCTGCATCCGTATGCGCCAAGATTCACGCCCGTGAGCACGATCTCCTGGTAACCCAAACCCACCAGTCTTTCCATTTCCCTGACAACCGCATCGGGAGCGGCGCTTCGTCCGGGACCTCGCACCGACGGGACGATGCAGTAGGCGCAGCGTGCGTCGCACCCGTCCTGCAGCTTCAGAAACGGGCGGGTCCTCCCGCCGGCCTGCGCAGTCAGAGGAAATGTGTTTTTCGCAGATTGTTCCACCGGGGTCCAGATAATCGCTCCCGACAAGGTCTGGCCCTCCACCAGGAATTCATCCAGGCGATCTTTTTCCCGGTTCCCGACCACCAGGCTCACGCCCGGAATCCTGGCCAAGGCCTCAGGGTCGCGCTGGGCGTAGCAGCCGGTGACAACCAGTTTTGCCTGGGGATTCTCCCGGTGGAGTTTCCGGACGGCCTGCCGCACCTGCTGGTCGCTCCGCCGGGTGACGGTGCAGGAATTGACCACGATGAGATCCGCCTCTTCCGGTCGCGCCGTCTGCCGCATCGACCTGCTGTCCAGCCGCTCGCCGATGCTTGCGCTGTCGGCCTGGTTGCAGCGGCATCCGAAGGTGCAGATGTAGAACTTATCCATTCCTGATCTTCTTGCCCTCCCGGTCCTTCTCCTCCTCCTGCTCCGCCAGGGTTTTCTTGTACTCCCGGAGTCGCTCGGCCAGTTCTTCGTTCGAACGCGCCAGGATCTGCGCGGCGAGGATGGCCGCGTTCGCCGCGCCTTCGGCGCCGATCCCCATGGCGGCGACCGGAATGCCCGCGGGCATCATTGCAGTAGAGACCAGCGCGTCGAGCCCCTGGAGGGGGGAGGTATCCGCCGGCACGCCGATCACCGGAAGAATGGTGTGGGCCGCAAGCATGCCCGCCAGGTGAGCAGCGCCGCCCGCGCAGGCTATCACCACCTGCACACCCCGCTCCTCCAGCACGACGGCATAGCGATGCACCCGGTCGGGGGAGCGGTGCGCGCCGGCAACCGTGACCTCGTGAGAGATGCCGAAGCGTTGGAGAACATCCGTCATCGCCGTCACAAGCGAATCCTCCACCTCGCTGCCCACGACAACCGCCACTTTCGCCTTGCTCATGAGTTGCCTCCGCCCGCGCCCGCCCTACACTGCGCCCTTGAGCCCCTTGGCGCCGATGTCCCGGCGGTAGTGCATATCCTCGAAGTAGATCTTGTTGACTGCTTCGTAGGCCGCGATCACCGCGTCCGCCAGTCCGCCGGCAGTCGCCGTCACCCCCAGCACGCGCCCGCCGTGCGTCTTCAGGCCGGCGCCTTCCCGTACGGTCCCGGAGTGAAACAGGACGATCCGGCCATCCTCCTCCGCCATTTCCAGCCCGGAGATCGTCTTGCCGTTTTCGCAGGTCCCCGGGTAACCGCCGGAAGCCAGGACCACGCAAACCGTTGCGCCGCGGCTCCATTCCGCCCTGTAATCCTTCAACCGCCCGGCGCAGATGGCTTCGCACAGCGCGGCAAAATCACTCTCCAGTCGCGGCAGGATCACCTGTCCCTCGGGGTCGCCCATCCGCACGTTGAACTCGAGCACCTGCGGCCCGCCGGCGGTCAGCATCAGCCCTGCATAGAGCATACCCTGAAACGGACAACCCTCCTCCCTCAGGCCCCTGACGACGGGGTGGATGATCCGCTTCATGATGATTTCGGGCAAATCGCCGCGCAGGATCTCGTCGTTGGAATAGGCCCCCATGCCCCCGGTGTTGGGCCCCTGGTCGTCGTCGAAGGCGGCCTTGTGGTCCTGTGCCGCTACGGCCGGCACTACGGTCTCCCCGTCGGTAAAGACGATGAAGGAGGCCTCGGTGCCGAACAGGCACTCCTCCAGGATGATCCTGTCGCCGGCGGCGCCGAACTCCCGCTGCACCATGATCCGCCGGACGGCATCGCCCGCCTCCGCCTCGTCCGCGGCGACCACGACACCCTTGCCGGCCGCAAGCCCATCCGCCTTAACCACTATGGGATAGCGGACTTCGCTCGACGCCAGGCGCGCCAGGGCTTCATCTGCGGCGTCATGCACCGTGAAGGCGCCCGTCGGCACACCGTGGCGCGTCATGAACTCCTTGGCAAACACTTTGCTGGATTCGAGCCGCGCGGCCTCCCGGCCCGGTCCCAGCACCGGCACCCCGTGCTTCCGGAAGAGATCGGCCATTCCCTCGGCCAGCGGCGCTTCCGGGCCGATCACGACCAGGTCGATCCTCTCGGTCCGGGCAAGGTCCAGGAGCGCCCCGTGATCGCCGACCGGCACGGGAACACAGACGGCGTCCCGGGCGATGCCGCCGTTTCCCGGCGCGCAAAAGAGCTCGCGTACGCGCGGGCTCTTCTTCAGCTTCCACACGATCGCATGCTCTCTTCCGCCCGATCCCACAACCAGTATGCGCATGTTTCCTCCCCCGGCTTTCCGCTATTCGAGGTTCAGCCCCCGGAGGTACTCGCGGAACGCCTGGCCCAGCTCCGGATTCTTCAGCGCGAATTCCACGGTGGCCTTCAGGAACCCGAGCTTCTCTCCGGCGTCGTGGCGCTTTCCCTTGAAACGGTACCCGAGGATTCGTTCCCGTTCCAGCAGCCGGCATAATCCGTCGGTCAGCTGGATTTCCCCGCCGGCGCCCCGTTCGACCTCGTCCAGAGCCTGGAAGATTCCCGGCGAGAGCACGTAGCGCCCAATGATCGCCAGGTTCGAGGGGGCCCGGCCCGGGGCAGGCTTTTCCACCATGTCCTCGATTTCAAACACCCCCTCATCCCCCTCCAGCAGCTTCCCCTTTATGATGCCGTAGCGGCCGGTTTCCTCCGGGGGAACCTCCATGATGGCCACGATGCTTGCCTGGTGACGCTCGTAGACCTCGAGCATTTGGCCGATGCACGGCCGGCCGGCCTCGATGAGGTCGTCCCCGAGAAGAACGGCGAAGGGTTCACGATCGACGATTTCACGCACCATCATGATGGCGTGGCCGAGCCCCAGGGCCTCTTTCTGCCGCACGTAGGCGATGTGCACCATGTCCGACACGGCTCGCACCAGTTTCAGCAGGTCGGATTTGCCGCGGTCCTCGAGGATCCGCTCCAGCTCGAAGGACACGTCGAAGTGATCCTCGATCGCGTTCTTCCCCCGGCCCGTGACGATGATGATATTCTCGATGCCCGCCTCGACAGCTTCTTCGACAGCGTACTGGATGATCGGGCGGTCCACCAGCGGGAGCATCTCCTTGGGCTGAGCCTTGGTGGCGGGAAGGAAGCGGGTTCCCAGTCCCGCGGCGGGGAAGACTGCTTTCCGAACTCGCGTCATCGCGCAACCTCTTTTCCTTGAATTATGCTCCGCGGCGGCCTTCCGGGCGCACCGGACAAGCCATTCAAGCAATGCGCCGGCCCAAAGTCAAGCCGCCCACGGCGCCACGGGTGCCGGCCATACCCGCCCGGAGAGCCGCAGCGTTGTCGGCCGCGTTTCCTCTACAACAAAGGGCTTTTACGCGGAAGGACTGTTTGTTACCCTTCGGCTGTCCTGAGCGGAAGCCCGGTCTCCGCGCGTCAGCTCGTTTGCGAAACGGAAGAACAATGCTCGACCGAAACTTTGTCCGCGAAAACCTGGATTTTGTGCGGCAGCGGCTGGCGGCACGGGGCGGTGACTTCGCCCTGGACGAACTCGTCTCGCTGGACGCGGAGTGGAAGAAACTCACGCTCGAGGCCGAAGAGCTCCGCCGGAGGCGGAACGAGGCTTCCGAGAGCATCGGCCGCCTCAAGCGGGAAGGGCACGACACCACCGCCGAGCAGGCTCGCGTGAAGGACATCTCCTCGGAGATCAAGTCGCTGGAGGAAGCTTCCCGGGGCGTCGAAGAGCGCTTGAATGCGCTGCTTCACGGAATCCCGAACCTCCCTCACGCCTCCGTACCGTCCGGAGACGACGCCGACGCCAACAAGGAAGTGCGCCGCTGGGGCCGGCCCCCGGATTTCGACTTCGAGCCGCTGGACCACGTCGACCTGGGCAGCCGGCTCGGCATCCTGGACACGGAGCGCGCAGCCAAAATCACGGGGGCCCGGTTTGCACTTCTGGCCGGCACCGGAGCCCTGATGGAGCGCGCGCTGATCAGCTTCATGATCGACGTGCACGTGCGCGAGCACGCATACCGCGAAGTGCTGCCGCCGTTCATGGTCAATTCCGCCAGCCTCTTTGGAACGGGAAATCTGCCCAAGTTCGCACAGGACCTGTTCCGGATCGAGGGGACCGACTATTTCCTGATTCCCACCGCGGAGGTGCCGGTGACCAACATCTTCAGGGACGAGGTGCTGGACGGCTCGACCCTGCCGCAGAAGTTCGTCGCCTACACCCCCTGTTTCCGGAGCGAGGCCGGCTCGTATGGCAAGGACACGCGCGGACTGATACGCCAGCACCAGTTCAACAAGGTCGAACTGGTCAAGTTCGCGGATCCCGCGAATTCCTACGACGAGCTCGAAAGCCTGACGCGCGATGCGGAGGAAATCCTCAAGCGGCTGGGGCTCCACTACCGCGTGGTGGTGCTCTCCACCGGCGACATGGGTTTTTCGAGCGCGAAGACCTATGACCTGGAGGTGTGGCTGCCCAGCCAGAATCTGTTCCGGGAAATATCCTCCTGCAGCAATTTCGAGGCTTTCCAGGCGCGCCGGGCCAACATCCGCTTCAAGGCTGCGGACGGCAAGAGGAACTTCGTGCACACGCTGAACGGCTCAGGGCTGGCCATCGGCAGGACCTGGCTCGCGATTCTCGAAAACTACCAGCAGAAGGACGGGTCGGTGAGCGTCCCGGAGGCTTTGAGGCCTTATATGCGGGGGCTGGAGAAGATCGAGCCGGCGGGCTGAAGACCGGAGCCCGCGCCTTGCGCTGCCGGAAGCCTTCAGGGGATCCGGCCCGGCGGATCCTGCTCCGGCGGGAGCTGCAGGGGCCGTTCGAGTTTGATGTCCATCGTCGCTCCCCGCCGCACCTCGAGGTCCCGTCCCCGCGTGGCAAACACGGTCGCAAGCCCTACGGCCGCGCCCGCGCCGGCGCCTACCGCGGCGCCCCGGCCGCCGCCGATGAGGGCGCCGATACCTGCGCCGGAGAGGCTCGGCTTGGCCACCCGGCCCGCATCCTTGCCCAGGGACCGCTCGCCTTCAACGGTGTTCTCGGGCCCGGCGCCCTCGTTGCCGTCGGGATCCACCCGCAGCAGCGAGGCGACGATTTCCACCGGCCGCCCACCGGGCGTCCGGACGGTCTGGAACATGAGATTCATCATGGCCTTGCCGCGGAAGCGCCCGGGGCGCTGGACACGCGACACGCTTCCGGTTACGATGCTCCCCTTCGGCAGGACAAGCCTCTCCTTCACGTAGACGGGAACGATCACCGTTGCGGAGAATGTATCTCCCTCGGTGCTGAGCTTGGTGCTGAGATAGTCGTTGAGCTGAAGCCTGACGACGGTACCCGCAGAGAGAACGCCCTCTGCACTGCCTTGCGGCAGCGCCGGGCTCGCCCCCATGACTAGCAGGCAGATCAGGGCTGCGCTGGTTGACGATATTCTCTTCATTGGGCACCTCCCGGCAGCGGTCGCTTCCCGTCTGGACCCGGTCCCGACCCTTTAGATGCGTCGATCCGTAACAGGGTTCAGCAAACCGCTGCTTCCCGCTGCCGTGGAAGCTCCCGCCGCGCTATTATACGGCCGGGAATTGTGTCTGACAACTTCCTGAATACAAAGGGGATTGTTCCGATGTCGCTTGACTGCGTCGGGAGCTGCTGATAGCTTCATCGCCCATGAACGAACCTGGCCCTCAGCCTTCGCCCCAGCCGTCCCGCCGGTGGCTGATCCGGCTTCAGGCGCTTTTCGAAGTCATACTCCTGGCCGGCATTCTCTCCACGCTGGTGGCGCTCGTCCCCTTCCGGTTCATTTCCGGTTCAGCCGGATCGGTGATGGAGAATGCCCGCGCCGTGGCGGCTTTCGTCCTGCTGGAATCCTTCGTAACCTTCATCCTCCTCTACCTCATCCTGCGCGCACACGGCGAACATCCGTCCGACCTGGGCTGGACGCTCCGTCGCTGGCGCACCGAGGCCATGATCGGCCTGGCGATCGTACCCGCGCTGTTCGGGCTGAACATCCTGGTGGCCACCCTTTTCAAGTTGTTTTTGCCGAGCTTTTTTCTGGACCACAATCCCCTGCTGGATCTCATCCGCACTCCACAGGATCTTTTGCTGTTTCTTGTTTCCGCCCTGATTGCCGGGGGAATCAAGGAGGAGGTTCAGCGGGCCTTCATCCTGATCCGTTTTCGCCGCCATCTCGGCGGCGCGCTCCTCGGACTCATCCTCTGGAGCCTGGTCTTCGGCGCCGGGCACTATGTGCAGGGCATGCAGGGCGCCGTAGCGGCCACGCTGTTCGGGTTGACCTTCGGGGCGCTTTACCTGATACGGGGAAGCCTCCTGGCCCCGGTGGTCGCCCACGCGGCCTATGATGCAGTGGCACTGCTCGCATTCTGGTACCTGCGCTCCGCGCCTGCTGCGGCGACCCTGTGATCCCTGCCGCAGGCGGAGGAATTCCTCAGGAGTGGACTGTCTCCCTTCCAGCTCCCGGCATTGCTTGGGGGCCCGGGTCAGCGGAGCCCGGAGCGCCAGCGACGGGTTGTGGTGCTTAACGGGGCTGCCCGACCGCGGCCGCGGCCGGGCAATGCCGGGAACGTTCCCCTCGCGCGCATAATCGGCAGGATTCCCTCTCTCACTGACGATATGTACGAGTGTCCGGAAACAATCCCGGTGCACAGACACTATGGCGGACGCGGATATCTCCAACCTGAAGCTCGTGGATGCGCTGCTGGACCTTCACGCCTCCAGACGCAGCGGCGCAATCCGTCTGGAGCGAGGGAAAGCCAAGAAGCAGCTGGTGCTCATGGAAGGCCGCCTCGCCTTCGCCGAAAGCAACCAGGCCGAGGACCATCTGGCCACCATCATGGCCGGGATGGAACTCCTCGCAAAAAAGGACCTCGGCAAGGTGGCCTCGATGATCCGGGCGGGCAAGACCAGCCGCGAGGCCATCCTGTCGGTCGCCGGCGTGGAGGAATCCTCGCTGTCGGCTGGGCGCCGCGAGCAGGCGATCTCCGTCCTCGCCTCCATGCTCTCCTGGAAAGAGTGCGAGCCGGTGTTCTACCCGGGAGGAAACCATGGCGTGCGCGGCGGCAACCTGGAGATGTCCCTGCCGGAACTCCTGGTTTTCGCCGCCCGGAAGGCTGCGGGCCGCAGGCTTCTGTCTTTTCCCGCCGCCGGGCCAGACATTTTGCTCTACCCCGCTGAAGATCAGCGGCGGCTCAGCTCGCTTCCGTTGGACAGCCTGGAGGCATACGCCTACTCCCGAGTCCAGAAAGCTACCCGCCTGGACCTCCTGCTTCCGGTCCTGGGCGGTTGCGCGCCCAATCCGGGCGAGCTCGTCCTCCGCCTGCTTTCCCTGGGCCTCATCCGCCGCTCGGCGCACGCGGAAGGCGCACCGGCGCCCCTGGACCTGGTGGAAATGGAGCTCGAGGCCGAAATCGAGGAGCTGAGCCGCCGCTTCGAGGTGGCCAACCACTACGAGATCCTCGGTGTTCCCCCGGATGCCACCGCCGACGCCATTCAGGAGGCCTACCACGAGCTGGCGCGGAAATACCACCCCGACCGCTTCTCCTCCGACTCCCGGCGCGACTCGCTCCGCGAAAAGGCCGAGTCGCTGTTCACCTTCGTAACCGGGGCGTACACCATCCTCGCCGATGCGGCCGCCCGTGCCGCCTATGACGATGTCCGCCTGCAGAAGGAGAGCATCGTCGACGCGACGCTGCAGGCGCGCGGCGTGGATCTCGAGCGCGAGAAGATGGCCGAGGTCCTCTTCCGCGCGGGGCGGCAGAACATCGCCGAAAAAGACTTCGACAAGGCCGTGCGCCATCTCAAGGAGTGCGTCTGGCTCCGGCCGGAGGATGCGCGCTACCACCACTACCTGGCGGTTGCCCAGTCCGAACACCCGCAGTACCGCAAGGAGGCGGAACAGCACTTCCTGAAAGCGCTGGAACTCGACAGCCTGCGGCTGGAGAGCCATCTCGAGCTGGGCAAACTCTACCTGAAGGTGAACCTGAAGAAGCGCGCCGAGGACCGTTTCCTGGAGGTTCTGCGCTGGGACCCCGACCACAAGGCCGCCCGCAAGCTCCTCGAGTCAACGGTATAGCAACCGCCCTGAGCCAGCTTATTCCGTGGCGGCTTTCGGCGGAGAGGACGGAAGAAGAGCTTCTGGTGCTGCGCTGCCGGCTGCGCGACGAACGGGCCTTCGATCCCGGATCGCAAGCTGATCCCGATGAATTCGGCGCCGACGATGCCGCG
>JBBIMP010000029.1:0-68968 GCA_037444305.1 Acidobacteriota bacterium
AGCACAAGCCGCCCGAAGGAGGATCTCGATGGTTTGCGGCCGCATCAGAAAAAACACCAATCCCGAGCATCGCCAGACTCTCCCCGGGGGACAGGAGGGAGTGGCCCTGCTGGTCTCCGTCATAGCGCTGTCGATTTTCTCGATGGTCGGCGTGTACATGGCGTTGAATGCCACCACCGAGGTCCGGATGGCGGACAACCACGAGAGCATGATCGAGGCGCGGACGGCGGCGCAGGCGGGCATCAACCATGCCCGGGCGGTGCTCCCGGGTCTCGAGTTCAACGATTTGTTGAAAGGGCCAGACGGGATGAACCTTACGACTGCGGACTACCTGAATCATGCCCGCACCTACTCATTCCGCAATCCCCTGACCTGGGCCGCAGCACGTGCTGCCAACATCGCCAATCCCGCATCGGCGGTGGCCGGCATATCGGACGACGGACTCATCAGCACGGGAAAGTCCGGGTCCGTCAACGGCACGATCCTGATACCATTGACCGGCATCGCGCAAACCGCCCCGAATCCTTATGGATCGGGGACGATCATCACCTCACGCTATTTCGTCAAGGTGACTGATAACAACGCAGAAGCCAGCGAGATGTCGGCAGACCCGTCGCAGGATCCATTCAACGACCGCGATGGCACCGTCCTTGTGCGTTCCATGGGCATTGCCCAGACGATCCGTGAACGCGGCGTAACCGTACGAGCGAATTCGGTTGCCGTCTTCGAAGCCCGCTTCCAGATCCTGAAAATGTTCAACCTGGACGCACCCCTGGTGATCCAGGGCAACCAGATCCTGCCGGCTGCCCCCAATATGTTCGACGGCAACGCGTTCACGATCGATGGAAGAGCCGCCAATGCCCTGGGGATCGCCACGATTGACACCGACCTTGCCACTGGAGTGCCGCTCCCCAACCAGATCGGGTCCTATCTGGCCCCCAACCAGCGAAACAACATCAAGGGCGTAGGCGCGACCAATCCCTCGATAGGCGACATCACAAGGAGTATTCAAGCAGACCAAGACAAGCGCAACTTGCTGGACCCCAATTACATGTGGGAGTTCCTCAGGTATCAGCTGCCTTCCATGGCGGACAACTATTATTCGGGCAACCAGAGCTGGTCCGGTGGAAGCGCTCCCGACCTGGGATATTACAATTTGTCACTGCCGCCGAATCATGATTCCCAGCGTCCCAAGATCACGTTTGTGGATGGCGACCTGCGCGTGCAGGGCAACATGAGCGGCGGCGGCGTCCTCGTTGTGACCGGGAGTTTCACGGGCGGAGGGACCTTCAACTTCAACGGGCTGGTCCTGTGCATCGGGAAGGGCGATGTCAACCTTGGCGGGCTGAACCTGGGCGTGAACGGCGGTGTCTACATGGTCAATCTGACCAATCCCACAGGCACAGGAGCCGTGTTCGGCACGCCGACGCTGAACATGTCCGGCAACAGCGACATCATCATAAACAGCGCTGCGCTGAACATGGGCAACAACATGATCTCGCTGAGGCAGACCGGGTGGAGGGAAATCACCCAAGGAATGGATCCCTAGCCGAAGGAATACCAAGGGGACGGAGCAGGATGAAAAATCCATCGACGCTACGCGGCAGAATGTGGAGAAGTCGGGCGCAGGCCGAGGACGCCGATTCGCCGGGCCGACGGGAATCGGGATTCACGCTGATCGAAACGCTCGTCGCCGTGGTCATTCTGACATTCGGCCTGCTGGCGGTCGGCCAGCTGCTGTTCGGCACCATCGCCGGCACGACGCTGGCGCGGTCCAAGAGCGCGGCCGCCACGGTTGCCCGCGACAAGCTGGATGCGCTGGCAGCCCTGTATGCCACGACCCCGGGGGCGGCCCAGTTGGCGGTCGGCAGCCACGGACCGGAGGTGGTACAGGTGCCCAACCCGGGCGGCTCCACCGTGCTCAACAGGTTCAACGTGACCTACACCGTGTCCACCGTGCCGGATCCGCGCCCGGGCAAGGTGTTGAATGCAGTCCTGGTCCGGGTTACGGCAACCCCCATAACCGCGGCGGGCCAAACAAACCTGAAAACGTCGCAAAACAAAGTCGTGTCGGTCACCGGCACGTTCAGCAAGAAGTACTGATCCTAACGGACCGGCTTATGAACAGAAAACACCCAGCCTATCTCCCGCAGAGCAACCAGGACGGATTCATCCTGCTGGAATTCCTGATCTCCACGCTCCTCCTGGTCCTGGTTTCCGCCTCCATCTTCCAGGTCATGGCCTCCACGCAGCAATCGGCCGTATATCAAAACCAGGTCCAGACCGCCCTGCAGAATTCCCGCACCGCGCTGGAGTTCGTGGAGCGCTGCATCCGGCAGGCCGGAAACAACCCCCGCAAGGCCGTCTTCCAGGCCGTGGAGATCGCGAGCGCCACGGAGGTGAGGCTGCGGTCCGACCTGACGGGCGCGGCGGCAGGCAATCCCAATATGGGCGACCCGGATGGCGATGTCCTGGATGCGGGCGAGGATGTGACGGTCCGCTACATCAGCGCCGGGCGCCGACTCGAGCTGGTGCCGGCGGGCCAGGCGGCGCAGACGATCGCCGACAACATCACCGGATTTTCGCTCCTGTACTTCGACGCAGCGGGCAACGCGACCGTGGTCGGCGCAAACGTAAGGAAGGTCCGGATCACCGTCACGGCTTCCACGAACGTGCCTGATCCCAAGACCGGCAAACCGTTCAGCATCCGAACCGCAACCGATGTGCAGATCGTCCCGCGCATCTGACCTGAAGGGAGAACTATGCGAAACCAGGCGAGCGCCGACAGGGCGAAGGCAGCGCAAGCACGAAATCACAACCCGGGATTCTCCCTCACCGAGCTGATCATCGTTTTGGCGGGGGTTTCGCTGCTGGCGTCCATCGCGGTGCCGATCGGAGAAACCGCGCTGGACCAGTATGCGCTGCTCATGGCCGCCGACCAGATCACAACGCAATTGCAGGCTGCGCGGCTCAAAGCGGTGAGCAGCAACGAGACCTTCCGCCTCCGTTTCGGCCCGGCCGCCGGTGCCTACAGGATCGAATCGGGCGCCGGGGAAGTCACGGCGGGCCCGTTTTTCCTGCCCCGCGGCGTGAATTGGAATGCCGCCGACACCAGGAGCGCCATCAGTTTCCCGGGGAGTTTCGTGGCGTTTCTTCCCACCGGCAATCTGCCTGCCACCGGCGACGGGTCGGCGGGGAGGGTCAAAATCGTCAATCAGACCAACCGCAAGATCGATATCGTGGTTTCCAGCGGCGGGATGATCAGCCGAACCCCGACCTACCGGACAACCTCCCCGCCCTTCTGAGCCCGGCGCCTTTCCGGCCGCGCATCAGCAGGCTATTCCACCGAGCCCGCGTCAATCCGCGTCACAGGCGCCGGCCGCCGGCAGGAACAGTCGTTGCAGAATCGATCCATTTCCCTCCGTGTAATCTGTGAAATCCGTGGCTCGAGCCGTTTCTTCAAGCCCTTGCCGCTTGCATGCGAGCCGTGGAGATGATTACATATGAGAACACGCTGACCTCGGGCTCCCGGTTTCCACGGCGTCCGGAAAGGAGCAACCATGACTCTCAGGGATAAGTACAAGGATGTGTTGGACACGGCATCCCGGCTTCCACTCAGGGAAGCCTCGGTGCGAGAAGAAGGCCAGAAGCTGCTTATCAAAGGCACCTGCGCCTACCAGCTGGACAAGGACGTGCTATGGGACAAGATAAAGGCCCGGGAGGGATGGAAAAAGGAGGTCGAGGCCGACATCAAGGTCGAGAAAACGGATATCTACGGCGTCTACACCGTCCAGGAGGGCGATACCCTGTCGGGCATCGCCAAGCGGCACCTGGGAAACGCCAACCGCTATATGGAGATTTTCAACCTGAACCGGGACGTTTTGACCAATCCCGACCTCATCCGGATTGGTCAGAACCTCAAGCTGCCGAACAAGCAAGGCGGATAAAGATGAAAGGAATTTACCTAAAGCATTACAACACCAATGAATACTTAAAACCTCATGAACATGTTGGTATTTCCCTTGTAGAACTGCTCATCCTGCTGGCAATTCTCTCGCTTGCCGCCGCCATCGCCATCCCCGGCTACATGATGCGGCGAATGATCGCCAACGAGGCGGCGGCCATCCAGGGCTGCAAGTTGATTGCCTCAGCCGAACTCGCCTATGCCGCAGCCAACGAAAACAACTTCGGGGAAATCGCCGACCTGGTCGATGCCGAACTGCTGGATCCCCGCTACGCCGGCGAGCTGCCCGTAAACGGATACCGCTACCGTAACGGGGATGTCATCGGAACCGACCTGGACGGCGAGTGTCCGGCCTCCTTCGGATTCCTGGCCGTGCCTGAGCCCGGGGCGGGCCGGTTCGTCTATGCGATCGCGCCCGACCAGCTCGTCCGGTACCAGGGACCTGCCACCGGATTCAAAATGCCGGCGGGGATAGTGGCCGGAACGGTCGTGGAAGCGGACAAGTAGATCCAGCATCCCGGTGCCGTCCTTGCCGGGGAAAGCGGGCAGCGGATCCCCCTTCCTGAATTCAAATCCTTGGAACAAGATCCAATTCATTGAACCAACAAAACTGGCTCCCTGACGCCGAGCGCCCCGGCCAGATGCACTAATCATTATTCCATAGGCACTTACGACAACAGCTGCGGTACGCCTCACCGCCTGTCCTGTGGCATGTACTTTGCATGGTGAAACGGATCTTCTTCGCATTGAAGGAGCGTTGGAGTGGCACCCGAGAAGGAAGATTTTAATTAGCGTTGAATCCAACAATTATCAGAGAGGATGAAAATATGTTTAATCGAAGCAGCCGAATGAAGTTGCTTTCATTTTGGCTACTTTTTGCCGTGGCAATGCTCTCCGTGGCGCCCCAGTCCCTGGCCCAGGGAACCTCCGGCACCATCACCGGTGTCGTGAAAGACCAGTCGGGCGCCGTGGTTCCCGGGGTGACGGTTACGGTCCGTAGCCTCGAGACCAATGCCGGCCGGACGGTGGTTTCCGCCGCCGACGGGCGCTACACGGTCCCCGGCCTGACCCCGGGACCCTACGAGGTAACGGCGGAGCTGACCGGATTTGCCAAGTACGTCCGCTCCCCGATCAACCTCCTTCTGAACCAGAACGCGATCGTCGATCCGGAACTTCGCCCCGCAACCGCGGCCGAGACCGTGATCGTGACCGACGACGCGCCGCTGATCAACACCACGACCTCGGAAGTGGGCGTGCGCTTCGATGAGAAGCGGCTCTCCGACCTCCCGACCCTCCCCTCCGCGGGCGGCGGATTCCGCGACGTGTTCGCTTTCGCGCTTTCCGCGGCCGGAGTCAGCCAGCTCAACAGCGGGAATTCGGGCTTTGCCGCGGGCACCAACTTCTCCTCCAACGGGATGCGCCCGCGCGGCAACAACTTCATGGTGGACGGCCAGGACTCCAACGATCCGAGCGTTACCGGTAGAACCCAGGTCATGAACAACCCGGACATCATCCGGGAGTTCCTGCTGGTGACCAACCAGTTCCAGGCCGAGCACGGCCGCGCCGCCGGGTCGGTCGTGAATGTCGTCACCAAGAGCGGGACGAACGAATTCCACGGCTCGCTGTTCTGGTTCAACAACAACAACGCGCTGAACTCGCTGAGCAACCTCGACAAGGCCGCCAAGATGACCGAGGCGCCCTTCCGGATTGAAAACCAGTTCGGAGGCACCCTGGGCGGGCCCGTGCTCAAAGACAGCATGTTCTTCTTCGGGTCGCTGCAGCGCTGGACCGACCGGCAGATCGGTTCAGGGAGCACCATCACCGGCATCCCGACCGAGGCCGGCCGGGCAACCCTCCAGACGGTGGCCGGCAGCAGGCCCCAGGTGCAGGCGCTGTTGAAGCACCTCCCCGCCGCCACCACCCCGATCAACAAGACCGTGGCGCTGACCGTCGGCGGCCAGACCTACCAGATCCCGGTCGGCTCGCTGACCAACTCTGCCGGCGCCACTTTCAACAACTGGCAGTGGTCGGGCCGCATCGACAAGACTCTGGGGAATCATTCGCTCGGAGGACGCTACCTTTACAACAACAGCGTCTCGGACGGTACTGGGCAGGCGACGCCTCCAGGCCTTACTACCTACGTTCCCTCGCGCCAGCAGGCAATGTCTCTGTTCCTCACGAGCAATCTGACCCCCAAAACGCTCAACGAGGCGCGGATCTCCTGGCAGAGGCTCGGAACCACAACCACGGCAGCCAACCCCGTTTCTGAGGAAATCCCCTCTCTGGAGATCACAGAACTGGGTTTGACCGGCTTCAACGCCGCCGCCAGCCGCACGGCCGTCGGCCTCGCGGTCAACCTGCCGCAGTACCGCTTCAACAACACCTGGCAGCTGCAGGATACGATGTCGTGGATTCACAAGAACCACACCATCAAATTCGGGATCGACTTCCGCCGGATCGACGTGAAGAGCTTCTTCTTCCCGACCATCCGCGGACTGCTGCGCTACCCGACGCTGCAGCGCTTCGTGGACGACATTGCCGAGGCGGCCAACATCAACAAGCCCCTGCCGGGCGGCCAGGAGATCAACTACTACGAGTGGAGCGACTACCACGCGTTCATCCAGGATACCTGGAGGGTGACGCCGCGGTTTACGCTCAACTTCGGCCTCCGGTACGAGCGGCCGGGCAACGCCATGGCAAGCCTCTTCCCGCTGAACGAAAAGATCGTCCAGACCAACGGCGGCAACGCCGTCTTCCAGTTGAAGCCCAAGCCGGGCGACGACAACAACAACTTCCAGCCCCGAGTAGGATTCAGCTGGAATCCCGAGACCGGAACCGACGGCATCCTCGGCTGGCTGACCGGCGGCAACAAACTGGTCATGCGCGGCGGCTATGCGCGGACGAACGACTACCAGTTCATCAACCTCGCGCTGAACGTCGCCAGCGCCTTCCCTTATGTGGCGGCCATCAACAGCTCCAACCTGGCCAATGCCTGGACGGTGCTGCCCAACCAGAGGGCCGACCTGAGCAACCCGGCTTCGTTGAACCTGCTTACCCGGACGGTGCTGGCGGAGGACTTCCGCGCGCCGATCGCCGAGCAGTTCTCGCTGGAATTCCAGCGCCAGATGGCGGCCAATACCGTCCTGCGCCTCGGCTACGTCGGGACCAAGGGGACGGGCCTGTTCCAGACAATCGACGGCAACCCGCGGACCAAATGCGCCACGCCGCCGAACTGCCCCAGGGTGGATCCCCTGGCCGGCGTGATCCGGCTGCGCGCGAACGCGGCCGCCTCGATCTATCACTCGATGCAGCTGAGCTTCGACAAGCGCTTCTCCAAGGGCTTCAGCGGCGGGTGGCACTACACCTGGAGCGCCTTCATCGACGACGCCTCCGACACGTTCAATCCGTCGGTGCGCGGCGAGGTGGCGATTTCGCAGGACTCGTTCGACCGCCGCTCCGACCGTGGCCGGTCGACCTACGACAGGCCGCACCGCTTCTCGACCAACTTCGTCTACGAGCTGCCGTTCTTCCAGAATGACTCCGGCGCCCTGCGCCACATCCTGGGCGGCTGGCAGCTCGCCTCGTTCATCACCCTGCAGAGCGGATCGCCCTGGGGGCCGCTGAACGGAACCGATCCCGCCGGCGCGCTGGCGGGGATCGACGGCCTGGTGGGGAACGCCATCCGGCCGAACATGAACACCAGTATCGCCGTGTCCAAGCTGTCGGTCGAAGACCTGCTGGCCCAGGGGGGCCGTTCCCTGTTCTCCACGCTGCCGACCAACGGTTCGCAGCGCGTCGGCAACGCGGGACGGAACATCCTGCGCAGCGACGGGATCGCCAACTGGGACGTCAGCATCAAGAAGAACATGCGCGTGACCGAGACCAACACCCTCGAGTTCCGGCTCGACATGTTCAACGCCACCAACACGCGCAACTTCGGCATCCCCGAGGCGCGCGTGAACAACGCCGGCTTCGGCAACCAGTGGGGCACCGACGGAGGCAACCGCAGGATCTTCTTCGCCCTGCGCTACGCCTTCTAACCGGCCGTCCCGCGACCGGCTCCATGGCTCCGGGGGCGCGTTGCGCTCCCGGAGCTTTTTTATTCCCACGCTCCTTGTGCAAAATGGGGGCGTTCGCCGTCGCCGCCTTCGTGCTGGCTCTTCAATGCGACCTTCCTCGGTGGCTCCGCGCTTCTGCTTCTGCCAATCATGCTTGCCGGCCGGGAGTCCACGGAGCCCGGAGCGACAGCGACGGGTCGCGCTGCTTGACCGGGTTGCAGGACCGCTCACTGGCGTTCGCGGCTTCCGTTTGCCGCGTATCTTCAATTCGGCTTTCCTCGGTTGCGGCCTCGGAGCGCAAGGCAGCTCGCCGGTGGCTTTTGTCTCCCGATCCGCTGCTCGTGCCAAAACGAAAAGGGGCGACCGCCTGTTGGCGGCCGCCCCCTGAAGCCGTGGGCCGGATCCCGCTACCGTATGTCTGAGGGGATCACCTGGACCTGCTGCGTCTTGAAATAGTCCGCCCTCACCCGCTCGACAATGTAATTCACCGGCTGGTCGAGGTATTTCGTGAAGAAGCTCGGGTAGAGGCCGATCCAGAAGGCCAGAATGATCAGCGGCACGAAGGTCGCGAACTCCCTGAGGTTCAAGTCCGGCAGGTTCTTGTTCAGCGGATTCTCCAGCTTGCCGAACATCACCCGCTGGTAGAGCCAGAGCATGTACGCGGCCCCCAGGACGATGCCGATGACCGCGATGGCGGCATAGATCCAGAGCCCGGGCGCAGCGAAGGTGCCCACCAGGATGAAGTACTCCCCGATGAAGCCGTTGAGCCCCGGCATCCCGATCGAGCTGAGCGTCATGATCAGGAAGACCGCGGCATACACCGGCATGACGTGGCTCAACCCTCCGTAGTCGGCGATCATCCGCGTGTGCCGGCGCTCATAAATGACGCCCACGATAAGGAACAGTGCGCCGGTGGAAATGCCGTGGTTGATCATCTGCAGGATCCCGCCCTGCAGCGCCACCGGTGTGGCGGCGAACACCCCCAGCATGACGAAGCCCAGGTGGCTCACCGAAGAGTAGGCCACCAGCGACTTCATGTCTTTCTGCATCATGGCCACGAGCGCGCCGTAGATGATCCCGATCAGCGACAGGATCAACATGGGTTGCAGGAAGTGCATGCTGGCCCAGGGGAACATGGGGAGCGAGAAGCGGACGAAGCCGTAGGTCCCCATCTTCAGCAGGACGCCCGCCAGGATGACCGATCCCGCCGTGGGGGCTTCCACGTGCGCATCGGGCAGCCACGTGTGGAACGGGAACATCGGGACCTTGATGGCGAAGCCGACGAAAAAGGCCAGGAACACCCAGTACTGCAGGTTGGTCGGGAAGCCGATGTTCTGCAGCGCCAGGATGTCGAAGGTGTATACGCCCGTCACCTGGAAGTTGTAAAAGTAGACGGCCAGGATCCCCACCAGCATCAGCACGGAGCCGGCCAGCGTGTAGAGGAAGAACTTGATGGCCGCGTACAGCTTTTGCGGGCCGCCCCAGACGCCGATCAGGAAGTACATCGGCACGAGCATGATCTCCCAGAACACGTAGAAGACCACGAAATCGAGCGCCATGAAAACGCCCAGCATCCCCGTCTGGAGCAGCAGCATGAAAGCGTAGTATTCCTTGATCCTCTCGGTGATCGCGGTCCAGGACGAAAGGATCGAGATGAAGCCCAGCAGCGTCGTCAGCAGGATCAGGAGCATGCTGATCCCGTCGATCCCGAACTTGTATTTTGCCCCGATGAGCTCGATCCAGGGCCGCTCGAACATGAAGCGGAAACCCGTGGCCTGGTCGATGTACCTGGGATCGTTGAACGCGGTGATCAGCGGGATGGAGACCAGGAAGCCGGCAAAGGCCGTGAGGTTCGCGATCCATTTGACCGCCAGCGTGTTTTCCTTCTTGACGAACATAATCGCGAACATCCCCGCCAGGGGGATGTAACAGACTATGTTCAGGATGTTGGACATGAAGAAATCCATCGGATCGAACTCCTTGTGTTATGAGCCTTCAAGCCCGTGGTCGCCCCACGATCCTGCCGGCGCTACAGCCTCACGAAGTCGTTGTAGAAAATGAGGACAAACACGATGATCCCCACCACCGCAGCCAGGGCGTACCGCTGGACCAGTCCGGTCTGGAATGATGTGGCGATCCGGTTCAGGGCCATGTTGAGCCAGCCCACGAAGTTGACGAGGCCGTCCACGACATACTTGTCGAAGATCCGCGAGACCGTGGCCGTCACCCGCGTCGTGGCCGCGGTCCCGTTGACGGCGCCATCCACGAACTGGGCATCCACGAACCAGCAGCCGTCGGCCAGGTCCTTGGTGCGGTTGACGAACAGGGCGTCGTAGGCCTCGTCCACGAAGTATTTGTGGAACACCAGGCGGTACAGCCCGCGGAACCGCTCGGTGATCCTGTCCGCCGTTCCGGGTCGCTGGACGTAGAAGCGATAGGCCAGGAAAATGCCGGCAGCGGCGATGAGCACCGACAAGCCCGTCAGGGCGAGCTCCTCCGCCACCGAGTGGTGGGCGTGCGCCGCGGCGGTTTCCGGCACCCGGAGCACCGGCGAGAGGAAGTGTTCGAACCGGTTGGCCATGCCGGTCCAGGCGGGCAGCCCGACGTACCCGCCGACCACCGAGAGCACCGCCAGCGCCACGAGCGGGTACGTGACCCTGCGCGGCGATTCCTGCAGATGGTGCCGGGTGTGGTCATCCATCCGCTCTTCACCCCAGAAGGTCAGGAACACAAGCCGGAACATGTAGAACGCGGTCATGCCCGCGCCGGCCCACAGCAGCGCCCAGATTACCGGATGGCCGTTCGCCCACGCCTTCCAGAGAATTTCGTCCTTGCTGAAAAACCCGGCGAGCCCGGGCACGCCCGCGATGGCCAGCGTCCCGATCAGCATCGTCCAGTAGGTGTAGGGCAGATGCTTTCGCAGGCCTCCCATTTTCATCATGTCCTGCTCGTGATGCATCGCCATGATGACCGAGCCCGAGCCGAGGAAGAGCAGCGCCTTGAAAAAGGCGTGCGTCATGAGATGAAAGATCCCGCCGACAAAGGCGCCGACTCCGAGCGCGGCGAACATGTAGCCCAGCTGGCTGACCGTGGAATAGGCCAGCACACGCTTGATATCCGTCTGCGCAAAACCTATGGTGGCCGCGAAGATCGCCGTCAAGGCGCCCACCACCGCCACGATCATCATCGTTTCGGGCGCGCGCGCGAAAATGGCATTGCAGCGGCAGACCATGTAGACGCCGGCGGTCACCATCGTGGCCGCGTGGATCAGCGCGCTGACGGGCGTCGGGCCCTCCATGGCGTCCGGCAGCCAGGTGTAGAGCGGGATCTGCGCGCTCTTGCCCGTCGCCCCGATGAAGAGGCAGATGGTCGCCCAGAAGAGCCAGCCGAATCCATCCTGCACCGGCATCTCGGCAGCCTTGCTGAAGACCTCCTCGTAGCGCAGCGAACCGAAGTGCGCAAACAGCAGCATCATCCCCAGGATAAAACCAGCGTCGCCGATGCGGTTGACCACGAAGGCCTTCTTCCCCGCGTCTCCCGCGCTCTTCTTCTCGAAGTAAAAACCGATCAGCAGGTAGGAGCAGAGCCCTACGCCTTCCCAGCCCACGAACATCAGGACGAAGTTGTTCGCCAGCACGAGCGTCAGCATGGCGAACATGAAAAGATTCAGGTAGGAAAAAAACCGATAGTATCCCGAGTCGTCCCACATGTAGCCCGTGGAGTAGACGTGGATGAGGAAGCCGACGCCGGTGACGACGAGAATCATGACGGCCGAAAGCGGATCGAGCTGGAATCCCCAGGGCACCGTAAACTCCGCCAGGCCTCCGCCCGCCATGGGGAGCTTGCCCGCGTTCATCCAGGTGAACAGGTCCGCCGAATAGAGCTTGTCCGGCGTCAGGACGAACAGCTCGTAAGTCGCCGCCGCGGAGACGAGAAACGAGAGGGCGACCGCGGTGAGCGCGATGAAAGAGACCGTCTTCTTACTGAGCCGTTCCCCGGCGATCCGGAGCTTGAAAAGGCCGTAAATTCCGATCAACGCGCTGCCGGCAAGGGGGAAGAGCGGGATCAACCAGATGTAGTTCAACATAAATTCCTACTTTTTCCGGGAGTTCGGCGTGGGCTTGCAGCCCCAGTGCCGTGAGTGCAAGATTCCCCGCAACCTTTCTGCTTTCAACCGTTCGGCGGCACCGGCGCATCGCTGCCGTCTCCACCTTCGAGCCGCTCCAAAAAAACGCTCTAACCTGAGCATCTTCAATCAGTAACACTCAGGAAGAGCGGCTCTTAGTAACACAGCGTTCCACGGATTGTCAATGCAAAATACCCGCCAAAGAAGCTGTGCGCGGGGATGGCTTCGGCTGCGGCGTGTTGGCTGTCCGATCTGCTTGCGGAATCCGCTTCAGTCCTCCACCGGATTTCTCGACTCGCGTTCCCGCCGGAGCAGCTCCTTGTAGATTTCCTCTATTTGCACGCGCGTCTCCCGGAAGGTCCCCGAGGTGTCGATGACGTAGTCCGCCAGTTTCACCTTTTCTTCGACCGGCATCTGCGCTTCCATGCGGGACCGCGCCTCCTCCAGGGTCAGGTCGCTCCGGTTCATCAGCCGGGCCGACTGCAGCCCCGCATCACAGGTCACTACGATCAGGACGTCGTGCATCCTGTAAAAGCCCGATTCGACCATGAGCGCGGCATCGACGATGACAATCCCGTTCGGGCTCCCCTCTTGCAGCTGGAAAATCCGGCGGAGCACTTCATCCCTCACATCGGGGTGGACCAGGCTGTTCAGCAGAAGCCTCTTGGGGGTGTCGTTGAAGACGATGGTTCCGAGCGACCTGCGGTTTATTGTGCCGTCGGGATTCAGAATGCCCTCCCCGAACGCGGCCACGACCTTTTCGCAGGTCTGGCTGCCGGGTTGCATGAGTTCGTGGGCGATGACGTCTGCGTCGATGACGTGAGCGCCCAGCTCTGCGAAGACGCTCGCCGCCCTGCTCTTGCCCGAAGCGATGTTCCCCGTGAGGCCGACCTGGAGCATACCGGGCATCATACACAAGCCCGATTCTCCGTGGCAAACGCCAAAAAGGCCCTCCCGGCCTCTCCACGCCAAATCCCGGGTCGCAAACCCGGTTCGTTGACGGATCCGGATCCCATAGGGTAACTTGTCGCAGGCTGCGCGCTCCGCGCCGGCAGGCAATCTACCATGAGGTCGCACACCAATGAAGACTCTGATCACGGGCGGGGCGGGATTCATCGGGTTTCACGTCGCCTCCAGGCTCCTGACACTGAAGCACGAAGTGGCAATCCTGGACAACTTCAACGATTTTTACGATCCCCAGCTCAAGCGGCGCAACGTCCGGGACCTCGAGGAGCTGGGGCCGGTTTCCCTGCACGAAACCGACATCCTCGAGCGGGAGAATCTCCGCCGCGCATTCCGGACGATCGAACCCGAGACTGTGATTCATCTGGCCGCCTGGGCCGGCGTCCGGCCTTCCCTCCTGAGGCCGGCGTTATACGCCGACGTCAACGTTACCGGCACGGTTCACCTGCTGGAACTCGCGCGCGAGTTCCAGGTGGGCAGCTTCATCTTTGGATCTTCGTCCTCGGTTTATGGTGGCAGCGAGCGCGTCCCGTTCCGGGAAGACGATCCCGTGGACACGCCGGTGTCGCCCTATGCCGCTACCAAGCGCGCCGGGGAGCTTCTTTGCCACACTTATGCCCACAATCACGGTCTGAAGGTGACCTGCCTGCGCTTTTTCACGGTCTATGGCCCCCGGCAGCGGCCGGAAATGGCGATTCACAAGTTCAGCCGGCTGATCCTGGAGGGCGGGGAGATCCCGGTGTTCGGCGACGGCTCCTCCAGGCGCGACTACACCTACATCGACGACATCGTCGCCGGCGTGATTGCGGCAGTGAGGGTGAATCCGCAATTCGAAATCCTGAATCTGGGGGAATCCGAGACCATCGGCCTGCTGGAACTGGTGGCGCTGCTCGAGGAGGCCCTTGGGAAGAACGCGAAACTGGCCTTTCTGCCGGAGCAGCCCGGGGACATGCCCATCACCTACGCCGACATCGCCAGGTCGAGGCGTGTTCTCGGCTACGCCCCGCAAACCCCGATCCGGGAAGGGATTCGCAAGTTCGCCCAGTGGCTGCTCGAGGGGGACAGGCTACCGTGTCCCCCAACGGGGACACGGTAGCCTGTCCCCCTCTCATTAAAATGTTTGAATCAGCATCACGGTGTGGGACTGCTCGTTGACGACCAGTATGGTGCGGTTGTCGGGCAGCACCTGCACACCCACCGGCCCCTTGTCCACCTTGAAGGTCTTCGCCTGGATGGAACTCAGGTCGGCCGGAAGCATCGACACGGTCCTGGAGGCCGTGTTCACGACAAAGACGCGCCGCCCGTCAGGACTCACAGCCACGCCGAACGGCATCCTGCCCACGGGAATGGTCACCAGAACCGACTGGCTTTCGGCATCAATCACCGACAGGCTGTCGGATCGGCTGTTGCTCACGAAAATCCTCTTGCCATCGGGCGTGATGGCAATGCCATCGGGGGCATCCCCCACAGTGATCCTGCCCACCACCGACGGGCGTTCCGGGTCGACGATCCAGACTTCGTTCGAGCCGCCGTTGACCACGTAGACCATTTCGTTCACCGGACCGACCGCCAGGGCAATCGGCGACATCCCCATTCGCAGTGTCGCCACTACTTCCCTCTCCCGCAGGTCGATGACATGAAGCAGGCCGTCGCGGGTTCTGCCGAAATCGGTCACGTAGGCGCGGTATCCACGCGAGCCCACCGCCACCGCGTTCGGCGAACCCGTTACCTTGATGGAGCTTTCGACCCTGAAGGAAGCGGTGTCGACGACGACGACCGTGCCGGAATCCTTGCAGGCGACCAGCGCAAGCCGGTCCTGCTCGGCGAGCGTCACGCCCAGCGGAGATACCCCGACGGTCACGGCTCGCGTCACCGCCTTTTTCGCAAGATCGAGTTCGAGCAATTCCCCGGTGCCGAAGGAGGTTACGTATGCCCGCCGCCCGTCGGCACTGACGGCGGCGAAGTTGGGATACTCGCCCACCTTTTTGACCTTGTGCGTTTTGCCGAAGCCGGGTACGCCCAGGCTCAGAATCGCCAACCACATGATTGCAGCTTTTTTCATCAGAACAAGCCTCCGCCGGTCCGATTCGCCGGCATCCCACGTCTCGAAAGGTCTACTTGGTCGCCGCCACCAGGCTGAAAACCCCCCGGTGGGGCGAAGCGGGACTCTGCAATCCCTGGATGATAACCTGCCTGAATCCCGCCTCGAAGACCATGCGAATCATCGCCTCACGATCGAAGTAGGCGCCCCGCGCCTCTTCGATGTTCTTCTGGATGAACCGTAACTGAAGCCGGCTCCAGATCCACCGCAGCCGGTTCCACGCCGTCCCGGGCTCGAGGACCTCCGCCAGCAGGAGATAGCCCTCCGGAGCCAGTATCCTGTATGCCTCCGACAGGTACTTCGTCGCATCGTGCCTGTGCAAGTCAAATATGGACACCGCTATTTCGGCAAATCCATCCGCCACAGCCCATCGCTGCGGCTCGTACTGCCGGAATTCGGCAATCTGGTCCAGATTCAGGTATCGCGCCCTCTGCCGGGCTCTCTCCAGCAGCGTGATGTTGTCGTCGAAGGCGTACACCTTTCCCTGAAATCCTTTCCTTCCCGCCAGGCGCAGCGAGAAGGTCGCGGTGTCGCACAGCAGGTCCACCACGCAGATACGCCGCGTGGTGAGCACGAAATCCACTATCTGATCCATCGCGGCATAGTAATCGAGCCCCGTACGCCACCGGAAAAACCTAGCGACCCCCTCCTCGTAAGAGTCGATTTTGGCCGGCAGGGACGACAGGAAGGGGCGCGGCCGCGCCGCGGAGAAATCGAATTTTGTCTGGACGCCCTTGGCCGGGCCCTCGTGTTTCACTCGTTTCGCTTCAGGAGCAGCTCCCGCTCATCCGACTGCAGCCTGTAAAGGACAAAGTTCCTGGTCTGCAAAGCAAGAAGATACCTTTCGAGCCAGGGAGGGTCAACGTGAAGCAGTTTCCAGACCTCATCCCCCTCCTCGGCGCAAATCCAGCCCGCTTCCGCGTGGGGCGCCCATATTGCGCGATGCCAGTGCCCGCCGCCGCCTTCATTGTATATGAACTCCCGCACCGGCAGTTGCGAGTCGTATATCAGCGGCGCCTGCCGGCCCATGTCTATGAGGATCCGCGTGCCGTCGTAGTGTTCCGCCAGGTGGGAAAGAACTTCGCTGCGCTGCGGCTCGATGAACTCGTGCTCCAGCGCCTCGCGCAGCATTGCGCGGCTTTCCCCTCTGAGCGCCGGAAACTGCATGCCGGCAACGAGCAGAAGCAGCAGCGGAACCGCATACCGTTTCCTCGACAATGCCCAGAACGCCAGCACAAGCGCCAGCGCGGGCAGAATCAGAATGCCCGGACCGGCAAACAAAAAGTTGTATTTCCACTTGTGGGGAAAAAGCCAGGGGAGCCAGGGCAGCAACATCGCAAGGATCGCCGCCCCCAGGAAAACCCGCCGCAACGACCGCCCGGAGCCCACGAGAAAGCTCGAAAAGATCGCCACCGCCGGAACCAGCAGGATCGAATAACGCACCCGGTATATCAGGCCCCAGTAGAGGGCCGAGATGTTGATGAGCGAAGGGATCCAGAGCAGCATCAGGGGCAGCCGCCGGTCCAGGTCCCGCCGCGCAGCCAGCACGAGGAGAAGCCCGGCAACAGCGGCCAGGAGCGGAAGCAGGGCAGTTGCCTGGAACAGCTCCCCTGCGTGGTAGAGCGCGGCAAGGAAGGGCCTTTTGTAGGTCTCCGCCGGGACCTCGGCCCCTTTGGCCACCTTGTGCAGAAAAGTGTCTCCCAGGCGGTAGTAGATGTAGCCGAAGTGGGCCGCGACCGGCAGCGCGAAACCTCCTGCCAGAACCGTCGCTGCCCGCAGGGCCCGCGGCAGCGGCAAGCGCCCACTCGAGCAGTCCCAAACGAGCAGCACCCCGATTCCCGCCGCCAGATACCACCCCTCATAGCGGCAGACGGCGCCCAGCCCGATCCACAGCGCCGCCGCCCAGGGGAGCCTTCCCCCGCCCACTTCCCGCCAGGCGATCAGCGAATCCAGCGCCAGCAGGAAAAGCAGCATGTACACCGGCTCCGTCATCGGGCTGCTCTGCAGGTACTGCAGGTTCGGATTCGCCAGCAACACACCAGCCGCAAAGACACCGGCCATATCGGATCCGGTCAGGCGTTTCGATATGCGGAATACCAGCCAGCCGGAAAGCGAAAAGGCGAAAACCGAAATCAGCGATGGTATCAGGCCCGACAGGTACTGTCCGTCGAAGAGCACAGCCGGCAGGTAGAGCAGGTGCAGCAGCGGCAGCCAGTGGGCGCCCATCTGCTCGTAACCCGGCGACAGCGAATCGACCAGCCGCCGCGCCACCACCAGGTGAGCCTTGGCATCGTAGTGCGCCGTCGTGAGTCCCTGGAAGTAGTAATAGCCGAAGCTGCCGAGACCCGTCGCGAGCCCCGTCAGGAGTACCCACCGCGAGGTCCGGATGGCGGGACCGGAAATCGCCGAGGTTTCGCCCATCAGGGATAAATCCTGTAAAGCATGCGCGGGAATGCGATCGTCTCGCGCACGTGCTCCAGCTTGCATATCCAGGCGACGACCCGCTCGATGCCCATGCCGAATCCGGAGTGCGGGACCGAGCCGTACCTGCGCAGATCGAGGTACCACTGGAAGGCCTCCATCGGCAGCTCGTGCTCCGCTATGCGGGAGGTGAGCAGGTCCAGGTCGTGGATGCGCTGCCCGCCGCCGATGATCTCGCCGTAGCCTTCCGGAGCCAGCACATCCACGCAGAGCGCCACGTCGGGCCGATCCGGATCCGGCTGCATGTAGAACGCTTTGACCGCCGCCGGATAGCGGTGGACCATCACCGGGGATGTGAACTGCTCGGAGATGATCGTCTCGTCGGTCCCGCCGAAATCGCCTCCCCACCGGAGCTCGGATCCGGCGCTTTGCAAACGTTCGACCGCTTCGTCGTAGGAGAGCCTCGGAAACGGCGGCGCGATGGCCTCGAGCGCGGCCGTATCCCGCTCGAGAACCTTGAGTTCCTCGCGCCGCCGGGAGAGCACCCGCTCGACTATCGAACCTACCAGGCCCTCGGCCAGCTGCATCGTATCTTCGAGGGTCGCAAAAGCGACTTCCGGTTCCACCATCCAGAACTCCATGAGATGCCGGCGCGTCTTGGATTTTTCGGCCCTGAAGGTGGGGCCGAAACAGTAGACCTTGCCGAAGGCCGCCGCCGTCGCCTCGTTGTAGAGCTGCCCGCTCTGCGTGAGGTAGGCCATCTGGTCGAAATACTCGGTTTCGAACAGCGTGGTGGTCCCCTCGCAGGCGTTGGGAGTGAAAATCGGCGTGTCCACCAGCGTGAATCCCCGGTCGTCGAAATAATCGCGCGTCGCCTTGATGATCTCGTGCCGGATGCGGATGATGGCGTGCTGCCGCGAGCTCCGCAGCCACAGGTGCCGGTGCTCCATCAGGAAGGCGGTCCCGTGTTCCTTGGGCGTGATGGGATAATCCCCGGTCAACTGAAAGATCTCGAAGCCGGTCATGTCCAGTTCATACCCGCCGGGGGCGCGCGCGTCCTTGCGGACCTTCCCGCAAACCTCCAGGCTCGACTCCTGGGTCAGCCGGTCGAGCGCGCCGAATTGCTCCGGCGTGAAATTGCCCTGGAAGGCCACGCACTGCACCAGACCGGTGCCATCCCTCAGCAGGAGAAACTGGAGCTTGCCGGAACTCCTCCTGTTGTAAAGCCATCCCTTGAGCGTGACCTCGGCTCCTTCATGAGACGCAAGGTTTTCGACATAGACCGTATCCATCAGCCATCCTTTCCATCAACCGGAAAAAGCATGAATCCCGCCTTCAGGCCCTTCGTTTTGCAGTGATGCAGATAGAGCGAATAGTAGCTGTCGCGCAGGAATCCGGAGGCAGGGATCCCCAGCGCTTCCGCCGTCCGGCGGATTCCATCCTCCTCCCCTTCGATCTCCAGAAAATCCCCGATCGGCGTCTCGTCCAGCGCCAGGTGAACCGTCGGTCCCCCGCTGCCGAGGGGAGCCAGCCGATACTCACGGCGGTACTTCTGGTAGCGGAAGGCCACCCTCAAGCCCAGGCGAACCAGGATCTCCAGCAGGACCTTCCCGTCCGCGATCCCTGTTTCCAGCTCCTCGCGGATCTTGAATACCGCCGAGTCTGCGGGAGGGCCCTTGAAGGTCAGCAGAGAAGCGTTCGCAGTCTCCCGGATGCGCAGCAGGCACCTTTGGGCCCCGAGCCGGCCATCCTTGAAATCCAATACAAAGTTGTCCTCGAAATGCCGGGCCGCCGATTCCCTCGCCAGCATCATCTCAATCCGCCGCTGAATCGCCTCGCGATCCGCCAGCTCGACCTTGACCTCGGTCTCCTTTTCCAAGGCTGCCACCTCAACCGCCAAAGCTAATAACCACGGCCGCACAATGCAAGCACAAAAGCAACCGGCACCGAGCAAATCACTTCGACTTTTTTGTCGCCTTGCGCGTCAAAACGGATGTAGATGAACAAGGGGTGCAGCCGCAACCAATGGCAGGCAAGGGGAGGAAAGCCGTGTTGACGGCACACGGCAAACGGAGCCCCGAACGATAGTGAGGGGTTGGGCAACCCAACTCACCATTGTTGCTCCTATCGGTCTTACGGGCACAGCCTGCATTTGGGCGGCCTGACCCGTCGCTATCGCTCCGGGCTCCGTTGAATTCCGACCGGCAAGCAAAAGCGGCAGACGGAGCGGCCTTTAACCACTGCCGATGAGTTTCTCCACTCGCGGGAAAGATTTTGCGGGTTAGCGGCACAGAGAGACACGGAGTAAAACACTCTTGAGCAACGGAGACTCCCTCACCTTTCTCGGCCCCGATGAGCACATCAACGTCATATTCAGATTCGGGGATGAGACACGATACCTGCGGACGGGCGAGGATGCCGGCCCGGCCCAGGAAGTGATGACAGTCCGCAAATCGGTCATCACCGAATTCAAAGCGGGCAGGCTGACGATGGAGGGATTGAAGCAGAGAATCCCGATCTATTGAAACCCGGCTGCGCGGCCCGTCAGACGCGGTGCTTGCGTAGTTCTATGCCGCACTCCTTCAAGAGGTCCAGGGCGCGCTCATTCAGCGGATATTCCTGGTTGTAGACCACCTCGGCAATCCCGCTGTTGATGATCATCTTGGTGCAGAGCAGACAGGGGGCGAACGTGGTGTAGAGCGTGGCGCCCTTGACGCTGGTGCCGTGATAGGCCGCCTGGGTGATGGCGTTCTCCTCCCCGTGGCTGCACAGGCACTCCTCCAGTGCGGTCCCGCTGGGGGCAAGCTCCGCGCAGCGCGGGCACCCCCCCTGGTTGCAGTTGCGCGCCCCGCGGGGCGTGCCATTGTAGCCTGTCGATATGACCCGCTTGTCCTTCACGATGATCGCCGCGACGCGGCGCTTCAGGCAGTTGCTCCTGGAGGCGACCACGGCGGCAATGTTCATGAAGTACTCGTCCCATTCCGGCCGTTCGAAAGTGCCGGCCAGGCGCGGCACCAGACCGGCCAGCTGGAGGTGCAGGTCCGCCAGCGAACCGTTGTTCGTGACCGTCACGTCGGCGAGATCCAGCGTGGCCAGCAGCTGCTGGTTTGCGGGCTCCTTGCTCGCCAGTTCCCTGTCCTCCAGCGCACGGAATTGCTCCAGCGTCTGTGCCGCGCGTTCCCTTGCGCGCCGGCGGCTCCTTTCGAAGCGGAGCTCCAGTGCGGCATCGACCGCCAGCAGGCGGAAGTCCTTGCGCCGCCGCAGAACGCCAACCTCGGCGGGATTGCGGATGGAATCGACGACGCAGCTTTTGTCGCGGTCGAGGCGCAGGAGGATGCGTTCGGCGAGGATGCCAGGCCCGAACCGCGTCCGCAGATCATTGCCGACCTCGATCAGCGTCTCGCGCGTGATTTCCCGGCCGCGGCTGCGGATCTCTTCGCGGACTTCGTCCGAGAGGGAGTGGTATTCGAAGCCCCGGGTGATGAGGTAGTTGGAAACCTCGGTTTTGCCCGCGCCGTTTCTGCCCGTCAGTCCGATGATCATGAGTGCAGATTGTCGGGTATAAGCGCCCCGGGTGTCAATGCGGCGTTTCCGTAAATATGTAAACGAAAAAGCGTTACACGGAGGATCACAGAGTAGCACGGAGGTCCACGGAGAAAAACACGACGTCTCCCGCCCCCTGCGGCGGGAGACGTCGCAGATGCCTCGCCGGGCTTTTCTCCGTGCTCCGCGCTACTCCGTGTATCTCCGTGTGACGCTTTTCTTTTTCGAAACTTGATATGAGGGCTCGATTGACTTAAGTTTGCATTACACATCACCGGGGAATCCTTATGATCACACGCGAATCTTCCTGGGCCCTCCTAACCGAGTACACCAAGAGCGACAGCCTGCAGAAGCACGCCCTGGCCGTGGAAACCCTGATGCGCGCCTACGCCGACAAATACGGCGAGGACGCGGAGACCTGGGGGATCGTCGGGCTGCTGCACGATTTCGACTACGAGATGTATCCCACCATGCCCGACCACCCGACCAAAGGAGCGGAAATCCTCCGGCAACGGGGGTATCCGGAGGAGATCATCTATGCCATCTCCGCGCACGTGGACGCTCTGGGCCTCCCGCGCAACAACCTGCTCTGCAAGGCCGTCTACGCCTGCGACGAACTCGCCGGCTTCCTGTTCGCCGGCGCACTGGTCCGCCCGGGTAAATCGATTATCGGGATGGAAACCCGCTCGGTCCGGAAGAAGCTGAAGGACAAGGCTTTTGCCCGCGCGGTCAACCGGGACGACATCTACCGCGGAGCCGAAGAACTGGGGGTCGATCTGGACGAGCACATCGGTTTCTGCATTCGCGCCCTGGAGGCCAACGCCGCGTCCCTGGGGCTGGACGGCAGCGCCGCGCCGCCGCACGCAACGGCTACATGACGGCTTGAGGCATCAACCGTACAGCAGGTAAGGTTCGCGCGCGGCGAGAAACCGGCTGACATCCTCCGCCCAGCTCCCGCGAATCTCATCCGGCGCGGCACCCGACTCGATCTGCTGCCTCACGAGGGTTCCCCCCGTCAGGATGTCAATCGGCAGCTTTTCGTACTCGTACTCGTAAGGGGGCTGTCGCCAGGAAAAGGATGATGGATACAGGCTCCTGATTGCGGCAATCGTGCAGATGCCTGCAAGATAAGGTTCAAAAACCTCGCGGTCGGTTACGTGAAGCTGCACCCCGCCGCATATGGAACCGGCATGCTTCTGAAAAGTGGGCTCGAAATGCGCAGCCCGGAAACGCACCCCGGGCAGGCGGAGTTCGTCCAGCCGGCGGGCCAGTTCCGTTCCGTTGACATACGGCGCGCCCACCAGTTCGAACGGCCGCGTGGTTCCCCGGCCTTCCGACAGTTCGGTACCTTCCACGAGGACCATGCCGGGATAGACGATGGCGGAATCGAGCGTCGGCAGGTTAGGCGAGGGCATCACCCACGGAAGGCCGGTCTCATCGAACCACTGCGACCGGCTCCAGCCCTCCATGGCGATCACTTCGAGATCGCACCCGATCCCAAACTCGGCGTTGAACATCCGCGCCAGCTCCCCGACCGTCATGCCGTGCCGCATCGGAATCGGGTAAAGGCCGACGAAGGAACGGTATTCCCGGTCGAGCAGGTTTCCCTCCACGCGCGCGCCGTTGACCGGATTGGGCCGGTCCAGGACGATGAACCGGACGCCGTGCTCGGCGCAGGCCTCCATGCAGTAGGCCATGGTGTAAATGAATGTATAGATCCGGGTTCCGGCATCCTGCAGATCGAAAAGGAGCGCGTCGAGCCCGGCCATCATCTCCGCCGTTGGCCGGCGGACATCGCTATAGAGGCTGTGAACCGGAAGCCCGGTCCCTGGATCCCGGTAGAACTCCGACTCGATCATGTTGTCCTGCTTTTCACCGCGGGCGCCGTGCTGCGGTCCGAAAAGTGCTGTTACACGCAGTCCCGGCGCTTCGCAGAGCGCATCCACGGTGTGGCGCAGGTCCGACAGCACGGATGCCGGGTGCACGACGGCTCCCATGCGCAGACCCTTCATGCCGTTCACCCGGTCCCTCAGAAAAACCTCCACTCCCGTTTTTATCCCCATTGGATCACCTCTGCCCCTTCCTCACCCGTGCCAAAGGAGTGCTTTTAATCGCTTGACTGGCCGCAAACTCTGTAATTCAATATTGCGAAATTGCATTATGCAGATAGATGCACCGCAACGCCACAGCAATGCTCCGAGGCGTACTCCGGCGAATGATCCTCCATCCGGCGGGTGCGCGGACAGGGTGTTGACCGCCCTCCACAAGCCACCCTTTCCGCCGCAGTGAATGTCATGGATCATACCCTCGTTCTGAATGCCAGCTATGAACCGATCAACATCGTCTCGTGGAAGAGGGCCATGAGCCTCCTCTGCCAAGGCAAGGTCGAGGTGCTGGCGGAATACGAACGGGAGGTCCATTGCATCAGTTTCTCCATCCGGCTGCCCAGCGTGCTGCGCCTGCTGAAGTATGTGAAAATCCGGAAAAAATTCCACCACGTGAAGTTCAGCCGGTCGAACATCTATTCCCGGGACCACCACACGTGCCAGTATTGCGGATCCACCTGCTCTGCGGAGAACCTCACCTTCGACCACGTGATCCCGGTGGTGCGCGGAGGTAGCCGAACCTGGGACAACATCGTGACCTGCTGCTTCTCGTGCAACCGGAAAAAGGGAGGCCGCACACCGGAGGAAGCGGGGATGCGGCTGCTGCGCGAACCCAAGGAGCCCAGCTGGGTTCCAACGATGATCCACGTCACCATCGGCTTCAAGAGCGCGCCGGAGGCATGGAGAGATTTTATTTATTGGAATGTGGAGTTAGACAACAGTTCCTGATGTTTTGCTTTATATAAGAAGCGGGAAGGAACGAAAGTTCAGGCGCAGGGCAGGAAGCGCAGCGGGCGGTTTTTGGCCGTGATCCCCTCTTCGCAGCACAGCCGGTAAAAGCGCTCCAAACCTTCAAGCTCCGGTGTTCCCAAGTCATAGTCGATGTTGTCGGTGAGGTAGGCGAGCAGGTCGTCTTCGTCCATCGCAAGCGACTTGGCATAGGCTCGCGCGATTTCCGGCAGGCGGGCAAGCCCATAGGCCTTTGCCTCCGCCAGCGCCTGCACTATCGCCTCTGCAGCCGGTGAATCCTCGCGGCACGCCCAGAAAGCGTAGACGAAGGGCCGATCCTGCCAGTCCTGCCAGGCTTGGCCGAGATCGAGGATCCGATAATCCTCGCTACGCAGCTTGAGCGCTGCATCCCCTATGACCAGTGCGGCATCGCACCGGGACAGCATGGCCGCAGGTTCGGGGGGGTGAGGGACCAGTTCGGGGCGCACTCCCATGCGTTTCTCCAGGAGAAGCTGGAGCAGGGCCACCGAGGTGCGGGAGCCGGCGTCCACGGCTACGGAACGAATCGAAGCCCCATCGCGGGGCCTCAGCAGGAGCACGCTCCGGACGGCGCGCCGGGAGGCGATTGCCATTCCCGGCACGATCTTCAGCCCTGGGATACGCTGGTACTCGATACTGGGGATGAGCCCCACCTGGACCTCGCCCTCCGCCAATTGCTCGGCGCAGCGCGCCGGCGTGGAGGGGAGCACTTCCACCCGGTCATGTTGAGGACCGTGGCGGAATGACCACCCCAACGGCGCCGCGTTCAGGTAGTCCACCAGAGAAATTCGGATTTTTCCGCCTTCCTTCGCCTTCATCGCTGCAGGTCCATATCTGTTCGGTCGTGCCTGCCGGCCGGGCGCCCACGGCGCCCGGAGCGGCAGCGACGGGTCGCTTCCCTCGATTGGGTTACCTGACCGCTCACTAGCGTTCGCGGCTCCGTTTGCCGCGTTACCCTCAACACGGCTTTCCTCGGCGGTTCCACGCTGCTATAACTGCCCATCGTGCCTGCCGGCCGGGAGCTCACAAAGCCCGGAGCGGCAGCGACGGGTCGCATTCCTCGACTGCAGCGACCCTGCACGGTGAAAAATCTCTCCCCCTGCCGAAACATACAGCCTGCATGATTATAAAGAGCCCGGGCGGAAATGAGAACCGCCTTGACGCCGGGTCCGGTTCCGTGAGGAAAGACGAGAAGGAACAGTTGCGCGACACAATCGAATTGACTCTGGTGCCCGGCATCGGCTCGGTAACCCAGGGAAGACTCCGGGCGGCCCACCAGGAAATCTCGGGCGTTTTCTCCCTGGCCGGCAACGCCTTGGCTTCCTACGGGGTGGCCGAAGACGCGAGGTCCGGCATCCGTACGCGGCGTTACAGGGCGGCCGCCGAGGAGATCCTGGACTGGGGGCTGCGCGAGGGCTGCCTCTTTGTGGTGCGCGGAACTCCGGGCTATCCCCCACTCCTCGAGGAGATCTTCGATCCCCCGCTGCTGCTCTATGGCCGGGGCAATCCGGAGGCGCTCGCACTCCCCTGCCTTGCCGTCGTCGGCACGCGCCGCCCCACCTGGTACGGCCTGCAGATGGCCGAGGGCCTGGCCTCGGACCTGACCCGCAGGGGCGTAGCCATCGTCAGCGGCCTAGCCCGGGGGATCGATGCGGCGGCTCACCGCGGCTGCCTGGGTGCGGACGGCAGAACCATCGCGGTGCTGGGTTGCGGCATCGACATTGTCTACCCCCGGGAGCACGGCGATCTGAGCCGGAGAATCGAGCGGCAGGGGCTGCTGCTCTCGGAGTTCCCGCCGGGCACTTCCCCCGCTCCCCAGAACTTCCCCGTACGCAACCGGCTCATCAGCGGCCTGTCGCTGGGCGCCCTGATCGTCGAGGCGCGCGAATACAGCGGCTCGCTGATCACCGCAAGGCTGGCGCTGGAACAGAACCGGGAGGTCTTCGCCCTTCCGGGCAACCTGACCTCCCCGCAAAGCTTCGGCCCCAACTACCTCATCAAGCAGGGGGCCAAACTCGTGCAGTCCTGGCAGGACATCGCAGAGGAGTTTCCCAATGAACTGCGGCATACCATCCTCGCGCGGGAGGTTGCCCGAGAGCCCAGGCCGGCGCTGGAGCTTCTGTCGCCGGACGAAATCCGCATCCTGGACGCGCTGCGGGCCGAAACCGCCACCCACTTCGACAAGATTTTGGCCGCCACCGGCCTCGAGATCTCGCGCCTCAGCAACCTGTTGTTGAATTTAGAGATGAGCGGCTTTTTACGGCAGGTTCCCGGAAATCTCTTTGTCAAGACCGCCCGCCCGGTTGTATAGATTTAACTTGGAAACGGGCCAGACCCCCGTTATAGTTTGCGCCCTCCCGGGATTGTTTCCGACGGATTGCGCCGATGATCGCCCCCGGGCAGGGCCGATGCTCCGCGTGCCGGATTCAGGATTTGCGGGCCGACAGGTGCGGTCGATACTATGAAAGCGAACGAGAAATCTCTAGTCATTGTCGAGTCCCCGGCCAAGGCCAGGACCATAAGCAGGTATCTCGGCAAGGGTTTTGCGGTCAAGGCGTCCGTGGGTCACATCAAGGACCTGCCCAAGAGCAAGCTGTCGGTGGACGTCGACAACGATTTCGCCCCGCACTACGCCGTCATCCCGGCAAAGAAAAAGGTCGTGAAAGAGCTTCAGAGGGCCGCGAAGGGGACCACGGCCATTTATCTGGCAGCCGACCCGGACCGCGAGGGAGAGGCAATCTGCCAGCACCTGGCGGAAGAACTTGCGGGCAAGGACCGAAACATCTACCGGGTTCTCTTTCACGAAATCACCGAAAAGGCCATCCGGGCGGCTTTTGAAAAGCCCGGACAGATCAACACCCGCAAAGTGGACGCTCAACTGGCGCGCCGGATCCTGGACCGGCTCGTGGGTTACAAGATCAGCCCGCTCCTTTGGGAGAAAGTGCGCCGGGGCCTGTCGGCCGGAAGGGTGCAGACCGTGGCGCTGAGGATGATCGTGGAGCGCGAAAAGGAAATCCGAGCGTTTCTGCCGGAGGAGTACTGGAACCTCTCCGCCCTGCTGCTGGGCAACACGCCGCCCGAATTCAAGGCCAGGGCCCACAACCTCGACGGGGAAAAATGGCAGGTAAGTGACGGCGAAACCGCTCGAGCGCTCGAGGAGGAGCTGAAGTCCGTCCCGTTTGTCGTCCGCAAGGTCCACCGCCGCGAGAAAAAGCGCTACCCCATCCCGCCGTTCATCACCAGCAAGCTGCAGCAGGATGCTGCCCGGCGGCTCGGTTTCTCGGTCAAGAAGACGATGACGCTGGCGCAGCGGCTGTACGAAGGGATCGAAATCGGCGACCGGGGACCGGCAGGCCTGATCACCTACATGAGAACCGACTCCACGCGCGTGGCCGAGGATGCCCTGCACCAAGTGCGCGACCTCATCCTCAGGAACCACGGCGAGGCGTACCTGCCGCACCACCCGATCTACTACAAGTCCGGCAAGGCGGCGCAGGGGGCCCACGAAGCAATCCGCCCCACTTCACTCGACCTTCCTCCGGCAAAAGTGGAAGGCCTGCTCGAACCGGACCTGCAGAAGCTTTACACTCTGATCTGGAACAGGTTCGTCGCCTCCCAGATGAATCCCGCCATCTTCGATCAGACCGATGTGCAAATCGAGGCGGGCAGGGTCGGGTTCAAAGCGACCGGCTCGATTCTCAAGTTCGACGGCTTCCTGGCCGTCTACCAGGAAGCCAGGTCGGAGGAGCAGCGGTTGGCCGAGGCCGAAAGGGAGGGGGAAGGCCTCCTGCCTCAACTATCGGAGGGCGACCGGCTGGAATTGCGGAAACTGGATGCCACGCAGCATTTCACGCAGCCGCCGCCCCGCTACAACGAGGCCAGCCTGGTCAAGGCCCTGGAGACGCGGGGCATCGGCCGCCCCAGCACCTATGCTTCCATCCTCGCAACGATACAGAGCCGCGAGTACGTCGCCAAAACCGACGGCAGGTTCCTGCCCACCGAAACCGGCGAGGTGGTCGTGGATCTGCTGGTGGAGAGCTTCCACGAGCTCTTCGACTACGAATACACGGCCAGAATGGAGGGCCACCTGGACCGCATCGAGTCGGGCCGGGAAGGCTGGGTGGAGACGCTGCGGGAATTCTACGACAAGTTCGCCCAAAAGCTCGAGGTCGCCAAGAAGGAGATGAAGGCGATCAAGCGGGAGGAAATCCCCACCGACGAGGCCTGCGAGAAGTGCGGCAAGAACATGGTCATTAAGTGGGGGCGCTTCGGGCGCTTCATGGCCTGCTCCGGCTACCCCGACTGCAAGAACACGAAGGAAATCTTCAAAAACGGGGCCGAGGAGGGGGACGAGAGCTCGGCGGCGCTGGAGGAAATCCAGTGCGAGAAGTGCGGCAGCCCAATGGTTCTCAAACGGGGCCGCTTTGGCGAGTTCATGGCCTGCTCCGCCTATCCGGAGTGCCGCAACACCAGGCGGATCCACAAGTCCGCGGGCAGCCTGGAGGTCAAGCGGGACATACCGCTGGATGAGACGTGCCCGCAGTGCGGCAGAAACCTGGCCCTGAAGCACGGACGCTTCGGAGAGTACACGGCCTGTTCCGGCTATCCCGACTGCAAGTACATCAAGCACAAGACCACGGGCGTGGCCTGCGGCAAAAACTGCGGGGGCGAGGTGGTGGAGAGAAAATCGCGCCGCGGGAAGGTCTTCTTCGGCTGCTCCCGATATCCCGATTGCGACTTCGTGCTCTGGCACCGACCGCTGCCCGAGCCCTGCCCGGAGTGCGAAGCGCCCTACACGCTGTACAAGACCACCAAGCGCACCGGGCCGATACGCTATTGCGCCGGGGAAGAATGCAGCTTCAAAGAGCCTCTGGACAACTCCGATTCATGAGGCGGCAAATCTCGGCTTCTACCATATAGAGACTTTATAAAAGGCCGCGGATTTCACTGATTACACGGACTAACGCGGCCGGCCGCCAGAGAATTGTCCGTGTAATCAGTGAAATCCGTGGCTGGAGAAAGAGCCGCAACTCCTGTGGGAATGCCTATTTGGCGAAGCGCTCCTGAAGCTTGCCCAGCACCGCGATCACGAGCCTCCCGACCTTTTCCAGGCTGGCCGCGCTCAGCTTGTCCAGAGTGTCCTGCTCCGTGTGCCAGAAAGAGTTTCCGGGCCCGTACTCCAGGTCGATGATATCCACTGCGGGCACGCCGGCCGCCAGAAACGGCAGGTGGTCATCCTCGATGGCCGCCCTGTATGTGGAGAGGATGTCCTGCATCCCGATTTCGACCGCAGTTCTCCAGACCATCTCCATGAGCCAGGGCGTCGAGTTCATGTCCCGCAGGATGCCAAGGTCGCGGTCGCCGATCATATCCAGCAGAATCAGGGCCTTGATCCGGCTCAGCACCCCTTCTTCCTTCCATCGCTTTGCCAGGTGCCGGCTGCCATAGAGGCTGTCGAACGTGCTCCATTCGATGAAGGCCTCCTCACCGTCGAAGAAGATGAACCAGTAGTCCAGCCCGTCCTTGCTTTCGGCCAGGACCCTGGCCAATTCCAGCAGCAGCCCCGTGCTGCTGCCGGCATCGTTGGCGCCGACAAACCGGATCCCTTCCATGAGCTTCGTTTCATAGTGAGTGGCCAGGGCGATGACCCCCTTGTCCCCTGCACCTTTGCGCGCTATCAGGTTGTGCATGGGAATCGGGCCATACGGGGTTTGAGCAGTGAATGCGTCATCCTCGACCTGGTAGCCGAAGCCCTCCAGTTCGCCCCGGATCCAGTTCCGGCACTGTTTCAACTCCTCGGAGCCGGAGGGGCGGGGGCCGAATTCCACCTGCTTGCGGACGTATTCCAGCGCCCTCTCCCCGCTGAGCGATTCGGCCAGTTTCGCGGTGCCCGGGGACTGCGCGCAGGCGGAAGTGAGAAAGAAGAGCAGCATCAGGGCGGACGTCGCATGAAGCATGTTCCCTCCAAGGCAAGGTTCCGCCGCAGTATATTACAAATCGCCGCTGCGGCATAAGAATCCGACCGGCAATCAGAAATGGCAGAAGGAGTGGCCTTCATCCGTTCCGGCGAGAATTCTCGGCGTGTCGGAAGGCTGCCCCTTACCAATAAGACAGAGGCGCACACGGCGGATTTGGATTCGGCCAAGGACACGGGCACCGCCCGAATCCATAGGGTGTTCGGTTGGTTGCGGCCAAAAGGGGCCTGTGGTAGTATCCTTTTCTTTTTTGGTCCGAGCATTCCTGGCACTCCTGAAAGGAGCCGTTTGATGAAGGTTTACAACAGCGACGCGATTCGTAACATCGGCATTATCGGCCACGGAACATCCGGCAAAACCTCCCTGACGGCCGCCATGCTGTTCAACTCGGGCGCCGTCAACCGGCTGGCCCGCGTGGACGACGGAAACACCGTCACCGACTGGGAAGACGAGGAGATCGACAGAAAGATAAGCATCACCAGCGCGCTGGCCCACTGCGAGTGGAACAAGCACAAGGTGAACATCCTCGACACCCCGGGATACAGGCCGTTCCTCACGGATACGAAGCTCGCGTTGCGCGCGGCGGATGCTGCGGTGGTGGTCGTGGATGCCGTGGCGGGGGTGGAAGTCCAGACAGAGAAGGTCTGGGAGTATGCCGACGAATTCAACCTTCCCCGGATCATCGTCCTGAACAAGATGGACCGCGACAACGCCAGCTTCGAGCGGGCCATGAACTCGATCGAGGAGCTTTTCGGGCGCGCGGCTGTCCCCGTGCAGCTCGCCATCGGCGCGGAACGGGAATTCGCCGGCGTGATCGACCTTCTGGCCAACAAGGCCTTTGTCTACGAACGGGACGGTTCGGGCAAGTTCAAGGAATCCGAAGTCCCGGAGAACTACCGCGAGCAGGTGCAGGAGGAGCGGGAGAAGCTCATCGAGCGGGTCGCCGAGGGGAGCGACGAGCTGATGGAGAAGTTCTTCGCCGAGGGGACGCTCGAGGCGCAGGACCTGATCAAGGGCCTGAAAAAGAGCGTGTTCGACCGGAGCATCGTGCCCGTGCTGATCAGCAGCGCCACGCTGAATGTGGGGGTGTCGCAACTGCTCAACGCCATCGTGGAACTCCTCCCATCCCCCGCGGCGGTGGCGAAGGCCGCGGGCCTCAATCCCAAGACGCAGGAGGCTGCCGAGCGGGCCATCGACACCCAGGAGCCTTACGCGGCTTACGTTTTCAAGACCATCGCAGATCCCTTCACAGGCCGGATCAGCATCGTCCGGCTCTACTCCGGCGTTATGCGTTCCGACACCACGTACCACAACCAGACCAAGGGAAAAACGGAAAAGTTCGGTCCCATCCAGCTGCTGCAGGGCAAGACCATGACCCCCGCGGGCGAAGTGCACGCCGGCGACTTCTTCGCCGTGGCGAAGCTCAAGGAGACCACCACCGGGGACACACTCTGCGACCCGGCAAGCCCGATTGTCTTTCCGGCGGTGGAGATCCCGGAAGCCTCGATCAGCTTCGCCATCGAACCCAAGAGCCGCGGCGACGAAGACAAGATCAGCAACGCCCTGGCACGGATCGCCGAGGAAGATCCGGCCATCAAATACAACCGGGACGCCCAGACAAAGCAGCTGCTGCTCTCCGGCTCGGGGCAGCTGCACGTGGAGGTGACCGTCTCCAAGCTGCGCAAGCGCTACGGCGTGGAGGTGATCCTCAAGACGCCCAAGATCCCGTACCGGGAGACCATCCGGGGGAAGGCCGACGTCCAGGGGCGGCACAAGAAGCAGACCGGAGGGCACGGGCAGTTCGGCGACTGCTGGATCCGGATGGAACCGCTTCCGCGGGGCGGCAACTTCGAATTCGTGGACGAGATTTTCGGCGGCTCCATCCCGCGGAACTTTATTCCGGCTGTGGAGAAAGGGATCATCGAGTCGGCCGCCCGCGGATTCCTGGCCGGCTTCCCGGTCGTGGATTTCAGGGTCATCCTGTACGACGGCAGCTACCACCCGGTGGATTCATCGGAGCTGGCGTTCAAGCTTGCCGCCAGCCTCGCCTTCAAGAAGGCCATGCAGGAGGCCGAACCCATCCTGCTGGAACCGATCATGAACGTGGAGATCTACGCCCCGCAGGAATACGCGGGCGATCTCATGGGCGACCTGACTTCCCGACGCGGCAGGCTGCAGGGGATGGACATCAAGCGCGACATGCAGGTCATCAAGGCGCAGGTCCCGATGGCTGAGATGGTCACCTACGCCCCGGTCCTCACGTCGATGACCGGAGGCAGGGGCAACTACCACATGGAGTTTTCGCACTACGACGAGGTCCCCGCCCACGTGAGCCAGAAGATCATCGAGGAAGCCCTCAAGGAAAAGCAGGAAGAGGAATAGAGAGATCCCATGTACCCAAAGATCCTGGACCTCGGCCCCGTTACCATCCACACCTACGGACTGCTGCTCGCCCTGGCCTTCATCGCCGGGATCTGGCTCACCAGCCGCAACGCGCGCAGGGAAGGTCTGAACCCGGACGCCATCTGGAACCTGGGCCTGATCGTCATTTTCTCCGCCCTGGTCGGGGCCAAGGTGCTGCTCTTCCTCTCGGACTTCTCCTACTACTCCGAAAACCCGCGCGAGATATTTTCGCTTTCGACGCTGCGCGCCACCGGCGTTTTCTACGGGGGGCTGATCCTCGCGCTGCTCGCCTCCGCCTGGTATCTCCGTCGAAGCGGCCTCCCCGGATGGAAGGTGGCGGACCTGGCGGCGCCCGGCATCGCGCTCGGCCATGCCATCGGCAGGATCGGCTGCCTTTCGGCCGGCTGCTGCTACGGCAAGGCGACCGGCCTCCCCTGGGGCATCACGTTCACCAGCCAGTATGCCTACGACAACGTGGGGGTCCCACTGCACAGCCCCCTCCACCCCACTCAGCTCTACGAATCCGCCGCCACCTTCGGCCTGTTCCTCTACCTCATGTTCCGCCTCTCGCGGAAGCACTTCACCGGCCAGATCCTGCTGGAATACCTGATCATTTACGGCGGGCTCCGCTTCCTGCTCGAATTCTTCCGGGACGATGAGCGCGGGTTCCTCTTCCGCGGCCTGCTGTCCACCTCGCAGTTCATCGCGCTCCTGCTGGTGCTGGGAGCCACTGCAGCCTTCTTAGTCCTGCGGGGGCGGAAGGCCGAAGCGCAGCAGACTTGAGCCAGAGAGACCGCCACTGGAAGATTGCGCCCGGGGAAACGCCTGCGCGGCTGGACCACCACCTCGCTGCGCTGCTGCCCGAGCACAGCCGCTCCAGGATCCAGGCCTGGATCCGCGGCGGCCACGTGCGGGTCAATCAAGTCCGCGTGAAAACCGGCTACATCATCCGCCCGGGCGACGAGATCTCCCTGCTCGAGCCCGAGACCTTCCCTTCCCAGCCCGAGCCGGAGAACCTCCCGCTCAGCATCCTGTTCGAAGACCCGGACCTTGCGGTGGTCGACAAGCCTGCCGGCATGACCTGCCACACGGGCGCGGGCATCCGCACCGGAACCCTGGTCAACGCCCTGCTGTACCACTTCGGCCGCCTGGATGCAGGCGATCCCTCCCGCCCCGGGATCGTTCACCGGCTGGACAAACTGACCAGCGGCGTCCTCGTCGTGGCCCGGAATCCGCGGTCCCACCGCCTGCTTTCGGCCCAGTTCAAGAGCCGGCAGGTCGGCAAAGCGTATACCGCCCTCGTCTTCGGCCAACCCAAAGCCGAGCGGGGCACCATCGACCTGCCGATCGGAAGGGCCCCTGCGAACCGGAAAAAGATCTCCGTCCGCGCGCGCCGGAAAAGAGCCGCGGTTACGCACTACCGGATTGCGGAGCGCTACGCGCAGCTGACGCTGCTGGACATCACAATCGAAACCGGGAGAACGCACCAGATCCGCGTGCACCTGGCGCACCTGGGCCATCCTGTCGTGGGGGACACGCTGTACGGCGGGAGGCGCAGCCGCGATATCCACGATCCGCTGCTGAGGGGCGAAATCGAAGGCCTGAACCGGTACTTTCTTCATGCCCGCAGCCTGGAATTCGATCACCCGCGGACCGGGAAGAGGCTGCGCTTCGAGGCGCCTCTGCCCCTGGAACTGCAACGGCTCCTCGATCTGCTGAAAAGGTGTAGACAAAAGCATTAGAGGAAAGCTGAATTGAAGATACACGACAAGCGGAGCCGCGAACGCCAGTGAGCGGTCGGGTGACCCACCAAAGTAACACAACCCGTCGCTGCCGCTCCGGGCTCCGCGGGCGCCCGACCGGAAATCACGATGGGCAGTTACAGCAGCGTGGAACCGCCGAGGAAAGCCGTGTTGAGGATAACGCGGCAAGCGGAGCCGCAATTGCCGGTGAGCGATCAGGCGGCCTGGTTTTCTTGACTCGCCGGGGGCGGCTCCCTATAATTCGCTCATGTAAAACGTCTGCAGCCATGGAGATAGAGCGAAAGTCATGCAGCGCAAAATCACCCTCTTGACCCTTGCCGCAATTGCGGGCCTCGCGTTATTCGCCGGTCCGGCGACCCTACCACAGGGCGTGAGCACGCCGGGAAAAGCCTATTCGGCGGCCCAGCAGCTTCCGTCGAACATCTCGGATCAGACCTACAGGGTCAGCGTGGACCTCATCAATATCTTCTGTTCCGTCTGGGACAGCAAGACCAATGCCTTCCTGACCAACCTGACGCGCGAGAAGTTCCTCGTCTTCGAGAACGGCGAGAGGCAGGAGATCAAAAACTTCAGCCGCGAAACCAACCTGCCGCTGACGATCGCACTGCTGGTGGATACCAGCCAGAGCGTAGCCCCCAAGCTCAAGTTCGCACAGGAGGCCGCCACGAACTTCTTCTACTCGGTCCTGAAGGAAAGTGACCGGGCGCTGCTGGTCGAGTTCGATTCGGGGGTGACGCTGGTGCAGGATTTCACCAACGATCCCAACAAGCTGGCCAAGCAGATCCAGACGCTGAGGGCCGCAGGGGGCACCGCGCTCTACGACGCCATCACCCTCACCTGCGACGAGAAACTGATCCGCGAAACGGGGAGGAAGACCATCGTCATACTTTCGGACGGCGAGGACACGTCGAGCCGGGCCTCGCTCGAGGAGGCACTGGAAATGGCGCTGCGCGCCGAGGCTACGATATTCGCCATCAGCATAAACCGGGGCGGTTTCTTCGGCGTGGGGCCGACCAAGGAGGGCGACCGGATTATGAAGAAGCTCTCGGAGGACACCGGCGGCCGGGCTTTCTTCCCGTTCAAGGTCGAGGAACTGGAGGAGTCCTTCCGGCAGATCAGCCAGGAACTGCGCACCCAATACAACCTGGGTTACATCTCGAACAACCCGGCGAGGGACGGCAGCTACCGCAGGATCGAAGTCAGGGTGGCGGAGAAGGACACAAAAGCCAGTTACCGGCGCGGTTACTACGCTCCCGGCAACTAGGCGGGCCTTTCAGGATGAGGCCGGAGCCTCACACGAGGTGATGCTCCAGCCGGCCTTCCAGCAGGTTCTGTATGCCCGAAATCTGGTCCTGGGCTTCGACCTGGTGCTCCAGGACGTTCGCGATCAGCTTTTCCGGTTTCCCCTCGAAAAAGCGCGTCAGGATGTCCCGCACCTGGTTGCTGGTCGCCTGCTGGCGCGAGAGAAGGGGACGGAAAATGTAGGCTCTGCCCAAGCGTGTGTGCGCCAGAACCCCCTTGTCCTCGAGGATTCCCATCAGCGTCAGCACGGTGGTGTAGGCAGTGGGCTTCTTGAGGCAGAGCTGTTCGCAGACCTCTTTCACGGTTGCCGCGCCCCTGTCCCAAACCACTTTCATTATCTCCAACTCCTGCCGGGTGAGAATGATAGCGTTCAGGTCCTTCTTCATTTCCCCTCCTGAAACTTGAAATCTCCCGTCATCGAGGCCCTTTCCGACCGTGGCTCCGATGCTCTTAATACGCTCCGAGGAAGTCCCTTATTTCTGTCTTTTTTTCCAAAACATTGGAATTGTTTGAGAGAGATGGCTGAATGCGTGCACGGCAGCTTCGGGACCGCTGGGGCGCCGCCGGAGAAGCAGGGGGAACGCCACCGCTCAGCGGGATCTCTCGACGGGATCGTCCAGCCCTGCCTCCAGGCGGGCGGCAAGGCTTGCGCTTTCCGGGTCGGCGGTGGCGAACCGGATCTCTTTTGCGGACTTCACCCCCAGCTCGAGTTCCACCGCCCGCTTGATCTGCGGCTGGTCGAACACCCGCCCTTCACGCAGCGTTGCACCGGCGCCATTGAGGCGCAGCAGGACCACGCCCGCCGCATCCAGCGCCACCCGGTCGGCGGCCGCCAAAGCCGCCGCGGGCGCAGCCCGCTCGCCCTCCTCGGGACCGCCGCTGCAGAACACCTCCGCGGCATCCATCACCACCACTACAGGGCGGTAGAGCTGGTTGATTTCGGCTATCATCGACTGCTGATCCGGGGACGAATGGAGCTCCTCCATATAGTTCCAGCGGTCCGGCAGGATTGTCGACTGCTTTGCCAGCAGGCCCACCGAGTTCTTGAGGCTGGCGCTGAAAACCCCGCCGAAACGGTGCGTCTTCAGATTGCAGGTCTGGACTATGCAGGCATCTTTGAGAAACAGCGGCACCTCGACGCCGTTTTTCCAGTGGGACCCGGGCAATGCCTCCTGCCTCCACTCTCCTTCCGGCAGGTCTTCGAGCGCCAGAAGCTCGATGCCCAGTTCCCGGGCGATCTCGGTCATCCCGAGTTTGCTCCAGACATCCCGGGTCCGTCCCATCCCGCTCCGCTCCACCAGCGTCACCCTGCCGCACTCTTTTTCCCTGAGCCAGCCGACGATGGCCCGCAGGGCATCCGGGTGGGTGCTCGCCGGATAGGGATCCGGACTGTTGAAGCTGCCCTTCAGGAGCACGTCTCTTCCTTCGAAGGAGGGCGGATCCACGAGCCGCAGTGCCGTTGCAATGGCCGCCCTGCGATCGGGATTGCGCGCAACCGCCACCGCCGCCCCGGCCGGCTCCTGCTCCTCCTGACGCGGCCGGGCCAAGGTCAGGCCGACCGCTCCACAGCCGACGCGGCGGCCGAACTCCCGCCTGCTGATACGCCCGCAGCCCGGCAAGAAATCTCTGGAAGGCTTCATGGTTCCCATGTTATCCAGATACCGGAGGTGCCATGCAAGAAAAAGTGCTGATCTTCGGAAAGAACTCCTGACCCTACACCCTGCAGGCCCGTGCGGCCTATGAAGAAAAGGGCGTGCCCTTCGAATACAAAGACGTCCTGCAGGACCGGGCGGCTTTGCAGGAAATGATGCGGTACTCGGCGGGCCGGCGTTTCGTACCGGTCATCGTGGACGGCGGCCGGGTTGAAGTGGGATTCGCCGGAGGCTCCTGACACATCTGAGGCCCGCAGTTGCGGGCCCGCCCCCGGCCGACTCTCGCAGCGCCGGCCTTCATTCCCGGCGGACAGGACTCCGTGAAACGCAACATTCTGATCCACTACCACGAGATAAACCTCAAGCGGAACAACCGCGGCTGGTTCGAAAGCCGCCTGCACCACCACGTGGAATCCCTGCTCCGGGACATCCCGCACGACGGCGTCACCCGCTTCGGCGGGCGTATGCTGATCGCCGTGCGGGATGAGAGCCTGCTGCCGGAGGTCGGGAAACGGCTGCGCGGCGTCTTCGGCATCGCCAACTTCGCGCTCACCTGGGAGGCGCCCGCGGACATGGACGCCGTCAAGTCCGCCCTGGCGGCGCTGCTGCAAAGCAGGGCTTTCGAGTCCTTCAAGATCGACGCCCGCCGCGGGACCAAGAAGTTTCCCTTCAATTCCCAGCAGGTCAACGTGGAGCTGGGCGCATTCGTGCAGAAGCTGACCGGCGCCGCCGTACGCATGGAGAATCCCGACCTGACCTGTTTCGTGGAGCTGGTCGGCGACCGCGCGTTCCTCTATTTCGAGAAAATCCCCGGCTCCGGCGGCCTCCCTTCGCGCACCGGAGGCAAGGTGCTCTGCCTTCTCTCCGGGGGGATCGATTCCCCGGTTGCCGCTTATCGCATGCTCCGCCGCGGCTGCCAGGTGCGCTACCTCCACTTCCACAGCTTCCCCCACACGAGCCGGGAGTCGCAGGACAAGGTCCGCCGCCTGCTGCAGATCCTGGCCCGCTTCCAGCTCGCGGCGCGGCTGCACCTCGTGCCGTTCACGGACGTCCAGCGCGAAATCGTGGCCTATGCCCCCCCGCCGCTCCGCGTGGTCCTCTACCGGCGGTTCATGGTGCGCATTGCGGACGCGCTGGCCGCCAAGGAGAGCATCTCTGCGCTGGTCACCGGCGACAGCCTGGGCCAGGTTGCCAGCCAGACGCTGGAGAACCTCCGGGTGGTCTCGGCCGCCGCCCGGCTGCCCATCTTCCGCCCGCTCATCGGGGACGACAAGGAGGACATCATCCGGCTCGCGCGCGAAATCGGTACTTACGAAATCAGCATTCTCCCCGACCAGGACTGCTGCACCATGTTCGTGCCGCGGCACCCGGAGACCATGGCCCGGCTCGAGCAGGTCGAGCAGGCCGAGGCCGCGCTGGACGTCGGCCGGCTCGTCGAAGCCGCGCTCGCAGGCTCCAGCCGCGAGACGGTCGAGGCCGACTTTTCCAGGGCTCATCCCAGCCTGGTGTGAAAAATGAGAAAGGGACTGCCATGAGCCGGAGAATCGAGGTTCTTCAGGGCGACATCACGCTGCGGAAGGTGGACGCCATCGTCAATGCGGCCAACAGCTCGCTGCTGGGCGGCGGCGGCGTGGATGGAGCCATCCACCGCGCGGCCGGGCCCCGGCTGCTGGAGGAGTGCCGCACCCTGGGCGGATGCCCCACCGGATCGGCCAGGATCACCGCGGGGTACAACCTGCCCGCCGCGCACGTGATCCACACCGTCGGCCCGGTCTGGCGCGGCGGCGATGCGGGCGAAGGCGAACTGCTGGCCTCCTGCTACCGCAAGTCGCTCGAGCTGGCCAGGGAGCACCGGCTGAAATCGGTCGCCTTCCCTTCGATCAGCACCGGCGCCTACCGGTTCCCCGTCGACCGCGCCGCGCGGATCGCCGTCCGTGAAATCGCCGCCTTCCTGTCCGAACACGACCTGCCGGAGCGCGTGCAGATCGTCTGCTTCGACGCCGCCACCAGGGACTGCTACAGCAGAGCTCTCGCCGCTTTTGAGTCCACAGCAGCCACGGATTTCACGGACTGAGTGGATTTCTCCATGGTCGGGCCGGCAGCCGCTGAATGGCTGATTCCGTAGAATCTGTGAAATCTGTGGCCAGCCGGATTTTCAGCTTTTGATTTTCTGAACTTGACAGGCGCATTTTCAATTGTATAATAGTTGCGCATTTGGGAAACATATAGACTATGAAACGTACAACGCGCAACGACAAAGAGACTCTGCGGAAAATCCTCGAGCTGCAGTGCGAGATCTGCAAGGCCATGGGGCACCCGCTGCGGCTGGAGATCGTCGAGCACCTGCACGGCGGGGAGCTGTCCGCCGCCGCCCTGCTGGACCTGCTGGAGACGTCCAAGGCGAACCTGTCCAAGCACATCTCCCAGATGACCAAGGCCGGGATCGTAGACCAGAGACGCGAAGGCCGGCAGGCCTACTACCGCCTCACGCACCCCGAGATCCACGAAGCCTGCTCTCTCATGCGCTCGGTTCTCTACCGCCGGCTGAAGGAAGGCGGGAAACTGGCGCAGGCGCTGAGATCCCCGGAGGGGCGCTGAGCCATCGAACCACAGCCGCCATTCAGGTGAAACCATGAAAAACCTTGCCCGAGTTCATTTTCTGATCCTGGCCGCGACGCTGGCCGGCGCGGGTCTCGCGGCCCCCGCCGGCGCCCAGCAGCCGCTGACCCTGCGGGAGTTCGTCACCCGCGTGCTGGAGCACAATCCCGACCTCGCCGCCGACGGCCCCGCGCGGGAAGCGGCGCGCGCCGACCTGCAGGCCAGCCGCGCCGGCTACCTCCCCCGGCTGGATTTCGAGCAGTCCTACGCCGGGGGCAACAATCCCGTTTACGTCTTCGGAACGCTGCTTACCCAGCGGCGGTTTACCGCGGCGAATTTCGCGCTCTCCTCGCTGAATTCCCCGGATGCGGTGGACAACCTGCAGACCCGACTGTCCGCCCGGCAGACCCTGTGGGATTTCGGCCGGACAAAGCGGCGGATGGAGTCGGCGGCAACCGGCGCGGAGCTGGTCGACCGGGGTCACGAGAACCACGTCCGGCACGTTCTGCTGGCGGCCCTGGACACATATTATTCCGTCTCGCTGGCGCGCGAGGCGCACCGGGCGTCGCAGGTCGCACTGGAATCGGCCGCGGCCATTCACGCGCAGGCAAGATCCAGAGTCGAGAGCGGCCTGGCCGTGGAAGCCGACCTGCTCCGCAGCCAGGCGCACCTGGCCGCCGCGCGCCAGCGCGAGATCCAGGCGCGCAGCCACCTGGAAACAGCCCGCGCCGCCCTGAACCGGATCATGGGGCAGCCGCTGGATTCCCCGCTCGGCGAAACCGCGCCGCTCGCCCCGGCAGCGCTGCCGCTTCCTACCGAAGAGTCGCTCGCGGCGGAACAGCTCGCGCGGCGCCCCGACTACCAGGCCAAGCTGGCCGAGATGCGTCTCGCGGAACTGGAGGTTCGGAACGGCAGGGGCGAGTTCCTCCCGGTAGTGGGGGCGTTTGCCTCCTGGGAGATGGACAATCCCTCGCTGAAGGACTACGGGGGGAACAACTGGACCGCGGGCGTGAGCCTGCGCTGGAACCTTTTTGCCGGCGGGGCCGATGCGGCGCGCCTGCAGGCGGCCCGCCACCGGCTGGAACAGCGGCAGCGCGAGCTGCGGGCCCTGGAATCCGCCATGGCCCTCGAGCTCCGGGCATCGCTCCTCCAGGCGAAGGCCGCGGAGGAGCAGGTGGATGTGACCCGCGCAGCCCAGGCACAGGCCGAGGAGGGACTTCGCATCCTGAAAAACCGTTATGACGCCGGCCTGGCCACCATGACCGACCTGCTCTCGGCCGAAACCGCCAGAGCGGCCGCCAGGACCGCTTTTGCCGAAGCCGTGTATCACCACAGGATCAGCTTTGCCGGGCTGGAGTCTGCTGCCGGCCTGCTGAGCCCTTCATCCAAAGCCACACAACCCTGAAAAGGTGACGGAAACATGCGCAGATACTCATACATGCCAGTTTTACTTGCCGCAGCGGCGCTCTTCGCCGGCGCCTGCCAGGAGTCCCCGCGGGGCTCCGCACCGTTGAAGCCCATTCCGGCCGAGGTTTTCACGGCCTCCTACGAGGAGGTCCCGGCGTCGATCGCGGTTCCCGGTTCGGTGCAGGCAAGATACAGGACGGTGATCTCCTCGCAGATCAACGGCTTCGTCAAGGACGCCCGCGTCAAGGCCGGCGCCTCAGTAAGCGAGGGCCAGGTGCTCATGACGCTCGATGCCCGCGACGCGGAAAGCCAGAAGGCCGCCGCAGCCGCAGGCCTCGCAGAGGCCCGCGCGGCCCTGGACGAGGCCCGCAAGGCGGCCGCCGCCGCCGCCAACATGCGCGACGCCGCCAAAGCCTCGGCCAACCTCGCCGAGAACACCCACGCCCGCTACCTTAAGCTGTTCGAGACCAAGTCGGTTTCGCCCCAGGAGCTTGACGAGGTGAAGGCGCGCCGCGATGCCGCCGCCGCAGATCTCGCCGCCCGCGAGACCATGGCGGCCGCAGCCCAGGACCGTCTCCGGCAGGTCGAAGCCCGCATTGATCAGGCCGGCGCCCAGGCGCAGCGGGCCGACGTCCTGCTGGGCTGGACCGTCATCAAGGCCCCTGCGGCCGGCAGGATTGCCGAACGCTCCGTGGATCCCGGATCCGCGGTGTTCCCCGGCAGTCCCCTGCTGGTGCTGGAATCGACCGTCGTCCCGCAGGTGCTGGCGGACATGCCCGCCGGCCAGGCCGACCTGCTGCGCACGGGGCTCCAAGTTACCGTCCTTGAACCGGGTACGTCTGCCGCCCTGCAGGGCGCCGTCTCGGAGATCATCCCCGTGTCCGTCCCCGGAACGCACACGGTGCGGTTCAAGGTGGACATGCCGGCCGGCTTCTCCGCTCCCTCGGGCCGCTTCGTGGAGGTGCGCGTGCCCTCCGGAAGCCGCCGCATCATGCTGGTCCCGCGCCGGTCGCTGCGCCAAACCGGCCAGCTCACCGGCGTCTTCGTGGTCGACGCCTCCGCCAGCGCGCGCTTCCGCCTGGTGAAAACCGCTCCCTACGACGCCGACAGGATCGAGCTGCTCTCGGGGCTGGACGCAGGCGAAAAGATCATCCGGTCGCCGGGTTCGCAGATCCTGGACGGCACCCCCGTGGAGGTCAGGCAATGAGCAAACCCCAGGTAGCCGGGAAGCTGGCACAGGCATTCATTCACTCCAAACTGACCCCTCTCGCTCTGCTCGCAGCCATCGTGCTCGGGGCCGCGGCCGTGGTGATGCTGCCGCGCGAAGAGGAGCCGCAGATCATCGTTCCGATGATCGACATCTTCGTCGCCGTTCCGGGCGCCTCGGCCAAGGAGGTCGAAACGCGGGTCACCCGGCCGATGGAGCGCCTGCTGTGGGAGATCCCGGGAGTGGAGTACATCTACAGCACATCGTCGCCCGGGATGTCGATGGCCGTCGTCCGCTTCTACGTGGGCGAGGACGAGGAAAAGAGCATCGTCCGGCTGAATCAGAAGATGTTCGCCAACTTCGACCTGATCCCGCCCGGAGCCTCCCAGCCGCTGATCAAGCCGCGCTCCATCGACGACGTGCCCTTCATGACGCTCACACTCTGGAGCCCGGAACTGGACGGCTATCAGCTCCGCCGCGCCGCCGCCGAACTCCGGAACGATCTCCAGCAGATCCCGGACATTTCGGCCACAGAGCTCATCGGCGGCCAGCGCCGCCAGATGCGGGTCGAGCCCGATTCGGTCAGGATGGCCGCCTACGGCGTCAGCCCCTCCAGGCTTACAGGCGTACTCCAGATGGAAAACCGGGAAATCGACGCCGGGCGCCTCACGAGCGAAAACCGCAGCATCCCCGTCAGGCTTGGCGGCTTCCTCGAGACGGCGGATGATCTCGGGTCCCTGGTTGTGGGCGTGCATAATGGCTCGCCTGTCTACCTGCGCGACGTGGCCCGCATCGTGGACGGCCCCGAAGAGCCCAGGGACTACGTCTTCTTCGCCCCGGGCCCGGCCGCGTCCGTGAAGGGCATTTCCAGCGGGAGCGTTTCCGCCGGAGCCGGCTCCCAAGCCTCGTCGGAAGTGATCGGCGACAGCCTTTTCCCCGCGGTAACCATCTCCTTCGCCAAGCGCAAAGGGACCAATGCCGTGGAGCTGGCAAAGCAGGTGCAGCATCGCGCCGGGGAGTTTCACGCGCGCTACCTCCCTGCCTCGGTCCAGATGACGGTGACGCGCAACTACGGCGAGACCGCCGAGGAGAAGTCGAACGAGCTGCTGCTGCACATGATGATCGCCGTGATCTCGGTCACGCTGCTGATCTGGCTCGTTCTCGGCTTTCGCGAGTCCGGGGTCGTGGCGCTCGCCATCCCGATGACGTTGGCGCTGACGCTCGTGGTCTTCCTCCTGTACGGCTACACGCTCAACCGCATCACCCTTTTCGCCCTGATCTTCTCCATAGGCATCCTGGTGGACGACGCCATCGTGGTCGTGGAGAACATCGTGCGCCACCGCCGGATGCCTGGAAACAAAGGCCGGGACTTCGCGCAGGTGGCGGTGGAGGCCGTGGACGAGGTCGGCAACCCGACCATCCTCGCCACCTTCACCGTGATCGCCGCGATCCTGCCGATGGCCTTCGTCAGCGGCCTCATGGGCCCCTACATGCGGCCCATCCCGATCGGGGCTTCCGCCGCCATGGTCTTCTCCCTGCTGGTCGCCTTCGTCATCACGCCGTGGGCCTCGGTCCGCCTGCTCCGCGGCGCGCAGCACAAGCACGGCGACGGCGAACAGGAAGACCGGACCACGCGGCTCTACCGCCGCGTCATGGGCACGCTTTTGGCCAGCGGCAAGAACCGGTGGGCCTTTCTCGGCCTGGTGGTGCTGCTGCTGGTGCTCTCCATGAGCACGGTCTATTTCAAGCTCGTGATCGTCAAGATGCTCCCCTTCGACAACAAGAGCGAGTTCCAGGTGATCGTGGACATGCCGGAGGGGGTCAGCCTGGAAAAGACGGCGGCCGTGACGCGCGAACTCGCCGCCGGCCTGAACCAGGTGCCCGAGATCACCGACTACCAGATCTACGTCGGCACCGCCTCCCCGTTCAACTTCAACGGCCTCGTCCGCCACTACTATCTGCGCCGCGGCGAAAACGTCGCCGACATCCAGGTAAACCTCACGCCCAAGGGAGAACGCTCCCGGCAGAGCCACGAGATCGCGCTGCGGACACGGGAGATCCTGCAGCCGCCGGCCCAGGCAGCCGGGGCGCGCATCAAGGTCGCGGAAGTGCCGCCGGGCCCGCCCGTGCTGCAGACGCTCGTGGCCGAAATCTACGGCCCGGACTACGAAAGGCAGATCGAGCTGGCGCGGGAGATCCGCGACACGATGGACCGGACGCCGGGGGTCGTGGACGTGGACTGGTACGTGGAGGAGGAGCACTCGGAATGGACCTTCCAGGTCGACCGGCTGAAGGCTTCCCTCGCGGGAATCTCGCTTTCGGAAATCCAGCAGACGGTCGGCATGGCGCTGCACGGCGCCGGGTCGGGCCTGGCCCATCTCCCGCGCGAAGCCGAAGACGTGCCGATCGTGCTCCGGCTCCCCCTCGAGGCGCGCACCAGCATGGAAGACCTGAACGGCCTCCGGGTGCCGTCCGCCGCCGGAAAGCTTGTGCCGCTGTCCGAGCTGGGTTCCTGGCGGGAAGGAACGCGGGAGCGCAGCATCTACCACAAGAACCTCATGCCGGTGGTTTACGTCACAGCCGACGTGGCGGGGCACGAGGAGAGCCCGGTCTATCCCATTCTGAAACTGGACAAGGAGATCCGGAGCCGGGCGCTTCCCGAAGGCTACAACCTGGAAACCTACACGGCCAGCCAGCCCGCGAGCAGCGACCGGCTGGCCATGAAATGGGACGGGGAGTGGCACATCACCTACGAGGTGTTCCGCGATCTCGGGCTGGCCTTCGCCGCCGTCCTGGTCCTGATCTACATTCTGGTGGTGGCCTGGTTCCAGGACTTCAAGACGCCTCTCGTGATCATGGCCGCAATCCCCTTTTCGCTCGTCGGCATCCTGCCCGGCCACTGGGCGATGGGCGCCTTTTTCACCGCCACCTCCATGATCGGTTTCATCGCGGGCGCGGGGATCGTCGTGCGCAATTCGATCATCCTGGTGGACTTCATCGAGCTCCGGCTGAAGATGGGCGACCCGCTTGACCGGGCCGTCATCGAGGCCGGCGCGGTGCGCTTCCGGCCCATGATGCTGACGGCCGCCGCCGTCGTCGTCGGGGCCGCGGTGATTCTCTTCGACCCGATCTTCCAGGGTCTGGCAATATCATTGATGGCGGGTGAGGTGGCCTCGCTCCTGCTGAGCCGCATGACCGTTCCGGTTTTGTATTACATGATGAGGAAGCGCGAACCTGCCGCGAGCGTTTCCCAATGACGAAGGAGATTTTCAAATGAGCATGGAAAGATGGATAAGGCTGATCGCGGGGAGTTTCGTCCTGGGCAGCCTGGCGCCGGCATACTGGGTGAACGTCAATTTCCTGTGGTTCACGGCTTTCGTGGGCGCGAACCTGCTGCAGTCCGCGCTCACGCGCTGGTGCCTGATGGAGGACATCCTGCACAAGCTCGGCGTCGCCCAAAAGCCGTAAAAAAAGCGGCCACGGATTACGCGGATTACACTGTCGCTTGATTTCGTGTAATCTGTGAAATCCGTGGCTGCTGTATTTTTTTGATAATTCGGCCTCTGTGTGAGCCGCCGAGGCTGAAGCTCCCGGCGCCGAGCTGATGAAGCATCCCAACCTTCGCAGTTACATCGAAACCCTGAGACGCGAAGGGGAGCTGCGCGTGGTCGAAGAGACCGTGGATCCCCACCTGGAGCTGGCGGAAGTCCAGCGGCGGACGGTGGCCCGTCAGGGGCCCGCGCTCCTGTTCACGAAGGTCGCGGGCGCCGGGTTCCCCGTTGCCACGAACCTGTTCGGCTCCAGGCGGCGCATCGACCTTGCCTTCGGCGAAGACCCTGCGCGCTTCTTCTCGAGGGTTGCGGAAGCGGCCCAGCAGCTGATGCCGCCGACGCTCGGCACCCTCTGGAGATTCCGCGACCTCGCAGTCTCGGTCCTGCGCACGGGCACGCGAAACCGCCCATCCGGCCCGGTCCTCGCCAGGGTTATGAACCCCGCGCGGCTGACCTCCCTGCCCCGCATCCAGAGCTGGCCCGGCGACGGCGGGCCGTTCCTGACGCTGCCGCTGGTCTACACCGAGCACCCGGTAACCGGGCGGTCGAACCTCGGCATGTACCGCAACCAGATCTACGACGACACCACCGTGGGGATGCATATCCAGATCCACCGCGGCGGAGGCTTTCACCATTACGAGGCGGAGCGTCGGAACCAGGATCTGCCCGTGAACCTGTTTTTGGGCGGGCCGCCCGCGCTGATCCTCTCCGCCATCGCGCCGCTGCCGGAGAATGTCCCGGAACTGGTGCTGGCATCGCTGCTGCAGGGCGGAAAACTCGGTCTGATCCGGGCCCCGCAGGTGAGCCCGCTCCCGATTGTCGCCGAGGCGGAGTTTCTACTTGTGGGCCGGATCCCGCCCGGCCGGCGAAGACTCGAAGGCCCCTTCGGCGACCACTACGGGTACTACTCCCTGGCGCACGACTACCCGGTCATGGAGGTCTCCCGCGTCCACCACCGGGAGAACGCCATCTTCCCCGCCACCGTCGTGGGCCGCCCGCCGCAGGAGGACCACTACATCGGCGAGTACCTGCAGGAGCTTTTCGCGCCCATCTTCCCCCTCGTCATGAACGGCGTGGAGGCTGTGTGGGCGTACGACGAGGCGGGGATGCACCCGCTGGCCGCGGCGGTCGTGAAAAACCGGTACCCGCGCGAAGCCTTCGCCGCAGCCATGCGGATCCTGGGAGAGGGGCAGCTCTCCCTGACCAAGTTCCTGATGGTCACCGACCGGAGCATGCCGCTGCGTAATTTCAGACGGCTGCTCTGCCACGTACTGGAGCGGGCCGATTTCGCATCGGACCTTTTCGTCTTTTCGAACGTCTCCCAGGACACGCTGGACTACACCACGCGCACGATCAACGAGGGGAGCAAGGCGATCCTGCTGGGGCTGGGGGAAAAGAAATACAGCCTCGCCGAATCGCTCCACGCGGACCTGAAAAACCCGGCCTTCCGCCGGCAACGCCTGTTCGTCCCCGGGGTCCTGGTCGTGGACGGCCCCGGGTGGAGGGAGAACGACGCCGCCGTGGGGGAGCTCCTGCGCGAGGAGGCAGTCCAGCCCTTCCGCCTGGTATGCCTTGTGGACGATGCCGACGAATGCGTGAAAGACGACGGGTCGTTCCTCTGGACCGTCTTCACGCGCTTCGAACCCGCCGCGGACATCCACGCGCGGGATGCCCGTCTGCAGCGTTATCACGTGAGCCTTTCGCCGCCGGTCGTCCTGGACTGCAGGATCAAGCCCTGGTATCCGCCGGCCGTGGAACCCGACGGGGAGACGGTCGCGCGCGTGGACAGGCTCTGGCCGAAGATCTTTCCCGGGGAACAGTGAAATGTCAGCCACGGATTGCACGGATTACACAGATTTTGTTTCCTCTCAATTCGTGTAATCCGTGCAATCCGTGGCTGGAGTTTTTTTGACCAGGAGGAGCGCTATGGAAGCGGCTGCCAACATCCTTCAGGACATGAACCACGAAGCGTTCCGGGAGGCGATGGCGCAGGTCGGTGAGTGGATAGCGCGCTATCGGGAACGTGTGGGGGAACTGCCGGTGCTCTCGCGCGTCAAGCCCGGGGAGCTCCTGAAAGCGCTCCCCTCTTCTCCGCCCAGGCACGGCGAGCCGGTGGAAGCGTGGCTGCGCGATCTGGAAGACGTCATTTTGCCGGGGATCACGCACTGGAACCACCCGGGGTTCATGGCCTATTTCGGCATCACCTCCTCCGGACCGGGAATCCTGGGCGAGATGGTCAGCGCCGTGATCAACGGCAACGGCATGCTGTGGAAAACCTGCCCCGCGCTGACGGAGCTGGAGCAGGTCGTCCTGCGCTGGCACGCGGAAATGGCCGGCCTCCCCACCACGTGGTTCGGCATGTTCACCGACACGGCTTCCACCTCGACGCTGGTCGCCCTGGCGGCCGCGCGCGAGGCGGCCGGCCTCGGCGTGCGCGAGCGCGGGCTCTCCGGCGTTCCGCCGCTGACGATGTACTGCTCCGAGGAAGCCCACTCCTCGGTGGACAAAGCCGGCCTGGTCCTTGGGGTTGGCATGAACGGCATCCGCCGGGTTGCCGCCGACGAACGCTTCCGCATGCGCGTCGATGCGCTGGAGCAGGCCGTCGCGAGAGACCGCGCCGAAGGCCGCCACCCCTTTGCCGTAGTGGCCACGGTCGGCACCACCTCGGCCACCGCCGTAGATCCCGTAGCCGACATCGCCGACGTCTGCCGCCGGCACAACCTCTGGCTGCACGTGGACGCGGCCTATGCGGGAAACGCCGCCGCCGTCCCCGAGCTGCGCTGGGCGCTGCGCGGCTGCGACCTCGCCGACTCCTACGTGAGCAATCCGCACAAGTGGCTCTTCGTCCCGATCGACTGCTCAGCACTCTACACCCGCCGGCCCGAGATGCTGCGCCAGGCCTTTTCGCTCACACCCGAGTACCTGCGCACCGACGTCGCCGACGCCGTCAATCTCATGGACTATTCGTTCCAGCTGGGAAGGCGGTTCCGGGCTCTGAAGCTCTGGTTCGTTTTCCGCCACTTCGGCGCCGAAGGGATCGCGGCGCGCATCCGCGAACATGTCCGGCTGGGAAAGCTCTTTGCGCAGTGGGTGGATGCCACGGGCGGCCTCGAGCGCATGGCGGAAGCCGATTTTTCGGTCGTCTGCTTCCGGGCGCACCCCTCGGGCACCGACGATGAAGCCGCGCTGGAGAAATTCAACGAAGGCGTCCTGGAGAAAGTCAACGCGGGCGGAGAAGTGTACCTTTCGCACACACGGCTCAAGGGGCGCTACTGCCTGCGCCTGGCCGTCGGGAACCTGGCGACGGACGAATCGCGCGTCCGGCGGGCCTACGAGCTCATCTGCGATGCGGCCGGCCTCCACCCGGAATGAAGGAAAGCTCCTGCACGGAGGTCACGGAGAAATTTATTTTCTCCGTGCATCTCCGTGTGACAGAACAGCCCTACTTAGTCCACTGGTCGATCCAGTCCAGGACCGTCTTGTGCCAGAGCTGGCTGTTCTGCGGCTTCAGCACCCAGTGCCCCTCGTCGGGGAAATAGAGGAACTTCGACGGCACGTCCATCAGCTGCAGCGCGGTGAACAGCTCGAAGCCCTGCGAGACCGGCACGCGGTAGTCCAGCTCGCCGTGAACCACCAGCGTGGGAGTCTTGAAGTTTTTCACGAAGTTGGACGGAGTCCACCGCTCGTACATCTCCCGGTTCGTCCACGGCCTGCCCTTGAACTCCCAGTCGGTGAACCAGAGTTCCTCGGTGGCACCGTACATGCTGATCAGGTTGTAGACGCCCGCGTGGTTCACCATGCAGCGGAACCTGTCGGTGTGGCCCAGCATCCAGCTCATCATGTAGCCGCCATAGCTCGCGCCCGCCGCCGCCATCCGCGAGCCGTCGACATAGGGGAGCGCGGCGAAGTAGTCCACCCCCTTCATGATGTCCTCGTAGACCTTGCCGCCCCAGTCGCCGGAGATTTCATCGGTGAACTGCTGCCCGAACCCGGTGCTGCCGCGGGGATTCGGGGCGAAGACGACGTAGCCGCGGCTGGCGAACATGTGGTAGTTCCAGCGATAGGAGAAGGCGTCGTTCCACGCGCTCTGCGGACCGCCGTGCACCAGGACGACGGCCGGGTACTTCCGGTCGGCGGAGAACATGGGAGGCTTGATGATCCACGCCTGCACATCGGCGCCGCCGGCCCCCTTGTAGCGGACGTTTTCCACGGGACCGAATTCGATCCGCGAGAGCACCTGCCGGTTCACCGCCGTGAGCGGGGTGACATTCCGGCCCTCCGCATCGGAGCGGAATATCTCGAACGGGCCGGACATGCTCTGCCGGACGAAAACAAGCGTCCGGCCGTCCGGCGATACCTGGATGTCGCCGTTGTAGCTCTTCTCCACGAGCCGCACCGGGTTCCCCCCGGCGACCGCGACCTTCCAGATGGTCGAGTACCCTTCATCCCCCGCGTTGAAGTAGATCGTGCGCGAGTCCGGCGCCCAGCTGAACCCGTCCACCGAGCGGTCCAGCCCGGCCGTGATCGACTTCGAGGCGCCCGTGGCGCGGTCCAAGAGCATCAGTTCGAACCGGTCGGCTTCGAACCCGGCCCTCCTCTGGGCCCGGTAGCCGATATACTTCCCGTCGGGCGAGTACGAGGGCGAGCCATCCCACGCCGGGTTGGGCGTGATCTTCCTGGCCTCGCCCCCCGCAACGGGAACCACCCAGAGGTCGGTGTTGGTGCTGAGCGCCTCCACCTTGTCGGTATTCCGCACAAAGCAGAGCTCTTTGCCGTCGGGGGAGAAGGCATAGTCGGTCGGCCCGCCCAGGGAGAAAGTGGGGGCGTCGAAATCCCCCGGCGTCAGGTCGCGCGCCGTTCCGCCTTCGGCCGGGACGACGAAGATGTGCGTCCGCTTGCCGTCCTTCCAGCTGTCCCAGTGCCGGTACAGCAGCCGGTCGAAGATCTTCGCCTTCACCTTCGAGGCTTCGGCATCGGCGTTTCTCTTTCTGTTGCACTCGTCGTCCGCGCAATCGGGGTAGACCTCCGAAGTGAAGGCGAGATGCTTCCCGTCGGGCGACCAGATCACGCCGTCGGCGCCGGTCGAAATCGACGTCAGCTTCGCCGCTTCGCCGCCCGCGAGATCCAGCACCCAGATCTGCGGCGAGCCGTCCCGGCTGGAAATGAACGCAAGCTTCTTTCCATCGGGCGACCAGCGGGCGTTGTTGTCCCGGCGGTCGCTGCGGGTGAGCTGCTCGGGTTCGCCTCCCGCCAGGGGCACCCGCCAGACATCGCTGTTTCCGGCATTGCGGGCGAGGTCCATCCGCGTGAGCGAGAAGGAGACCCATTGGCCGTCGGGCGATATCCGTGGATCCCCCAGGCGCCCGAAAGCCACCATGTCGTCGAAGGAAATCGGCTGCCTGGTTTGCGCAGCCGGGGAGATGATAAAGACGGTTGACAGCAGCAGTGCAAGGCAGAACGGCTTGGCTGTTTTCATCGTTTGCTCCTCCACGTTGACCGGCACAAGGGCCGGGATGAATATGGGCAAGAGTATAGCAGGAGGGGGGGTAAAGTGTTATAACCGGTCCCGGCACAAGGTCACGGCAGGGACGCACGGAGGGATAAAATGAAAGCGATTCGAGTGCACAAGAACGGAGGCCCGGAGCAGCTCAAATACGGAGAGGTTCCCACACCCGAGCCGCAGGCCGGACAGGCACGCGTGAAGATCGAGGCGGCCGGGCTCAACTACATCGATGTCTACCACCGCACCGGCCTCTATCCCGTCCCGCTCCCCTTCACCCCGGGCATGGAGGGGGCAGGCGTCGTGGACGCCGTCGGCGAAGGCGTGACCAATGTCGCCCCCGGCGACCGGGTCGCCTACGCCATGAGCCTTGGCTCATACGCGGAATCGGCGCTCGTGGACGCGTGGAAGCTCGTGAAGCTGCCCGAGGCCGTGGAATTCCAGACGGGCGCGGCCGCCATGCTTCAGGGAATGACGGCGCACTACCTCGTCCACTCTTCGTTTCCCCTGCGCAGCGGAGAAACCGCGCTCGTTCACGCTGCGGCCGGCGGCGTGGGCCTGCTTCTGGTCCAGATGGCAAAGGCAGCGGGCGCGCGCGTCATCGGCACCGTGTCCACCGAGGAAAAGGCGGCCCTGGCGCGCTCCGCGGGCGCCGACCATGTGATCCAGTACGAGGACGTCGACTTCGAGGCCGAGGTCAAGAAGATCACGGAGAACGCCGGTGTGAACGTCGTGTACGACTCGGTGGGAAAGAGCACGTTCGCGAAGAGCCTGAACTGCCTGAGGCCGCGCGGCATGATGGTGCTGTTCGGGCAGAGCAGCGGCCCCGTGGAGCCGGTCGACCTGTCGATCCTGAACCAGAAGGGTTCGATCTACGTCACGCGGCCGAGCCTGGCGCACTACCTCGCCGGCCCGGAGGAACTGGACTGGCGTTCGGGGGATGTCCTGCAGTGGATCGCCGAGGGCAGGCTGAAGCTGCGCATCGGCCGGACCTTCGCGCTCCAGGATGCCGCCGAGGCCCACCGCGATCTCGAAGCGCGGAAAACCGCCGGCAAAGTATTGCTTATACCCTGAAGGCTGCGTCCACCAAAACCTCGGCCACGAATTGCACGAATTTCGTGGAATTCGTGCAATTCGTGGCCGTCGTTTTTCTTACTTCATTGACAGGACTTTGTCGAAGCGCTCGAACGCCCAGTCCACCTCTTCCCGCGTGATGATCAGCGGCGGCGCCACCCGGATGACGTGCTGGTGGGTCTCCTTGCAGAGGATCCCCTCGCGCATCAGTTCCTCGCAGTAAGGCCTCGCCGGAACCGTCAGCTCGATGCCGATCCACAGCCCGCGGCCCCGCACCTCGCGGATCACGCCGGACTTTATCGTCTTCAGCCGGCCGAGCAGGTAGGCGCCCAACTCCGCCGACCTCTCGACCAGGTTCTCCTCCACCAGAACCGTAAGCGCCGTGCGGGCCACGGCACAGGCCAGCGGATTGCCGCCGAATGTGCTCCCGTGATCCCCCGGCTTGAAGACGTCCATCACTTCCCGCGGCGCCAGCAGCGCCGAGACCGGGTAGTACCCTCCCGAAAGCGCCTTGCCCACAATCAGCAGGTCGGGCCGGACATCCTCGTACATGTACGCGAAGAGCCGGCCGGACCGCCCCAGCCCTGACTGGATCTCATCCAGGGCAAACAGGACGTTGTTTTCCCGGCAGATGCCGTAGCACTCCTTCAGGTAGCCGCCGGGTGGAATGATGATGCCCGCCTCCCCCTGAATGGGTTCCACGAGGAACGCGCAGGTGTTGGGTGTGACGGCGGCGCGCAGCGCCCCGGCATCCCCGTAGGGAATGATCTTGAATCCCGGCGTGTATGGGCCGAAGCCTTCCCGGTACTGCCGCTCCGTCGAAAAGCTCACGATGCAGACGGTCCGGCCGTGGAAATTCCCCGAGCAGACGATGATTTCGGCCTTGTCCTCCGGAATGCCCTTGACCTGGTACCCCCACTTGCGCGCCGCTTTCAGTGCGGTTTCCACCGCCTCCGCGCCCGAGTTCATCGGGAGCATCACCTCCATCCCGGTCAGCTCGTGCAGCTGCCTGCAGAGCAGCGGCAGCTGGTCGTTGCGAAACGCCCTGGAGGTGAGCGTCACCCTGCCCGCCTGTTCGGTCATGACCTCCAGGATCCGGGGGTGGCAGTGCCCCTGGTTGACGGCCGAATAGGCTGCCAGGCAATCCAGGTAGCGGTTGCCTTCCACATCGTGCACCCAGACGCCGCTTGCCTTGCGGATGATCACGTCGAGCGGGTGGTAGTTGTGCGCGCCGAAGCGCTCTTCCATGGCTATGTAGTCCGCGGTTCGCAGCGGGTTGTCGATTCCGGTTTCGAAACTCATGCAACCTCCTTATGAATGCCGCGGCAGCCGCGCGCAGCGGCTGCCGCCGTTTGAATGTATCAGTCCAAAAGCATGGCCAGCAGCGCCATCCGGACGTACAGTCCGTTGGTGGCCTGCTGGAAGTAAAAGGCGCGCCGGTCCCCGTCCACCGTCTTGTCGAGCTCCAGCGTGCGCGGCAGCGGGTGCAGGATCATGGCGTCGGACTTCATCGATTTCAGGATGGAGGAATCGACCACGTATTTGCGCTGGTCTTCGCGGTCGGCCAGCCGCCCGGGGCGGATCTGCGTGAGGTAGACGACGTCCACTTCCCCGATCACCTTGGCCAGGTCCGCTTCCAGTTCGTACCAGATCTCCTTCTCGTCGAGGTGTTCGAGGATGTCCTCCCTCATCTGGAGTTCGGGCGGGCTGACGAAGTACATTTTCACCCTGTCGAACTTGCCCAGGAGGTAGGCCAGCGAGCGCGCCGTCCGCCCCACGTCCAGCTCGCCGATCATTGCGATGGTCAGGCCGTCGAGCGTCCGCCGCTCGCGGAAGATCGTATAGAGATCCAGCAATGCCTGCGTAGGGTGCTGCCCCCCGCTGCCGTCGCCGGCGTTGATCACGGGGACCGTGGAAACGGATGCCGCGCGGGCCGCCCCTCCTTTTTCCGAGTGGCGGATCACGATCAGGTCCGAGTAGCCGGAGATGATGCGGATCGTGTCCTCGAGCTGCTCCCCGTCGAACTCGGACGAAAAGAGCTTGGCCTGCTCGGTCGAGCACACGCGGCCGCCAAGCCTGAGCATGGCGGCCTCGAAGCAGATGCGGGTGCGCGTCGACGGCTGGTAGAAAAGCGTCGCCATGATTTTGTGCTGGTAGTCGAGCGTGCCGCCCCGCGCCACGATCCGCTCCATGGCCCTGGTGCGGTCGAAAAGCTCCATGAGCCAGGGAACGGTGAACTGCTGGGACTCGATTACATGCTGGAGTTTCATCTTCCACCTCTGGTGCTGATTCTCTGTCACGGCTTCCAAGGATTCGGCGAAATCCTTCAGGGGAATACGTGCGTGCCCGCGCTTCCGGAGACGGCGTCGGCCAGGTTCTCGAGCGAGGTGATGACCGCCTCCTTTCCGCCGCCCTCCAGGAACGAGAGTATGGACTCCACCTTCGGCCCCATGCTCCCGGGCGGAAACTGCCCATCCTCGAGGTGGCGGCGCAGTTCGGCGGCCGTCACCCTCTCGAGAGCCTTCTGCCCGGGCTTGCGGTAGTTCAGGTAGATGTGGTCGGCGTCGGTGGAAAAGACCAGCTTGTCCACGCCGAGCTTGCCGGCCAGAAGCGTCGAGGCGCGGTCCTTGTCGATGACCGCATCCACGCCGCGCAGCCTGCCGTTCTCCCGCACCACGGGGATGCCTCCTCCTCCCGTGGCGATCACGAGCGCCCCCTGGCCCAGGACGAGGCGGATGGTACGCTCCTCCACGATTTCCACCGGCGCCGGCGAGGCCACCACCCGCCTGTAGCCGCGGGAGGAATCCTCCACCATCTTCCACCCAAGCGCTCTTTGCCTGGCCTCGGCGTGCGCCTCCGAGTAGAAAGGCCCGATCGGTTTGGAAGGCCGGCCGAAAGCGGGATCGTCCGCCCGCACGACCACCTGGGTGAGAACCACGATCACGGGGATGTCCAGCCCGGCGGCTTCGATCTCCTGCTGCAGCGACTGCTGCAGGATGTATCCGATCTCCCCCTGGGTGGCGGCGACGCAGACGTCCAGGCTTTGCTCGTAGACTTGTCCCGCCGCCCGTTCCGAGCGCAGCAGCGCGGCTCCGACCTGCGGGCCGTTCCCGTGCGTGACGACGATGCTAAGGCCGCCTCGGAGCAGCGAGACGATCGCTTTGCCGACACGGTGCGCGTTTGCGATCTGCTCCGGAATGGTCCCCTTCTCACCGGCCCGGATGAGGGAGTTGCCGCCGACTGCGATGAGGGCCGATTGCGGCATGGGTCACCTCATCAGGTGCAGCATGATGGCCTTCTGCGCGTGCAGGCGGTTCTCCGCCTGCTGGAAGACCACCGAACGGGGCGAATCGATCACCTCGGCGGCCACCTCCTCGCCGCGGTGCGCCGGCAGGCAGTGCATGAAGACCGCATCCGGTTTGGCATGCGCAAAGAGGGCCGCATTGACCTGGTACGGCTGGAAGGCCTTCAGGCGTTCCTGCGTCTCGGCCTCCTGCCCCATGCTCGTCCAGACGTCGGTGTAGATCACGTCGGCGTCCTTCGCCGCATCCGCCGGATTCCGGGTCACGTCGATCCTGGCGCCGGTCCCGCCGATGTTCCCGCGGACCCAATCCATCACCCCGGCCGCCGGTTCGTAGCCCTGGGGCGTCGCCACCGCCAGGTGGACTCCCAGCCTGACGGCGCCGTGGATCAGCGAGTGGGCGACGTTGTTGCCGTCGCCGATGTAGGCGACCTTGCACTTGCGCAGATCCCCCTTCAACTCCATGATCGTCAGGTAGTCGGCCATCGCCTGGCAGGGGTGGTTGAAGTCGGTGAGCCCGTTGATCACCGGGATGGCGGCGTTTTTGGCCAGTTCCACCACGACCTCGTGGCTGAAGGTCCGCGCCATGACGCCCTGGACCATCCGCTCCAGGTTGTGCGCCACGTCGGCCACCGACTCGCGCTTGCCGAGGCTGATCTCCGCCGGCGAGAGGCAGAGCGAAAAACCGCCCAGCTGCTGAATGCCCACGTCGAAGGTCACGCGCGTCCGCAGCGAGGGTTTCTCGAAGATCAGCGCCAGCGCCTTGCCTTTGAGCGCGCTGCTGTATTTGTCGGGCGCCGCCTTGACGTCCGCGGCCTCCTTGAGCAGCCCGGCAATTTCCGCCGGGGAGTAGTCGGCAATGCAGATGAAGTCCTTTTTTTTCATGACGGGATCATTCCTCAATTCGCTTTCGATAAAAACCTGTCGATCAGCCCTTCGAGCGCCACCGTGGTGTTTTTGTCCAGTTCGTAGGTCACCCTCATCTTGGGGTGGCGGATGTTGATGAGCGCCGCCAGGTCGAAGGGTGTGCCCACGAGCACCAGGTCGCAGGGGACGGCATCGATCGTGGCCTGGAGCTCGCTTACCTGCTGCTCGCCGTACCCCATGGCCGGGAGCACGTCGGTGAGGTGAGTGTATTTCTCGAAGACACCCCGGATCGAGCCGACAGCGTAGGGCCTCGGGTCCACGATCGCGGCGGCGCCGAACTCTCTGGCGGCCACGTGCGCGGCGCCATAGGTCATTTCGCCATGGGTCAGCGTGGGGCCGTCTTCCACCACCAGGACGCGCTTCCCCTTGATGGCCGCTTCGTCGGCGACGTGCACCTCGGAATCGGCCTTCAGGAGCAGCGCGCCGGGATTCATGCGCCGCGCGTTCTCCTCCACCTGCGCGATGCCGGCGGCATCCGCCGTGTTGACCTTGTTCATGATGAGCACCTGCGCCATCCGCAGGTTGGTCTCCCCCGGGTGATAGAGCAGCTCGTGCCCGGGCCTGTGCGGATCCACGATCACGATCCGGAGATCCGACTCGTAGAACGGGATGTCGTTGTTGCCGCCGTCCCAGAGGATGACGTCCGCCTCCTTTTCCGCCACGCGCAGGATCTCCTCGTAGTCCACGCCCGCGAAGACGAGGTTGCCCTTGTTGATGTGAGACTCGTACTCCTCGCGCTCCTCGATCGTGCACTGGTGGCGGTTCAGGTCAGCAAGCGTCTCGAAACGCTGGCACCGCTGGTCGTTCAGGTCCGCCCCGTAGGGCATCGGGTGGCGGATGACCGCGACGGACTTGCCGCGGCTGCGCAGGATCTCGGTGATCCGCCGCGAGGTCTGGCTCTTGCCGCAGCCCGTGCGGACGGCGCAGACGGAGATGACCGGTTTGCTCGAGCGGACCGTGGTGGAGTCGGCGCCCATGAGGCGGAAGTCTGCCCCCAGCGAGTTCACCAGCGCCGCGCGGTGCATGACCTCCACGTGCGGGACGTCGCTGTAGGCGAAGATCACTTCGTCCACGCCGAACCTGCCGATGAGTTCCGGCAGCTCCGCCTCGTCGAAGATCGGGATGCCGTCCGGGTACAGTTCGCCGGCGAGTTCGGGCGGGTAGGTTCTTCCGGCGATGCCGGGAATCTGGAAGGCGGTGAAGGCCTGGACCTGGTAGCGCGGGTCATTGCGGAAATAGACGTTGAAGTTGTGAAAGTCTCTTCCGGCCGCTCCCATTATGATGACTTTTTGCTTCTTATCAGGCATTGTCTCTCCCCAATATTAGGTAAGGAACGAGTGCTTCCCCGCACGCAGATCCTGTGCGGGCAGGCGAACAGAAACATGAATATTACTATAAGGCCAATTGTTTGTTCCAGTAAGGGTGCATAAAAGCTGGGTCTCCGTGCTTCTCCGTGGACCTCCGTGTGACGCTTTTGTTTTTCTCCCCCCCAAACGGCATGATAGGCTTCCGGCCTACCCTATGAACGACCAGACCTTCGAAACCCTTGAACTCGATGAACTCATCGCCTTGCTGGAAAAGCACGCCCAGACGCCGATGGGCCACGCTCTCGTCCTCGGCCTCCGCCCCTCGACCGACCGCGGCTCGATCGAACACGCCCTCGACCTGACGACCGAGAGCGCGGCGCTGCTCCAAACCGGCGCGCGCCTGGGCCTGAGCGGCATTTCCGATCCGGATCCCGCGCTTGCCCTCCTCCAGATTGAAGGCACCAGCCTCGAGCCGCTCCAGATCCTTGCGTTTGAACGCCTGATCGCCGTCGGTATGGACCTGCGCGCCATGTTCCGGAACCCCGAGACGCGGGAGCTGTGCCCGAAGCTGTCGGAGATCGCCGCACGCACGCCCGATCTCCGGGGTCTCCTGGGCGGAATGCGCGGCAAGATCCTGCCCGACGGCAGCATCGACGACAATGCCAGCCCCGAGCTGCGCTCCCTGCGCAGGACGATCCAGATCTCGCGGGAGCGCATCCACCGCTCGCTCGAATCCATCATGCGCAAGCAGGACCACGCCGTGCAGGACGACATCGTCACCTTCCGCCACGGACGGTTCGTCATCCCCATTCGCACCGACTCGCGCGGGCAGGTGCCGGGGGTGATGCACGGCCTTTCCTCCAGCGGCCAGACGACGTTCGTGGAGCCGCTCGCGGTCATCGAGCACAACAACGAGCTGGTGCGCCTGCGGGAGCAGGAGGAGATGGAGATCGCCCGGATCCTGCACGAAATCTCCGACTCGCTCCGGGAGAGCCTCGAGGCCCTGCGCGCCGTGGTATCGGCCCTGGCCGAATTGGATTTCGCCCAGGCGCGGGCGAAGCTTTCGCTCGAGTTCCAGTGTGTGCGGCCCGCGATCGATCCCGAAGCACGCCTGCGCGTGCTTAACCTGAGGCACATCCCGCTGCAGCACAACCTCGGCAAGTCGGGCGAAAAGATCGTGCCCATTTCCTTCGAGCTGGCCGAGGGGCAGAACGTCCTGGTGATCAGCGGGCCGAACGCGGGCGGCAAGACGGTCGTCCTGAAAACCGTGGGCCTGGCGGCGCTCATGGCCCAGATGGGGCTCCACGTGCCTGCGGAGGAAGCCGCCCTCCCGGTCTACCGGAGGATGTACGCCGACATCGGCGACCAGCAGTCGATCGCCGCCAACCTCTCGACCTTCACGGCCCACATGCGGAATATCGCTGCCATGGCGCGCGGGGTGGACACGGACACGCTGCTCCTGCTCGACGAGGTGGGCACCGGCACCGATCCGCAGGAAGGAGCGGCGCTGGCCGTCGCGATCGTCGACCACTTCCGGCGCACCGGAGCGACGACCATGGCCACGACCCACTACAACGAGCTGAAGATGTGGGCCACCGGCGCCGAGGGCGTACTGAACGCCTCCGTCGAGTTCGACGAAGCCACGCTCAAACCGACCTACCGCCTCATCAGCGGGGTGGCCGGCGCATCTGCGGGATTCGAAATCGCCCGCCGGATGGAGGTGCCGGATGCCATCTTAGGCGCCGGAAAGGCCATGTTGTCTCCCGATCAGGCGCGCGCAACGGACTACCTGAAGAAGATCAAGGCGTCGGCGGACGAGCTGGAGGCGAAGAAGGCTGCGCTGGAGGCCGAGCTGGCTGAGACCGCGCGCCTGCGGCGGCAACTGAAGGAGGACCATTCGGCGCAGGAGGAGGCCAGGAAGGCCAAATTCGAAAAGGCGCTCGAGAAGGTTCTCGGAGAGCACCGCCGGGAAAGTGAACGCCTGATCGCGGAGCTCAAAGACCGCGCCGCGGCGGAGAAGGTGAAGCGGACCGCTTCCGCCGCCGCCGCGCGGCTGGCGGGCAAAGGCCGGAGGCTGCGCGCGCAGGCGCAGGAAGAGCTGGGGCTCGCGGCCGCCGCGGAGGGTGCGCCGGCAGGCGATCCCGGCCGCCAGGATGAACCGCGGGAGGGCGACCTTGTCCTGGTGCAATCCCTGGACAAGCAGGGGGTGGTGGAATCGGCATCGGAGGACACCTTCACGATCCGCATCGGGGCCCTCCGCTTCCGCGCGCGCCGGGACGAATTGATGGTCCTCGCCGCTCCCGGGGACAAACCCGCGGCGGAAGGTCAAGGCAGGACACGCGGCGCGGTCGAGACCGGCATCGACGCGGATTTCAATCCGGAATTGAAGGTCATCGGCCAGACGGCGGACGAGGCGGTTGCGCACGTGGACAAGTTCCTGGATGAGGCATTCCTGGCGGGCGTGGAGAGCGTGAGGATCATCCACGGGCACGGCAAGGGGATTTTGCGCAAGGCGATCGCGGAACTCCTGACCGGTCACCCCCAGGTCAAGGGATTCGAGCCCGCCCCGCCAAACCAGGGCGGGAGCGGCGCGACCATCGCGTTCATCAACCGCTAGTGCGCTTAAAGAGCCTGCTTGCTCAGGAATGCGGGAAACGGCGCCGCGATAACAACGAGCGGTCAGGCGGCCCAGTCAGGCAACACAACCCGTCGCTGCCGCTCCGGGCGCCGTTGACTCCCGGCCGGCAAGCACGATTGGCACATGCAGCAGCGTGGAACCACCGAGGAAAGCCGTATTAGCGGGAGCGGCAAACCTTGGGATTACGCCCCCGCGCGCATCATCGCCGCCGAGTGCGGCGCCCTGTTCCTCACCCAGGACGGCAGCGCAAGGATCGATGCCGGCCACTGCGTGATCTGCGCGCCGGGGCTCGAGGAAGAAATCCGGAAGATTCTGCGGATTCCCCGCCGCTGAATGGCGCCTCAGGGGGCGGAGATGTAATCCGTGGTCACCAGGCTCCAGTAGTCGCCGCACAACCCCTTGTCGTAGTTCTCCAGAAACGTCCGGATGTTCCCGAGCAGCGTCGTGATGCGGTGCCCGGGCACGCGCGCCGGGTGAAGGATCCGCGAATTGGCATAGGCGCGGATGAAGAGGCTGCTGTCCGAGAGCGGCAGTTTCCGGACATTCTCCACGAAATCCGGGAAGACGCCGTTCCTGAAAAGGTACTGCTCGACGTTGGAAGTGTAGAAAGCCGACACCGTGTACCCTTCCCGGCGAAGGTGCTCTGCCACAGCGGCAAAGGCCCTGGATCCGGCGAAATCGCCCACGACCGGGACGATGCGGTTTTCCAACTGCAAGCGGCGCACGAAAGCATAATCCTCCGCCGAAGCGAGGAAGTGCCCGCGGCTTCCCTCGAGATCGGTCTCCAGCAGGAGATCCGCCAGGGTGGGAAAACTTCGCCCCCATCCCCAGGAGCTGCCGCTGCGGAACGACCGGTAGCTGATGCCCAGTCCCGCGTCCCGGAACGCGGCCATAACGTGCTCCAGCGCGTCGCGGTCGTCGTCATTGAGTGGGATCCGGAAATCATGCTCGATCCTCTTCCGGACCCGCTGCAGCGTGGACCGGAAGGACGCCGGATCCGGCGCGGTCTTTGCCAGAAATGCAAGCGTCTCCTCCAGGCCCGTTTCCGGCTTCGGGGCTCCGTCGCCCTCGAGCGGCCGGCTCAGGAGCGCCGCGAGGAACAGGTCGCGGCTTTCGGACATGTGAAAGAGCGCCTTCAGCGCCAGGTGCTGGATCACCGCCTGCCGGCGTATGTCGATGATAAAGGCGATCGCGGGACGGATCTTGGCAATGTAGGTGAAGTTCTGCTCGGGACCGACCCCGATGTAGGCTCCTCCGGTCACGCCCAGCTCTTTCATGAGCGGGACGATGTGCAGGAAGGAGGTTTCGTTGGAAATAAAATTGTCCGAGCGGAAATAGCCGCCGTCTTCGGACCAATCGACCGTCATCCGGGCAAATTCCGCTGCCGGTATGGCGCCGGATCCGGGGTGAAGGGCGGCATCCTGTCCCGCGGGATAGGCATAAAAGAGCGCGGCAAGGACCGCAATCGAGAGCTTCCTGATCACGCAACTCCTTTCCTGCAGATTCAGGATCCTGCCGGAAGACAAATCCCCTGCCGTGGAAGGAGCATTCCCGCGGCCATGGATAAATTGTTTTCCATCTGCGGTCCGTGCTTGCCGGTCAGAAGTTCACGGCGCCCGGAGCGACAGCGACGGGTTGCATTTCGGGAGCAAGCCATTTGACCGCTCACTGGCGTTCGCGGCTCCGTTTGCATCATTCCTTCAACGCGGCTTTCCTCGGCGGCTCCGTGCTGCTGCTTCTGCCAATCATGCTTGCCGGCCGGGAGTCAACGGCGCCCGGAGCGACAGCGACGGGTTGCATTTCGGGAGCAAGCCATTTGACCGCTCACCGTGCGCCGTCAACACAGCCTTCCTCTCCATGCCCAGATGACGAGGTAGCCTTGAATTGGAGGTCAGGGGCGGCGTCTTGCGGACCAGTGGCCGGAACCGGCGTCCCCGAAGCGCACCTTCCCTTTCATGGTCTCGCCTTCGACGGTACCCGTATAGACCACCGTAAACTGCGTGTTCTGGAAGCTGAGCGTCACGGAAAACTCTATCCTGTCGGCCTCCACGGTGCCGGAGAGGGGCACTTCCCCCATGCGCCCGGAATACCGGCCGGTGATCCTTCCTCCATCCTGTTTCAAATTCAGGACCGCCGACCCCGTCCCCTGCGTGGACTCCACGGTCAGATCCCAGGTGCCGGTGACATCGGTTTCGCCCGCGGGAAGAAAGCTCATCAAAAAAGCCGCAACGGCAAAGACGGCAGGATTCATAGGGGGCTCCTGCTTTCAGATGGGCGGCTGGAAGCGGATGTGGTGAACCGTCGCGGGAGGGAGGTTCCGAAGCACCACATTCTGCTCGAAGCCGTATCTGTCGATGTATTCCCGCACGACCGAGGAGACACCCTCCACGCGGTCCCGTTCGCCCGCATCGCCCGCCATGAGGCGCACAGCCTTCCGGACCAGGATGTATTCGTAGAAGCTGCAGATCCCCCCGGGCTTGAGCACCGAGCGGTAGAGCTCGAAAATCCTCCGCACGCCTTCGGGGGTGAAGTTCGTGAACGGAAGGCAGGACAGCACGTAGTCGTATTCCGGGCCGGATTCGATTTCCTCGATCGGCCGGTGGTAGACGCGCACCGCAGCCCGCCGGCGGCCCTGGGTTCCGCCGTCGAAGCGTCGGCGGAGAAGGCCCGCAAGCTTTTCGTCGATTTCGTAGACGTCGATCCGGCCGCCCCGGGAAAGTCTCTCGCAGATGGACTCGGTGACGGCCCCCGTCCCGCCGCCGACTTCCAGCACGCGGCAGGACGCGGCGTCTCCGGAGTCGATCTGCCTGGTCATGGACTGGGCCAGCGCCTTGGAGCTGGGCGCGACGGCGCCGGTGCGCTTGAAGTCGCGCGTGGCGGATTCCAGAAAGAGACGGCTGCTGTTTATGGGCATGCGTTCACTTATTTGACGTAGAACAGGTTATTGCGTGCCCGATTATATGAAAGCCTGTCTCTGACTACAAGCCTCCTCTCTGGGGTTGGCCGGACAAAAGCGTTTCACGGAGGTTCACGGAGCAGCACGGAGGCCTCCGTGTAATGCTTTTATTTATGCTACCCTGAAGCGCATGAAAACAGGAATGCTTGGCGGAACCGGCCTCGAAGGCAAAGCCCTCGCCCTCCGCCTCGCCGCCGCCGGCATCCCCATCGTCATCGGCTCCCGCTCCGCCCAGCGGGCGGAAGCCGCCGCCGCCGAGTGCAACGCGCGCCTCGAGGGCTTCAGCGTGAGCGCTGCAACCAACGAACAGATGCTCTCCGACTGCGGAATCGTCTTCCTGACCCTGCCGTACGACCAGGCGTTGCCGGCGGTCGACGCGCACGCCGACCTGTTCCGGCCCGGCCAGATCCTCGTCGACGTCACGGTCCCGATGCGCTTCAGGGAAGGCCGCCCGGAGTTTCTGGAACCGCCCGAGGGATCCAGCGCGGAAGCCCTCGCGGCCGCCGTTCCCCCTGGCGTTCCCCTGGTCGGGGCCTTCAAGACAATCCCCGCACACCTTCTGGGAAACCTCGACAAGCCGATGGAATGCGACCTTTTCGTATGCGGCGATTCGGAGGAGGCCAAGGCCCGGGTCATGGATCTGGCGGGCAGGATCCCTTCGCTCCGGCCGCTGGATGCCGGCCCGCTGGCTTCGGCGCGCATCCTGGAGCGCATGACCCTGCTGGCCGTTCAACTGAACCGCCGCTACAAGAGCAAGGGCGCACGCTTCCGGATCGTAGGCATATAGCAGATGAAGATCACGGCACTGGCCGGCGGCGTCGGCGCCGCCCGCTTCCTCTCCGGTTTCGTCGAAGCCTTTCCGGAAGCCGAACTCACCATCATCGTCAACACGGGCGACGACTTCGACTGGCTCGGACTGCGCATATGCCCCGACATCGACACCGTCATCTACACGCTGGCCGGCATCGCCGACCCTGCGGCAGGATGGGGGATTCGCGGCGACACGTTTCACTGCCTCCGGATGCTGGAGACACTCGGGCATGACGCCTGGTTCCGCATGGGCGACCGCGACCTGGCCTCGTCGCTCGAGCGCACGAGCAGGCTCCGGCGGGGAGAGCGTCTGGCCGATATCACGCGCGACCTGGCCAGGGCCCACGGCGTGAAAGCCACGGTGCTGCCGGTGACCGACGACCCGGTTCCGACAATGGTACACACCACCGAGGGCACGCTCGCGTTTCAGGATTACTTCGTCCGCCGGAGGCACGAGCCGCGCGTCACGGGCATCACTTCCCTGAATGTCGAAAACGCCCGGCCGGCCCCCGGCGTGCTGGAAGCCCTGCAGGAGGCCTCCGGCATCGTCATCTGCCCCAGCAATCCCATCATCAGCATCGGTCCCATTCTGGCGGTTCCCGGAATCCGTGAGGCGCTTCGGTCCCGCACTTCTCCAGCGGCGGCTGTGAGCCCGATCATCGCCGGGGAGGCCGTGAAGGGACCTGCCGCCACCATGATGGCAGATTTGGGGATGGAGGCCTCCTCACTGGGTGTCGCGCGGATGTACTCGGGCCTGGTGGACGTGTTCGTCATGGACGCACGCGACGGGCCCCTGGCTGAGCGGGAGCCTCCGGCGGGCATGGTCTTCCGGACCGCACAGACGTTGATGGATACGGTACAATCGAGGACGAGGCTCGCAAAACAGGTTGTCGAGATAATGTCATGGAGATCGTGATCCTGGTGCCGGTCAAGAACCGGTCGCTGGCAAAACTACGGCTCGCGTCGATACTGAGCGAGGCGGAGCGCCTGGTGCTCTCCCAGGCGATGTTCGCCGACACGGCGCACGCGCTCCAGCACGCGAACGTGCCCGTCGCGGTCGTCACCAACTCCAAGCCCGCCGCCGGCCTGGCCCGCTCGTTCGGCTGGCAGGTGCTGTGGGAAGCCGAGCAGTCGAGCGAAAGCCAATCGGTCGACGAGGCCTCCCGGAAACTCATGGACGGCGGCGCCGAAGCCGTCCTTAGGGTTCCGGCCGACCTGCCCCTGCTCGATCCCTCGGATATCAAGGAGCTCCTTGATTTCCCGCGGGCGAAAAACTCGGCCCTGATGGTCCCCTCCCGCAGTTTCGACGGCACCAACGCGCTGTTGCGCACCCCGCCCGATCTCTTCCCTTCCCGCTTCGGTCCCAACAGCTTCGCGCTCCATACAAAATCCGCGCTGGAAGCGGGGGCCGAACTGCGGATCGTGGGGAGCCGCCGCATGTCGCTCGACATCGACGACGTGGCCGACCTGGCCTGCTTCATGCAGCAACCCTCGGACACCGAGACCTACAGATACCTTTTTGGCATTGGCCTCTACGAAAGGCTCTCCGGCCATGCCGGCTGAGATCCGGATTCGAGGGCTGCAGGGCATCCCGGAAATCCGCCCCGGCGACGACCTTTGCCGCACAATCCTGGAGGCCACAGCCGGCCAGGGCCGCCCGGAGATCGAGCCTGGAGCGCTGTTCGTCGTCGCCCAGAAAATCGTCAGCAAGGCGGAAGGCCGCATCATCCGGCTCGACGGGGTGGCGCCCTCGCCACAGGCCGAGGCCTGGGCCTCGGAGTGCGGGCGCGATGCGCGGCTGGTGGAGGTCATCCTGCGCGAGACCCGGCGCATCGTGCGCATGGACCGGGGCATCCTGATCGCGGAAACCCATCACGGATACGTCTGCGCCAACGCCGGCGTGGACGCATCCAACGCGCCGCCCGGCTGCGTCATTCTCCTGCCGCTCGATCCGGACGCCTCGGCCCGCCGGCTGAGGGATGGCCTGACGAAGGCACTGAGTCGCCCCGTCGGCGTGATCGTCTCCGACACCTTCGGACGCCCGTGGCGGCAGGGTCTGACCAACATAGCGCTGGGACTGGCCGGCCTTTCCCCTTTCATCGACTACCGCGGGAAGGTAGACTGCTACGGACGCACGCTGCACACGACCCTCCTCGCCGCGGCCGACGAAATCGCCGCCGCGGCGGAACTCGTGATGGGAAAAACGCTGGGCATCCCGGTGGCTCTCGTCGAGGGTCTCGAATACTCACCGGCGGAAGGGAGCGGAATCGAGCTGCTCCGGCCTCCGGAGGAGGATCTCTTCCGCTGAACTGTCGAAAGGAGTGGTTCATGCCGGAGAAAATACCCGAACAGTACAAGGATCTGCTGGAGGGCCGCACATTCGCGCACCTCGCCACCATTATGGCGGACGGGAGCCCGCAGGTCACGCCGGTCTGGTGCGACTTCGACGGTACGTTCGTCATCGTGAACTCCGCGAAGGGCCGCCTCAAGGACCGCAACATGAGGGGCAACCCGCGCGTGGCCCTGTCGATCCTGGATCCGGAAAATCCCTACCGCTACCTGGAAATCCGTGGGCGGGTGGCGGAGATCACGGAGGAGGGCGCGGAGGCACACATCCACAAGATGGCCAGGAAGTACCTGGATGTGGACGAATTCCCGCATCAGAATCCCGACGAGACCAGGGTCATTTACAGGATCGCCCCGGAGCGATTCAGCTTCATGGGGTGAACTCTGTTTCGGATCAAGAGGCAGACCAAAGGGCATTGTGGCTGCAATCGAGGAAAGCCGCAATGAAGGAATGCGGTGAGCGGTCTGGTGACCCAATCGAGCACCATAACCCGTCGCTATCGCTCCGGGCTCCGTGGGCTCCCGGCCGGCAGGCACGATCGGCATTTACAGCAGCGTCGAGCCACCGAGGAAGGCCGTATTGAAGGAATAAGGTTTTGCGGGGAGGCGGGGAAGGCAGCAGATGACCGGCGTGTTGGCATACCTGCGAAAGGTACGGATCTCCCATTTCGCCGCAAAACTTTACCCGGCCGTTGTTGCGCTCGCCGTTTGGGAGCTTGGGGTACGCATCTCGAGTATCCGTGCTGATCTGCTGCCGCCTCCTTCACGCGTCATACTGGAACTCTGGCAGAGCCGGAGCCTCCTTCAGCCGGCGGCAGCCCTGACCTTTGCCGCCGTCACCGCGGGCCTGGGCGCGGCGGCCGCCGCCGGCCTCGCACTCGGAATCCTATTGGCCGAGCGAAACCGATGGAATTCCCTCCCCGGGATCCTCAAGATCCCGCTTCTGGCCCTGGCGCCGCTGCTGCTCGCATGGTTCGGCTGGGAATTCGCGCCGCGCGTAGTCCTCGCGTTTCTCGTGGCCCTGGTAACGATCACCACCGGGACCATCGAAGGACTGTGCTCGGTGCCGCGGGCGATGCAGCGATTCCTGGATGCCGCCTCCGGAAATCGCGTCGTGGCCAGGCTACGGGTCGAGCTGCGCGCAGCGCTTCCCACGTTTTTCCGTTCGCTCCGCCGGGCCGCAGGATATTCCTTCGCCGCGGTCATGGCAATCGAGTTCGCGGGGGCCGAGGGCGGGCTGGGACACCTGGCCCTGGAAGCGGCATCCAAGCACAACATGCCCCTGCTTTTCGCCTCTCTCACGGCGATGGGAGTATTCTTCCTGCTTCTTCAACTGCTCATCAAAGGGATTGAGCGGCTGCTCACCGGCGGGAGGATGGAATTCTATGCGGCTTCGGTCGGCAGCGGGACGGTCATCGATCTGGATAAGCTGCCCGTGAAATCCGGGGAGTTTTTTTCGGTTGTTTCAGGTGCGGGAACTGTTCGGGCGGATTCATCGGCGGCCCGTGTCCCATGCGAACCCGCGCTGCCGGGATGGCTGACGGTGATGGAGAACATTCTGCTCCCCTGCCGGCTCGACGGGCGCAATCGGGATGAGGGCTACGATCGAGCCCGGTGGCTTATGGAGTCGTTCGGGCTGTCCGGCCTCGAAAAGTTGCGCCCGGATTCCCTCACGCCGGAGCAGGCCCAACGCGTCTGCATCTGCCGGGCCCTCATCCTTTCCCCGCCGCTGCTGGTCATGGAGGACCCCTTCCGGATCCTGGATTCGGTGGCCCGGGAGCGCCTCGCGGCAGACCTGGAGCTGCTGTGGATGAACTCCCGGTTCACGGTGCTGCTCGTGACCGGGCATATCGAGGAGGCGGTGCGGCTCTCGGACCGCGTGGCGGTCTGGTCCCCCTCGGGAAACGAGGCAGCCGAGATAATCGACGTGGTCATCCCCCGTCCGCGTCGGATGGACAGCGGGACGATGCCGGCGGTCATGGAATGCTGCAGCCGCGTCCGGATTCTGCTTCGCGCGCGCGGGCTGCTGCAGTAAAAACCCACGCCACGAATTAACACGAATTCCACAAACTTCCGGAATACGAGGCAAGGCCTGAATGGCGGTTAGTTAAGGGTAATCGAAATCACCTGTAAACGTCTACAAATCCATTGCTTAAGTAGAGTCGAGAGGTGACGCGGTTGTGAAGGCGACGGCCTACGTCC
>JBBIMP010000030.1:0-67990 GCA_037444305.1 Acidobacteriota bacterium
ATTTCCGACGGCGTTTTCACTCCCGATGGCGAGTTCCTGCCCCTGCCTGCTCTCGGCCAGGCATGCTGCCGGCCGCAGTGTGCCTTCTCTCCAGGCCGAACGCACTCGGGATACGCAGGACCGGGGGCAGAAACCGCATTGCCGGGTGGAAAACCGTTATTGGGCAGGCAGGAAGGCCGGCCATGCGCCATCCGCCCCCGGTTCTCTCCCCTTTGCGCCCCTTCTCTCACCCGTTTCCTCTTGCGCTCCCGAATAGAATTGCTTATATGTTGATTCACAGCTGTGCGGGGGGGGTGAACACCAATGAAAGCAAAGAATTGCATTTTCGCTTTTGTTCCCCTTTTCGGGCTCATTCTGGTCTTCGATTGTCCGGCACAAGATCCGCTCTCCAGGGTCACAAAGCAGCAGAAATCGAACATTGCGGCTATAGCGCTGAGACTCTCCAAGAGGGAACAGAATCCACTGCAGCGCGTTATTTCCTCGATCGTGCCCACTGATCCCAACGCTCATGCCACCGGCTTTCTTGTCGGAGAAGGGCTGGTGATGACCAGCTATCACGTCGTCTCCGGGAAGCTCAGCGCGCACAAGAAAACGATTCTTGGATTTAAGCCCGAGGACGAACTGCACGTCCGGGTATACGTCAACGGCCGCGAGGCGACAATTATCAAGACCGACGAAGCAGCGGACCTCGCGCTGCTGAAGGCCCACTCGACGAAGCCGGTTCAGCGGCCCACATTTCGATCTGCGCCAGGCAAGGATGAGAAATTGCTCCTCATCGCACAGCCCGGCAGCCGGATATTTGTACGTGAAGCGAGTTACAATGGGCCCTATTTTTTCAGAGGAACAGACTATTGGTCTCTGCGGGTCGAAGGACAGGACGGATTCTCCGGCAGTCCCGTTTATGACAGCAACGGCGAGATTGTCGGCGTGTATTCCCTCTATGACTGGTTGCGCAGGGTAGCATTGATTATCCCTGCGCTGAAAGCGCAACAGTTCCTTGCGGATTATTATGCCAGTCAGCACCCACAGCCTCCGAAGGCGGCCGTCGAGCCATCCGGTCGCGCCGCCGGAGCCACTTTGCGGGAGTGTGTCCGCGATCAGGCTCTCCATGCATACTACGGTGTGAGGGCAATTCCGGCCTCAATAGGGAGGGGAAAGCTGCAGTCCTGGCTCATCCGGGGGATTTGCCTGCGGGGCAATCCTGAGGCGAGTTCTCCGACCGCTCCGGGATATGAATGGGGCACGGCGGAATGCGCCGGGCAGCGCAGTTGCAGATGCGGGTAAAAGCCGCCGTCCGACACCCTGTAGATGGAAGCGCACACGCTCGGGCTGCCAAGCGGGAGGAGGGGGTGAAAATGGACGCCGAGCCCTTTCGCCGTGCCTGGCCACCCCCCGGATTCCATGCACATCGGCATTTCGCCACCCTGGCCGCCATGGTCAAAGGTTCTATGGCACCTGCTCCAACCGCGCCCGCATTGCCGTATCTCCCGCAAAGGGCCAAAGCGCGACCTGCGCGGCAGGGAAACATCCCGAACAGGATGAGGCGGATTTCTCCCGCGAAGCCCGCAGCACATGGGTTCGGTTGATTAGGAAATATAAGTTGCTGTCGGAAATCCGATTGCTGTAATATAGCGCCATAAATTAGATAAGCAGCTTCATTTTTACGATTGGGTGAAGAGCGCGGGAACAGCGAGCCGTTACCCTGGCATGGTTCCGGTCCTGAGTGCGATCTTCGCCTGCGGAATGAATGGAGCTATTCCCACCAGCGAAGGAGTGACATTTATGAGAGGAAGTTCCAGGTTGGGACGCCTTGTCCTGGCCATTACGGCCATCGCCGTATTGGGCATTCCCCTTTTTGGGCAGTCCGTACGCGGTTCCATGAGCGGGCGCATCGATGACCCCTCCGGAGGCGTCATCCCCGGCGCATCCGTGGCCATCAAAAACACCGCGACGGGCGAGGAGTACACGACGGTCAGCGACAGTCAGGGCAACTATGTATTTACGTCCATCGGTCTGGGCGGGTACAACCTGAGCGTCGAGGTTCCCGGCTTCAAGCGGGCTGAAGTCCAGGGCATCGTCGTGGAGGTAGGACGCCCGTCGATCATCAACGTCAGGCTGATTATCGGAACCGTGGAAGAGCAGGTCATCGTAACCGGAGAGCAGCAGTCGGTGATCAACACCGTCAGCGCAACGCTGACCAACGTGGTGAGCACCCGGCAGGTGGCAGACCTGCCGCTGCCGAGCCGCAACCCGATGGACCTAGCCCGGCTGCAGGCCGGAATCGCCGTTACCGGAACCGACACGCGTAATGCAAGCGTGGGCGGCATGCGCGGTGCCGGAACCTATGTCACCCAGGACGGCATCAACGCAATGGACAACTTCGTGAAAACGAGTTCGTTCTTTGCCATCAGCGCCCCGTCGGTGGGTGCCACGAGCGAGTTCAGCGTCACCGTCGGCACCGTGGATCCCACCGGCGGCCGCGGGCTGGCCCAGGTCCGGATGGTGACCAAGTCGGGCACCAACGACCTGCGCGGCGGCCTCTTCTGGATGCACCGCAACGACTGGCTGAACGCCAACACCTTTTTCAACAACATGTCCGGCACCCCCCGGACGATCCAGCGGCAGAACTACTTCGGCTTCAACGTCGGCGGGCCGGCATTCCTGCCCAAAATATACGACGGCAGGAACCGGAGTTTCTGGTTCTTCTCCTATGAGGGCTTCCGTGAGCCCTTCTCGGTTACGCGCAACCGGACGGTGCTGAGCGAGGACGCCCGCAAGGGCCTCTTCAAGTACACCGGATCGGACGGCGCGGAGAAATCGGTCAACCTTCTGGCAATCGGAAACGCCAGCGCCCTCAACACGATTACAACAAAGATGCTCAATGCCATGCCCCCCCCGAACAACTCCCTCGTGGGGGATGGCATGAACACGCTGGGCGCGAGATTCAACGTCAGCGGCAAGGACAAGAACGACAGGATCTCGATGCGCTTCGACCAGCAGCTGTTCCAGCATCGGACGCTGGGGGATCACAAGTTCGAGTTCGTATATAACCGTGCGGAGTTCTCGCTCGATCCCGATACCTTCAACGGGCTTGAAGCTCCGTTCCCCGGCGGGGTCGACGCCCAACAGTCCTCGACCAGAACCCTGATGGCTGCCGCCATCAACTCGACGTTCGGGGCGAGAACGACCAACGAGGTGCGCTTCGGCCACCAGCGGGCGCCGGTAGGCTTCCTGCGCAAGGCGCCGCCGGAAAACCCGTTTTTCGTCTCATTAGCGTCCACATCGACCTACAACAACACGTTCATGTCGCAGGGACGCAACACTCTGGTTTACCAGTTCCTGGACAACTTCGCGCTGATCCGCGGTTCGCACACCATCCGGCTGGGGATGGACTTCCAGTCCGTAACCGCCATCACGTTCAATGACGCGGGCATCCACCCGACGGTGACCCTGGGGACCAATTCCGCAAATCCAGACGGCATTTTGAATGCCGCCTTCCCCAGCCTCCCCTCGGGAACCGCCGGCACGGCCATCGTGAACCGCGCGCGCAGCGTCTTCGCCGACCTGACCGGATTCCTGGGTTCGGCTTCGCAGACCTTCAACGTGGCCAGCCAGACATCGGGTTTTGTTCCCGGGGCGAGCCGCGACCGCAATTTCAAGCAGCGGCAGCTGGCTCTCTACATTCAGGACCAGTGGCGGATGAGGCGGAATTTCATCATGAACTACGGTGTGCGCTATGAGTGGCAGGGCGTACCGTATGTCACCAACGGACTGGCGATTCAGCCGGCCAACGGAGTTGCCGGTCTCTACGGCATCTCCGGCGAGGGGAATCTGTTCAAGCCGGGCGTGTTGAAGGGATCTGCTCCCACTTCGCTCAACTGGGTGAACGGCGACACGGGCATCAAGTTGTACAACGACGATTGGAACAACTTCGCCCCGTTCCTCGGATTCGCCTATTCGCCGCGGTCCGAGTGGGCGCCGCTCCGGTTCCTGTTCGGACCCGAGGGCAAGAGTTCCATCCGCGCCGGATTCTCGATCAGCTATCTCAGCGACGGCTTCACCGTCGTGAGCAATGCCCTGGGTACAGGGACCACCAATCCCGGTCTCATCCAGAGTTCGGCGAACAATACTCCCACCGGAGTTCTGACCTCGAGCGGCGTCCCTGTCACTATACCGGTGTTCAAGATGCCGGTGACGGACGCCGAAAACCTCCTCCTGAATACCAACAACGGATTGTGGACCTTCGAGCCCAACCTCCGTGTGCCCTACGTTCAGCAGTGGTCGCTCAGCATCGAGCGGGAGATTGCCGCCAATACGGCACTCGAGATCCGCTACGCGGGCAACCACGGCGTCAAGATTTTCCGGGCCATGGACATCAACGAGGTCAACATCTTCGAGAACGGATTCCTGGCGGAGTTCCTGAATGCCAAGAAAAACCTGGCGGCCAGCGGCGGGACCAACTTCTCCCCCGTGGGCGCCGACCGCGTTGCGACGCCTACGCTCAGCACACTCTTCGCCGGGCTGTCGTCTGGCAGCGCCTTCAGCAGCTCCACCTTCATCAGCAATCTGAACAACGACAACGTCGGCGCGATGGCCTCGACCCTGGCCTTCAGCTCGACGTATCGCGCCAACCGCGCCAACCTGGCACCCAACTTCTTCGTGGCCAACCCGAACGCCAACTTCGCGCGGGCTCTCACGAACACCTCATTCTCCAACTATCACTCCATGTCGATCGAGATCCGGCGGCGCTATTCGAACGGTCTGTATGCCCAGGGCAGCTACACCTTGAGCAAGACGATCACCGACAGCGCCGGCAGCCAGAGCACGCTGGAGTCTCCGCGCACGCTGCGCGATCTCGGCCTCGATCGCCACAGGCCGAGCACCGATCAGACTCACCGCGTTATTGCCAACTTCATCTATGAGATGCCGTTCGGCAGCAACAAGCGGTTCCTGAGCGGGGCGTTCCTGCCAATCCGGAAGCTGGTCGAGGGCTGGTCGGTCGGCTGCATCGCCAACTGGCAGAGCGGACCGCCGGTGGCGATCTACTCCAACCGGTCGACGGTCAACTCGTGGAACGCAGGCCTTAATCCCGCCCAGCTGCTCGGGATGACCTTCGACGAATACAAGAAGGCTTCGGGCATCTACCGCACCGGTGTTGGGGTGTTCTTCATCGATCCGAAGTATCTCAACATCACCACCAGTCCGACGACGGGGAGGCTGTCGGGCGCCACCTTGAAGGAAGGGCTTCTCGGCTCGCCTGCGCCTGGAACCTTCGGGAATTTCCCGCGGAACAAGTTCTCCGGACCTTCGTTCACCCAGTGGGACTTCAGCCTGATCAAGCGGACGGCGTTCCACGAGAACAAGAACTTCGAGCTGCGGGTCACGTTCCTGAACGCGTTCAACCAGACCAACTTCATTTTCGGGAGCGCCAACTTCGACAGTTCGACTTTCGGCCAGATCACCTCTCAGCGGGGATCGCCGAGAATCATCCACTTCCAGCTGGGAATTAACTTCTAGCCGGAACCAGTGTTTACTGCATGACCGGGCGGGGCGCCCGAGAGGGTTGCCCCGCCGGCTTTTCAGGTACAAATGAGAGGATGTCGAAGATGAAGAGCATTTTGGCTGCGGCCGCGGCGATTCTCATGCTTGGGTCCGCTGCCATGGCCCAGCAGGCCGTGGGAGGCGGGACTTCTCCCGCGCGAAACAGGGGAGCGGAAACGCCGACACTGGCGCCGCCGGTTCACATGTCCGGTGAGGTTCTGCAGATCGATTTGGAGCGTAACGCGATCCAGATCCGGATGAAGAGGAATAACCGGATGGTCGACGCGGGATTTGCATTGGATGCGCAGTGCAGGATCAAGGCGGACAAGAAGCAGTTCGGCAAGGGGCAGTTGGAGCTAGGCGAACTCAAGGCCGGATATCTGGTGGAGATGACGGTCCGGCCGTCGGACATGCTAGTCATCGAGATGAAAGTCAAGCTGCCCCGCGAAGCAACCCCTCTCAAGCCCTGATCCCCATTCCGCTCTTGCGCCCCTGCCGCAGGGATTTTGGAGGGGCTATTTTTTTGAGCAGTTCTCGACGCGGCTGGGCACCAGGGAGTTCGTGATGTACAACAAGCTCGACCGGCATGCGATGACAAGCCACGCCATGGCCATTCTCAAATCGACGCCCCAGCAGCTTTCCGTCAGGCGGGGGTATTACGCGGTTCACGACGCATCGACCCCGCACTGGAAGTACTTCTGGTTTGACTGACCTGCGCTCCGGAAGCACAGACCTGCGTTCGCTTTTGGTTGCTCTTCGCGCCCGCCCCCGACGCTACATTTCGACGAGGCCGGCGAGCTTCAGGATCTCCAGGTAATTCAGCAGGCTCTGCAGATTCGACTTCACCGGGTACTGGGCGTCGAGCGCGTTCAGGATATCCAGCGCGCTGCGCTTGCCGTTGATCAGCAGGTGCAGCTCCGTTAGGCTCCCGAAGTCGCGCTGCCCGAACGGGTGCTTCTTCCGCTCCGCTTCGGGCACCTTGGCCAGCAGCTCCTGGTAGCCGCGGTAGCCGTTCTCCTTCACCTTCGCGGTTGTCCGCGGGACGATCTTCGCCGCCTTCGCCTCCAGTTCGGTCAGCTTGATCGTCACCGGCGCCGTCTTGAGCCTCTTCGCCACGGCCTTCATGTGCTCGTCGACCGCCGCGAGCTGGGTCTTGCCCAGCTGCTCGACAGTGGCGGCCATGCGGCCCACGTAATCGCCCACGAGCGCCTTGTCCGCGCCCAGCTCGAGCACCGTCTGCAGCGTGGCCTTCTCGTTCTCGAGCGTGGTTTCGACCTGGATGCGGGCCATCCTGTAGTCCGCCGCCAGCGTTTCGACGGTGGCCACGTTCAGCGCCTCCAGCGCCACGTTGAGCTTGTAGCCCAGCCGGCGCGCCCCGTTCGCCGCGACCTCGCCCGCGATCTTGACCGCCATGTCGTCGTCCGCGGCCGCGACGGTGTAAGCCCCGGCCGCGCCGATGAAAACCACACGCTTCAGCTGCGTCGGGTCCGCCTTGTCCGTCCGGTCGCCCGAGGTGTGGTACCACTGGTCGGGCCAGGCGATCATCATGATGCCGGGGACCCGGACGCCCCAGTCGTTGAACACCTCGTGGTCCGAGGCGCCGTAGTGCGTCTCGATGCTGTAGTAGAACGGCTCATCCGCGCCGCTCGGCGCCACAAGGCGGTGCGGGATCCTCAGCTCATTGCCTCGATTGTGGATCCGTTCCCGGTTTCCCTCCCCAACGAAACGGTAGTAGTTCTCCATGACGTCGTTGATGTAGTGGGGGTTGCCGAACGTGGTCCGGATCAGCATCATGTGCGCCTTGTTCCTGCTCAGCCATTCCCCCACCATGTCCATGTTGATGTTGCACAGGGTCTTCGCCATCAGGTCCTTGTGGGCCTTGACCCACGGGCCGGTGCCGGCGAATTCCGGCCCCCACAGGAAGCGGATGGTCCGTTTCGGGCGCGGCAGCCGGCCTTCCTGGATCAGCGTGTGCAGCGTGCGCGCCACGTCCAGGATCGCCCCGCTGCCGGAGCCGTTGTCGTTGGCCCCCTGCTTGGTGTAGCCCTCGAAGAGGTGCGCCGAGAGAATGACCTCGCCGGCCGCGGGGTCGGTCCCCGGGATGTGGCAGACGACGTTCTGGTTCACGTACTTCTCCATCGTCGTCTCGACCTGCGCGTGCGCCGTGATCTTCTGCCCCCGGAGCAGCCGCTGCTTCAAGTACTCCCCGTCGCGCGCGGTCATGTAGAACGCGAACTTCGCCGGCCTGTCGGCGCTGCCGCCCCGGATGCTGCTGAAGGGGATCTGCAGCGGATCGAAGTGCGGCCGCGAATCGGAGATCGCCACCACGCCGAGCGCACCCTTCTCCATGCAGGCGAGGTTGTGCGCGGTGGCGACGTTGCCATCCGTGACGACGATCTTTCCGTCCACTTTCGCCCGCTCGATCTCTTCCGCCGTGCCGCGTCCAACCCAGACCAGTTCTCCCTTGACGTCGGCCGAGTTGCTGCCGCGGACCAGCAGGACGGTCATGTCCGTGGCGGAGGACAGCTTCTGGCGCCGGGGCGAGACCTCCCACAACTCCCCCTTGACCGCATCCCAGACCTCCCCGCCCGGGTAGGTCACAATCTCCGCCCCGGGAAGGCCATAGCGCTTCAGCATGTCGTAGACGTACTGGGCTTCGTAGAAGGTGCCGGCGTATTCCGCCTTCAGCCGATCCTTGTCGTACCCGGCAAGTTCCATCGTGTGGTTCCAGGCGCTTTCGCCCGAAGCCTCGCCGATGATTTCGTCCCTCTGGCCCTGGGGCAGGAGCGTCCAGTAGAACCAGGGAAGCATCTGGGCGGCGGCCGTGCCGAGCAAAATCACTGCGACTGCAAACAGGCAAACCAGGATTCGTTTCGACATGTCAGTCCTCTGAGAGTTGTTTGTTGGTACCTGTGTGAAAGTACCCGCATTTCACCCAAGATCGATGTCCCTCACGGGCTTCTCGACCGGTTCGTCCTTACTCTTCTTCAGCGCCTCCTCGAACTTCCGTTCGAGCAGGCGGGATTTCTGTTTTTCGTCCTCCGTGCTCTGGCGGAAAAGCGCTTCCCGCCGCGCGGCCTGCTCGCGAAGCAGCGATCCCGCCTTGTCCAGGTCCGGCGCACCGGAGGGCTTCGCCGGCGGCGCCTCGTAAGCTATCACCTTACCCATTTGTGGATCGATCAGCAGCCGCGCGCCACAGCACGGGCATGCGACGGAGATATCATTGCTGCTTGCTTTCGCCATCGTCGTCTCCTTCCGGGGCTGCCGAATCGCGGCAACCGGCCCGATCCTATCACAACGGGTTCCTTCGGGGCACCGGCTTGCCGCACCCTGTCCGGAACGAGTACGGGTTTTCGATGCAGCGGCCCCCGGCCCGGACCGTCGGGGGACGCGCTTACCTGCCCCTCCTCAGGGCCCGCCCCGGCCGCGCCCCGGTGTGTTCGCCGTTTTCCAGTACGAGTATTCCGTTCACCAGGACGTGGTGCACGCCGACCGAGTACTGGTGCGGCTGTTCGAACGTCGCCCGGTCCTGGATCCTGACCGGATCGAACACCACCACGTCGGCGAACATCCCCTCCTGGAGCGAGCCGCGGCCCTCGAGCCCCAGGTTTTCCGCGGGCAGTTTCGCGAGCCGCCGCACCGCCTCCTGCAGGGGAATCACGTTTTCGTCGCGAACATAGCGGGCCAGCAGCCGCGCGAAACTCCCGTAGGCCCGGGGGTGCGTGCTGATCTTCAGAAAACTCCCCTCCGGGGCCATGGAGGGGGAATCGGAGCAGAAGCTCACCCAGGGCAGTGCGATCTGCTTCCTCACGTTATCCTCGGACATGAGGAAATAGACCGCGCCCACGCGGCTCTCGTCTTCGCTCAGGAGGTCCAGAATCACCTCGGCCGGGTCCTTCTCCCGCATCCTCGCGACCTCGCCAAGGGTCATCCCCTGCAGCGGCTTCAATTCCTCCTTTTTGAATCCCACCAGGAGAATCCGTTCGGGCGAACCGGCGAGGAGGTAGAAGTTCTCCCACTCCTGCGAGGGCGTCTTCATATCGCGGAGAATCCGCTGCCGCTGGGCCGGATCGCGGAAGCGCTCCCGCATCGCCTCGGAACCGCCGCTCTGCGCCCACAGAGGGATGCACGCTTCCAGCCCCGTGGATCCGGCAGTGTACGTGTACATGTCCGCGGTAATCTTCAGCCCTTCCCGCCGTGCCTCCTCGACCATCCGGATCACGTTGTCCATCTTGGGCCAGTTGGCTTGACCCGCGGCCTTCAGGTGGTAGATTTCCGCCGGGATCCTCGCCGCGCGCGCGATCTGGAGGAATTCGCCGACGCTCTCCTCCAGCGCGTTTCCCTCGCTTCGCAGGTGCGAAATGTAGATTCCGCCGAACTCGGCGGAAACCTTGGCCAGTTCGACGATCTCACCCGTCTTCGCATAGGATCCCGGGGCGTAAATGAGCGCCGTGGAAACCCCCAGCGCGCCCGCCTCCATCGCGCTGCGCACCAGCGAGCGCATCAGCTCCATCTCCTCCGGCGTGGGCTCCCTGTCCTCCAGGCCCACGGCGTATTCGCGCACCGTGGCCGCGCCCACGAACGAGGCCACGTTTTGCGAGACCCCCTTCCCTTCGAGAAATCCGAGATACTCCGCCAGCGTGGTCCAGGTAACCGGATACCGGAGGTCCCCCTGTCTCTGCTCCATCCGCCTCTTCATATCCGGGGTCAGCGGTCCCATGGAATGCCCCTCCCCGAGGATCTGCGTCGTCACCCCCTGCCGCACATCCGACTGGGAGTTGCCGTCCTCGATGAGCGTCTCATTGGACCAGCTCATCATGTTGACGAAGCCGGGAGCCACCGCCAGTCCCTTCGCCTCTATCACCTTCCGCGCGGAGGCTGTGCCGACCGAACCTATCCGCACGATTCTGTCGCCTTTGATCCCGACGTCGGCCTTGAACGGTTCATCCCCCGAGCCGTCGTAGACCGTGCCGTTTTTGATGACGATGTCATAGGAAGCCTGGTCCCCGCTCCTGCAGGACGCAATGGTCAATACCAGGATCAGCATTGACACCAATGCCGTAATGCGACGGATGCGATTCATGGTGGTCACCCCTGGTAATGAAGGAAGCCGTCGGTAGATGGAGAACTGCCCCGCCCCATGCTTCCGGTCAATAGTGTAATATCTTTATCCATAGCAGAGCAGTTGAAGGCAGACCGGTTCGCATTAGGTAGCACAAATCCGGCAGCGGCGCACCTAATATTTCGCACCCTTTTTCGCGGGCCGGCGGGAGATTCGACGAAAGGGCGCGGGAGGACGGTCCATGAAAATTCTCGTCTCCGGAGCATCGGGGCTGGTAGGATCCCACCTGGTCCCTCACCTGAAAAATAAGGGCCACGACCTGCACCGTCTTGGGCGTAAGGCCGCGGCGGGGGCTGGGGAAGTACCCTGGAACCCGGCGGCGGGGGACCTGGCCGCAGGCAGTCTGGAAGACTTCGACGCGGTGGTTCATCTCGCCGGCGAAAGCATTGCCGGAGGCCGCTGGACCGAAGCAAAAAAGCGAAGAATTCGTGACAGTCGCGTTCAGGGGACAGGCCTCCTGGCCCGGAAGCTGGCCGGCCTCCAGGCGCGCCCGATTGTATGCGTCTGCGCTTCAGCCATCGGTTATTACGGGGATCGGAAGGATGAGGCGCTGGCAGAGGACAGCGGGCCCGGAGAGGGATTTCTGGCCGAAGTCTGCCGGGAGTGGGAGGAGGCTGCCCGTCCTGCGGCAGAGGCAGGAATCCGACTGGTGAACCTCAGAATAGGCATCGTTCTCAGTTCCAAAGGAGGCGCGCTCGCGAAGATGCTCACGCCCTTCCGGCTGGGCATCGGGGGGATGACCGGCAGCGGACGGCAGTACATGAGCTGGGTGGCGCTGGACGACCTGGTACGCATCATCGACTTTGCCGTTGCCACCGATGACCTCAGCGGACCGGTCAATGCGGTCGCGCCGAATCCGGTGACCAACGCCGAGTTCAGCCGGACGTTGGGCCGCGTCCTGGCCCGGCCCTCGCTGCTCCCGTTTCCCTCCATCGCGGCAAAGCTGCTGCTCGGCGAAATGGCCGAGGAATTGCTGCTGGCCAGCGCGCGGGTCCAGCCGAAGAAACTGCTCGAGGCGGGGTACGGCTTCCGGCATCCCGACCTGGAAGGAGCACTCCGCTGCGCCCTGGCGAGACAGTCCCACTAGCTCGGAATTTTCGTGAAATAGGGGGCAGAAAAATCATTGGACGCGGATGAACGCAGACCCACGCGGACAGAGGAACACTGAATCCGTGTGCAGGGCATTTGCCGCCTTTCTTTTCGGGTGAAGGCTGTCGAGCGCTGCCTTTGGTGTTCAAGGAAATGATTCATGAGGAAGCGTTCGACAGCCTTCACCCGAAAAGAAAGGCCGGCGCGTAGCGCCGGGCCCTGCGGGCCGGCAAAAGCCCTGCCGGCGTTCTTCCGCGTCCCAAAGGCCTTCTTTCCTGAACGGATCTCCGTGTGCCCTATTTTGGAGGTTGATTGCGATGTCATCGGTTTTTGCGCCTGCACCTGATTCACGCCTGGAGTTCAGGCCCGCCGCGCACGGCCTCGAAGAGGCCACGCGCGCCTTCTACCGGCGGGACACCCCTACCGTCGCCAGGGACCTGCTCGGCGCATGGCTCGCGCGCTGCCACCGGGGAAAATGGTACGGTGCAAGAATCGTGGAAACCGAGGCGTACCTGGGCGCGGCAGACCGGGCCGCACACTCCTGGGGAGGTCGCCGCACGCCGCGCGTGGAACCCATGTACATGGACGGCGGGCACCTCTACGTCTTCTTCGTCTACGGCATGCACCACTGCGCCAACATCGTCACCCGGAAGGAAGGAATGGCGGAAGCGGTTTTGCTTCGTGCGGCGGAAGGCCCGCCGGGAACTCCCCTTCGCCTGATGGCCGGCCCCGGCAGGTTGTGCGCGGCCCTCGGCATCACCCGGGATGCGAGCGGATTTGATCTTCTTTGCGGAGGGGAGATCCGCCTCTTCACCCGGCAGGGCCCGCCGCCGAAGATCGAAGTCAGCGCGCGCATCGGCATCGCGTACGCGGGCGAGGCAAAGGACTGGCCCCTGAGGTTCTGCCTCGAGGATTCGCCGGCGCTGTCGGGCAGAAACCTGAAGGATCCGGACGAACGCGGGAAATCGCGTTCGTCCGGATCCCGTTGATCAGGGCTTGGGATACGCCATGGTGGCCGGATCGGGCAGCGGAATCCGCGTGACCTTGCCCTTGCTGATTTTCTGGAAGGAGTATTCCGGCTTGTCCGGGTCCCCCTTCTGAATGTCGTCCACGTTGCCCACCGCCAGGATGACCAGGTTCTCCGGGTGCAGGTACTTGCGCGCCACCCGCTGGACATCATCCAGCGTGACGGCGCGTATCCGGTCCCGGTATTTGTCCCAATAGCCGGCCTCGCGCCCGGTGAATTCATCGGCCGCGAATGTCCCCGCGACCGCCGATGCCGAAGAAAACAACTGGCTGAGCGTCTCCACCGCGCTGGTCCTGACCGTGTCCAGTTCTTCCTGCGAGACCTTTTCGTTCCGGATCCGCTCGATCTCGTCCAGAACGATCTGCGTGGCCTGGGCCGCGGTAGAGCTCTTGCTCTGGAACGCTGCCCGGAACTGCCCCTCGTAATAGATCCCGGCAGAGAAGCCGGAACCGGCGCTGTAGGCCAAGCCTTCGTCGGAGCGGACGCGATTCATGATTCTCGAGGTGAATCCGCTCCCGCCCAGAATGTCGTTCATCATGTCGACGGCAAACTCATCCGGGTTTCCCCGGAGGATCCCGCGGTGACCCAGGGAGACGCGGGCCTGGTTGACGTCCGCCTTGTGGACCATGTACACGCCCGGGACAGGGGTCTGGGTTGGTTTTGGAACTGCAGCGGCGGCTCCCGGCGGCTTGGGCCAGTCGGCCATGGCGCGCTCGAGCTTCGCCTTGAGCTCCGCGGTCTTGAAATCACCCGAAACGGCGAAGATAAAATTCCCCGGGTGGTAGTGCTGCGCGTGAAAAGCGGCCATGTCCTCGCGGGTGATCGAGGAGACCGAGTCCCGCGTGGGCAGCCGGTTGGTGAAGTGCTCATCCCCGTAAATGAGGCGCCCCCACTCCCTGGCCTCGATGGCGTCGGTGCGGTCGTTGCGCCTTTCCAGCTGCTGGATCACCTGGCTCTTGTAAAGGTCGAGCCGGTTCTGCTGGAACGCCGGGCGGCGCAGCATCTCGAAGAAGAGTTCCAGCGCTTTGTCGGTGTCCTTGGTGAGGAAGTTCACGGAGGCGCCGCCCGAGGTGCTCCCGATCGAGCTGGAGATGGCGGCCGCCAGGAAATCGGCCTCCTCGTCATATTCCTCGGCCTTGTAGCCCGCTGTCCCTCCGGCACGCATCTGGCTGCCCACCGCCGAGGCCAGGCCCTGTTTCCCTGCGGGATCCAGATAGGATCCGACCCGGATGGTGACCGCTATGTTGACCAGCGGCAGTTCATGGTCTTCCACGAAATACCCGACCACGCCGTTGGCCATGACCTGCCGGTGTTTGGCGGCCTGGGGCGGCGTGTACTCGAGCGGTTTGTACTGGAGTTCATTCGGGTGCGCGGGCACCTGTGCCTGCTTCTGGAGTTGAGCCTGCTGTGCGAAGGAAAGAACCGTGCCGGCCAGCAGGCAGGCGAGTGCGACGACGATTGTCGCTCTTCTCATAAGGCACCTCCATCATTTTTGATCTTCTCTTCGAGCAGCTTCTTCATCCTCTCCATCAGCGGACGCATCTCCGGAGGCGCCGCGGCGCCCTGCGTCTCGATCTGCTGCAGCACCTGCCTGGCCTGTTCGACGCTCATCTGCGGCAGCATGGCGCGAAACTGCCTCAATTGCGCCTTCTGCTGGTCGTTGAGCCCTTCGAAGAGCGGATCTTCCTCCGTGGTCTCTGATTTCTTGGTGTAGTAGATCGCCACCGCGCGGTTTTCGGGCTTGAAGTACTGGATTGCGATCCTTTGAATGTCCTCGGCGGTAACCGCCTCGATCTTCTTCGGATCCTCGTTGAAGCTCTGCCAGCCGCGGTTGTTCTCCGCCAGCAGCAGCTGCAGCATCAGGGCGAAATTGCTCTGCAGCCTGCGGAAGTTCCCCGCCGCAAACTGGTTCTTCACCTTCTGGAGCTCTCTCTCTCCCACCTTCTCCTGCTGGAGTTTTTCGAGCTCCTTGTAGAGGGCTTGCTCCACCTCCTCGGGCGTGTGCCCCGGCTTAGCCGTGCCGCTCATCGAGAAAAATCCCTGCCACTTCATCGACCGCTGGCCGGCGCCGGCGTTGTTGGCCAGCTGCTGATCCAGCACGACCGACTTGTAGAGCCTGCCGGTCCGGCCGCTCATGAGGGAACCCAGCACGGTCAGCGCCGCGTCATCGGCGTGGCCGTCAGCCACCGTGTGATAGCGGATTTCGACCTCGGGGGTGGTCTCGGCCCACGCCAGCATCCGCTTCTCGGCTTCCTGCGGAATCTCCCGGGTGCGGACCGGCGGCACCTGCTGCGGATGGCGTTTCAGACGGCCGAAGTACCGCTCGGCGAGCACCTTGGCCTCGTTCACATCAAAATCCCCCACGAGGCAGGCCGCAAGGTTGTTGGGGGCGTAGTTCATCTCGAAATAGGCCGCGGCCTCTTCGCGCGACAGGCCATCCAGATCGCTCGGCCAGCCGATGACCGGCCACTTGTACGGGGAGGCGGTCCAGAAGAGGGCGTTGAACTCCTCCTGGAACTTTCCTGTCGGGGTGCTCTCCACGCGCAGCCGGCGCTCCTCGTGAACGACGTCCTTTTCGGCGTAGAATTCCCGGAACACCGGATTCAGCAGCCGGTCCGACTCCATCCAGAACCAGAGCTCCAGCTTGTTGGCCGGAACGTTGATGAAGTAGATAGTGAAATCCTCCGCCGTCCCCGCGTTCATCCCGCTGGCCCCGGCTGAGGTGTAGATCCGGTCGAACTCGTTCTTGACGATGAGTTCCTTCTGCCTGCGGTTGAGCTCCGCCATCCGGGCCAGGAGTTCGGTGTGTCTCGCCGTGCGGTTCTTCGGGTCCTTCAGGTCGGAGATTTCACCGAGTCGGAGCCGGTCGATCTGGGCCAGCTGCTCCTTCCGCAGCTCTGCGGCGACCGCGTCGATCTGCTCCATCAGTCTCAGATCCTCGGCTATGTTCCGGGTCCCGATGGCATGCGTCCCCTTGAACATCATGTGCTCGAAGACGTGCGACAGCCCCGTGATCCCGGGCCGCTCGTTTACCGAGCCGACTTTCGCCACCCATCCGGCGGCCACGTTGGGGTCGCCTTTGCGGGGGACCATGAGGAGCGTAAGACCGTTGTCCAGCACATACTCCTGCACTTCCACCTGCTGGGCGCACAGCGGAAGTGCGAGCCCGGCGGTAAGAAGCGCCGTGAGAAAAAGTCGTTTCATGCCTGCCTCCTTCGAATCAGGAGTTACGGTTGTCAAATCAGCGCTTCACCGGGCCCGGCCGGCCGGCGGTTCCGGTCTCCGGTTCGCGTGTGCGCACCAGCGGCATCATCAGGCAGTGGGGCCCGCCATTGCGAATCGACAGGAGTTCCCCGTCGAAGGCGAGCACTTCTACGCCGGCCCGCCGCAGAGCCGCATTAGTGTATTTGTTGTGCTCATACGCCAGCACCCTGCCGGGCCTGAGCTGGGCTACGTTCACGCCCTGCCAGCGCAATTCGTAAAGTGCCCTTTCCATAAGATGCTTCTCCGCCGGGAGATCTTCCCGCTCGCCCCCGGCGAAGACCACCGTCCAGCCCTGGGCGCGCGCGTAATCGACCAGCTTCATGTCCAGCGCCACCGGCTTTGCGGTGCCGGCCTCGTATTTCGTCAGCCAGCCCACGTCCGCCAACACCTCGAGCGTGGTGCGCAGCTGCCGGGAGTCGCCCGTCCGCTCCCCTTCCCGGTGTGCCAGGATCTCGTCGGTCTGGCGCGCCAACCCCGAAAGCATACCCCTGACCGGATTCCCCGCGGCGTAGGCCTTTTCGAGAAAATAAGGAACCGCTACCGCCTTGTCCCGGTCGACCAGGTTGAACATGGAATCGAGATGGAGCAGCTGCCTCGTCAACCCGTTGGGCTTGTCGCGCGGGGGCATGCTCACGGCGATGACGTCCATTCCCAGCTTCGAGGCCAGCAGCGGGGCCGCCTTGGGGTCGCTCCTCTGGCCCACGCCTACAAGGAGCGTCTTTTCATCCTGGACGATCACATCCCCCCCGTCCAGCAGGACGCCCTCCTCCCCGGCATCGAATAACACGGGGAATGCCTTCAGGGCGGTGGCGTGGCGGAAGATCATGCGGGCGATGGCGTTTTCCATCGTGCGCCCGAAGTGCCGGCCGTTGCCGATGATCACGCCCCTGGGTGTGGATATGGCAAAGTCGCGCGCCCAGTACATCGAGCTGAGCGGCAGGAAGAGCGGGTCGGCCTCGCCATCGGGGCCCCGGTTGTAGAAAAACCCGTCCGAAATCTGAAGAACGGCATCCGCGTCGACTTTGTCCAGGTGCGGCATGATGCGGTCGGCCTGCGAGGGATAGGACTGCCGGATCCAGGCCTCCAGCTTTCCTTCCTTCCGGGCGTGGTTCAATGCGTCTTCCAGGAGGTCCCGCACCTGCAGGACTTCGATCCCCTCCCGCTCCAGCAGGCTCACGAAAGCGCGGTGTTCGCGGATCGTCCCCGGCGGAAGTCCCTTATTGAAGATCGGGTGGATGGAGGACCCCATTTCGGTTGACTTGTAGATCGTTTCGTCAACCGACATAACAATGACGGTTCGCAGGACCTCATAATCCGCCTGCACACCGCGAATCTCCTCTGCTGGAACCCGTGCGGCCACAAGCGAGGTCATCAGCAGAAAAATGAAAATTCCATGGTGTAGTTTCATAACCTGGGTCTTTCTTTCATGAGAACAGCCCTCTTACGGCGAGCGGACAGGATCCGTCTTCGCGTCTTGGCGCCTTTGCGTTGAAGAACTAAACTCAGCGCATGGTGCTCGTCGGGCCTTCGGGCAGCTTGCCGCCCAGCAGCGTGCGCACCCAGAAATCGTGCGTCTCACGCGTGGCGTGACTTCGCTGCGAAGCCTGGATCCCGTGACGGCTGTCGGGGTAGAACATCAGTTCGAACCGTTTCCCGTTGCTGGTCAGCCAGTCCACCACCTGCATGGTGTTCTGCATGTGGACATTGTCGTCTATGGTGCCGTGCGTGATCCTCATGAGCCCCTTGTACCTGTCGATCCAGGTCAAAACGGCCCCGTTTTTGTACCCCTCGGGATTCTCCGCGGGCGTGTCCATGTATCTCTCGGTATACACGGTGTCGTAGAGGCGCCAATCAGAGACCGACGCCCCTGCCTGCCCGAAGTTGAAGTGGTCGGCGCCCTGGGTGAGCGCCAGCATCGTCACGTAGCCGCCGTAACTGCTCCCCGTGATGCCGATCCTGTCCTTCGCCACAAAGGGTCTGGTTCGCAGCCATTCGGCCGCCTTGGTGTAGTCCGCCATCTCCCACTTCCCCAGGTTCCGGTGCATGAGCGCCGTCCCCCTTTTCCCGAAGTGGCCGCTGCCGCGGTGATCGACGCTGAAGGTGATCACGCCCCGCTGAGCCCAGTAATGGGCCGCAAGGCCCGGCCACTGATTGTGCACCCTGCCGGCATCGGGTCCGCCGTAAATGCTGAAGATGACGGGATACTGCCGTCCGGGATCAAAATCCACCGGCAGGATCCAGTAGGCCGGAAGGTCGAATCCGTCCCCGGAGGGGATAGTGAAAAGCTCCGCCTTGCCCCAGGCGTATTCCTCCATCGCCTTGGTGCGGGAGTCCCCCAGGCTGCGCACGAGCGACCCGTCGCCCCGGTGGAGGCTCATCGCGGGCGGGCTCGTCAGCGTGCTGACGGTGTCGATGAAAAACTTTCCTCCGGGTGACACCTGGGCGCGGTGAATCCCGTCCCCCTGCGTGAGCGTTGCCATACCCGTTCCGTCCAGTTTTACGCGCATCAACTGGGCGTCCGAGGTGCGGCCCGGCCGGCCCATGAAGTAGACGTAGCCGCCGGCTTCGTCCACCTCGGCGATCGAGTTGACCCGCCATGCGCCCGAGGTGAGCCGTTTTTTCAGGGTGCCGTCGTTGTTGTAATAGTAGAGGTGGTCCCAGCCGTCCACATTCGACCGGAGCAGAAATCCGCTGCCGTCCTTGAAGTAATGGATGTCCTCGAAAAAGTCCACCCACGATGCCTGCTTTTCCTCGAAGATCGCCTTCTTCGTGCCCGTAGCCGGATCACAACTGTAGAAACGGATCGTGTCCTGTCCGCGGTTCATCCACTGCACCGTGAGCGTCCTGCTGTCCCTGGTCCAGAAGGGCCACGCAATGTAATGGTCTGCCTTTTGCTCGAAGTCCAGCCAGACGGTTTTTCCCCGCGCCACCTCGACCACTCCCATGGACACCCATGGATTCGGGTCCCCGGCTTTCGGATAACGCTGCCTCTCCAGCGTTCCGTGCTGGCCGTCGGCGTGGTAGATGGGGAATTCCGGCACGGGATTGTCGTCGAAGCGCATGTAGGCCAGTCGGGAACTGTCGGGGGACCACCAGAAAGCCGCGTAGCGTGAACTGCGCCCCAGGATCTCCTCGAAGTACACCCAGGAGGCCCAGCCGTTGTAAACGAGATCGCCGCCGTCGGCGGTGTACTGGTGTTCCACGAAATTTTCCAGGTCGTAGCCGAAGAGGTTGCCGCCGCGCGTGTAGGCGATCCACCTGCCGTCCGGGGAGAACCTGGGGTTCTGCTCCTTACCGGGCGTAGCCGTAAGCCGGCGGAAGGCGGTGGAAGCCGAGTTGTAGAAATAAAGATCGTCGTTCTGGTCGAAAATGAACCGGGCCAGGTCTTCGGTCATTGCGGCTGCCCGCTCGGCGCTGAATCCCTGGGGCAGATGTCTCTGTACCTCGCTGTAGTCCCGGTATATGCGCGCGCTGCCATCGGCCGCGCTGACGGCGTACACCTTCCTCTGTTTGTCCGCCGGGTCCGTGCGCGTCTCCAGATAGTGATCGCCATCCGCCCAGCCGCTGATCTGGGGGAGCCGGCCCACGATCTCCGTACCGGGTTCGCGCGCCGCCTCCGCGCCCGCCGGGGCGAAGACCTGGTCGTAGCTGAAGAACTTCCTGCCGGGGCTCTGTGCGGGGAGGAAAGGAAGGACGACGGCGAGCAGAGCGACGATTGCGATCGAGCGATGTGTCTGTTTCATGGTGTTCTTCTCCGGTATAGGCATACCCAGCATTTCAGGAAAAAAGCGGCTCGGCCTTAGCCGGATCGATCCCCAGTTCGCGGATCGCCTCCGAGACCATCACGGCCTTGACCTTCCCCTCCCGCGACAGGGCTTCGAGCGCCGCCAGAGCAATGAACTCCGCGTCGACCTCGAAATGGCGCCGCAGCGCTTCCCGCGTGTCGCTGCGGCCGAAGCCGTCCGTCCCGAGCGTTACGTAGCGCTGCCGGATCCACGGCCGGATGAGATCGGGTACCGACTTCATGAAGTCCGTGGCGGCCACCACCGGGCCTGCAGCGCCTTCCAGCGCCCTGACCACATGAGGCGCCTTCGCCTCGTCTTCCGGATGAAGCCGGTTCCAGCGCTCCGCGACGAGGGCATCCCTCCGCAGTTGCTGATAGCTGGGCGCGCTCCAGACGTCCGCAGCCACCTTGAACCGGTCTTCCAGGATCCCCTGGGCCCGCAGCACGGCCTGCATGGCCGAGCCGCTGCCGAACAGCTGCACCCTGAGTTTTCGCTTCTTTGCCGCCGGCTGGTAGAGGTAGAGCCCGCGGATGATTCCTTCCTCCACGCCGTCGGGCATCGGCGGGTGTGCAATGTTCTCGTTGTACAGCGTGATGTAATAGAAAACGTCCTCCTGATTGGCGCACATGCGCTTCAGCCCGTCCTTAACAATCACTGCCACTTCATAGGCATAGGCCGGATCGTAGGCGAGAATGTTGGGCAGCGACGTGGCCAGAAGATGACTGTGACCGTCCTGGTGCTGGAGCCCTTCTCCGTTGAGCGTGGTCCGCCCCGCGGTGGCTCCCATCAGGAATCCCCGCCCACGGGCGTCGCCGAAGGCCCAGACCTGGTCCCCGGTCCGCTGGAACCCGAACATGGAATAGAAGATATAGAAGGGGATCGTGATCTCGCCGTGGGTGGCGTAGCTGGTTCCGGCGGCCGCGAAGCTGGCCATGCTCCCCGCTTCGGTAATGCCCTCTTCGAGGATCTGGCCCTCTTTCGACTCGTAATAGCTGAGCAGCAGGTTTGCGTCGACCGATTCGTAGAGCTGCCCGACGGAGGAATAGATGCCCACTTCCCGGAAGAGGGAATCCATCCCGAAGGTGCGCGCCTCGTCGGGGATGATGGGGACGATGCGGCGGCCGATCTCCTCGCTGCGCATGAGCCGGCGCAGCAGCCGGACGAACGCCATCGTCGTGGAGACCTCGCGGCTGCTGCCGGTGCCCGCCTTGAACTCGGCGTACAACTCTTCGCCCGGAAGTTTGAGCGGCCGGCTGCGCACGATGCGTTTCGGCAGGCAGCCGCCCAGTGCCGCCCGGCGGTCGAGCATGTACTGGATCTCCAGGCTCTTCGGGCCCGGGTTGTAATAAGGGGCTTCCTCGAGCTTTTTGTCCGAGATCGGAAGTTCCAGCAGATCGCGGAATTCCCGCAGCTGGTCGAGATTCATCTTCTTGAGCTGGTGGGTGACATTCTTGCCCAAAAATCCCTCGCCCAGAGCCCAGCCCTTGACCGTCTTGGCCAGGATTACGGTGGGCTCGCCCCGGTGCTCCACTGCATGCTTGTAGGCCGCATAGAGCTTCTGGTAATCGTGGCCGCCTCTTCGGAGCGCGGCCAGTTCAGCGTCGCTCAGGTGCTCCACCAGCTTGCGCAGGCGCGGATCGGGGCCGAAAAAGTGCTCGCGGATGTAGTCTCCCTTGGAGGTGGCGTATTTCTGGTAGGCCCCGTCCACCGTGTCATTCATCTTCTGCAGCAGCAGGCCGTCCACGTCCCGGTGAATGAGGTCGTCCCACTCGCGGCCCCAGATGACCTTGATGACGTTCCAGCCCGCTCCGCGGAAGACCATCTCGAGTTCCTGGATGATCTTCCCGTTCCCCCGCACCGGGCCGTCGAGCCGCTGCAGGTTGCAGTTGACGACGAAAACGAGGTTGTCCAGTTTTTCGCGCGAGGCCAGAAAGAGGGACCCGAGGGTCTCCGGCTCGTCGCACTCGCCGTCCCCCACGAAACACCACACCCGCGACCGGTCGGTGTTGACGAGGTTGCGGGCGTGCAGGTAGCGGTTGAAGCGGGCCTGGTAAAGCGCCGCCAGCGGCCCCAATCCCATCGACACCGTGGGGAACTCCCAGAAGTCGGGCATCAGGCGAGGGTGCGGGTACGAGGACAATCCCTGCCCCGGCACGGTCTCGCGCCGGAAGTTATCCATCTGCGTCTCGGTGATGCGGCCCTCGAGGAAGGCCCTGGCGTAAATGCCCGGCGCGGCATGTCCCTGGAAATAGACCTGGTCGCCCGCTTCTTCGTCCTTGCCCCGGAAGAAGTGATTGAAGCCGGCCTCGTAGAGGCTTGCAGACGAGGCGTACGTGGAGATGTGGCCGCCGATGCCGTCGTATTGGGTGTTTGCGCGCGTGACCATGGCCGCGGCGTTCCAACGGATCATGCGGCGGATGCGCTTCTCCATCTGTTCGTCCCCCGGGAACGGCGGTTCCTGTTCGGGCGAAATGGTGTTGATGTAAGGGGTCTGAACCAGTTCGGGAACCCCCACGTGAAGCATGCGGGAGCGTTTCAGGAGCTTGCGGACGATAAAGCGCGCACGAGGTTTGCCCGCACGCCTCAGGAGAGCGTCAAAGGAATCGATCCACTCGCCGGTTTCGACGGGATCGACATCGGGCAGTTGCTGCTTGAATTCGCTCAAGATTCTCTCTCTTCAAAAAGCTAAATGATAAAGGCGGGTTGAGGGCTTTTCAATTCGCCTTTTGGCGCCGGCCGACCGGAAGTTCGGACGGCGCGGGCAATTCCCGGCACTCGGCCTGCTACCAACCCCGGAAGATTTCCCAGCGGTCCGCCACGCGATCGCCCTCCACCACGTGGTAGTGGTTGTGCTGGGCCGCCGCGAGGCAGGAGTGGTTGGCGACAATGCGCACCCGCGCGCCGATCTGGAGCTTGCCGAAAGCCCCTTCGCCCGCCCCCTCGAGGACGCCGTGTTCCTGGGACAGGGACCGCAACCGCAGGCCCAGGTTTTCCCCGTCGGTGCTCAGGACGGGCCCGTAGCCGCATTCGGGGTCCAGGTCCGCCGGTCCGGGATCTTTCGAAAGGGCGATCGCGCCGGCATCAACGATCACCTTGCGGCGCGATGCGTCCCGGTGGACGACGGCTGCCAGAACCGTGAGGGCGCAGTCTTCCAAGCCGCAGCTCCCCAGGCGAACCTGCGTGGCGTCGAAGAAAATGTAGTTGCCCGGCCGCGCTTCGTCCACGCCGTCGAGGTGGTCCACGCAGCTGATCGAGGGCGTGGACCCAACGCTCACGGTAGGGACCTCCACGCCGGCGTTTCGCAGCCGGGATGCCACTTCGACCATCACGTCGCGTTCCTGCCGGGCCACGGCCAGTGTTTCCGCCCCGCTCCTGCAGTGGTAGGAGTGTCCCGCGTGGGTCAAGATACCGGCAAACCGCAGATGGGAAGCATCCTGAATGGCGCGGGGTATTTCGACTGCATGCGCGGATTCCGGCTGGACCCCGCAGCGGTGGTAGCCGCAGTCCACCTTGAGGAAGACATCCAGCCCAACGCCCGCGCGCCGCGCGGCCTCGTTGAGTGGACCGGGGATCCCCGGATCGTCGGTCAGGAGAGCGAACTTCTCGCACTGCCTGGAAATCTCGATCGCCTCGGCGAACTTCCCCGGCTCGATCGGAACGGCGTAGGTGACGTCCCCGAACCCGGCCGCGGCAAAAGCCCGCGCCTCTGCCAGGGTCGAGACCGTGATCGCACCCGCATGCCCCGCCGTCTGGATGCGCGCCACCTCGACGCACTTGTGGGTCTTGATGTGCGGGCGCAGCCTGGCGCCCATTTCCCGAACTCGTCCTCCGATCCTCGCGGCATTTTTCTTCACGCGGTCCGCATCCAGCAGGAGACAGGGGGTTTTGAGCGACTGCATTTTCATTGTGCGTTCTCCGGAAATGTGACCAGGAATCAGTGTGAACGGCTCATTCCTCTTTCAGCGATCTGTCCATCAGCTCGCGGATGGCCTCTCGGGGCGTCACTTCCCCCTCCAGGAGCCTGTGCACCTGCCGGGTTATGGGAACCTCGATTCCGAGTTTCCGTGCAAGGGTGTATGTCGCCCTCGTGGTCTTGACTCCCTCGGCCACCATGCGCATGGAACCGACGATCTCCTGCAGCGACCTGCCTCTTCCGAGTTCATATCCGACCGTCCGGTTCCGGCTCAGGTCGCTGGTGCACGTGAGCGCAAGGTCCCCCATGCCGGCCAGGCCGGCGAGCGTCTCCGGGCGCGCGCCGCAGGCGCAGGCCAAACGGTTCAATTCCGCCAGGCCGCGCGTCAGCAGGGCGGCATTGGTGTTGTGCCCCAGTCCAAGGCCGGCGATGACCCCGGCGGCAATGGCGATCACGTTTTTGACGGCCCCGCCCAGCTCGACGCCGATCACGTCGGTGGAAGTGTACAGGCGCAATGATTCCGAGGAAAAAACCTGCTGCACGCGAGCCGCCAGCGCCCCATCCACGGATGCCACAACCACGGCCGTCGGATCCCCGCGGACGACTTCCTTGGCGAAGCTAGGCCCCGAGAGCACGCACAGCCGGGGCTGGAAACGGGGCGCGATGACGGCCTCGATGACCTGGCTCATCCGCATCAGGCTTTCCGTTTCGATCCCTTTCGTGGCGCTGACGAAAATCATGCAGGCTTCGAGCCATGGGAGCATCCGCTCGAACAGCCCGCGGCAGACGTGGGAGGGCATTACCGTCAGGACGATCGCGGCGCCGGCCAGCGCTGCGCGCAGGTCGCCCGTAGGCACGATTCCCGCCGGCAGCTCCACCCCGGGCATGTAGAGCGAATTCTCGCGGCGGCGAAGGATGCTCTCCACCACCTCCGGTTCATAGGCCCATATTCTGACAGGCAGGCCTTTGCGCGCCAGCGTGAGCGCCAGCGCCGTCCCCCAGTTCCCGGCACCTATGACCGTTATGTGTTCCATGCGACCGATCCATCGTACACAAGATGCCAGGACCGGATCAACCGGATGCAGTCAGGCGTTGACAGTTCTGCCGGCCGGAGGCGAGCCGCCGCCAGCCCGGCTGCCCGCCGACAGGGTAAGACTGAAAAACGATTGCTACAGGACCGGCGAGCTAGTAACTTAGCACCTCCGACCGGGGATGCGGCACGGCTCCGATCACAACCCGAACCTAATCCCAAGATGGCGATGGCGAAGCAGCGGAAGAAAGAATCTCAAAAACAACGCCGGCATCCTCATATTAAGGAGATTGGAGTGGCGGGAAGAGACTGGAGCGGGGGGAAGAAAACGAGCATTCATCTGGCCGTTGATGCCAGCGACATTGCTGGCGCTGGCGGTCACCGCGGCCGACGCGCGGCTCGCTGGCAGCGCCAAGGAGGCCGCCGCGCAGGTGCACGACAGCTTTGCGCGCCAATCCTCCACGACCTGGTTCCAGGGGCACTGGGGATTTCAGTACTACATGGAACTGCTCGGGGCACGGGCGCTCGACTTCAGCAACGCCACCCTCAACTCCGGCGACTTCCTGGCAATCCCTTACAACAACACCAACATACAGGCGGTTTCCAGCGAGCAGATGATCCGAAGGTTGATGATCGAACAGATGCCCAATCGCCTGCTGGGGACGATGAACCAGAATGCCGGCGCCGGATTTTACTCGGACATCTGGGGACCCCTTCCATTTGCTGTGGGGCCCATGGCTCCAGAACGGGTTGAGGTACTGCAGGTAAAATAGACAGGCAGGCGCCGCATCGCGGCCGGACAGGACACCCATCGTGCTGCACGACAAACGAATCGCAGTCATCATGCCCGCATACAACGCCGCCAGAACGCTCCGGCGCACCTATGACGAGGTCATGGCCCAGGGCATCGTGGACCAGGTGATCGTCGTGGACGATGCCAGCCGCGACGAGACCACGTCGATCGCCAGGACCCTGCCGCACACGCAGGTTCACACGCACCCCGAAAACCGGGGCTACGGGGCAAACCAGAAGACCTGCTACAGGCTGGCGCTCGAGGCGGGATGCGACATCGTGATCATGGTCCACCCGGACTATCAGTACACCCCGCGGCTTATCCCAGCCATGGCCTCCATGATCGCTTCCAACCTCTACCCCTGCGTCCTGGCCTCGAGAATTCTGGGGGGTTACGCGATGAAGGGGGGTATGCCCATCTGGAAGTACGTGGCCAACAGGTTTCTCACGCTTGCCGCCAACTTCCTTATGGGGGCAAAGCTCTCCGAGTACCACACCGGTTACCGGGCGTTCTCCGCCGACCTGCTGCGTGGCCTTCAGCTCGAACATCTCTCGGATGACTTCGTCTTCGACAACCAGATGCTGGCCCAGATTCTCTGGCAGGGCCATACCATTGCCGAGGTTTCCTGTCCGACGCGGTACGAGGCCGACTCCTCCTCCATCAACCTTCGTCGCAGCATCACCTACGGGATCGGCTGCCTGCGCACGGCCCTCGCCTTCAGACTGGCCGAGATGCGGCTGATGGAATCGGCATTGTTTCCCCGCGAGATGCACCGACGGACAGGTTGAAATCCGGCCCGCATCCGCAGTCCGCCGGCTGTGTCATGTGACCTTCGAAAGAGCGCTGCAGAGGGGTGATTCGTCCTCGATTCACCTTGCAGGCAAACCGGCAAATGAACAGAATAGCCCCGGGCTTACTGATCCGAGAGCCGGGATGCTCGGAATCGCCGACATTCCCGGCAATAAAGAAGCAACAGGAGGCAACACCATGACGTTCGAAAAAGTGACTGTGATCGGTTGCGGGCTGATGGGTGCCGGCATCGCCCAGGTCTGCGCCCAGGCCGGCCGCAAAGTGACGGTGGTGGAGGTGTCGGAGGAGCTGCTGAAGAAAGGATTTGCCTCCATCGACCGCTCACTCGGCAAGCTCGTCGATAAGGGCAAGCTCGAAGGCGCGGCAAAAGACAGGGCGATGGGCCTTTTGAAGGGCACCACGCGCCTCGAGGATGCGGCCGACGCGGACCTGGTGATCGAGGCCGTCATCGAGAACATCGAGGAGAAGAACAAGCTGTTCGGGAGGCTGGACCAGATCTGCCGGCCGTCGGCGGTTTTCGCCTCCAACACCTCGAGCCTGTCCATCACGCGCATGATGACGGCGACGAGCCTCGAGCGGCAGCGCCGCTTCATCGGCCTGCACTTCTTCAATCCCGTACCCCTCATGAAACTGGTCGAGGTCATCCGCACGATTCTGACCGACGCCGCAGTGTTCGAACAGGCGGCCGCCTTCGGTGAAGAGATCGGCAAGGTCGTCGTGCGCACCTCCGACCGCACGGGCTTCATCGTCAACCGGCTGCTCGTCCCCTACCTGCTCGACGCCATCCGCGCCCTGGAAGAGGGAGCCGGATCCATAAAAGACATCGACAACGCCATGATGCTCGGGTGCGGACATCCCATGGGGCCCTTTACGCTCCTCGATTTCGTGGGACTGGATACTACATATTACATCGCCGACATAATGTTCAACGAGTTCAGGGAGAAGCGGTTTGCGCCGCCGCCCTTGTTGAAGCGGATGGTGATGGCGGGCCTTTACGGGAAAAAGAACGGCCGCGGTTTCTACGATTACCAGGATCCGAAAAATCCGGTCCCGATCCGGCTCGCCTGATGCCCGAACCGGTCGCTGCCGGAAGGCAAAAACCGCCTGAACTTCCGCCCACGCCCGCTCGTACTGGCATTCAGGACCGCTGAGGGCGAAGCTGCGGCAAAGTCAGCGCTGGATCGTCTCCCGCACGAGATTGGCCGGCTCCAGGAGCCTGAAGACCGGATACGCCTGGGGACCGCCGCCCCACTGCACCGTAAGGTAGCGGTCGAAGAAATTCCAGACCAGCAGGCCGTCGTCGCTTTCCGGCTCCAGCAGGACCGCGGCCAGCCCGCCCAGCGCCTGCGCCGTGCTGACGTAAATCGTCCCCGCGGGAAACTCCCTCTCCACCCTGGAGTAGGAGCCCTTCACCGAGGTCGTGTAGTGCCCCTGGTTCAGGCGGGTCGCCCCGGTCACCTCGGTGGTGGTGAATAACTCCACGGCCAGGCGCGCCGGTTCGACCAGCCGCTCGACAGTAAGCCCGTGATCCAGCAGTTTCTTCACGACCGCTTCATCATGGATAGGGATCAGGTAACCGCGGGGGAATGGAACCGTTCGCTTGGCGGTGTATTTCGCGAAGTAGGGAACATCGGTGTAGGTTTTTTTCCGGTCTGTCACCCGGAAGCGGGGCCGGGCCCCTCCCTCCTGCGTTATCTCCATCTCATATCCCAGGATGGTGAGCCTTTCGTCGATCGGTTCCCGGTCGGTCTCCACGATGAAAACGTCGTTCTCCGACGGCGCCGAACCTTTGGCCACCGCCCGCCTGTCGGCTTCGCGCACGAGCGCCACAACTTCGTCCCTGTTCGCGTGCAGGTGGTCCAAAAAGGCAAGAAAGAGGTTGTAGCAGCCGCGCACCCGCGTTTCGAAATCGACGTAGGGGTACTGCTCGTTCAGCACCGCAAGCCGGTTGCGCACGCCCACGTAGTTGCTCAGGTAGCGGATCTGCGCCTCGAGCGGAACCCACCCCTTCTCCGGTTCGCGCACGTCCATGAAGTCCCCGTGCGGCAGCGTGAGGGTGCCGTATCTTTCCTTCATCTGCTTCGTGATGGCCGGCAGCAGCCTGTCGGACATGTACCGGAGAATCGCGCTGTCGCCGTTCGGGTTCAGTCCCCAGGTCCAGGTGACCGGCTCCTCGTGGTAGGAACCGTTGTGCGTGTGGCTGTCCAGAAAGAACACCGGATCCCACCTCTGCAGGACGTTGCGCACCAGTCCCTGCACCTCCGGGCTTTCCATTTTGGCGCCGTCGCGGTTGAGGTCGAGATTCTGCCCGTTGTGGCGCACTCCCACCCCCTGCTCCGGGCCGCGCTGGTTGCGCCGGTTCTCCGTGCTGATCTTTTCGTTGCCGTCGGCGTTGAAGATCGGCGCGATCAGGATCACGAGCTTGTCGAGATACTCGGGCGTTCTGCCCTGGAGAATGTCCCTTGCCAGCATCAGGGCGGCCTCCTTGCCCTCCACCTCCCCGGCGTGGATGTTGGCCTGGAAGTAGACGACCGCCCGGCTGTCGAAGCGGAGGTCGGCAGGAGATGCGGGAACCGGTTTTCCGATCACGATCAGCGGCACATCCCTGCCTTCGGGGCTCGTGCAGAGTGTCTCGACACGCACCATCGGGCTCAGCCGCTGCAGTTCACGGATGAAACCCATGACATCCGCGTAGCGCGAGGTGGCCTTGAATCCGCTCGTTTCCGCCACCGTCAGCGGTCCCGGCTGCTGGGCAGCGCTCCACGCGGGTCCGCACAGTATCATCACCATTGTCAGAGCTGAAATCACCATCGTTGCCGGCTTAGGTCTCATGGATGCGCCCCCGGGCATTGGAACCTCGAATTGGACATAAGGTGTGCAGCATGCGGCGTAGGATAATGAAACGCGCGGCAGCTTCGCAAGCTTCATTCCCGGGCGGAATCCCGGGGTGGAATGACTGGCGGGGAGCCAAGTTGTTGTCCTCCCTCAGGGAAGGATTCACAGCCCGAGGATGATACGGCTCATGGGGAGGCGTCTGCCGCTTTTGGCCCGGCTGATTCCGGCTCGCCGGCAGAAGGCCAAGTTTGCCCTGACCAGGCGCTCGTTGAGAGCGTCCAGGGGCACGAGGCGGTCTTTCATCAGGTCAGCGGCCGCGGAGGCGCGGCTGAAATTCAGCGGGCAGCAATCGACTTCCAATTCCCCCGTGGCGGTTTCATAAAGCAACGGCAGGCCTTGGGTCCTGCAGATGATGGGGCGGTCTCCGTAAATCGCGCAGAGGTCGTGCACGAGCAGGGGGCATGGCGCCTCCTTTCCGCCAAGGGCGGCGCTACGGGCCGCGCGCGCCGCCCGTATGATTTCATCCATGATCTCATCCGGCATCCGGGAGAGAGCCCGGCGCACCTGGTCGGCCTCCACTTCGAAGACCGAGAGATCGTGGGCGCAGCAATCGCTGCAGCCGGCGCGGCAAACCAAGTGCCCGGCATAAAACAGACTCAGTTCGGCCGCCAGGCGGTCCGCCGCACCCCGCAGATCAAGGTACAGGCTCATGTCGCCTCTCCGGCGGGCCCGGAGCGATCGCCGGAGCCCTCAGCGCTGCCCTGTAGCTCTTCCGCGCTCGAACCTGCGCTCCCGGAAGGGTCACGGCGACGTCAATCGACCTGATGCTGCCATCAAGTTTCGACTCCTCCGGGTAAAAGCCCAGCAGGTACTGCTGGCGCATTTCGCCGGCGATTTTGGAAAACACCTGGTCCAGGCGCCGAACATCGCTGGGGTAGAAACTCCCCGAAGAACCTTCCGAAAGCGACCTGAGCAGCTCCGCGCCCGCCTCCTGGTATTCAAGCCAGGAAGGCAAAGACCCGTCCGCCCGACCCCGCCTTCCGGGCATGCGCGAGGAAACGCCGAAAAGCTTCTTCATCATCTCCCTGGGGTCGACGCTGTAATGGATGGAATAGACCACCGTGTGGGATTCGTCGAGCAACTCCATGAGCCCGGCCGGGCTTGTTGCGCTCCCGGTGTCCTGGCCATCGGAAAGCAGGACGATGGCCTTTCTTCCAGGGACGGATCCGAAAGGCCCTTCGAGCGTTTCGGCCAGGGCGTCCCGCAGTCGCGTGTAGGGTCTTTCCCCGACTGAGGCCCGCCGGACCGCCCGCTCCAGGGCCTGGTGGTCCGAAGTCATGGAGCTCAGGATCTTTATTTCATCGTCGAAACTGACCACCATGGCGGCATCCGCCGGCCGCAACTGCTTCACGAAGCGCGAGGCCGCCTTGCGAATCCGGTCCAGGACCGTAATCGTGCTCTTGCTGGTATCCAGCAGAAGCGCCACGTGGATCGGTTCCGTTGTCGCCGCGAAAAAGGCGATTTCCTTCCGGCTGCCGTCTTCGTAAAGCATGAATTCGCCCCTGGCCAGTCCCGGGAGGTATCGGCCCTGGGCGTCAGTGACAAAGACCGGCACGCTCACGAGCGCGCTCTGGACGCGGATGATGTGATCGCGCTTCTGGAGAAGATCGGTTGTGTCGCCGCCCGCGATGCCGGCGCACACCAGAGCCATGAAAAGCCCCGAAGCCGCCCGGCCAAATACTCCAGATTTCTTCCGTGTCATTGCACGCCCGTCCATCTGCCCTGTCAAATGATAACAGCTTTCACCTTGGTCAGAAATCCCAGGCAAAATGCCGGTATAGTAGTGGATATTTGGAGGTCGAGCCGATGTCAGGAAGAGATTCGCGAGCAGGGGATGACACAAGGAGAGGCTTCATCGCCGAGGCCCGGCGGGAGCAGGAACTGCGGATGCAGGGGTATCGCGAGCGGGCTCTCAAGCTGTTCCCGCCGGTCTGCGGCCACTGCGGGCGGGAGTTCGAGGGCAAACGGCTCAGGGAGCTCACGGTCCACCACAAGGATCATGATCACGAGAACAACCCGCCGGACGGAAGCAACTGGGAACTGCTGTGCGTCTACTGCCACGAAAACGAGCACTCCCGGCATGGGGTCGCGGACTGGTCTGAGGGGCCGGCGCCGGGCGGCAGTCAGACTTCAGTCTCCACACACCAGCCTTTCGCCGGTCTCGCCGCCCTGCTGAAAAAGCCGGCGCCCGGCGACGCGGCCGGCCTTTCTCCGCAGAGGGAGAGCGCTTCGGCTGAACCGGATGCTGAGGATTGAGAGCCCATCCGGGCTAGTTCCTCCACCGGGCCTCCAGAATCGGCAGGGATTCTTGGTCGGCTGTCGAGGGCCGTTTCTGCAATTATACCTTAGACCAGCCGGCTCATAGCCCAGCGATGCGCACCGGACCTGTTCCGGAACCGCCGCGAGGCAATCCCCGCTTTTCGATCTCCGAACACTGCGCTATCATCAACCATCACCAGGCACCGCGAACGTCGAATCCGAACATGGAGAGGCCGCCATGAATCTCAACGAACGCCTGATGGCCAAGCCGGGCACGACCCCGGATCTCACCAGGCTGAATCCCGGCGCCACCCCGGGCGTCAAGGGCAAGAAGGCTGCCGCCGGTCTGCTCAAGCGGAATATCGACCGGCTCAACGAACTGCAGTACCTGCTCTACGCGGAAAACAAGCACGCCGTCCTGGTAGTGCTGCAGGCGATGGACGCCGCGGGCAAGGACGGGACGATCCGGCACGTAATGGCCGGGCTGAATCCGCAGGGCTGCTCGGTGACGCCGTTCAAGGTCCCCTCGGACGAGGAGCGCGATCACGATTTTCTCTGGCGGATCCACAAGGCCGCGCCGCGCATCGGCGAATTCGGCATCTTCAACCGGTCGCATTACGAGGATGTCCTGGTCGTGCGCGTGCACAGCCTGGTGCCGCCGGAAGTCTGGTCAAAGCGCTACGAACAGATCAACGCCTTCGAAAAGCTGCTGGCCGACAATGGCGTCACGATCCTCAAGTTCTTCCTGCACATCAGCAAGGAAGAGCAGAAGCGCCGGTTTCGCAAGCGCCTGGAGGATCCCAGGAAGCACTGGAAGCTGTCGCAGAAGGACTTCGACGAACGGGCCTTCTGGGAGGACTACATGCAGGCGTACACGGAGGCGCTGGCTCGCTGCAGCACGCCGTGGGCGCCCTGGTACATCATCCCCTCGGACCGAAAGTGGTACCGTAACCTGGCCGTGTCGCAGATCATCGTCGAAGTCCTCGAACAGCTCGACATGCAGTTTCCTCCGCCCGGAATGGATGTCTCCCGGTTCCGGCTGGAATGAGTTTGGGGAAATGAAGCTCCAGGAGACCATACAGAGGCGGCTGGAAGGACTCGAACTCCGGGAACTGGCCGAGGATTACCGGCGCGAAGCCGCGGTCCTGATCCCCATTTTCGAGCGCGGCGGCGAACCGCATTTTCTGCTCACGCTCCGGACCGAAGAGGTGAAGTCCCACAAGGGCCAGGTGTCCTTCCCCGGAGGGATGCGCCAGGACGGGGAGAGCTTCAGCGAGACGGCGCTGCGTGAGACCTTCGAGGAAGTAGGCATCGCGTCCGAGAACATCGAGCTGCTGGGCCGGTTCCACGAATACCTTTCCATCACCCACTACCGCGTCGTCCCCTTTGTCGGCTACCTGAAATGCCCCTTCTCCACCACTCCGCACGCAATGGAAGTCGCGGAGATATTTTCCGTGCCGTTCGGCATCTTCGGCGGGCCGTCCAATCTCCGCGTGGAGAAGATGAAAAGGTTCGGCCGCGTCATGGACGTGTATTTCTATCGGTACGGTGCGCGGGAGATCTGGGGACTCACGGCCTGCATCATCCGGGATTTCCTGGCGGAGATGGATCTTCTCGGAAGTTGCGCTCCTCAGTGAGGCCTTCGGTCACCTGCTTCCCCTATCCAAAGGAGGCGTTCCGCAGCCGCTACTGGCGCAAAGGCTACCGCGGGAACAACAGCTCCGACGTCCTGATCCAGGACCTCAAGACGAAAAAAATCTCACAACTCACCGATACCAACCTGCAGAACTTCCGCAACCACACACAGGACGTCTACCCCATGTGGGGGGCGCGTGTCATCCCCCCAGCTCCGCTCGCGGGGCTGCCCGGTCGCGACCGCCCCCGTCCGGAGGCTTCAAGCCGTGGATCCCTTCGGCATTGACGCCCACCCCATGCCATGCTATTTGTTGGCTTTTTCGGGACAGCGGGATGCTTAGGGAGATTCCTGATCTAAAACTCGGCGCCCGGGACCGCCAGCCGGAAGGCTCGGTGGTCGATGTCGGCGGGGTACCCATCGGCGGACGCAATCCGGTCGTGGTGGCGGGACCCTGTTCGGTCGAGAGCCCCGAACAGATGCTGGCGGTCGCGCAGGCGGTCCAGCGCTCCGGCGCGAGGATTCTCCGGGGAGGGGCCTACAAACCCCGCACCTCCCCCTACACCTTCCGCGGGCTCGGCGAAGAAGGCCTGAGGATACTGGCGGATGTCCGGCGCGAAACGGGGCTTCCCGTCGTCACCGAAGCGATGGATGCGCGCCACCTCGAGGCCGTCTGCGCCCACGCGGACATGGTCCAGGTCGGCTCGCGCAACATGCAGAATTTCACCCTGCTCGATGAGGTCGGCCGCTGCAAGCTGCCGGTCCTGCTCAAGCGAGGCCTGGCCGCGACCCTCGAGGAACTCCTGCTGGCGGCCGAGTACATCGCCAGCGGCGGCAACGAGCGGATTGTGCTGTGCGAGCGGGGCATCCGGACGTTCGAGACCTCCGCGCGGAACACGCTCGATCTGAACTCCGTGCCGATGCTGAAGGCGCTGAGCCATTATCCCGTGATCGTGGACCCGAGCCACGGAACCGGCCTGTGGTGGATGGTAACGCCGCTGGCAAGGGCGGCCGTCGCCGTCGGCGCCGACGGGATCCTGGTAGAAGTGCATGGAGACCCGTGCGGCGCGCTCTGCGACGGCGCGCAGTCTCTGCTGCCGGAGCGATTCGAGGCGATGATGTCCGAACTGCGTCCCTTGGCGGCTGCGATGGGAAAGGAAGTCTGAGCTGCGAGGATCCCCGACAGCACTCAAGAAGGGCAGGGGCGCAACACCGCACATGACTTCCCTCACCCGCATCCCGGGTTGCGGCAACCAGCAAATCCCCCACAGTAATAATTGAAATCCACCGCCCCTTGGGAATAGCATCAAAGCACATGCGGCAGGAGTTTGCCCCCCGGGCCGCCGGTCCGGGAGCCAGGCGTTCGATATCGAGTTCTCTCTTCCGGAGACCGGAGTGGCGGCACACATATTGACCAGACGCGGACTTCTAGCGCACCCCGCATTCGCCATCTCGGAACTCCTCCGCACATTGCCCGAAGCCGATACGCCCGGTCCTGAGGCCAAAACCGCCGGGGGACTCAGCGACACCGATGTCCAACGCATGCTTCATGCCCTCGCCGACCTCGAGCGGGCCAGCCGGGCTTTCCAGACGCTGGCCGCGGGACAGGAATCGGTCGTGCGGGATCTGAAGGATATCCTGCGGGATATGCAGGAAATGGCTGCCGGCGGGGAGGCGCAAAACCGGCGTCAACTGGTCGAGGATTTCCTGCCTCTGAGCGACAGCCTGCACCGCATGTCGAGGGCGCTCGCCAACTGGGAGAGCGGCGCCCTGGCGGCAGGGGCGGACAGGCTGGCCGGAAGGGCCGACGACTTTCTCTCGTCCCTGGGTGTCGAGATCGTACCTACCTTAGGGGAAAGATTCGATCCTCTGGTCCACCAGGCGCTGGAAATCAAACCGGCCCCGCCGGACATGCAAGGGCGTGTCCTTGAGGAGATTTCCAGGGGCTACCGCTTCGAAAACCGGATTCTGAGAGCGGCTCACGTCATCGTCGGCAGGAGGGAGTGATGGGATCGGCTCTGCTGCCGGCGACGGCGGGACGGAACCACGCATGAGGGCGGATTCGCTGTTCAACGAGGGGCTCCGGAGAGCGCGCACGGGAGACTACGTGCCGGCGCTCGCCCTTCTGCGCGAGTCGCTCGCCCTGGATGCCGACCGCGCCGAAACCTGCCGCCTGATGGGAAAAGTCTGCCTGCACCTGGGACAGCTGGACGAAGCCGAGGCCTGCTGGGAGAGGGCGCTTGCACTCGAACCGAGCGACAGCGAGGCCGCCCGCTGCCTGCGCGTTCTCGGCCGGCACCGGACGCTGCGGCATGCGTGGTCGGCAGCACTCGTGCTCATCCTCGCCGCGGTTGTCACGGCAGTGTCCTGGCATCATTACCGATCTCTGCGCGGTTTCGAAACCGCCCTGGCGCGCCTGGAAACCCGGCTGCAAGTTGCCGCGCAGCCGCAGTTGCCGGAGCAGGAGGCCCCGGAGCCGCCGGGAGCCCCGGCTGCGCCGCCGGCCGCCCAACCGCAGCCAGAAGCGCCGGCAGAGCCCGTCCAGGAGCCCGCTGCGCCTCCTGCCCCGCCTCCGATCCCGACGCGTGCACCCGCGGCTGCGCCGCCTCCATCGCCGGCAAGGGCGCCTGAAACGTCTGTGCCTTTCGCGGACCGATACCAGACCGCCCTATCGGCGGCCCTTGCCGGCGAACTTGCCAAAGCGAGAGGCCTGTTCGAGCCGCTGGCGCAGGAAGTTCACGCGAAGGAACCGCTCGCGGGCAACGCCCACTACTGGCTCGGTCGCTGCCTCTACGAGCTCGGCGACACGCGGGCGGCACTCCAGCGCTTCAATCTCGTATTGGCGCAATATCCGCGTTCGTATAAGGTCGGGGATGCCATGCTCGACAGCGGCAGGTGCCATCTCCGTCTCGGGGATCCGGAAAAAGCACGGGAGGCATGGCAGAAGCTGCTCGACGGCAGATACGAAGCACGCGTGAAGGAAGCCGCCCGGCGCCTCATGCGCGAAGCCGGTTTTTAAAAGCAGTGGGCTTCGTGCCCCTCTGGGTCTTGACCTCTGGGAGGCAAAAACGGGGAAGCGGCAAAGGCCCGAAGGTACACACCGTCGAGGCAGGCGTACTCCCGATTTCGGCAAGCGGAATTATTCGTAGACGTGGATCGCAATGGCCTTCACGGCCGCGAAGAGGATCTCGCCGGCAACCATGTGCAACGAGGCGGCCGCCTCGCGCGTGACCTCGGCCCGGACCGGCAGCCCCGCGTCGATGGTGACCCTCACGCGATCGGCAAGCGCCAGGACTTCCGTAACAGTTCCTCGGAACACATTCCGCGGCGAACCTTCGGGCCGCTCGTGAAACAGCGTCACGTCGGCCGGCGCGAACGTCAGGAAGACCTCCCCCGCCAGTGCATCGGCGATCACATGAAACTCCAGCGGGCCCGCGTGGGCCGATTTGAGCCCCGCACCGGAATCCAGCACTGCCTGGAAGAGATTCAAACCGGTGAATTCGGCCACGAAGCCTGTTCTCGGCTGCTTCTGCAGGTCGCTCAACCGCCCCGTCTGGCTGACCCGCCCCTCCTCCAGGACGATGATGCTTTCCCCCAGGACCAGGGCGTCCAGCGGATCGTGCGTCACGATGAGCACGGGAATGGCGACCTCGGCCAGGAACTCCCTCAGTTCCCGGCGCACCGACATGGACGTGGCAACGTCCAGCGAGCGGAAGGGCTCGTCCAGCAGAAGACACTCGGGGTCGGCCGCCAATGCCCGCGCCAGCGCCACCTTCTGCTTTTCGCCACCCGAGAGCCGAGCGACATCCGCTCCGGCGAGCGCCTCGATGCCGAGCCTCGCCAGCCACCAGTCCACAGCCCTCTCCCGCTCCGGCCGCCGCGCAGAACGCACGCGGGGGCCGAAGGAGATGTTTTCCCGCACGGTCAGGTGAGGGAAGAGCGCGTAGTCCTGGAAAAGCAGGCCGACCCGGCGCCGCGAAGGAGCGAGGTGCACGCCCGCACCCGCGTCCGAGAGGACGCTCTCCCCGAGCGAGATCCTGCCCCTGTCCGGCTGCAGCAGGCCGGCAATCAGCCTCAGGCAGGTGCTTTTGCCCGAGCCGTTCGGCCCGATCAGGACGGTCGGGGAACCTGGTTTGACCTCGAAGCAGGCGTCGAAGGCGAAGCCTCCGAGAGCAACACCCGCGTCGACCGTGAGTGACTGCGCTTGGCCCAGCTGCCGGCTCAAATCGTGCATGGTCTCAGACAACGGAGGGCCTCCAGCGCGCCGCCAGCCACTTGGCGGCAACGAGCGTGACGATCGACAGGATCAGGACGAGGGTAGAGACAGCAACCGCAGTCGGGAGGTCGGACTCCATCGCGCTCATGACCGCGAGGGTGAGCGTCTGGGTTCTTCCCGGAAAGTTCCCCGCGAACATCATGGTGGCGCCGAACTCCGAGAGGGCGCGCGCCCAGACCAGCAGCACCCCGGCCAGGAGCGAGGGGCGGGCCAGCGGGAGAACGACAAAGCGGAAAGTCTTCCACGGGCCTGCCCCCAGTGTGGCAGCTGCCGCCACCAGGTTGCGGTCCACCGTCTCGAATCCCGCGCGCGCCGATTTGATGAAATACGGGCTGGCCACGAACACCTGCGCCATGACGACCGCGGCGCTCGTGAACCCGATTTCGAGGCCGAAAACCGAAAGGTGCTTCCCAATCAGCCCGTTCCGTCCGAATGCCAGCAGCAGTGCAACTCCGGCCACCACCGGGGGGACGGTCAGCGGAAGATCCACCAGCGTATCCAGCCACTCCTTGCCGCGGAACCTTCCGCCCGCCAGCAGCAGGGCGACCGGAGTCCCTGCCGCCACGCAGATGGCGGTGGCGGCCAGGGATGTCTTCAGCGTGACCAGGAGGGCTCGCACGGCCGATTCGGAGCGGATGTGCAGCCACCAATCCGCCGGCGAAAGAAAGAGCAGCAGCGCGGCGAGCGGGAAAAGCAGAAACAGCAGCAGCGGAAGCGATCCGAGCGCAAGCCCCGTCAACGAGCCGCCCGGCTCGCGTCGCCGCTGCCCGTCCTTCCCGCGAGCGTCATTGGAAGAAGCCATGCTCGTTCAGTATCTTCCGGCCCCGTTCACCCAGAACGAACCGGACAAAGGCGCCGGAGTGTTCCCGGGCCGCAGCTTTGGCGAGAACCGCTATCCAATAGTCCGCCGTAATCTCCACTCCCGGGGGAAGCGCGAGGATCCGGACCTTGTCCCCGGCCGCCACGGCATCCGTCTGATAGACGAAGCCGGCGTCGGCTTCCCCCAGCACCACGCGCGACAGCACGGCGCGCACACTGGTCTCGTGGCTCAGAACGTTGGACTCGACACCTGCAGAATAATCCGGTCTGAATCCCTCGATCACGGAAAGCGCGTTCACGAGTGCCCGTGCATACCGGCCCGCGGGAACGGCTTCCGCGGCCATCACTACCTTCACGCCGGGAAGCGCGAGATCCTCCGGACGGGTAACATTCCCGCAGCCGCTGCAGGCAATCGCCACGATTCGATTGCGGGCCAGGAGGGCAGGATCACGAGCCAGCGATCCCTGCCTCAGCGCCTCCATTTCTTCCGTGTCGGCGGAAGCGAAAACGTCCGCCGGCGCCCCCTGCTCGATCTGTGTCCGCAGCAACTGGCTGCCGCCAAAGTGAAACTCGATGCGCATTCCCGGATGGGCCTTCTCATACTCGGCGCCGACCGCGCGGAATGCATCCGTCAGGGAAGATGCCGCGAAGACCTTCAGCTCCCGGGATTCCCCCACGCGGCAGGCCATGGTGAATGCAGAGAGCGACACGAAGAGAAGTGCGGCCTCGAGGGCTGCGATCCTCCAGCGCCAGGCGCATTGCAGAATCTCACGGAGTTGCCCGCAGGGTTGTGCCTGTGCCATGAACTCCCGAGGCCGGCGGCGCGTCAGGGATGGGGTACGCTAGAAGTGAATTGCGATCCCCGTGGTTATCAGAAGGTTGGAATCCCACTTGGCGCGATCCCTGGCGCCCGTGATGTCCGGCAGGCCCATCGCCATCTGGTTCAGCTCCAGGAGGAGGTGAAAGCCGGGGCTCAGCCGGATCTGCGCGCCGCCGCCGTAACTAAAGGTCTGGCCGTAGCTCACCAGGGTAAAACCGGGCTGCTCGAATACATACCGGGTGAAGCCGACGCCGCCCTTCGCAAAGAAGTTGAACGGGCCCACGTCCCTCTTGGTCACCAAGAGTCCCTGCATCTCGTTGATGAGATTCAGATCGAGTCCGCCCTGCTTGACTCCAGTGTAGAACCCCATCTGCTGCCAGAGCCCGAAGACACCGGTGATGTTGTAGGCGAAGCCGAATCCGCCGCCTTTCAGGCCGGCGTCCCTGATGTCGAACGCAGGGCTCCCCGAACGGTAATCGAAGCTCCGGTTCCCCTGGTAGAAGACCTGCAATTCGCCCTGGGGAAAGCTCTGCGCCATCGCGGTGCCGACACCGAAGAGCACGACCGCCGCCACCAGTATGTTTTTCATAGGACCCCCGTGAAAATCTAGCCGCCGGGTGCTGGTCTGTCAACGGCTATTCGGGAAGCGGGATTCCCCCACCAACCAATAGGAGATGGGCATGACTGAGAGATCCGCAAGGGGATTGTGTTTCTGGTTGCGGCGCCTTGCCTGCGCCTCGTGCCTCGTCGGCTTCGCCGCCGGGGTGGCGCCCGCTCAAGGTTCCCAGTCGTGGCTCGAAGCCTGCCGAGCCGCCGCTATCCGGCCGGCCGGGTCTGCCATGCTATTCCAAGGGTGGCGAGTCGAGAACCTCCCGCACCTTGAGCGTCAATTGATCCAGATCAAAAGGCTTCTTCAGGAACCGGCCGGGCGCCTCCGGCAGATTGCTTTTCGAAAAGTCGGCGTATCCCGACATGAAGAGAATCCTAAGGGCCGGCCGCATGCGGTGCACAGCATCAACTTGCCTCCGTCGGGCATGGCATCGCGGGCGTTGACCGCCAGGTTCATGATGACCTGCTCGAGCCGGCCGCGGTCAGCCCAGACATGTTCCAGTCCGGGATCCAGGTCAAAGACGATTTCTATGTCCTCCCCGATCAACCGCTGCAGCATCCTCGCGATGTCCTGCACGACCTTGTTCATGTCGAGAACGGCGGGCTGCAGAACCTGTCGGCGACTGAAGGCAAGAAGCTGGGAAGTGAGCTTGGCAGCGCGGTCTGCCGCCGTGCGGATCTCCTGGAGATCGAACTTCGGCCCTGCGAAGCGCATGGCCGAAAAGGGCAGCCATCGCCGCCGCGCTTTTCGTGACGGTGGCGGCCGCTACGCTGGGTGTCAAGCATCTGCAGGACCGAAGACGGGCGGCGCAGTATTTTACCGAGGCACGGGTGGCGGTGGAAGAGCATTACTCCGGCAGCAGCCTCAACGGCATGCGGCTGGATCTTCCGTTTCGCGTCGCCGGAGGCGTCCGCAGCACGCAGCCCGGCGAGGGCATGACTAGGGCGGAAATGCTCTTTCACCGGGCACTCACCCTCGACGAAGACATGCCCGAAGCGCGGCTGGGACTGGCGGCGGTCTATCTGCAGAGCGGCAGATTCGCGCAGGCCCGCGAGGAGTTCGGCAGGATCCTCGTTCGGCACGGCGGGCATCTGCAGGCGCTCATCGGGAGGGCGGCTGCATATTACGAGGAGGCGCTCTCGGAGCAGGATCCTTTGCGACACCAGACGCTCCTTCATTCATCCCTCGCAGACTGTAACCGGGCCCTGCAGGCCGAGCCTCAATCCGCCGAGGCTCGGTACAACCGGATCTGGACGCTTTATGAACTGGGTCGACACCGGGAGGCGCTCGAAGAGAGCGAGCGCTACCTCGAACAGGATGCCACCTCCATCTGGTCGGCGCGCGTTCGGGAACTCCGGCGGCGGATGGCGCTTTCGGCCCCGGAGGCTTACAAGGAAGAGGTCCGGCGCGCCGCGGCAGCACGCGATCCGGCTTCGCTCATCACGCTGGTGCAGCTGGTCCCCGATGTGATCCCGGCGGCCATTCGCCATGCCCTGCAGGGCAGCCTGGATGCCGGCGAGGCATCCGGGCCGTCCGGGACCGGGGCGGACTATCGCTGGGCAGCGTCGACCATGGAGGGGGCGTATCGGGCGGCCACCGGCGACAATGCCTATGAAAGGCTCATCGACTACGTGGACAGGCTTACCCCCCGGCAGCGGGAAACCAAGCGCGAATTGGACAAACGCTTCCAGGAGCTGCTGGAACTCCACAGAAAGGGCGAGGCCGCCGCGGTGCCGGCCGCAACCGGCCCCGTTGCCGTTGCTTTCGAGCGGCTTTACGACTTTTGGCAGCTGGTCAACGTTCATCATCTCCGCGGCAACTGCCGCTTCTACCAGGCGGATTTTGCCGGGCACTCGGAATCGATCCACGGAGCCCCTGCGCTCATCCTGCGCAGGGGCAGCGAAGCGCATCGTATGGAGAGCGGAGCGATCCAATCCTGGAATCTCGCGCGCAACCGGCTCGTGGTTCTGGCCGGCTGCGAAACGGGAACCGGCCCACTCGCCGCCGGGGAGAGTCCCTGGGGTCTGGCGCCCGCCTTCTTCAAGGCCGGCGTCCCGGCGCTGGTGCTTTCCCTGCTCCCGCTCGAGGAGGCGGCGCTCCGGCAGCATCTCGAGGATTGTCCTGCCTGTCTGGAGCGTCTCGCATCCTACCTGGAGCTCGTCGGCCGGCCCGCCGCCAGCCTGAAGGTTATGTAGCCTATTGAGGCGCCGGCGCCACGAGTGATTCCGGCCTCGCCCAGGGGGAGCGGGTCCGGAGAAGCCGGATGGGATGCGGGGGACCGATCCCATTCAGTCCTTATGGGTTCGCCGGCGCCATCAGGAATTCCGTCCCGGGCTCCTCGCCTGCCGGTTTTACTTCAGTTCCCTCACGTAGCAGGGATATTCCGTGCGGGCACGCTCCGCCCAGGAAGGATCCAGGTCGTGGAAGACGACGGGAGTACTCCTGGATGTTTGGGCTACGAGATCCCCCTCGGGATCGACCACCCACCCGCACCCGCCGAACTGCTGTCCCCGGGAGTCGAGTCCGCCGCGGTTGGAGGAAACCGCGTAGCAGCCCGAGACGATCGCGGCCATTTTCAATGCCGCCAGCCAGCGACCGAGCGAGCCGCGGCCCACGGCCCGCGGCACGGCGAGCAGGTGCGCGTGCTCCCGCCCGTACCTCCGCGCGTGCTCGTTGAACATGAGCTCCGTGCAGACGAGAAAGCCCGCGCCGATGCCGGCTGCCTGCACCACACGAAAGTGGCGCTCACCCGGTTGAAACCACCGGGCCTCGTAGTAGCCCTCCTCGTCGGGAAAATACTGCTTGGTGTGAACCCCTGTCGCCCCTTCCTCCGGCGTCCAGACGAACGCCTCGTTTACCAGCCGTTCCTGCCGGCGGGCCGGCCGCGTTCCCAGGACGCAGCGGGCGCCGAGCTCGTGCAGCAGCGCTATCCCCCTATCGTGCAAAACGAGGGATTCCTCGATCTGTGCGGCATCCGGTTCCCGGCCCGCCGCGAGCCACCGGCCGAAGGGCATTTCGTTCAGCAGGAATAGATCCGGTCCACCCGCACGACTTCTCCCGGCCAGTGCCTGCCACTCCTCCGATCCCGGCAGCATTTCCGGGCTCGATTCACAGACGGCGATTCTCAGCAATCCGGACATCCCCCTCTCCCGCTCAGTAGCCGAGGCTCAACCGCCCGCCGACGTCGAAGTTGCCGCCGCTCACAACCGCCACGACGCGTGTGCCGCCCGGCAGCGGCACTTTCCCCCGGAGCAGCGCCGCCACGGCTGCCGCGCCCGCCGGTTCCGCCAGCAGCTTGGCGCGCTCGAGGAGAAACCGGATCGCCTCCAACATCTCCGCGTCGCTGACGGTGACCAGAGCGTCCACATTCCGGTCGATGATCTCGAAGATGTCCGGATCGGTCCTCCGCGTGGCGAGCCCGTCGGCGATCGTCCGGACCTCATCTAGGTCCGTGCACGCTCCACTTCGCCGGCTCTGGTACATGTTCGCGGAGCCCTCGGGTTCCACTCCGACGATCCGGACCTCCGGCTTGTGCACTTTGAGCGCCATCGCCATTCCCGCCAGCAGACCGCCGCCCCCGATCGGCACGACGACGGCTTCCACTTCCGGGACATCTTCCAGGATTTCCAGGGCTACCGTCCCCTGCCCGGCCAGAATGTAGGGATCCTTGAAAGGGTGCACATAGACCAATCCCCTCTCAATCGCCAGTTCCTGGGAGCGGGTGAAGGCATCGTCCCACAGCCGGCCGAACTGTATAGCTTGCGCTCCGTATTCCTTTACGGCTGCGACCTTGCCCGGATTGGCTTTTTCCGGCATGACGACATAACCCGGGATCTTCTCGTGGGAGGCGACATAGGCCAGCGCCTGGCCGTGATTCCCCGCCGAGGCCGTGATCACGCCGCGGCGCGCCTCGGCCCGGGGAAGATGGCGTATCTTGTTGAACGCGCCGCGCGGCTTGAACGAACCGGTCTTTTGCAGGTTTTCCGCCTTCAGATAGGCGCGGATCGCGCAGCGCTCGCTCAGCGACCGCGAGCTGAAAACCGGCGTCCGGTGCACGAGGCCGCCGATCGCCGTGCGGGCTTCATGGAAATCTCGTTGCGTCAGGTCATATTTCATGCGTTCTTTCTGCCACAGCGGCCCGTGGAAATACAAATGCAATTCCGTTGTATGGTCCCATGCCCTGAATTGCCGCCCCTGCATTTTTGCGGAAGCAAGGGGCACAGCCGGCCGATAAGCGGAAAACGGGCCCCGGCCGGAAGTGCGTTTCCCGGAAGCGGATGGAATTTTGGGAGCAAAACCACTATGCTGATCAAGCGGTTAACTTGCCCATAGAGAGGATGAGGAAAGTGAAAAATATCTTGTGCGGCGTCCTGGTTTTTGTGTTGGCATCGGGCTTCTCCCTGCAGGCGCAGAATCCTCCGTCGGCGCCTCGGGCCCCTGCGCAGCCTGCGAAGGTGGAAAATCCACAGGCGGTACCCAAGGACTACGTGATAGGACTGGAGGATGGGCTCGCAATCGTCGTCTGGCGCGAACCGGAGTTGTCCGTCAAGGAGACCTTCGTGCGGCCTGATGGCAAAATAACGCTGCCGCTGATCAACGACATCCAGGCCAGCGGCCTGACCGCCGAGCAGCTGCAGGAGCAGATCGCCGAGAAGCTGAAGGAGTTCGTCGCCGCGCCGAACGTGACGGTCATAATCACCAGGATTTCAAGCCAGAAGGTATCCATCGTGGGCGAGATCTCCGCCCCCGGGATTTACACGCTCGGCTCTCCCATGACCGTGCTCGAGCTGATCGCCAAGGCCGGCGGCCTGCGGGAATATGCCAATAAGAAGAAAATCAGGATTGTCCGCGAGGAGGGTGGCCGCACTCTCCAGTTCATGTTCAATTACAAGGATGTCGTCCAGGGGAAGAACCTGAAGCAGAACATCCCGTTGAAAAACGGCGACATCGTGATCGTGCCCTAGCGGATCCCGAGAAGGATTGCCCGGGGGCGGCCGCCCTCATGCCTCTGCCTCTACTTCTGCGGAGCCCGTGGCGGAAGGACGACTGCCGGCGCTCCCTTGCCGGCAACGACCTTGTTGAAGGCGGGAAGGTCGGATTCCAGCACCCGGGTGGTGTAACTCTGCAGCACTTTCCCCCTTCGTCCAGAAGCGCGAGCGAGGCAGTGATTCTCATCATTTTCATATCTCCATCGAAAGGCTCGGTTCAAAAAGGAAGACCACTCTTTGCGGTAAACGGTGCGATCCACCCCAAAGACACCAGGGCGCAAAGATCCGCAAAGAACGCACGGGCTATCGCGCCGGTTCGGGAATGTTCGTGTAGGCGAGGGCCGCTATTCTCCATGCGCCGCCCCGGCGCTGCAGGATGAAATGGTTCACGCCCATGGCGACCACACTTCCCTCCCTGGCGATGCGGAATGCGGCGCGCACGTGCGCGAGTTGGCCGCTCTCCACCGTGACCACGGGTTCGATCAGCTCCTCCCGGAATGGCTTTGCATTCGGGTTGTTCTTCAGTTCCTCCATCCACTCGCCGGCCGTGTGGAGCGTGTGGGAGAAATCCGACGTCCCCTTGCGGCTCACAATGCGGACGGCACCCGGCAGGAACCGGCGGGCAGCCTGTTCCAGCCGAAGTTCGCCAAGATCCGCGAGAAAATCCTCAACCGCAGATATGATTTCGGATCTCTCATCAGCCGCGAGACCAACGTCGGCAAATGAGGCGGACAGGACTGTAAGAAAACATAGCGCAATAATGGCGCGGGCTCCCGTCGTGCGTTTCATGTCGGCTTCCCCTGCTTTGATGGATGGAAATGTTCGTTAGTGTGCCCGAATTCTAGCATAGCACGGCGGCGCCGCAGCCGAGGAAAGCCGGATTTAAGGGGCGCGGTAGGCGGAACCGCGAACGCCAGTGAGCGGTCAGCTGCCCCGGTCGGGGGAAGCGACCCGTCGCTGCCGCTCCGGGCTCCGTGGGATTCCCACCGGCAAACATAACTCGCAGATATGGCAGCGTGGTGCCGTTGCCGTTTGAGCTTGCTTCATACGCGGGAGACATTTTGCGGATCAGCAAAACAGGGCCGTTCGGCGATTCCGGCTATATGAACATATGGCATTTGTCCAGTCTTCGGGACTACACTGGGACCGGGGAGTTCCGGACATGGAAGCACCGGTCATCATCGGCCTGAACGCCGTCATCGTTGCCGTGACTCAGGAGATTCCGCGCATCCTGACGGTGAAGCGCGCCGAGCACATCCTCGCCGAAAATTCCGCCCGGACCCGGGGCGGCCGTACGGCCGTGCAAACCCCCGATGCGCTCCCATTCGGCCCGCTCGATCCCGCGGCCGATCGCACGCTCGAACTGGGGCTCAGGCGCTGGGTGCGCGAGCAGACCGGGATCGAGATCGGCTACGTGGAACAGCTCTACACCTTCGGGAACCGCCACCGCGACCCTCTGGAGCGAGAAGGGGGGCCGCGGGTCATATCGGTGGCCTACCTGGCGCTGGTGCAGGAGGGCAGGCTGGCGGGGACCGGGGATGCCGTCTGGCGCGACTGGTATCGCTTTCTCCCCTGGGAGGACTGGCGGCACGGGCGCCCCGAGGTGATCGACGGGATCATCGCACCGGCTCTGGGGCACTGGGTCCGGAAGGCGCCCGGCAAAGGCGCCGGAACCGAGAGGCGGGAAAGGAGCGACATCTGCTTCGGGCTCCGGGGCGCCCCGTGGGTCGCGGAAAGGGTGCTGGACCGCTTCGAGCTCATTTACGAGACCGGGATGGCCGAGGAAGCGCAAAGAGACAGGAGCGTCGCCGGGCACCGCGCGGCCGCCGCCGACGCCGCGCCGCCGAGACCGGCCCTCGGCCTGCCGATGGCGTTCGACCACCGCCGCATCATCGCCACCGCGCTTGGCCGCCTGCGCGGCAAACTCAAGTACCGGCCGGTGGTCTTCGAACTGCTCCCGGAGAGCTTCACGCTCCTGCAGCTGCAGCGCGTCGTCGAGGCGCTGGCCGGCATGGAGCTGCACAAGCAGAACCTCCGCCGGCTCGTGGAAAAAGGGGGGCTGGTGGAGGGAACGGGAAAGCTCGACGCGCACACCGGCGGCCGCCCCGCGGAGCTGTTCCGCTTCCGCCGGGAGGTCCTGCGGGAGCGCCCGGCTCCCGGAGTCGGACTCCCCGGCCTGAAGCACACCGGCTGAGGCGCGCGGGCAGCCCTTCCGCCACCCCGGTTTCTCCCGGCACAGCCCGGCGGCCGCAAAACAAGTGGCACGCGGGCATTGACAAGAGTTATGCTCATGCTTAGTATAAGTGCTGTGGGTCCGGCGGGACCGGACCCGTTTTTTGAATCCCAATATGCTCATAATGAGCATATATAGGCGCGAAGGCATGGGCACAAAGACGATCGAATTTCCGGCGGACCGGGACGCGCTGGAGTACACCCCCGAAGTCGAACACGGAACCGCCGCCATCTACGAGCGTGTCCGCCGCGTCATCCCCGAGATCGAGTGGCCGGCCCACGCCCCCTATGTCGCCGCGATCAACGAACTCAAAACGCGGATGAAGGCGGTGATCCTGGCGCACAACTACCAGACGCCCGAGATCTTCCACGGCGTGGCCGACCTGACGGGAGATTCTCTCGCCCTGGCGCGGGAAGCCGCCAGGACCGAGGCCGAGGTCATCGTCCTCTGCGGCGTCCACTTCATGGCCGAGACCGCGAAGTTGATGAATCCGGAAAAGACCGTCCTGATCCCCGACCTCGAGGCCGGCTGCTCGCTGGCCTCTTCGATCACGGCCGAGGACGTGCGCCTTCTGCGGGAGCGCTACCCCGGTGTGCCCGTCGTGACCTACGTGAACACCTCCGCCGACGTGAAGGCGGCCTCCGACATCTGCTGCACGTCGGCCAACGCGGTGGAGATCGTCGAGGCGCTCGGGTCCGACAGGGTCATCTTCCTGCCGGACGAGTATCTCGGGCGCTATGTGGCCTCCCAGACCAGCGTCGAGGTCATCCTCTGGCAGGGACACTGCGAAGTCCACGAGCGCTTCTCGGCGGAAGACCTGCGTGCCTATCGCGAGCAGTACCGGGACCTCGTCATCCTCGCCCATCCCGAGTGCCCTCCGGACGTGCTGGCGGAAGCCGACTACATCGGCTCCACCTCGGGGATGATACGGCAGGTCGGCCTGACCAGGCCGAGCCGGGTCGTCATGGTCACCGAGTGTTCGATGAGCGACAACGTGGCGGCGGAATACCCATCGATCGAGTTCATCCGCCCCTGCGCCCTCTGCCCGCACATGAAACGCATCACCCTGCCCGGAATCCTGCGGTCGCTTCAGACCATGGAGTACGAGGTGACCGTGGATCCCGCCGTGGCCGAAAAGGCCCGCGAGGCCGTTCAGCGGATGCTCGACCTCGGATCTCGGCCTGCCAAATAACATGGCCGCCTCGCCCGAGTTCCTCCCGCCCCTGCACCCGCTGCTGTATGAAGACCTCGTGCGCCGCGCTCTGCTCGAGGACCTAGGCCTCGCGGGCGACCTGACAACCGACGCCATTGTGCCGCAGGGCCGCGAAAGCGCCGCCATAGTGGTGGCGCGGGCCGAGGGCCGGATCGCAGGGCTGGAAGTCGCCTGTTCCGCTTTCCGCCTGCTCGACCCTTCCTCCCGGATCGAGCTTCACGCGCATGACGGCGCCGATGCGCCGGCGGGAAGCCGGCTGGCCACGGTCACCGGGTCTGCCCGGGCGCTGCTCTCGGCCGAAAGGACGTCGCTCAACCTCCTCGGGCGCATGTGCGGCATTGCCACCGCGACGCGCGCCATCGTCGCCGCTGTAGCCGGCCATAACTGCCGCGTCGTCTGCACGCGCAAGACCGCTCCGGGACTGAGGATGCTCGAAAAGTACGCCGTCCGCGCCGGCGGCGGATTCAACCACCGCTTCGGCCTCGACGACGCCGTCCTCATCAAGGACAACCATCGGCAGATCGCCGGCGGCGTGGCCGAGGCGCTGCGGCGCGTGCGCAGAGCCGCCGGGCACATGGTGAAGATCGAACTGGAGGTCGACACGCTGGAGCAGCTCCAGGAGGCTCTTGGCCTGGGGGTGGATGCGGTCCTGCTCGACAATATGCCGCCCGAGATCCTGGCGCGGGCCGTCCGCATGGCCAAGGGCAAGGCGCTCACCGAAGCCTCCGGCGGCATTACGCCCGCTACCGCCGCTGCCGTCGCCGCCACCGGCGTCGACCTGCTCTCGGTCGGCTGGCTCACCCACAGCGCGCCCGCCCTCGACGTCTCGCTCGACCTCGCCCACGAGCTATAAGCGATCAGCCATGGATTCCCAGGATTGCCCGAGATCGGGCCGCCGGGCACTGCTGTTCGTTGTTCTGCGCCCACGGGCGTGACGGCCGGCCCATGGGCGGCAGTTATTTGTTCCGTGAAATCCGTGGCTGCCTTTTTCCAGCGCTAGACCTTGCGGTCGAGGGTCAGCTTCTGCAGCATGTCGTCGAGCTGCTTCTGCGCCGCGTCTTTCCCGGTCTCCAGCCTGTTCCGCTCCATCCGGATCGCGCCCAGGCGCGTCTCCTGCTGCTCCAGCTGCCGGATATACCGCTGCCGCAGCGAGGCCTCCTCGGGCGTCTGTCCCAGGCGGGCCAGGTTGCCGCGCACGCGCTCCTGGTCGCGGAAGATCTCGTTCTGCTCACGGTCCAGCTCGGCCATCTTCTGCGCGAACGCGTTGATCTCGGCCTTCCTGGCCACGATCCCCGAAAGCGCCTTCTCGATTTCCGGATCGATGGACCGCTCCCGCACCCAGAGCTGAATCTGCTCCGGCGTGACGTTGCTGATAATGTAGGTCGTCTCCTGGGGGGTTTCCTCGCGCACCGTGAACTCGGTCGTCGCCTTGGCCTTTGCCTCCACCCGGAACCTGTGGTAGCTGGCCGAGGATTCGGCGGGAGGCGGCGTATCCGCCATTTTCCAGCCGGTGCGCACAGGATGCTCCAGGATGACCGCCCGGGCCTTCTCGTCATTATTGCGGATCACATAGCTCCGCTTTTCGGTCAGCTTCGAGTGCATCCTCAGGATGCCGCGGTGGATTTCCACCCGTTCGACCCGCTGCCGCTCGCTCTGCGTTCCGCCGGTAACCTCGAGGCCGAGATCCAGCGCGTAGCTCAGGAGGCGGCTCTCGCCCGGCTGGATGGTGTCGACCAGCCCTTCGCCGGCAAAAGCATTGGTGTCGATCACGGTAAACGAACCGCTGTCCAGCGTCAGCCCGCTGGAATTGCGCAGCCACACCGCCAGGCGCGGCCTGCGCTCTCCCGCCGAGGCGTTGTAGAGAGATACCTTCTCGCCCTCGACTTCCGCATGAAGGATCGGCAGCAGGCCGGACTCGTTCCGGCGGATCGTGACCGGCTGTTTCAGCCGATATTCGAACTGCTCCCCGAGTGCCTGCGTCTCGGCCCCCGGAGGCGCCTCCTGGCGCATCAGGCCGCCGATCCCCCCGGCCCTTTCCATGGCAGCCTCCATGGGGGCCGCCGCCGGCGCTATGGCGGCAACCGGTCCCTCGGCCCGGCGCTTCGGCAGGCTCAACCGGTCGTCAGCCATGGCCTCCATCTCCGCCCCCTGGAGACTGAAGTTCAGCGCCGTTGTCCGGCCCTGGGTTACCTCGATACCCGGGTATTCGGCCCCACGCAGTCCCGGGTAGCTGGCGCTAACGCGGTAGTTGCCTGCGGCCACCTGGGCCAGGTAGACGCCGTTGCCGTCGGTCGTGACCGTGCGCAAGGGCGACCCGTCCGGACCGATCACGACAACCGCAGCCCCGGCAAGCGGCCCGCCCCGGGAGTCAAAGACCGACCCGCTGATGGCCGTCATCCCCCCCGGCGCCGCCATCGTTCCTTCGTGCAGCTGGGGGCTGACCTGGAAGCCCTCCGGCAACGGAACCACCGGGCGGCGCGCATAGACCGGCTGGGAGAGGTTCTGGATGAAGCTGACCGGGGCTCCCGCCACGAGCGAAAGGGTCACGTCGAGCCAGTCCACGGGCGTCGTGTTGTCCACGATCGCCCAGCCCTGCAGGAGCGGCTTCTGCTTCGGGTCGAGCACCACACGGTATGTGGTCTTCCACACCGGCGCCTCGGAGGTATAGCTGACATATAGCTGCCGCTCGCCCGAGCCCGCCGTCTGGATGTGCAGCTTGCGGATGTCGCGCCGGTGCGTCGTGTTGAGCAGCTCCATGTAGCGGGCCATGTCGGCGGCGAGCTCCGGTTCGGTGAAACGCAGCGAACCCGCCGATTCAAGGTCGATCAACCGAAGCTCCCCGCCGCTTGAAAGGAGGGTGATCTGGACATACTGGACGATGGTGCCGGCGCCCGCGCTGCGCGTGCGCAGCTCCGCTCCGACGATCTTCCCGGTCACGCTGCCGCCCGGGGCCTTGATCTCCACCGCCGCCCCCCGCAGCTGGTTCAACAGTCCGACTGTGCCCTGCGCGGAATCCAGGTCGATCGGCAGTTCGGCCAGCCGCCTGTCGAGCGGCGCGCTGGAGTCGTAGGTGACGCCCGTGACCATTCCCCTGCCCAGGTCCAGCACCGTGAGCGACTTCAGCACGTCGTTCAGCTGCGTGCGCGGCAACGATATCTCCACCGCCTGGGCGCCCCGGACGGGTCCCAGGTGTTCGAAGTAGCCCATGCCGTTTTTGTAGAGCACAACTTTCCGCACCGGCAGCGGGATGGAGTCCTGTGCCGTCAGGAGCCGCTCGGACTCGGCGAGACCGAAGCCCTGCGGGAGCCAAAGGAGAAAGGAAAGCAAGACGATTCGCTTATGCATGATAGTCCTCCATGAAACGGTGATGCCCTTTCATCCGGGGAGACCGCGAAGGCACCGCGTTCGTTACACTCTACAGGACGGCGGCGGGTGCGCACCCTTGCAGGGTTTTTTTGCCCGGCGCGTGAATTCATCATACCGCTTGTGCGTCCCGCGGGATACAGCAGGGATCGGGGCAGACAGAGACGGTTCCACCGTGCACCGGGGAGAAGCGCGGAGGTCACCGAGAAATGCCCGAGGGGCGGAAGACAGCGTGTCTTTCCCGGCGACTCTCCGTACCGCTCAGTGTCTCTCCGTGCAATTCCTCTTGGCGGCCCGAGGCGTTCGACTTGACTTGATCCGCGTGTGACATAAAATTAATCAATCTCTATTCAGAAACCGCAACAAGCTTGGGCATTGTTCGGGGAGGCAGCGGCCGTGCTCTCGCTCTATCGAGGTTTCACTGCAGTCACGTTCGTCCTCCTTCTCCGCCTTCTCTGCGCTCCGGGCGGGGCTGCCCCCGGATATGCCGCGCAGACGCAGGATCCGCTGTTCATGTCCGTTTTCCGGACGGAGGGTTCCGTTGCACCGCCGGGAGACTACCGGATTCTCGTCGGCGGAGAAGGTGCGGCACTGCACTCCGCCACAAAACTGCGTCCCGGCCGCCCCCTGCTTGTCATTGTGGACCCGGGATCTTTTGCGCGCGAGGCGGCGCGCGAACGCCTCGCGTCGCTGCTGGACAATGTCGAGCGGGTAATGCCACAGGGGCAGCCGCTCCGCTTCGGCATCGCCATCCTGGACGGCATCCTCAGAGATCCGGTGGTCGATCCTGCCGAAGCCCGGCGGGAACTCGAGAGCGTGATCCGCAGCTACGTGCCGGAGCGGGTCGAGTTCACCGGCATCGGCCCCGGGCGGTTCTTCGACATCGTGGCCGGACTGATCGAAAGGGCCCAGGAAGAACAGGGCGATCTGGACTGCCTCCTCCTCGCCCGCGACCGACTCATCGAGGACGAAGAAGCGGATTACGTTTTTCGGGCGCTCGAGCGGCGCCTTCTGCACATCTGCCTCCGAAAGGGATCTACCGTTTACGGTTTCATGTCGGACAAGGGCATTTGGAGCGGTCTGGCGCCGGCCACCGGGGGCGAGTGGTTCGACTCCTCGGCGGCCCCCGCGGCCGTGGTAGACCTCATATTCCGCAACCGGCAAAACGGCGTCAGGCTCGAATTCACTGCTGCCGGGGCGGGCGCTGCTGCCGGCCGCCTGCCGATGACGGTGGAATCCGCTTCCGGCGGCGGACCGGCGCTGCAACTCCGCAGCATGCCGTCGCTCTGGCGCGGCTTTGGCCGGGAGCCGCCCCCGGATTACTTCCGCATCCGCCAGGCGCTGGACTGGAGAAGACGGAGCCGCGAGGCCGAGGCGGACAACAACCTCACGGTCGCGCTCCGCTTCATCGAGAGTTCGCTCGCCGAGGACCCCTGGAACGGCGACACCCATTTCCAGGCCGGCCGCCTCGCCTTCCTGCTGAAGGATACAGACGGTGCCGCGGCTTTCCTCGCGCAAGCCATCCGCTTTTCGCCGCCCACCGCCGGCGCGGTGGCGCTCTTCGCCGAGGTCGGCGAGAAACTGGGCCGGAGCCGCGAAGCCCTGCAGACCCTGCAGGCCATGCGCGACGACGGCCAGGCTTCCGGCCGCGCTATCCTCCTGGCCCGCGCGCGCCTGCTGGTTTCTTTGGACCGGCAGGCCGAAGCCCGTGCGCTCTACGAGGAATTGCTGCGCGCAGTGCCCGCGGAAATCCGTTTGCAGGGGGAATACGGCAGGATTCTGTGGTCCGTCGGCGAGCGCGTGCTGGCGGAAAAACTCTTCAATTCGGTCATCGGCCAGGATCCGGAAAACCTTCATGCGCTGACCGGCCTGTCGGAAGCTGCCCTGGCCAGGCACGATCTCGAGACCGCCTCCGCCTGGGCCGCACGCGCGCTGCAGGCGGCTCCGGGGCAGCCGGACGCGTTTTTTCAGGCCGGCAGGGTCGAGTTGGCTGCAGGCAGAACGGATCAGGCGTTGAAATCCCTCAGGTCAGCATGGGAAACGGCGCCCCATCGGCACGACATACTCTCTGCCTTCGTGGAAGCCGAGATTGGAGCCGACCGCTTTAACGAAGCCAGGCAGACCCTGCTCGAGGCCCAGGCCGCGTATCCCGCCTCCCCAAGGGTCTACGAGACACTCGCCGGACTCGAGGTCCGCCTCGGCAACCTCGGCCCCGCAGCCACCGTGCTCGAAGCCGGCGCAGCTCTGAGCGGCACCGGCCGGGCCGAATTGTACCGGCAGGCAGCCGCGATCAGGGAGCGGCGGGGCGAGCATGGACAGGCGCTTCTGGACTACCGCGCAATGCTGCAAGTCGCCGATCCCGAGGATTCCGGCTCGCTCTCCGCACGTTACGAGCGGCACCTGGCCTACCTGGGCCTGCTTCTCGGGAGCGGCGACAGGAACGCCGACCAGCAACCGACCGGAGATGACGGGGAGAGCCGCCGGCAAGCTGACAGCAATTCGCAGGCTGTCCCGGCGGGCATCCCGGCCGGCGGGCTGATCATTCCGGGCGGAACCGCGTTGCTTGCCCGCACCGCCGGCTTGAATCCCGACCAGTTGCACGGACCGCAAGCCGCTGAGCGGCTGTTCCACTTCATCCTAGAAAGCATGCCGCTGGCCGGGCACAAAAGCCACGACGCCTCTCTCCGCGGGGATCTGCTGGGCTACCTCCGCGAGTATGGCGCACTCGTCCGGTTCCTCGAAAAACGAGGCTTGATACCGGTCGCTACGGGTGCGCCCGTGAGCTTCTCGTTTCCCCTCGTCGGCTCGAAACCGGAACTTGAACCGACAAAACGCATCCTCGCCTTCTTCGGGGTGAGCCACCGGCTGCGCATGCAGAAGACCGGTCATACGCAGGTGGAATTGACCCTGAAGCAGGGTAGAAAGCACTCGGACAGGCAGCGGCTCCTGCGCAACCTGGGCGTGAATCTCCTTGATCCCGCCATCCGCGAAGTGCGCTTCACCATCGCGGACGAGGACCTCTTCCTCCACGCCGGCGCCGCGGCCTGGACCGGAAAGATACTGGACAAACCGGATCTTCCGCCGCGGGACCTGCTCGGGCAGTTCGTCAAGGATCCCGTCGCCATGCAGCTGTACGTCACGCTGGCCGAGTGCTCGGAGGAAGCGCGGGCGCAGATCGTGTCTTCCTCCGCTCCCGGCGAACTGCTGCGCCAGGCGGAAATGTTGCGGCTGTTTGCCAAGTTCCTCGATGTCCACGCAGGCCGGCTCTCTTTTCCTGGGGATGACCGGGCCTGGCTCCGCCTTCTCGCCTCCCCGGAGCCGAGGGCTCCCGACGACCTGATGCGTCTGCTCCTGCACCGCGATCAGGGAAGGACCGTGGCGCTGTATGCGCTGCTGGGCGCGATGCCGGAGGCTGCACGGGATTTTCTGACCTCGACGCCGGCCATGCTCGAGGAGTTCTACCGCGCAATCTCCGCGAATCTGCCGAAGCTGGATGATCGGACCTCCGAACGCGTGTGGCAAAACGCCACCCGGCTGGCAGCACTCGTCGAGGCCGACGGGCAGGGCCTCTACATCGGCGTGGATCCGAAGGCCGCCCAACAGCTGCTTTCATCCTGGGAGATTCCCTCCGGCGGCAAAGCCGATTCGCAGGTGCTGCGCCTGGAACCCCGTGAGTTCGCGGCGCTGCTGGGCAGCGCGGCCACCCTGTCGCGACCGACTTCGTTTCCGGTTGCGGAAGCCCTTGAATTTCTGAGGCAAATCCGCCGGGAGTATCCGGGCCTTTTCGCCGACCGCCGCGTGCCGGATTTATCGGCCGCCGCGGGGCTCCTGGACCTTGTGTGGGACCTGGCACCCGATTCCGAGCTTGCCTTCCACTATCTGGAATACTTCCGGCGGCTTGCCGGGCTGCGCCAAAAGGACGAGTTGGTCAACCGCGCCCGCACAAGCCAGGCCCTTTTCGTCCTGCTCGGCGCGTTCTGCCGCCAGGGAACGCTGTCGCCGCAGGAAGGCAGGCGGCTGCTCGCCGACCTGCTCGACCAATTGCCGGCAGACGAGGAGGCGGTCTTCGCTTTCCGCGTGGCGGATTATCTCTCGACGCGGCTGCTTCCGGCCTTGGCGGCGGTTCAGGGCGAAGAAATCAAATCCGGGGAGACACTTCTTTCCGCACTGAGCGGGCCAAAGGGAAAACACCGTGTCCCGCACGACGGGAGAATGTTCGAGGCCGATCTGGCGGTCCACCGGGCAGCCAGGATAAAACAGGTGCTGCTGCAGCAGCACCACACCCCGCTCGACATTCTCCTGAGGATCTATCGCGAACTTTCGACGCTGCGGCAGGCCGGGGGGGAACGCCAGGCTATCGGACCGGTCACGGACGCTATCGGTTTGCTGCAGGTCCCGGAGTTTTCTCCTGGCAAGAAAAAGGCGGCGGAGTCCATTCCGGCGGCGGCTGTTGCCCATCTGCGATTCATGTGGACGGAAGCGGTCCAGCCGGGCAGAACTCTCCCGGCCAGAGAACGCGAGAGGCTGGTGAAGCAGACGGCCGAAGAACTGCACATTGAGCTGGGCGTAACCCTCCTGGCCTATGTCTACGCCTTCAGTTCCTCCCCCGAAAACGACGCGCTGGCGTTCGATCCGCTCTTCGTTCGCAAGCACTCATTCGGGCGGGATGGCACCCCTGGAGGCACCGAGTGGCCCGCGGCGGAACTGCGCGCAGACGAGAAGCTCGGCTCCTTCATCGCGGGCTCGCTCTCCGGATTGGGTTACGAGCTTGCCCGGCTGGAAACCGCCCAGGCGGTTACCGGATACGGCACGAAAGCCAGTGGGACGATGCTGCCGACGATGCTGGCCGGCATGCGCGCCGTTGTGCCGGGATTGCGCAGCGAGCGGGCGCAGGAGTATGTGGCCCTGACCATGCGATTGGGACGGAAGGCCCTCGCCCTTTCCATCCTGGAGGCAGGGTTGCGGTCCTGGACAGAACATCGGTTGACCCTCCAGGTATCGCCCGGGAGGCGAACGGCGATACTGGATTTCCTCGGGATTCGGAATCTGGATGGAGCATTGGCACTGCTTTCGCCTTCGGAGTTGTTCCTGCTCGGCCGCGATTATGCCGCAACGAAGGAATTCGAGGACCCTGGCTGCCCCATTGCGAGCCGCCTGCTCGAGCTGCAGCCCACTCCCGGATCCGAGGAAGACCGGGCGTTCCGCGCGGAGATCGACCAGTACGGCATCCTTCTGAGGAAACGCGCGGGGCTGAACCAGGTCGCGCTCACCGCTCTGATCTCCTACGAACGGCTCGCGGCGGGAGCCCAGGAAGGCCTGCTCTCGGAGCGGATCTGCGACCTGAAATTCCGCGTGGCGGAACTGGCCCATGCGCGTGCCATCCCGGCTCCCCTGGTCGAACTGTTGGGCGAGAGCGCGCTTCGGGACCTGCGGCCGGATCCAGGGGCCGTCGGACCCGACAACTGGATGCTGGTCCTCGACCAGATTGCGTATCTGGGCACAGGACACATGCTCGCGTGGATCGAGGAACTGCTCGACAAGGGATTGCTGGTTCCCCTCGGCGAGAATATCCGGGACGGGAAGGAAATGCCATGAGGTTGAAGATCGTCTTGCTCTTTATGTTCGCAGCGGTTGGCGCTGCCGGCGCACAGGGGCAACAGGCGCGGGAAACCGCGCCGTGGACCTATAACATCCGGTCCCATTTGGTGCAGTTCTACCTGACCGTAACCGAGGGCCCGCGCCGGGTCACGGGCCTCGACAAGTCCGCCTTCTCGCTCAAGGAGGATGGAATCCCCCGGGAAGTGCACCGCCTCGACGCTGGCGAGGTGCCGCTGCAGATCGCGCTTCTGCTGGATACGAGCGGAAGCATGCGCGAATCTCTGCCCGTGGTTCAGGAGGCGGCGGTATATTTCTTGCAAACCCTCAGGCCCGCCGACAGGGTGACGCTTGTCCCCTTCAACGTGGACATCCATCACATTTCGCAGCTGACCAATGACCGGCAGCCGCTGGTGCAGGCCATCCGCAGCACCCAGGCGAGAGGGGCCACCAAGCTGTACGATGCGCTGCTGTACGCCATGAAGCTCCTCGCCGACAAGGAGGGACGCAAGGCGATCGTCGCCTTTTCGGACGGCCAGGACACCGGCCTGAGCGCGTCGCTGGATCTCGTGCAATCGGCCGCAGCGAGGTACGGTTTTCCCATCTATACGATCGGCGCGGGCGCAGGCCTGCGGAGCGACGACCTGCGGAGGATCCTGCTCCAGATTGCAGAGATCAACGGCGGCCGGACCTACTACGTCAAGGAACCGGGGGAACTCCGCACCGCCTTCGAGGAAGTCGGAGAAGAATTGCGGTCCGCCTACGTGCTGAACTACTACACGACCGTTCCCCACGACGGCCGCTGGCACGATGTCTCGATCCAGGCAGCCAATCCCAGATACCGGGTACACACGAGGCGGGGATTTTACGCCAGGACCGGAGGCGCAGGCCCGTCGTTCAGGGACGCCATCGAACCGGGTCCGGGAAAACCGGCGGCCATTCCGGCGCTGACCGGCCCCGACGCCGCACGCGTGGCGCAATCCGCCGAGGCCGCGGCGGCCGAGATCCTCAACCCTGCGATCCCGGACAGGCAGATAGACGCGGCGCGCATCCGGAGCGCCCTCGCCTCGGCGGAAAAGGAAACGAGGCCTTCCGGCAAGCCTCTGTTCAAAGTCGAAACGCGGTTTGTGGAGGTCCCGGTCCTGGTCGAGTCCCTGGCCGGAAGGGAAATACCGAAGCTCACCGCGAAGGATTTCCGCATCTACGAGAACAACACGCGGCGCGAAATAGCCTTTTTTGATCCCGAGCTCGAGGCAGGCGGTGTGGCCCAGATGCGGGATACCGCCATCCGCAGGCTGCGAAAGGCGGACGACGAAGCAGCGCTCGCGCCGGCGGCGAGCGAGCCGCGCGATCTCGTGCTCGGGCGCGTCTACCTGGTGCTGGACAACCTGTCCTCCGCGGCGCAGACCTTTCTCGAAATCAAGCGCGCCGCAGAGCGGATCGTCCGGGAGCAATTCACCCCATTCCGGCCCGTTTCGCTGCATCTGACGAGCGATGCGGACGCCGATGTGCTGCCGGCTTCGGATGTCGATGCCCTGCTGAACAGGATACGGCGCGCCTCGCTGCCGGCCGGATCCGCCCCGCTGCTGCACGAAAAGATCATGAACATTCACGAAGCCTACCTGATCGACCGGGGAAACATGGACGCACAGCACCTGGCGGAATTGCGCCTGGCCTACAGCCTGGGAGTGCAGCACTTCAACGAACTCGGGCAGGTGGACGGCCAGGAGGTGATGTCGCCCGAAGCAATCGAACGGGAGGTCGTCAACACCAGCCGGCAGCTCATAGCCCTGAACTCCTCCCTCGTCAACCGCGTCTGCGACGGCTTGCGCGTGGTCGTCAACGCCGCAGCCGCCGATCCCGCCGGCTATCCCAAGACGGTGATTTTTGTCTCCTCGGGAGTGGTCCTCGGTTTCGGCGAGCTTTCCGGGCGGCTGGAGCACGTGCTGCTGGAGGCCAGGAGAAACGGAATCCGTGTGTTCTCCATCGATGCCGCGGGGCTGACCCTCTCTCAGCCTTATTCGATCGAGTCAGGCGCCGGATACCTGGTGCGCAATCCCCATCTCACCTCCCTGCTCCTGCAGCACAATGACGGATTGTCGCTCGAGCAAAAATCCTCGTTGACTCGCATGGCGGAGAAAACCGGCGGGCGCTTTTTTCACTCCACCAACGACCTTGCCGGATCCGCCGCCGTCGCTGCGCGCACGACCGGCCGGATCTTCTACCTGGGATACCTGTCCACCCAGCCGGCGGACGGGAGGTTCCATCAGATACGCGTGACTACCTCCGAGCGGTCGGTGCGCCTGCATGCGCGGAAGGGCTACTATGCCATCACACGAGGCGCGGCGCAGGCGGCATCGGAAACCGGTACCGAGGAAGAAGACTGGGGCGCCGTCCTGAAGCTTGCAGCCGAAGGGCTGGCCGCCGGCAATACTCCGATCGTGATCCAGAGCCTGGAAAAACTCACGGCCAGGTTTCCCGATGAGGCCGGCCTCTGGTACAACCTGGGCGCGGCATACCTGAAGGAGAACAACGCAGAGGCCGCCATTGAACGTCTGCAGAAGGGGTTCGCGCTTGCCCCGGGCGACAGGGAGATCGGCACGACCCTTGCGCGGGCTCTGGTGGCCGGAGGCTATACGGATGCCGCTGCCGATACCCTCGTCAGCCTGCTGCGGCGATATCCCGGTGATGCCGAGCTGTTCCTGAATCTGGGCAGGGTTTACGAGGCGGCTTCCCGCACGGCCGAGGCTTTCCAGGTCTACCGGAGCATGCTCGACATGAGGGCGGCGCTCCCCATCGAGGTCTATCTCGCGCTGACACGCACTTCACTCAGCCTGGGCCGCAAGGTGGAAGGCGCGCTGTTCATCCGGGACTACCTGGAGAACGGGGGCGATCCGTCTTCCGTACGGCCGTGGCAGCAGGAACGGTCTCCCTGACCGCGGCATCCTGTGATTCGCGGTTCCTCGCGGCTTCCTCCGGGGCTGCGAAAGGGATCCGGGAGGCTCTACGGCGGCCGCCGTTTCAGCTCTCCGAGCGCTGCGAGGGCGCGCGCGCGCGCCTCGGAGTGGTCCACGACCGGCAGGGGATAATCCCGGCCGAATTTTATGCCTGCCTCGGCGAGAACCTGTTGCGGCGCCTCCCAGGGCCTGTGGATCCAGCGTGCGGGGAGTCCGGAAAGCTCCGGAACCCACGCGCGGACATAATCCCCTAGAGGATCGAACTTCTCCCCCTGCAGCACGGGATTGAATATGCGGAAAAACGGCGCGGCATCGGCGCCGCAGCCTGCCGTCCACTGCCACCCCAGGGTATTGCCGGCCAGATCGGCGTCCACCAGGGTATCCCAGAACCAGCGGGCGCCTTCCCGCCACGGCAGAAGCAGGTCCTTCACCAGGAAGGATGCGGCAATCATCCGTACGCGGTTGTGCATCCAGCCACAGCCCCATAGCTCCCGCATGCCGGCATCCACGATCGGGTATCCCGTGAGGCCGCGCTGCCAGGCCCGAAGCCCTCGGGGATTTCTTGCCCACGGAAAATCATCGAATTCCGGCCTGAGCGGCCTTTCCGCCATGTCCGGAAAATGGTAGAGCAGGTGATGGGCGAATTCCCGCCACCCGAGCTCGCGCAGATACACGCGCGCGGCCTGCTTGAGAACCTTCCCCGGATCACCGCGGAGGGCCTCCGAAATCTCGTGCCAGATCCGCCGGACGCTGATCTCGCCGAAGTGCAGGTGCGGCGAAAGCCGCGAGCTTCCCCGCCTGTCGGGCCGATTCCGCTCCTCGGGATAGACCGCCATGGGTCCGTCGAGGAATTCCCTCAGCTGCGCCGCGGCGCCCTGCTCCCCCGGCTTCCACGCAGCACGGAGACCAGCCGCCCAGTCGATTTCAGGTTTCAGCGCAAGACCGTTCAACGGCAGCGAGACCGGCCAGGACTGCGGCGAGAGGATTCGAACGGGTGGCGGAGCGGGCGGGCGAGGACCCGGTCCCGACATGCACGACCGCCAGAAAGGGGTGAAGACCTTGTAAGGGCCGCCGCTGCCGGTCCGGATATCTTCCGGGTGGAACAACAGGTTTTCCGCATGCGGGCGAACCTCCACGCCCAGATCCCGGAGCGCGGAGGCCACCCTTGCTTCACGCGCTCTTGCCGCGGGTTCCATCCGCCGGTTCCAATGAACCGACCCGGCTCGCGTCGCTCTGACTATGGCTTCCAGCTCCCGGATACTGTCGCCGGAACGCAGGATGAGCCTCGACTCGACCCCTTTCAGGCGTGAGGCGAAGGCCGCAAGCGAATGGTGCAGCCACCAACGCGAGGCGGCGCCGGGCGGCCAGTTCCCTTCCTCCTCGGGGGACCAGACGAAGACCGGCACAACCGGCCCCGCGGCGGCAACAGCCGCCGCAAAGGCCGGGTTGTCATCCAGCCTCAGGTCCTCCCGCGTCCACACAACCGCCGGACTGCCGACCACCTGCATCCTCCCTTCAATCCTTGCCGCAAAGGTGATTCGTGATTCCGGCCTCCCGTGCGCTCGCGCACGACAGGACCGATAATAGTCAAGCAGGCGTCAATGTATTACACTTTACCTTCGCCCGGCACAGATTGCACGCTTCGTTCATCTTGCGGTGACCCGGCGGCACGACTGAGCGCTCCGGCTGGGAGTGCTGGAGGATTTGGCAATTCAAGCACATACTGCGAAATACACACCCATAACGCTTGGGCTTTTCATCCGGCGATTCTACCGGGATTCGGCGGCATTTACAGGGATGATTGCCGGATGATTCTGCTCACGGGCGCCACGGGATACGTGGGGGGACGCCTTCTGCGCAAGCTCGAGGAGCGCTCCATGGGCGTCCGCTGCCTGGTCCGCGATCCCGACCGCCTCAACGGCCACGTGGCGCCCGCCACGGAAGTGGTCACGGGCGACGTCATGGATGCCCCGTCGCTGGCCGCGCCCATGGCAGGGGTCGACACCGCCTTCTATCTCGTCCATTCTCTGGGATTAGCCGGGGACTTTGAGCAGGCCGAGCAGACAGCCGCGGAAAACTTCGCCGCGGTGGCGAAGGCGGCCGGAGTGAAAAAGATCGTCTATCTGGGCGGCCTGGGCAGGCCGGACGGCGATTTGTCCCCGCACCTGCGCAGCCGCCATAACGTCGGCAGGGTGCTGTCCGCCTCCGGCGTGCCCGTCATCGAATTCCGGGCTTCGGTCATCATCGGGTCGGGCAGCCTTTCCTTCGAGATGATACGCTCGCTGGCGGAGCGCCTCCCGGTCATGGTGACACCCCGGTGGGTGCGCGTTCCGGCACAGCCGATCGGAATCGAAGACGTCAAAGCCTACCTGCTGGCGGCCCTGAGCACGCAGCCCGAAGGCCACACGATCTATGAAATCGGCGGGCCCGAGATCATGTCCTACGGCGGCCTCATGCGCGAGTATGCCCGTTGCCGGTCGCTCCGTCGCCTGATGATTCCCGTGCCGGTGCTCACCCCGCGCCTGTCCAGCCTCTGGCTCGGGCTGGTCACGCCGCTGTATGCCCGCGTGGGGCGCAAGCTGATCGACAGCATCCGCCACCCGACCGTGGTGAGGGACGACAAAGCGGCAAGGAAGTTCGCCATCCGCCCGATGGGCGTCAGGGAGGCAATCGAACGGGCGCTGAACAACGAGGACCGGGAGTTCGCGCTGACGCGCTGGTCCGATGCCCAATCCTCCTCGGGAATCGCACGGCAATGGGGCGGCGTCCGCTTCGGCAACCGTCTCGTAGACGTGCGCTCGGTTCGCATCGAGGCGCCCCCCTCCCGGTCGTTCCGCCCGATCCGCCGCATCGGCGGCCGGACGGGATGGTATTTCGGCAACTTTCTCTGGCGCGTGCGGGGATGGCTGGATCTTCTGGTGGGCGGCGTCGGCATGCGCCGCGGCCGGCGGGATCCGGAAAACCTGCGGGTCGGCGATGCCCTGGACTGCTGGCGCGTCGAGGCCTTCGAGCCTGACAGCCGCCTGCTTCTGCGGGCTGAAATGAAGCTCCCCGGCCGGGCCTGGCTGGAATTCGAAGTGGATGCGGAGGGCCAGGGCTCCCGGATCACGCAGACGGCCCTATTCGATCCGGATGGTTTGCTGGGCCTTGCCTACTGGTACGTCATCCGGCCAATGCACGAGCTGATCTTCCGCGGAATGCTGCAGGGAATCGCCCGCGAGGCGGCACGCTGATACCGTCCGAAGATTCCGCGACGATTTCCCGGTGCAGCCCGGCGCGGGAAGCATGCGACCCGAATCCCCCAAATACCTGCCAGATCGCCGCCTGCATCAGCGGTCCTGTCGGCGCCCGCCATAGCCATACCCCCGGTGGCGGCCCGGTTTCGCTATTCTCAGGACGGTTGACTGTATATAATGAGCCCGCCACAAAACACCACGAATGATTCTCCGTGCCGGGGCGCCCTGCCTGCCCGCGCCGCCGGATACGAGGGAGGATAAACACATGGCGCATAACGACGGATTCAATCGCAGGGCATTCCTGAAATGCGCCGGGGTGGCGGCGCTCTCAAGCTCTGTCGGGCACGGCGTCGCCAGGGCCGCCGCGCCGCCCTCCGTAGCTCCCCGTCCGGCAAACGCCGTGTTCGATTTCGACACCCCCTACGACCGTGTCGGCACGAACTCCGTCAAGTGGGACCGACAGATCGAGCGGTTCGGTCGGGACAAGATCGAAGTAGGCATGGGCATCGCGGACTTGGATTTCAAAGCGGCGCCTTGCATCGGCAGAGCCCTGGAGGAGCGCTGCCGGCACGAAAACTGGGGCTATTTGAACGCGACGAAATCGTACGTCGAGGCCATCGTCTCCTGGAACAAGCGGCGCCGCAACCTCGAGATAGATCCCAACACGATCGTGCTGTCCGATGGCGTTCACCCGGCATTGATTGCCGCGCTGAAGACATTCTCGCCCCCGGGAAGCAGGGTCCTGCTGCTGACCCCCGCCTACAGCGGTTTTTATTCAGACCTACGCGCGAGCTTCACGCTGCCGGCAGACAGTCCCATGAAGCTCGTAAACGGCCGCTACTCGATCGATTTCGACGATTTGGCTTCGCGCATCTCTGCCGACACCCATGCGCTGATACTGTGCAATCCGGAGAATCCCACTGGAAACTGCTGGTCGAAAGAGGAATTGACGAGACTCGGCAGACTGTGCCTTGAGCGCCGCATTGTCGTTCTGGCCGACGAGATTCATTGCGATCTGGTCATGAAGGGGCAGAAGTTCACGCCGTTTGCGTGCCTCCCGGACAAGGACATCGTCAACAACAGCCTCACCTTCAATGCCATAAGCAAGACCTTCAGTCTCTCGGCCATGAAGAGCGCCTACTTTTTCTCCACCAACCCGGACTATCTCAAAAGGGTAAAAGCCAACCACCAGGCAAACGTCAATACGCTGGGCGTGGTGGCCAACGAGGCCGCCTACAACGAAGGGGAGGCGTGGCTGGATCAACTGCTGCCCTACCTCGAAGGAAACCACGACTACGTCGCGGCCTATACGAGAGACAGGATGCCGCTCGTCAAATACACCAAGGCCCAGGCGACGTATCTTGCATGGCTGGATGTCGGCGAGGTGGTCGAAAAGATCGGCGCGAAGGAGCAGGCGGCCAAAGAGACGAAGATGCGGGACGCCTCGCTGCCGGCCGTCACCCCCGAGATGATCCTCGAGCGCTGGTTCGTTGAAAACGCCGGGGTTCACCTGAGCCCCGGATCTTCCTACGGCACGGGCGGAGCAGGCCACATGCGGATGAACCTCGGCACGTCGCGCAGTCTCATCGCGAAGGCCTGCGACAATATGGCCGCCGCCCTGGCGAAGCTATAGCTCTCCGTACGGGACAATTTGCTATATGGCTTGTCGGCAAAACAGTGCCGGCTGAGGAGACAATGCCATTCAGACAAGCGGAGCTCATGGCAAGGAATCCTGAAAGGGTCCGACAGGAAAGCCCAGGGCGTGAGCCCTGGGAACAACGACGGTTTTAAACACAGAACAACGACGGTTTTAAACACAGAACAACGACGGTTTTAAACACAGGAGCCCTGACAGGGCGACACACGATGTTCCGCCCCTGCAGATGGGCTCTGCCGCCTCGGCATTGGCCAGATGAGCGCCCACGGCCGACTCCACCAGCCGCCCCCAAAACTCCCGATCCGCGCGGGCCTCTGCCAGCGACATGCCGGACAGCGCCGACATGAGCGCGGTGTTAAGCACCTGCATTTTCGGACTCGATCCGCGGCTGCGCACTGCCTGACCTGAGTATTTCGGAAGTCCCAACAACATGCCTGCCGCGGCCAGCAGTTCCAGGTAGTGAGCAAGAGTGACCGTGTTGCCTGCATCCTGGAGTTGGCCGAGCATTATGTTGCAGTTTACTCATAACGATGAGTAGTTTTACTCAGGACAATGAGCATCGTCAGGCCGGACGAAAGGTGATTCGCTGTCGCACAAATCCACAGCTTTGCCGGGGAATTCTGCATTGCCTAAATCCTCAGTGGCAGACTGAATAACCCGGATGGATCCATCCGACACTCGGTTACGGAGGCAGTGGATTCCTGTTTTACCGGTTCCGCGCTTTGTGGGGTGATAATGCCGGGCGTCAGCTTGCCGGAATTGAATCAGGGCCGGAGATGATCCGGGCCAGTTCCTTTCGCGAAGCGCCCAGGGCGAGCAAGGATCTGATCAGAAGGTCCAGCGAAACCGCCGGATCCCCCGATTCCATCTTCGCGACGCGCGACTGGCTTGAGTCCAAAATTTTGGCCAGATCCGTCTGCGTCATGCGTCGATGCAGACGCCTCTTCCTTAGTCCGCCGGCAAGCCGGAGCCTCATCTCGACGTATGCCTCTTCATCCGGGGAAAGGCCGAGGAACTCACGGGTGTTTCCTACTTTCCACCCTTTGGCCTTCAGGCGTTTCTGTTTCTCCTCACGCATCGTCATACTCCCGCAAGCGCTTTCGAGATATGTCGATAACCGACTGCGGAGTGGCGGCCGACTTCTTCTTGAAGACCTCCACGATAACCACCGCGTCAGAATCGATGCGATACACAATCCTCCAGGTCGCGTTGATGTCCGCGATCTTCAGTTCGTGGCAACGCGGCCCGATGCCGGGCATCGGCCTTGAGTGCGGCATTTCAAGTCGTTCGCCCTCCTGCAGTCGCCGCAGCAGGAATCCGGCCTCGAGCCGTGCTTCCGCGGAGAAGGGCGGCGTCTTTACCTCCACGTGCAGCCAGACGAGCGGCTTGTCCATAGCATTCATCGGATGCGGCTATATGTCAAGATTGACATAACATGGCGATTCAGGAATGCGCACAATTGCATTCCACAGAGGCGGACGCGGAGCTTTCACATTGACCTCCATCAGCGTAGTTTGGCGACATGGCCGGGCATTTCCAATGATGCTGCCCAGAGCGCACGCAAGGCCTTTTCCGGGTTTGGAAATTTACACGGGGCTTGCTGTGAAATTCGCGGCATCTCGGCATTAGGCGCCGGCTGCCGTCCACGGAGCAATCTCAACGCAAAGACGCGGGGCCGCAAAGATGATTCGTTTAGGCCGATTAACAATGCTATAGTTTGGCACTTCGCTGGATTTCACCGACTTGAGATGCGAGGAGCATCATGAGCCGAAGCCGCGAAGAAATACTGAAAATACTTGAGCAAAACAGCGCTACTATCCGCGGATTCGGAGTGCGCAGTCTGGCTCTATTCGGTTCCGTTATTCGAGGGCAAGCCAAGCCCGGCAGCGATCTGGACTTCGTGGTCGATTTCGAGAGAAAGTCCTTCGATTCTTACATGGACCTCAAGTTATTCCTCGAGCAGCTTTTTGACTGCAAGGTCGATCTTGTGCTCCTTGATGCCATAAAGCCCCGGCTGCGTTCAATCATCCCTGGGGAGGCGGTGCATGCCCCTGGACTATAGGATTTAAGCAAGCACGTGGGCCTGGTGCTCGGTGACCTCGTACATCAGGCGGTCCCTGAGGACGAACAATTCTCGAACTTTCGGCGAGCCCAGCTCCGGAACGATCCGACCTCGCTCGGCAAGCTGGGCAAGGCTGGCACCCGCGTCGAGCGCCGCTTCAAGAAGTCGGATGGCTGCGAACTGGGAATCCTGTGAGACATAGGCGACCGCCTCGTCAAGCGCCGCACGCGCCTGGTCCGACCAGATTGCCTGCCGGCGCCCAGAACCCATTTCTCGCGCAACTCTCGCTCGACCTGCTCGTGGGCGAGCGTCCGCCCCGCCTTGACATCAGCACGCCCTTGCTCGATTGCCCGCAATACGTACAAGTGGTATAGGACATCGTCAAGGCTGCAGTCGTCGGGCAAGCGTTCCAGGGCTGCCCGAACCCGCTGTTTCGTGGTCATGCTCCCCTCGATGGATCAGCGATATAGCTCCCCCCCCAGGACTCTACTCGTAGCATCCAAATTTCAGTCGAACTCGCGCGCTGAGCCGCGGCCAACCTGAACCACGGCCAGATGCCGGGGCCACGAGGGCAGCCCCGGGCCAAAGCGTGCGGCCGGCGGCTCGAGCGCGAAGTTCGACGCGTACGCTCCGGACTCCTCAGGCAGCGTAACGGATAATCTCCAGCTCGGTTCCGGTATCGACTCGATCCAGGAGTTCATCGACCCGCCCAAGCACTCCATCCTCGATCAGATACTGCGGACAGTTTCCACATTGCAGTATGGGAAGGCCCTTCATGATGACGATTCTCGTGTCTCCGATCTTGAACGGCAGATCCGTTCTCGTCGCCCTCAGTTCTGCATAACACACAGTACATTTCACAGTTTCGGTCTCCTGATCATCAGGTCCGGTTCCCATTCCGTAGCATTGGGCCGGTACAAGGTTCAGAACTCAGTTAATGGGAAGGCTGGCGCCGCAATGGCTTGATAACCAAGCATTTATTTTTTACATAGCCTTTACA
>JBBIMP010000031.1:0-67879 GCA_037444305.1 Acidobacteriota bacterium
CTTTCCTGTTGGACCCTTTCAGGGTCCTCGATTCCTTATTTAAGCGCCACTCGGGACAGGCGCCATAACCTCGAAATTGCAGCTGGTCGTTGGTCTTGAAAGGCATCCTCGGGACGAATCCTCACGCAGGGATGGGCGCAGCCGGATTCCTCCTATCGTTGTCGCATGCGCTGCCGTCGACAGAAGTTGCGGAACATGAAGAGGTATTGGCGTTCAGCGAGAGCAGGCAGGTGATGGGCAAGGGCTTGGGTTACGTGGCTGTCCACCTGCTTGGCTCGTCTATCCTTTCCGGCGTTTCCCTGTGGACGGCCGATCATCGCCTCGCCGAATCTGCCCGTGCCTTGGGAATCTGCTACAGCTCGCTGCAAGAAGACAACTACCGCTGCATAGCGGAGATCTACGATCTTTTCGTGACGGCGCCCGCAAGAAAACTCTCGCTTCTGGCCGAGGCTTCATTAAAAATCTGGTCTGCGCCTGCCGGGCCTTCCAGCCAGATGATCTCGCTGTCCGACCGGAACCAGGTGAGCTGCCTCTTGGCGTAACGGCGGCTTTCCCGCTTGGCCTCCTCGACCGCAGCCTCCGGCGAAACATCCCCTTCCAGGCAGGCCAGTATCTGTCGGTAACCGATGGCCTTGAATGCGTGCAGGCCGGCCGGGTAGCGCTCGCGCAGCCGGCGCACTTCGTCCGCAAATCCGGCGCGCATCATCCCGTCCACCCTCCGGTCGATGCGCGCGTAGAGCTGCTCTCTCGGCCATGAGATGCCCAGCTTGAGCCAGCGGCAGCCCTCCAGCCGGTCTCGTGGCTGCTGCTGCCACCAGCTCATGGGCCGCCCGCTGACCCACCACACCTCCAGCGCGCGGATCGTCCGGTCCATGTCCGCAGGCTGGATCTGGGCCGCGGCTGCCGGATCCGCCCTCTCCAGTGCCGCCCGGATTCTCTCCCGGCCCCCTTTGCGCTCCAGGATCCGGCGTATTCGCGCCCTTGTCTCCTCCGATCGTCCAGGACCCTCGAACAGGCCCTCGATCAGCGCCCGGAGGTAGAAGCCGGTTCCGCCGACGACCAGCGGAGTCACCTTTCGTGCGCGCATGTCGCGGAGCGCTGCACGGCCCAGCTCCATGAAATCCCCCGCCGAAAAGTCCTGGTCCGGATCCCTTATATCGAGCAGGTGGTGCCGGACGGCTGCGCGCTCGGCCGCGGATGCCTTGGCGGTGCCAATATCCATTCCACGGTAGACCTGGAGGGCATCGCAGCTGAGGATCTCGCCGTGAAACCGGCGTGCCAGGGCCAGGGCCAGGCCGGTCTTGCCGGATGCGGTCGGTCCGACGACGGCGATGGCGGGGTAGTCGTTATGGGGCAATGGGATTCACCCGGTGCGGAAGAAATAGCGGATGCAGGCAACAGCCAGAAGAAGGGCGGCGAGGGTGAGGATGCCCAGGATTTGCGAGCGTCTTCTGTCCATCGTGACCGCGGCGCGTCACTGGTAGGCTTTCGCCAGCTCCACGCCCGTGTAGTAGGCCTTCAGGATCTCCTCGTAGGTCCGGCCGGCCCGCGCCATGCCGAACGCGCCGACCTGGCACAACCCGATGCCGTGGCCGAAGCCGCGGCCGTCGAAGGTAAAGCTGTCCACCCTGCCGTCGGCCTGTAGTGTCCGCTTGATCGTGAAAAGCGTGTCTCTCAGGCCGAGAGCGCCCCTCACCCGATATCCGTTCAGCACCAAGGACCCGCGGGTGCCCAGGGCGCGGATCTGCACTACCCTGCCGGAGTTGCCAAAGGTTTCCGGCTGAAGGTCGAGCAGGTCTCCGATGCTTCCTGCAAGCGGCCGCAGCTTCTCGCCCGCAGCCTGGCGCGGGATGGTTGTGCTCCAGGTGGCGACCGGGGAGTATCGGTCGCTGGCCGCTCCTGTCGGGTTGAGCTGGACTTCGAGGAACCGGATCCTGCGGTCGTCGTCCAGGAGAAAGCTCAGGCGTTCATTGCCGATGACTTTCAAAGCCTCGACAGGAGTGCTTCTCGCTTCCGCCAGCCTGAAAAGGCTGAGGCTATCGGCGAGAACAAACGACTCGGTCCGGCTGCCCTGCTTCACCGTGATGCCGGGGGCGCTGCCGGCCGGCTGGCCCGCGGCGGCCGAGACCAGGACGGCCCTGCTCAGCAGATCGGGCCGCGCGGCCTCCACCCAGCGCACCAGCAGGGTGAGAGCGTCGGCGCGCGTGATGGGCTCCGAGGGGCGGATCGTATTGTCGGGATAGGCATGCCAGGCGCCCTGCTGCATGACGTAGGCTAGCGCAGTCCGCTCCCCCTCGGCCACGGCGCTGCCGTCGCGCAGGTTGGCGAGGTAGTAGGCGGCATCGGCGGGCGAGATGCGCAACCCGATCTCCCGCGCCCCGAAGAATCCCTCGGCCGCGAAGCGGATGAACCCGGCCCGCGTGCCGGTGTTGTAGCCTGCCTGCGGAACAGTTCCGGGCCGCTTGCCCAGCGCCTGGGCCTTTCGCAACCAGGCCCTGATCTCGTTCGGATCGGGCGTGCCTTCGAGGCTGGAAGCCTGCAGGTCGGAAGGGCCGGCCAATCCCAGCGCCTGTGCCAATTCCAGTTCCCGGTTGACGACGCGGCCTCCGTCGGCGAAGACGATGCGCCCGAGGCCCGGCGCGCCCCGGAGATTGGCCTGGGCGCCGTCCGCCGTCTCGCTTTCGACGGCGCAGATGACGCTGACTAGGTAGGGGACGGGCGCGCTGCCGTAGACGAGTGAAAAATCCTCGGTCCTGCCGCCGCAGGTGGAGGAGTACATGGCCTCGATGAGGTTGCCCTGGTGGTAAACCGCCACGCCGTAGGTGCTGCGGACGGCTTCGTTGGTGGCCTCCTTCTCCGCGGCGACGCCGCCATAAACCTGGGTTCTTTCGTCGTCTGTCAGGTCGAATCCCTCAGACCGGAATCGTCCCCGGTTTTTCAGCGCGTAGGTCCGGGCCGCCACCGCCTGGGCCGCAAGCGCCGCCGGCTCCGGGTAGGTTGTGGGGCTGATCTCGGCGGGAACCACCCCGAGAAGATACTCCTCCATGCCGAGCTGGTTTACCAGCGTGAGGCGCCCGCTCCTGTTGAGCGCCAGGTCGAAAAGGCCGCGGTAAGGCTTGCCGTCCAGGCGGAGGAATTCTGTGGCGAAGGAGGGAAAGACGAAAAAGCCGCTGCTGCTGACCATCAGCAGCTGGTCGGGGCCTCTCAGGGTGATCGTGGAGCCTCCCGTCCTCTCCACCGTATCCTGGACCACGAACGCATCCCGGTAGCCGGCATCGGCGAGCGGGCCGGAAGCAAAGGCTCTCGCATCGTCCCGGGCGCGGAATTCTCCAAGCCGTACCTGGTGCATCCCGGTTTCCGGCACGCTCCGGACATTCCCGGGCTGTGAAAACCGCCGCGAAAGATCGCGGCTCAGCGTTTCGGCGGCATCGGGCCTGGAGAGCGAGGCGACCTGGACGCGGTAGATTTCCGCAACGGCGGCAGTCCGGCTTTCGATCCGGACGTGGATCTCCCCCTGGATGGCTCTCCGGGCGGCTTCCGGCGCCTTTTCCTGGATGAAGTACTCCCCCGGGGAGGTGATGCGAACCTCGGCCGCCGATGTTCTCAGACCGATCCGGATGGGCGGTCCGGGAAGCAGCGTCCGCGAGACGACGGCGGGCGCCGGCGCAGGCGGCTGGCCGGGAGTAACCGGCGGCGCCGGCGCGGGCACCGCTATGACTACGGGTGCCGGGTCCGGCGGTTGGGGAACCGGAGAAGCAGGCCCCGGCGCAGCGGGGGGCGAAGCGGACACGGGGGGTGGAACCTGGACCTTGCGACCGCAGGCCGCCAGGGCCATCGCGGACAGAAGCAGAACTATATTGAAGATCCAGGTCCGGTTCCGGGCGGACCCCCCTGTCAGCGAATGGCGCACGATGTCAGCCGATTCCCCTGCTAAGATCCCGTGTCAACTGCCGTCGTTTCTTGTCGCCAGTTTCAGGGTCGTTCGTTGTAGGCAAAGACAAATTTGGCCCCCACCCGGTCTCCCGGAAATCCTTCCGGCAGTGGAGGAAAGGGATTCGACCCGATGATCGCGCTCAGGGCGGCAATGTCGAGCGAACTGCTGCCGGAAGGGGAGACGATCTGGGCGTTCACGAAAGTGCCGTCCTTCCGGATGAAGAAGACGATCGTCGTCCTGCCTTGGGAATTGCGCAGGTTGGAGGGGATCAGCCAGTTTCCCTTCACCTTTTCGATGATGATGGTGGCGTAGTCCCCCAGCGGGAAGCCCTTGGTGTCGAACAGCCCGCTCCCCTCGGTACGCATGGCCGCCTGCCTGTCCTGGAAAACCCTGGCCTCCTGTCTTGGCTCGGTCGCCGGCGCCGTCATGCGCTCGGCAGCCACTTTTGTCGGTTCGCTTGCCGGGATCGTCTCGGGTATCTTCGCCGGCGTTGGCGTCCCGCTCGGGGGCGGGAGATACACGGTGACCTGCTTGCCCTCGGGGCTCCCGCCGCGCTCCGGGTCGGCCGTGTTGGGCGGTTTGGCCGCCGCCACCTCGGGCACGGGTAGAGGGGATCCCTCGGGCGACAGCACTCTGGGAACGGGTTCGGGAAATTGCACCGCGGCGGCAACGGTTTCGTCACCCCAGCGGATCGGTATGGGAGGCCTTCCGCTCCCCTTGCCGGGATCGCGGTTCCAGTCGTAGATGAGTTCGCGGAGAACTTCGGCGGAGGGCATGCGCATGCTTCCCGGGCGCTCTACGAAGGTGACGGTCCGCCATTCCTTGTCGGGCAGCGCTCCCTTGAGGGAAGGGGCCGGCCGGACCCAGGGTCGCAGCCCGGGCAACAGCACGTGCGGGTTTTCGTTGAGCACCACGAACACCAGCAGGTGGCTGATGATGCTTACAACCCCTGATTTCATCAGGCGGCGGCTTGGCGGCCGCCACTTCTGCCGGGAAATGGCAAAGTCAAACATAGTTACACGAAGCCCCGGTCTAAGTATAAGAAAGTCGCTTAACCCCTGTCAATTTCAAGCGCTTGCGCCTGCTCCGCCTGCTCGAGCACACGCAGGGCCATGCCCAGGCTCCTGCGCCCGTCCAGACCGGTGCATTCCACCGGCCCGCGCCCCCGGCAGGCCGTCAGGAACGACTGGAGTTCGGTCTCCAGGGGCTCCTTTTTCAGCGGCAGGATTTTGCGGCTTTCGATCTGCGTTCCTTCCGTGCCCACCTTTCCCTTGAGGCCGAAGACCATCACGTCCTGCCGTGTGTAATCCAGCGAGACGTACTCCTGTGCGTGGAAAAGCCTGAGTTTTCGGATCTTCTCCATGGAGATGCGGCTGGCGGTGATGTTGGCGACGCAGCCGTCCTCGAACTGGATCCTGGCGTTGGCGATATCGATGCGCCTTGTCAGGATGGCGATTCCGACCGCCTGGATCGAGACCGGTTCCGAGGGCACGATCAGCGACAGGATGTCCAGGTCGTGGATCATGAGGTCGAGAATCACATCGATGTCCAGGCTGCGGGGCGAAAACAAACCCATGCGGTGGGCCTCGATGAACCGCGGCCGCCGGACAATCTCGCGAACGGCTTGCACCGCGGGATTGAAGCGTTCGAGGTGCCCCACCTGCAGCACCTTTCCGGCCGCCTTCGCCGCGGCGATCAGCCGGTCGGCCTCCTCCGTCGTCGCCGCGATCGGTTTCTCCACGAGGACGTGAACTCCCTCCCTGAGAAAATGCTCCCCGATTTCGCCGTGCAGGATTGTAGGGGTGGCGATGCTCACCGCGTCAACCTTGCCAAACAGCCGACGGTAATCGCCGAAGGCTTGGGCGGCGTAGGGGTGGGCGATTTCAGCGGCGCGTTCGGGATTGGCGTCGGCCACCGCGATGAGTTCGGCGTCCGGCAGCGAGGCGTAAACCCGGGCATGATGCCGGCCCAGGGACCCGACACCGACGACTCCGACTCTGACTTTATCCATGGTCATTCCCTGTCTGTCCCGCCGCCGGTTCCCATCGGCGCGAGGCCGACGAGCGCTATGCCGTTGCGGTCGGCGAGTTCGACGAGCTTGTCCCGCTCCAGGACGAGCGTCCGGGCGGCGTCCATCACGAGGGCCGTGGCACCGGCTTCGATCATCTGCTCCACGGTGGCGGGTCCCACGACGGGGACGTCGAACCGCATGTCCTGGTTCGGCTTGCTTACCTTGATGACGGTGAGGTCCTTCCGGTTCACCAGGCGTCCGGCCCTGCGGATAGTTTCGTCCGTTCCCTCCATCGCCTCCACGGCGACCACGGCCCTGTCCCGGACCACGATGGTCTGGCCGATGTCCATCAGCGCGATCCGGTGCGCGATAGGGCGGCCGAACTCGAGGTCGGCGGCTTCCCGGCCGTTGAGCCCGCGGCGGGTGAGCCTGCCTTCGGGCGCCATGTGCGGCTTGAGGAACCCGGTCGAATCGATGAGCGTGATCCCCTCCTGCTCCAGCACGCGGGCGACGCCGCCGATGAGCGAATCGGTGTTCTTCCGCTCCAGGCCTGCCAGCATGCGGATCATCTTCAGATCCGGCAGGGAGGAGCCGAAGATCTGCACGTGCTTGACCTGTCCGGCCATGAGTGCCTTCGTGACGCCGGCCTCCTTGAAGACGCGGATCAGTTTGCCCAGCTGGCCCAGGCCGAGCCAATGAACGGGGTATCCGCAGGAGTCGATTTCGGGAAAGGTCTCTTCCTTGATGGCTGCCACCACCATGTCGATGCGCCGCGCCCGGGCGGACTCGAGTACCATGAAGGGGAAGCGGCCATTCCCCGCGATGAGCCCGAATTTTTCCTGCGGTTCGTTCATCGGAATGCCCGGCCGCCCCGTCAGCGGATAAAGCCCCGCTCCGAGGACTCCATGAACTCCAGGAGCACGGCTGATTCCTGCGCGGTCCACTGGCTCTGCCGCGCCTCGAGAATGGCCTCGCCCGTGTTGCGGCCCGTGCGGAAGAGGATCCGATAGATCTTCTTCAGCTCCTCGATCGATTCCGCCGGAATACCCTTGCGCTGCAGGCCGACCGAGTTGATGCCGTAAATCTTGGCGCTGTTCCTGTCCCCCACGGTCTTAATGTATGGAAGCGCGTCGCGGGTGATGACGGAGAAGCCGCCGATGAAGGCGTGCGGCCCGACGCGGCAGAACTGGTGCACGGCGGAAAAGGCGCCCACGGTTGCGTGATCTGCGACGGTCACGTGGCCGGCCAGCGTGGCCGCATTGGCCATGATCACATGGTTGCCGACGTGGGAGTCGTGGGCGAGGTGGCTGTAGGCCATGAACAGGTTGCCATCCCCGATCGAGCTGAGCCCGCCGCCGCCGGTGGTGCCGCGGTTGAGGGTCACGAATTCCCTGAAGACGTTGTGATTCCCGATTGTCAGGAGGGTCTTCTCGCCTTTGTATTTGAGGTCTTGCGGGTCGCTCCCGACGGAGCCGTGGTTGTAAAAGCGGCAGTCCCGGCCGATGGATGTCCATCCGCCGACATGCACATGGGCTTCCAAAACGGAGCCGGCTCCGATGGTTACTTCGGGGCCGATGATGCAGTAGGGCCCGATGGTCGCTCGCCCGTCTATTTCCGCCGAGCTGTCGATGATGGCTGTGGGATGAATGGGCATTTCCAGAACTCTCTGCGAGCGATGCTCGGATAGTCCGCCGGGCCGTCGCCGGCGGCGGGTGGAGAAGATGCGGTTACCTCTACATCTCGGGCACAGGTTCCGAGGCGCGGCTCACGACCGTGCATGACAGCTCCGCCTCAGCCGCGAGCTGCCCCTCTACGAAAGCCTCCCCCTTCATCCGGTAGTACCTGCCGCGCTTTTTGAGGACCGTGACCTCCAGCCGCAGCTGGTCGCCGGGGGTCACCGGATTGCGGAAGCGGCAATGGTCGATGCCGGTGAAATACACGAGGTTCGAACTGCGCTCCGCGTCCCCGCTGAACAGCAGGATGACCCCGACCTGGGCCAGAGCCTCCACGATCAGGACCCCGGGCATCACGGGGTGCTCCGGGAAGTGCCCCTGGAAGAACGGCTCGTTGAACGTGACGTTTTTCAGCCCCACCATCCGCTCGGAACCGTCGGTTTCCACGATTCTGTCGACCAGCAGGAAGGGATACCGGTGCGGCATCACTTCAAGGATCTCTCGGATGTTGAGCGTTGCAGGCATCGGTTTCATGGGTCAACCGGATGTTGCGGGTGCAAAACTCCAGGATTGGGAGGGCCGCATGTTGCGCGGCCCTCCCCCGTTAAAGCTGGTGGCTCAGGGCTTGGCCGCGGGCTTTGCCGCGGCCGGAGGGTGCGCCAGGTTGTAGGCCTTGATGACCTCTTCGGTGATGACCAGGTTCGGGTTCACGTAGCCGTCGCGCGAGGGATTGAGGTAAACCACGGCATCCAGCGTCTTCTCTTTCGCGATCTTTTCGATGATGGGCATCATTTTGCGCCCGATCTCGTTGGTGACGCGAACGCGGCGGTTGTCGATCTCTCGCTGCGTGTCCTCCTGGAAGCGCTGGAGCAGGACCTCCTTCAGTTCGATCTCGTTCTCCAGGTCGGCGCGGGCTTCATCGGTCAGCTTGGCGCCCTGGACCTGCAGCTGGTTCTTCAGCGTTTCCAGTTCCTTCTGGGAGCCCTGCAGTTCCTGGTTTTTCGACTCGACGAATTTCTGCACCTCGGCGAACTTGGCCCTGCCCTCGTCACAGTTGAAAATGGCCTGCTCCAAGTTCAGCCACGCAACCTTCACGGCGCCCAGGGGCGCCGGCACAGCGGCCTCCGTCTGCGCCATGCCGAGCGTCGGGAGGTATAGTGCTGCAAAAACAAGGCTTACGATTGTTCTTCGATTCATTGAATCTGTTCTCCTTTTTGTTTTGCGAATACCAGTGCCGATGCAATCGGTCTGGTCCAAAAGGTCGGAGGTCAGACCTGATGATGGCAGGGCCACAAACGATAAAATCTACTACAAACAGCCCGTTCAGGCAAAAAGGATTTGGCATCCCGGCGGGCTTTTTGACGTTTTTTCCAACAGGATATTTACGCTGCCGGCAGGCTTTGGTGCCAAATAATTATCCGTGGTCAAGTGCCCGGCGCCTGGCGAGTGCGGCGGCCATTCGGTCAGAAGCTGCGGCCGATTGAAAACTTGATTTCCCGGCGCGGCTCCCTGGCCGGGATAGGTATGGTCCCGACGTAGATGACGTCGTCGAAGATCTGCGGGTTGTAGGCAAAGATGAGCCGGAACGGCGCGCTGACCACCGGCAGAAGGAACTGGATCTCCAGGCCCGTGGATCCGCGCACGACGTTGTTGGTCGAGCGGATCAGGTCGATCGAACTGGTGCCGAAGCTCCCCAGGCCCTGCGGGCGGGAGACCCGCGAAAGCCCGACGTCGTAGAAGGCGGACATGGACAGGGGGCCGGCGATCGGGATGCGGTATTCGGCGTTGAAGACCAGCATGGTGTCCCCGCCGATGGGGGTGATGTTGCGGTCGATGCGCGCGAGGCCGGAATTCAGGTCGATAATCGGGAGGCCCTGCGAGTCGAAGATGGGGGTGGAGGAAATCGCGAGCGGGCTGATCGAGCGGATGTCGAAGCCGCGGATGGTCGTCTCGCCCCCGATGAAGAACCTGTCGAAGAACGGGACCGTGGAGTTCCCGTAGGACTGGACGTACTCGCCCAGGAAGCGGAAACCGAAGGTGTTCCGCCGCTTGCTGAGCCACCGGTCGGCGAAGAACTTACGGTACTCGACCACCGGGCGGACCATCTTGAAATCGCCCCCCAGCGGGCCGCCGGCGATCGCCATCGAGAATGTCAAGCTCGATCCGCGGGTCGGGTTGAAGTAGTGGTTGGTGGAGTTGTAGGACACCGTCGGCGTGAATTCGCTGCGGATGATCCCGCTACGGGCGGCGTTGGCGTCTCCGCCGGGGATGAAGCCCACGAGCTGTCCCAGGGCAAACGCCTCGAATCCCGGGGCGATGCGCCCGACGCTGATGTTCTGGTAGGAGTAGCTGCCGCCGATGCGCCAGAAAGAGAAGCCCAGCGGCCGGCTGACGGTGACCGTGGTCCCGGTCGTCCGGCGGGTGAACAGCTCCGCGGGTTTTCCGCCGATGAGGCTGGCCAGGCCGAACGCGCTGTAGGTGTCGAAACGGTAGCGCTGGTTGAAAACGGACAGCCCCATGCTCCAGCGGGTGTCCAGGAGGTAGGGCTCGGTGAACGAGACGACGAAGTCGGTGGTCCGGGTTCCGCCGGTGATGCTGATCTCGAGGCTCTCGCCGCGGCCCATGAAATTGTTCGTGGAGTAATTCACCCCGATGAAGCTCCCCGATATCCCGCTGACGCCGCCGGTCAGGCCGATGGACTGCTGGCTCTTCTCCTTGACCCTGACGTCGACATCCACCGTCGCCGTCTTCTCTTCGGGCTTCACCTCGTAATCCTTTTCCTCGATCTTTTCGAAGAAGCCGAGCTGGTTCAGGCGCAGGATTGAGACGTCCAGCGCCTGCGTGCTGAACATCTTCCCCTCTTCCAGGATGAACTCCCGCCGCATCACCTTGTCCCGGGTCTTGGTGTTGCCGAGGAAGTTGATCCGCCGGACGAAGAACTGTTTGCTGGGCTGGAATTCGAAGGCGATATTCATCGTCTTCTCTTCCTCGTTGAAGGTCTGCTCCGGCAGGTAGGACCAGTCGAGATAGCCGACGTTGCCGTAAAGCTTCTTGATGTTCTCGAGCCCGTCCTTGATCTTCTTGAAATTGACGACATCGCCCGGCTCCAGCCCGAATGCCTTGACCAGCGCCTCGCAGTTGAAGATGCCGCAGTTCTCCAGCTTCAGTTCACCGACGCGGAACTGGTCGCCCGCGCCGATGGGGATGTCGACCAGGAACTGCTGCCTGGTCTTGCGGAACATGTAGAGCATGCCGCGCGGCCCCTCGAAGATGCGGGTGAGCGGCTCGCCGACCTGGACCTGCATGTAGCCGTGCTCTTTGAAGTAGGTCTTCAGGTTCATCTCGATGTCGGCTTCGAGCTTCCCCTTGTGGTACTTGTCGGTGCCCTTGAAAATGCTGATCAGACCGCGCTCCTTCGTGAGCTTCAGGGCATCTTCCAGCTCGCTCTCCTTGAAGACGCTGTTGCCCGAGAACTTGATTTCGCCGATCCGCACCTTCGGGCCTTCCTCTATGATGAAGCGGACCCGAACGCTGGACGGGGGGATCTGCTCCAGCTCGGTGCGCACGGTCCCGAGGGGCTTGCCGTTCTGGTCCAGCAGGTCTTTCAGGGCGCGCGCCGCCGCCCGGATCTTGGAGGGGTCGTACTGGCTGTCGACCGTGAGCCCTACCTTCCGGTCCTTGAAATGGTCCAGGATGTTGGATTCGGTGAAGGACTTGGCCCCGATGTACTCGATGGACCGGATGAGGGGCTTCTCCTTCAGCTGGAAAAGCACGATCTTTCCCGTGTCGCCGTCCCGCTCGGAGATTTCTATGTTTTCGAAGAAGTTGGCCTTGTAAAGGGCGCGCAGATCCAGTTCGAGGCGGGCCGGGTCGAACGGGTCGCCCGGGCGGGACTGGATGTAGAAGCGGATGGTGTCTTCGGGGATGCGCCGGTTGCCGCGGATGTCGATCCGCTCTACGGTCGCCGGTTTGGGGGCCTGCTGAGCCAGAACCAGGTGACCGGACAGAAGGAACCCCGCAAGAAACAAGATTCCAGGCTTCAGCAGTCTGCGCATCAAACCTCCCGGGTTAAGCTCATCCGGACAAAACGCATATGTTAGACAAAAGCCGGTGCGAAATCCAGCATTTGGATTTCTCCGGGACGTGACCCCGATCCAAGGATTGACGGAAAAAGTCCATGTTGAATAGACTTCGGCTCGATCCCGAGGTTTCATTTTAATTTCAGACGTTCAGCTTCATGCCTTCTTCGATGTCGCGGCCGATCGGCATGTAGAAGAGGCTCTCGCCGTCGAGGTAGATCTCGAGCGCAGTGTTCGGTTTGAACTGGTTCTTGATGAGGGCTTCGGCCAGGGGGTCTTCGATGTATTTCTGGATCGCGCGCCTGAGCGGCCGGGCTCCGTAGGAACGGTCGCGGCAGGTCTTCCTGACGATCCAGGAGCGCACCTCCGCGGAGACGGAGAGGCTGATCCTCTTCTGTTTCATCACCTCGTTCACCTGGGAAATGAGCAGGGCCACGATCCGTTCCAGGTCCTGGTCGCTGAGGGATTCGAAGATGATGACCTCGTCGAGCCGGTTCAGGAATTCGGGGTTGAAGACGCGCTTCACCTCCCCGTGGATCATCTCCCCGGTCTTCTTGGCATCCGATTCTGCGCCGGTGTGGAACCCCATGTGGCCCCGCTTGTCGAGGAACCGCGCGCCGATGTTGGAAGTCATGATGATGATGCAGTTCTTGAAGTCGATCGTATTCCCGTGGGAGTCGGTCATCTGTCCGTCTTCGAAAACCTGCAGCAGGATGTTGAAGACGTCCGGATGGGCCTTTTCGATCTCGTCGAGCAGGAGGACGGAGTAGGGGCTGCGCTTCACCTTCTCGGTCAGCTGCCCCCCTTCCTCGTGGCCCACATAGCCGGGGGGGGAGCCGATGAGCTTGGAAACGGAGTGCTTCTCCATGTATTCCGACATGTCGAGCCGTATGAGGGCCGATTCGGTCCCGAAGAGGAACGCCGTCAGGGACTTCGCCATTTCGGTTTTGCCCACGCCCGTCGGCCCGAGGAAGAGGAAGGAGCCGACCGGTCTGGCGGGCGACTTGAGGCCGGCCCGCGACCGGCGGATCGCCTTGCTGAGCGCGGCGATGGCCTTGTCCTGGCTGACGATGCGCTTGTGGAGCTCCTCCTCCATGCGCAGCAGCTTCGACATCTCCTCTTCGTGGATCGAGGAAACCGGCACCCCGGTCCATTTGGAGATGACCTCTTCTATGTCCTCGCGCGTGACCCTCTGCGGTACGGTGGTGCTGAGCTTCCAGCGCTCCCGGATCACCCGGAGCTGTTCCTTGGCGCTGTCCTCTTCCATCCGGTATTTCGCCGCCTTCTCGAATTCGTGGGCCGCGATCGCGCTTTCTATCCTCCCGTCGATCAACTTCAAGCGTCTCTGGATGCTGATCATCTCCTCGGGCAGGGCGCTGGCCCGCAGCTTGACACGGGCGCCGGCCTCGTCGATCAAGTCGATCGCCTTGTCCGGGAGAAACCGGTCCGGGATGTAGCGGTTGGACAGGTACACGGCCCCTTCCAGGGCTTCGTCGGCGTAGCGCAGCTGGTGGAAGCTCTCGTATTTTTCCTTGATCCCGCGGAGGATGCGGATGCTCTCCTCTTCGTTGGGCGCCGCAACCTTGATCGCCTGGAAGCGCCGCTCCAGCGAGCGGTCCTTCTCGATCGAGCGCCGGTACTCGTACGGCGTGGTCGAACCGATGCACTGGATCTCGCCGCGCGAGAGGGCGGGCTTCAGGATATTGGCCGCGTCCAGCGAACCTTCGGCCGAGCCGGCGCCGACGAGCGTGTGCAGTTCGTCCACGAACACGACCATGTTGCGGTTCTCGACCAGCTCCTTCATGATCGTCTTCAACCGCTCCTCGAACTGTCCCCGGTATTTCGTGCCCGCGACGATGAGCGATATGTCCAGCGCCAGGATCCTCTTATCCCTCAGCTGCGGGGGAACTCGGCCGTTGACGATTCTCTGGGCCAGCCCTTCCACGATTGCGGTTTTCCCCACCCCCGGCTCGCCGATCAACACCGGATTGTTCTTCGTTCTCCGGCAGAGGATCTGGATCATCCGCTCGATCTCGTTGTCCCGCCCTATCAGCGGGTCGAGCGCATCGTTGGCGGCCGCCTCGGTCAGGTCCCGGGAGAACTCCGACAGGCTGAGCTGTTCGCGGGCACGGCCCTGCAGCTGCTTTTCGGGGGCGCCGCGGCTCAGTTCCTCCCGGATGATCGAGGCTCGCAGTCCCCTCTCCCGCAGGATCTCGGCCGCGACCGATTTCTCCTCGCGGAGAAGGCCAAGGAGCATGTGCTCGGTCCCGATGTGCTTGTGCGAGAGCCGCTCCGACTCCTCCGCCGCGGCGTTCAGCACGCGCTTGCATTCGTCGGAAAACGGGAGGTCCACAGAGGTGGAAACCCTCTCCCGGATCGTCGTGCGTCCTTCTATCTCTTTGCGAATGCTTTCGATAGAGGTGTTGGCCTTGGGGAAGAAACGGTTGGTGAGGTTCTTGTCTTCGCGGATCAGGCCCAGCAGAAGATGCTCGGTTTCGATGTGGGGACTGCCGAACTGGCTGGCCTCGTAGCGCGCGAAAAAGATGACGCGCCGGGCCTTTTCCGTATATTTCTCAAACATAAAAACCGTCCACGTTGCCAGGCAACCTGATTTTCATTATACGGAGGTTCACGACTCCTGCAAAGGACTCTGTTGTTTTGATAAAGGGTAGAAAGTTGCCGGGCCGGTCCGCCAACAGCTTTCCCTCCTCGATGCGGAACTCCCGGGGCCTTCCCGTGGGCCGGGTCCCAGCCGCCCTCCCAAGGTGTCGTATAAGTAGTTAATATTGAATTGTTTACAGTTTCAGTTGACTTTATTCAGGCGCGAGCCGTTCCCGGATCGAAGTTGTTCGCCTGCCACCGGGAGGGCTCGAGCTTTCCTTCCGCCAGGCGGTAGCTCCGTGTGCATATCCGGGCCAGCTTCTCGTTGTGGGTTACGATGATGGAGGTCAGGCCATGGCGCGCGTGCATCTCCAGCAGCACCTGCCCGATCTCCTCGCTCGTGTGGGGATCCAGGTTGCCGGTCGGCTCGTCTGCCAGCAGAAGCTTTGGCTTTCCTGCCAGCGCCCGGGCCAGCGCGACGCGTTGCTGCTCGCCCCCCGAAAGCTCGCCGGGCCGGTGATGCGTCCTCTCGGCCAGTCCTACCTCCGCGAGCAGCTCTTCGGCCTCGGGGGAGGCGGAGTCCCGCGACCGGCCCCTGAGCAGGAGCGGCATCATGACGTTTTCCAGGGCGGTGAACTCGGGTAGAAGGTGGTGAAACTGGAAGACGAATCCGATGGTCTCATTCCTGAAGGCAGAGAGCTCCTTCGGGCGCATCCGGGTGATCTCCCTGCCGTGGATTACGATGGATCCCCCGTCGGGTTTGTCCATGCCGCCGAGCAAGTGCAGAAGCGTGCTCTTGCCCGAGCCCGAGACCCCGGTCACGGCAGCCATCTCGCTTCGGGGCAGCTCCAGGTCGAGATTCACGAGTATCTCCAGGCGCTGTTCGCCGGATGGAAACCCCTTGCAGACTCCGCGGACCGACAGCATCTCATTCATGGCGCAGAACCTCCACGGGATCGAGCCGGGCGGCGCTGCGGGCGGGGTAGATCGTCGCCAGGAAGCTGATCAGGAGCGCCGTGCCGGACACTATGACCACGTCCCACGGCTTCAGGTGAAACGGGACATAGGGGATGCTGTAGACTTCCGCCTCCAGGCGGATCACCTCGTAGGCATTGAGAATCCAGCTGGCGGCCGACCCGAGCAGTGCGCCGAGGACGGTACCCACCAGCCCTATGATCAGCCCCTGCAGCATGAAGACGCGCATGATGATCTTCTGCGTCGCGCCCATGGCCGTCAGAATGGCGATATCCCGCTGCTTCTCCAGGACCATCATGATGAGGGTCGTCACGATGTTGAGCGATGCGACGAAGACGATGAGGCTGATCGTGAGAAACAGAGCCAGCTTTTCGAGCTTGAGCGCGGAGAAGAGCGGCTTGTTGAGGTCGATCCAGGTGGTGGTGCTGTAACCGGGGCCTGCCGCCGCCCGGATCTCCTCCGCAATGGCTTCGGCCTCCTCCAGGTCGGAGGTGCGAAACTGCAGGACGGAAGCGGAGTCCGGGGAGAAGGAAAAGAGCCTTGCTGCGGACCTCATGTCGGTGTAGACCCAGTTGGCGTCGTAATCCCAGAGGCCCGACTCGAAGATCGCGGCCACCCGAAAGGTCTTTTCGGAGGCGGTCATCCCGAAGGGGGTGAGCTTGCCCATGGGAAAGAACACCCTCAGCGGATCCCCCACCTTGAGGCCGAGAGCCCGGGCCATCTCCCGGCCGATGATGATGCTGCTGGTCGGTGGGGGGAGCTCGGGGTTGGGATCGGGCTCGGGGCTGCGGGCAAGGGCGCCGGGGTCTCCCTCCACCACGTGGGAGAAAAACTGTGAGATCTGCTCCTCCCTTGCCGGATCGATCCCTTTCATCACCGCCCCCTGGTTGCGCGAGGCGCTGCTGACGAACACCTGGTTGAAGATTGCCGGCGCGCTGCCGCGGATGCGCGGGAGTCCCTCCAGCTGCCCCAGGAGGTCGTCGTAGCCGCGGATGGGAGTGTTGTCGATGCGCAGCAGGTTGACGTGGGAGGTGGCCCCGACGATCTTCTCCTGGATGTCTTCGCGAAATCCGGTGGATAGCGCCAGCGCGATCACCAGCGCCATCACGCCGGCCGTGATCCCGAGGACGGAGATCGAGGAGATGACCGACACCATCGTCTGCTTCCGCTTCGCCTTCAGGTAGCGCAGCGCGATGAAGAACTCGAAGTTCATGTCAACCCGCCAGGTTTATGAAGGGGCGAGAAAAAAGCGCAGCCACGAATTCCACGAATTTCACGAAATAACTGAAAATAATTTGTGTAATTCGTGGCAAGAGAAATATCAATCGTGTGCTCGAGGCGTCGCATTGGTTCAGGCTCCGGCTTCCGGCCGCAGCAGCGGAAACAGGATGACGTCGCGGATGGAGCGCGAATTGGTCAGCACCATCACCAGCCGGTCGATGCCGATCCCCTCGCCGGCCGTCGGCGGCATGCCGTAGCTGAGCGCCCGCAGGTAGTCCTCGTCCATCACGTGGGCCTCCTCGTCGCCCTGGCCCCTGGCCCGGAGCTGCTCCTCAAACCGCGCGCGCTGTTCCTCCGGGTCGTTCAGCTCCGAGTAGGCATTGGCGACTTCCATCCCCCCTATGTACAGCTCGAATCGTTCCGCCGTGCCGGAGTCGTCGGGACGCGTTTTGGACAGGGGCGACACCTCGACCGGGTAATCGTAGATTAAGGTCGGCTGGATGAGGTGCGGTTCGGCAACGTGTTCGAACACGGAGGACAGGATTTTACCGGGCCCGTCGGCTGCCTCGACCGGCGCCCCCAGCGCCCTGGCGATCCCTCTGATCTTTTCCGGGGAACGGAGTTCCGCCTTGGAGGGCGCGGGGGCAGGGCCCGGCCAAAAGGCGAGGATGGCCTCGCTCAGGCTGTAGCGCTGCCACCTGTTGAAATCGAGCGTGTGGCCCTGCCACGGAACCTGGCGGCTGCCGGTGACCGACTCCGCGACCGCGGTCAGCATCTCTTCGGTCAGGTCCATCAGATCCCGGTAATCGCTGTAGGCCTGGTAGAATTCGAGCATGGTGAACTCGGGATTGTGCTGGGTGGAAATGCCCTCGTTGCGGAATATCCTGCCCAGTTCGTACACGCGCGGAATCCCCCCGACGATCAGGCGCTTCAGGTGGAGTTCGAGCGCGATCCGAAGGTAGAGCTCCATGTCCAGGGTGTTGTGATGGGTGCGGAACGGGCGCGCCAGCGCGCCGCCAGCCAGGGTGTGCAGGACTGGTGTTTCCACCTCCAGGTAGCCGCGGGCGTCGAGAAAGCTCCGGATGGCGCGGATGATGAGGCTGCGCCTGACGAAGACCTCCCGCACCTCGGGATTGGCGATCAGGTCGACGTAACGCTGACGGTAGCGCGTCTCGACATCGACGAGGCCATGCCACTTTTCGGGCAGCGGCAGCAGATTCTTGGCGAGGTGCTCGATGCGGGAAGCCATCACGGTGAGCTCCCCGGTCCGGGTTCTGAAGAGCGTCCCCTCGGCGCCGACCATGTCGCCGATGTCGAACAGCCGGAACAGCTCGAACTGCTCCTCTCCCAGCCTGTCTTTCCGGATGTAAACCTGCAGCCGGCTCTCGCCGTCGGCCAGGTCCATGAACCCGGCCTTGCCGTGGGGGCGCAGCGAGACGGCCCGGCCGCAGATGCGGACATTCCGCTGCGTTCGCTCGAGCTCGTCGGCGCTGCTGCCGTCGAAATCCCTGCGGAGCGCCGTCACGGTTTCGGAATAATCGAACCGGCGAGGGTAGGGATCGTGGCCCCGGCGCTTGAGTTCCTGCAGTTTCAGCCGCCGCTGAACCAGAGGATTGGTGTCGCTCTCCATGCCTAGCTTTCCCCTTCTTCGGACAGTTCGTTCATGATGCTGTCCAGGATCCCGTTCACGAACTGCGCCGATTCGACGGTGGAGAACTTCTTGGCGATCTCCAGCGCCTCGTTGATGACCACCGTGCCCGGCGTGGTGCTTTCATCCAGCAGTTCGAATACGGCGAGTCTCAGGATATTCCGGTCGACGGCGGCCATGCGGCTGACCCGCCAGTGGCGCGCGTGCTGCTGAATTCTGGCGTCGATCTCCCTTTTGCGGGCGATGCTCCCCTTGAACAGGCGGTCGGCGAAGTCGCGCACCTTCGCGGGGTGCTGGTTCATCTGCCAGTAGGTCCGGAGGACCTCCTCCGGGTCCACCCTGCCCACCTCGTGTTCGTAAAGCATCTGGAGCGCGCACTCGCGCCCGACTCTTCTTATGCCCATTTCGCTTGGTTCTGCCCCGGTTGCGGAATCGAGATGCCCCGAGCTCCCGCCTGCGGCCTAGAGCTGCTTGAGGACCTGGACGGTTTCTATCGCGGACATGGCCGCATCGAATCCCTTGTTGCCGGCCTTCAGACCCGCCCTCTCGATCGCCTGCTCGGTTGCGTTGCAGGTCAGGATGCCGTAGGCCACCGGGATGCCGGCCTCGGTGCTGAGCGCGGCGAGCGCCTTGGTGACGGCGGAGGCGATGTATTCGAAGTGAGGTGTCTCGCCGCGGATGAGCGCGCCGAGGCAGATCACCGCATCGTGCTTTTTCGTGGCCGCGAGTTTTTTTGCGGCCAGCGGTATCTCGAACGAGCCGGGCACCCAGACCACGGTGATGTCGTCGGGCTGGGCTCCGTTCCGTTCCAGGGCGTCGAGCGCGCCTTTAAGCAGCCGGTTGCTGATGAGTGAGTTGAATCTGCTGATGACGATCGCGAAGCGGCTCCCTTTCGCGTCGAGTTGCCCTTGAATGATCCTAGCCATAGTGTTCTCCCCACGCCGGTTCAGGGCACCCATTCTGCAAGAGAGCCCGGCTCAATACAAGCCCAAATCAGGACACTGTTGGGGAAGTGGCGGCGGCGGCAACCCAAGGCGGACAAGCGCGAGCAGAGACGGACAATGACGCCGGGGAAGGCGTCGCTCTCCAGCAGGATTCGCTGACCTGTGCGATGCAAGCGCCATTGTCCTTGCCGCTGCGGTGCCCGGCGCAGGCCGTATTCGTTTGGGAGTCACCTTCACCCAGATGGGCAGGCCATTAATCCGAATCAGCTTGATCGCCTAAAGCCTTTTCTTTTGTTGTTTTGGTCGCTTGGCCAAGGACAGCGCGAATCTCCCTGGCCAACATCTCCGCGGTAAAGGGCTTTTGGATCAAGACATGTGGGCCATCTGTCGGGCCTTGGTCTTGGACCGCTTCCTCGTCGTGGCTATCCCCATCGGCTTCGTTATCGCTCTTGGGTTTCTCGGACGGAGTTTTTGGTGTCATGGTTTCTCCTAGTCCGCTGCCTGGGCCAGGCTCGAGATCAGCGTGGCAGGATCGTGCTTGTTCCAGGATTTTACTCCACTTTTGAGGCCATGGCTGTGCAGAATCAGGTCTGGCCAAAGGATCGGTTCTGGAACCCGTCGCCGGCGCTCCGGGCTCCGTTTACTCCCGGCCGACAACAGCGATTGGCGAAAGCGGCCGCGGCGAACGCCAGTGAGCGGTCGGGTGACACAGTCAAGTAACGCAACCCGTCGCCGGCGCTCCGGGCTCCGTTTACTCCCGGCCGACAACAGCGATTGGCGAAAGCGGCCACGGCTGGCTCAGTGTCTGGCCGACCAGCGTGGTTTGCGGGGAGAGAATGGCGGCAACCATTCCGACCTCCTCCGATTCGAGTTCGGGCATTGCCCCTGCCATTCCCTCCTCGACCGTGAGGCTCTGGAAATCCTGCAGAGTGGTCAGGTTTTCGAGCTTTCCCTGCACCAGCAGCGTGTCGCCCATCTGCAGCGGAACCTCAGATAACAACCACAAATCCGGATTTGCCTCGCGGGAACCCCTCCGGCTAGAAATTGAGCCAGTACGCAAGCTTGACCAACAGAACGTTGTGGGCGGGAGCGCTGAAGACTCCTCCGAAGTCACGACCGAAACGGAAATCCCCCAACCCTTCGATGTAGTCCTCCCGGCCCTGCTGCCAGACCACGAAGAGCGTCGAGCCGGGCCGGTACTCCCAGCGCAGGACGTTGGTGGTGCGGAAGGAGAGGAAGCGAAAATCGGGATTCCTGTCGTAGGAGACGGATGCGTACCGGTCGGGGTAGTTTTCAGCGCGCCCGTTGACCAGCTCCTTGAAGTTCGCGTAGTCGCCGGCCGAAACGAAGGGCTCGGCATAGACCTGGAGCGACAGAGTCGGGGTTATGGTGTAGTTCACCCGGAAGGTCATCGAGAGCGTGTTCTGTTCCAGGCGGCCGAATACGTAGCGGGATCCCTTGCTGCCGGAAAGGTTCTGCAGCCACTGCGTGTCGTCGTGGTTGCGGAAGTAGCGCGCGCCCAGCCCCAGCGACACCGCCGGCGCCGGCCGGAAGGTGATGCTGGGAGTGACTTCCACCACCTGCGTCCCCTGGCGGTCATTCTGCAGGAAAAACATCCAGCGGCCGTAAGCCTTCTTCCGGTCGTCCGTGTGGACATAGTGCCAGAAGCTGAAGTTGCCGTTGCGCAGGCCGCCCGGACCGCCCCGTGTCAGCCGGTCGCTGAAACCGCGGGCGTTTATGTTGACGCCTGCGCCCGTTCTCCAGTTGTTTTGGAAGTGTGCGTGGGCGTTGATGTTCCCGCCGCTGGACATCCGGTCGCCGTCGAAATTCCACCCCGCCCACTGGTTGAAGTTGATCCGGAAGCTGCGCAGGTGCTTCGATGGCTTGTCCCGCCGCCACTGCAGCCAGTTCGAGACCGTCTTCTCGTCGGCGCGGCGCATGTAGCCGAGATCGTTGATGTCGAAGCCGGGGCTCTTGAAGGAGACATTGGAGCTGAAGCGCAGCTTCTCGCCTCCGATCCTGCTCATCGATAGGGCGAGGCTGTGGCCGTTCAGGGAAGTGGCAAAAGGATCATAGTCGATGTGCCCGGCGTCCGGACGCTGGAAGCTGTGGGTGTTGCTGCGCTGGAGCCGGTCGATGGCTTCGGCGTCGCCGCGGATTGTACTGCCCGCCCAGTATCCGCTGACGCTGTACCGTTTGCCGAGCCGCCAATCCCAGTCGATGCCCCCGGTGTAGGCCTGTTCCGGCAGAATGCGAACGGGCTCGGCCAGCCTCCGGTTGGTGGCCGTGATCATGAAGCCGATGGAGGACTGGTTGGCGAATTCACGCCGGGCGCGCCCGACCGAGTAGTGCGTGGAGGGTTCGGCCATGACCTCGTATCTGGAGGAGTTCTCGGCAATCGACGCGTGCTCGGCGGCGGTCAGCGCATTGAGCGCGCCCACCGAGAAGCCTCCGACGCGGCCGGTAATCTTGGCGGCGCCCAGGATGGTTGTCTGCGGCGGGGTGAATGAGAATCCTCCCGCGGGCGCGCCGGCCGGGATCTGCGGGCGCCGGCCAATGCGGCGGGAATAGAACAGGCCGGTGCACTCGCCGTCGCTGCAATCGATGTCGAACCGGAATACTCCGGAACCTTCCACGAAAAACGGCCGGCGCTCGGCAAAGAAAGTTTCGAAGGCGCTCAGGTTGAGGACGGCAGGATCCGCTTCGACCTGGCCGAAATCGGGGTTGAGGGTTCCGGTGAGGGTGAGCCCGGGGGTGAGCGCATACTTGAAGTCCAGTCCGGCGGATGCTTCGGCGTCCCTGCCCTTGACGAAGGGATTGCCGGCGCTCTCCGGGCTGGTCTTGATGCGGCCGATCGAATAGGGAATGGCCTCGAGGCGTTCCGGGGGCGCGTCAATTCGAGGCCCTTGATATCGCCGAACGACGACACGATGCCGCTGGCGCTTTTGGAGAGATGTGGCCAGCAGGAGGTCTCGTTGAGGCGCGCTATATTTCTCACAATTGCGATGCCAAAATCAGTATTGCCTTTGGATTTGAAGCGCAGCTGGGAGAAAGGAATGCGGAACTCGGCCGCCCAGCCCTCGGTGTTCCTGACCACCGCTGCATCCCAGACGGCATCCCAGCTTGAATCCTCCCCGTGGCCGTCGTTGAAGTAGTACCTGTCCCTCTTGACACCTGCGGGGTTCACCGCGAATTCATAAGCGGTGCGGTGATCGTGGTAGGAGTCCACCATGATGCTGATCCAATCCGACGGGGAGTGGGCATCGCGGCGCGTCATATGGCCGACGATTTTCGACGGCTCGGGATCGAATGCCTGGACGGCCACATACAGGGACGCACCATCATAAGCGAACCGTGCCTCTGTTTTATAGCTTGCCGGTGCACCATCGTTCGGCTCCCATTGAAGGAATCCTTGCATGACCTTCGCGTTCTGCCAGACGGGCTCTGAAATTATTCCGTCCAGATGGATGGGGCCGTGACCGTTGAGGGAAATGGCTTCAATCGTCGGAGGGGTGTTTCCCGCCGGCGCGGCTTCTGGGTGTATGTGGAATGATGCCAGGTACAGCAGGATCAGACTTAATGAACCGGTAATCACTATGATGCATGTCCTTTCTCTGCCTCTCCTTCGAATTCCGATTGCTACAGACGTAAACCTGCGACGAAAAGTTTGAGAAAAAATTACGGGTGGGGATCTGCGGGGGCATCAGTGGCGCGCCCCGGATTGGCCGATGCTGACATGGGGGCAGAGCAAAGTCTCGGTCTGTGCCGCAAAAGTATCTGGTGTCAGGGCGCCCGCACGCAGCGAACCCCCTCCAATCCCTCGAAGTCGGCGTCCTGGCTCCAGAGCGTGGCGCCGTAGGTTCGCGCGCCTGTCAGGCGCGCGGCTTTGGGGGAGCCCACCGGCTGTGAAATGCGCGATTGATCTCCTGGATATCGAATCGATCCGGATCGCAGTCTTCGCCGATCCACTCCAGCTACTTGATAGGCTTTAGTTTCCACAGTCTCACCTCGCGCTTGGTTGAAAAGCGTCCACACGTTCGGGTGTAAAATCCAGACCACGATTTCCTGCCAGCAACGCATTATAGATTCAACCGGAATTGCAGGCTATTCCCCGAAGAAGCAGGATTGCAGGTTCGGCATCTGATTCCGGATGCGGCCTGCGGCATGAGAGCCCCATTTGCTCCGTTTAAATCGGAATGCTTGATCGGGCCTGCGGGAAAACAATGCCAGTAGGATAGAGCAGCCCTTTGTGGTATACGTGTTGTGCGTGATTCACGTAATTTACGCGACATTTTGGGGGTTAGTACTATGTCTGAAGGGCAAAACCTTACCCTGCACCTTGATCGCGATATCATCCGCAAGGCAAAAATACTGGCTGCGAAAAGGGGAACATCAATCAGCGGTCTCGTCGCGGAGGAGTTGGTGCGAATCGTCGGGGAGGACGAAGCATACGAGGCGGCCGCGCGCGCGGCGCTTGCACTCCTGGACAAAGGTTTTCATCTTGGTGGCGAGATTCGGGTGAGCAGGGACGAACTTCATGAACGATAGGGTCTTTGTAGATTCGAACATCCTCATCTACGCTCATGATGCGGATGCCGGAACCCGGCATGAGAAAGCCGCGGATCTACTGCGTCAACTCTGGCAGAAGCGAAACGGCATCCTCAGCACGCAGGTGCTGCAGGAATTCTACGTCAATGTCACGCGAAAGATCCCGAAGCCGCTGCCGAAGGCTGCGGCGCGCGAGATTATCCGGAACTACACGCTGTGGATTGTCGAAACCATCGACGGTGCTGACGTAGTGCGAGCCTCCGAGATCGAGGAGCAAGACCGGGTCAACTTCTGGGATGCCTTGATCATGGTTGCGGCGGCCAAGGCCGGCGCTTCACGAATCCTTTCCGAGGACTTGCAGGCAGGCCAAAGCATCGCGGGCGTGCTCGTCGAGAATCCTTTTTCTTGAGTTCAGGCCGGGGGGCTCGCAGACAGCGCAGCAGGTTGTTCAACGAAGGCTGGCCGGCCGCGGGCCGATTCGCCGTCTGGAAAGTTCTCTGCCCGCAGTCGTAATGCATGGCCGGCATTGTCTGGATCGCAGTCAGAAGCGCTCGAACAGGAGTTTGAAAAAATCCCGCGTGGTGCGGCCGCTCGTGCAGACAGGCCGGCCCACCAGGCGCTCAACGTCCTTCACCCTCAGGTTGTCCACCAGCAGGCCATCCACGCGGGATACGGCTTCGTGGGGTACTATGGCAAAGTCACCCGGGCCGGCGGCGCGCAGCGCTTCGGCGATGTCGCGGCCGCCCAGCAGGCCGGCTACCGTGATGGAACGGCCCATGAACAGGTTCTCCACCGCCACGACGCGCAGACTGGATCCGAACCGCGCGTTGAATCTTTCGATGGATTTTTCCAGGAACGGATGGAAGAGGGTCCCGGTTGCGATCGTTCCCCGCAGACCGGACCTCGGCTTGCGCCTGCGCTGCATCTCCCGCTCGAAATCGTCCAGGAAACGCCGCACCATCCCGATGCCGTCTTCGATCTGGGCAAACTCGTCGTAGTCCGGCGCCTCGGGCAGGGGGACTCCGCCCTGGATGTAAAACTCGTCCGCGAGGTAGGCGAAGGTCTTCCCCGTCTCCTTTTTGAAGCGCTCCTGCCAGGGCGACACGGTGCGGATGATTTTACGGCAGTAGGCGGGGGTGACGGGGGCGAACCTTTCATGGGTCGTGCCGTGACGGGACAGTCCGAGCGGGACGATGGCCACGGAGTCCACCCCGGGGTGAAGGGCGCCGAGGTCGGCAACGGTCTTCTCCAGGTGCTCGCCGTCGTTGATCCCCGGCATGAGCACGACCTGCGTGTGCAGGCGTATGCCGCCGTCGATGAGCTTCCGCATTTTCCGGTCCAGGTCGTCCAGCTTGCGCCGGCCGAGCATGCGCGCGCGGAGGACGGGATCGGTGGCGTGAACCGAGACATAGAGGGGCGAAAGCGCCTGCGCGATGATCCGGTCCAGTTCCCTCTCCGGCAGGTTGGTCAGCGTGACGTAGTTGCCGTAGAGGAAGGACAGGCGGTAGTCGTCGTCCTTGAGCCTCAGTGCCGGCCGCGCTTCCGGCGGCAATTGGTCGATGAAGCAGAACAGGCATTCGTTGTTGCAGGTGCGCGTCCGGAAGTCCTCGACCCTGATCCCCAGGGGGCGGCCCCCGGAGAGATCGACTTCAATCCGCTCCTCGGTCCCGCCGGCCTTCAGCAACCTGAGTTCGACCAACTCCTCCGCGAGGTGAAACTTGAGAGCGATCTCGTCCGGAACCGGGTAGCCGTCGATCGAGACTATCACGTCGCCCGGCGCGAGGCCGATTTCGCGGCCGAGCGCGCCGTCCTCAACCTCGAGGATCCTCAGACCCTTCTCCGCCACCTACTACCTCCGATTCCTGGTAGGAAACCATGATCTTGACCGATAGGTGAAAATAATTGAAGCCGGAAATCACCGTGAGGGCAAGCGTGGCATACACCAGCGGGAGGAAGACCGCCTTTCCCACGAGCGGCGTGAGGTTGGCCGTCATGGCCGCTCCGATCGTGAGCAGCTGGGCGGTGGTCGTGTATTTCCCGAGACGGGTCGGTGGAAACTTGGTGTGGCCCGTCTGGAGGTGGATGATGAGGACGGCGAGCGCGATGAGGAAATCGCGGCTGATGCAGGTGATGGTCAGCCACACCGGGATGTGCAGGGCAACAGGCACGGAAGGGACGCTCAGCGTCACCAGGGCCGCGGTGATGAGCAGTTTGTCGGCCATCGGGTCCAGGTAGGACCCCAGCGCCGTGTGCTGCTGGAGTCTTCGCGCGAGCAGCCCGTCCAGCATGTCGGTGATCGCCGCAATTGCGAACAACAGCAGCGCCGCGCGGGGATGGCCGTAAACGAGCAGGAGAACGAAACAGGGGATGAAGATCATCCTCAGAATCGTGAGCTGGTTGGCATAGGTGAGCACGCTGTCTTTTCCTCCCCCTCCCCGAGGCTTCCCATCAGGCCCCGGCTCCCCGCGGCTGTCACTGCCGAAACCTTCAAAAGCCAAGCCGGGGAGGGCCTTGCGGCCTTCAGCCCCGGGAAGCCTGAAGACAACATTGTATCCACAAGGGCGGGCACAAGGAATACTTCTCGAAATGCCGCCGTGGTCCGATAAGTAGGTGGGGTTCATCGCGGCGGAGGTCCGGGATACGGGAAGAAGTGTGCCGCGCCCTGCACAAGGGGAATCATGTCTCTGTCGGGCAATCTCAAGACGATGGATCTTGCGGAACTGCTCCAGTGGGTCACGCTGGGCAGAAAGACCGGATCCCTCACCTTTGTCCGCGACAAGACGAAGAACCACATCTTCTTCAAGCAAGGCAAGATCATATCTTCCCGCTCCAACGAGCCCACCAAACAGATCGGGCATTACCTCTTGTTCCACGGAAAGATCACGGAGCCGCAGCTCAAGAAGGCGCTGGAAATTCAACTTCAAACCCGGGTAACGCTCGGCAAGATACTCGTCTCCGAGGGCCACATCGAGACGCCGGATGTGGAGAGGGCGCTGATCGGCCGGACCGAGGAGGTCATATACGACCTGTTCCTGTGGGAGGAGGGTTTTTTCCACTTCACCGCGAACACCTTCAGCCTGGACGACCTGATCCTGATCGACCTGGACATCAACGCCATCATATTCGAAGGGGTGCGCCGGAAGGACGAGTGGGCGCGGATCCGGAAGGTCTTTCCGAGCAATGGCGTGGTGCTCGCGCTGCGGCCGGATGCGGACATGAAATCGCTCGCGCTGACGCCGCTGCAGAAAAAGCTGCTGTACCTCGTCAACCTCGGCAAGCCGGTCTCGGAGATCATCCTGGAGGTCCATGGCTCGGACTTCCTCGTGAACTTCGAACTCTTCGGGCTGCACGAGAGGGAGATCCTGGAAATAAAGGAGGTCAGGGAGCTTCCGCCGAAGAAGGATGATGTCGGGACCCTGCTGAAGCACGGCCAGGAGCTGATGAAATCCCAGAAGTATCCGGACGCGATCGGGGTTTTTCAGGAGGTGCTCCGCCTCGATCCGCGGAATCTTTGGGCCGACGAGCAGATCGACATGGCGGAAAAGGCCATCGTGAAGGAGTTGTACGAGACCACCCTCCCCCGCGGCAAGGTGCCTTATTTTCTGGTGCCCGAATCCTCGCTCGTGCGCTACAGCCTGTCCCACCAGGAGGGCTTCGTGGCCTCCAGGATCAACGGCGCATGGGACGTGAAATCCATTGTGATGCTGTCGCCGCTGCGCGAGTTCGAGATCCTGCAGATCCTGGCGAAGCTGATCCGCATGAAGCTGATCGGCCTCAAATAGCTACTCTTCGCCCGAACGGAGAAGTGCCGGGCCTCACCCGGGGATGTGGAACAGCCTCGAGAGTTCGCGGATGCCGCGGGCCGTCCGCGGGCCGTACCAGCTGAGCAGTTCGCCCTCCACGATGTGTATCCGGCCGTTGCGCACCGCCGGAGCTGCGGGCAGGGCCCGCTCGAAGGCGGCCTTGTCTTCCTCCTGGAACCTGTAGGGTTCGGTTGGCAGCAGGATGATCTCCGGGCCGCGCCCGGACGCCTCTTCGAGGGTAAACTTCGGGTAGCGCTCCGCAGCCTCCTCGTAAACGTTCGCTCCCCCTGCGGTGCGGATCATGCTGCTCACGAAGGTGTCGCCGCCGACCGTCATGTAGGGATACTTCCAGATGGGACAGAGCACGCGCGGGGCTTTTCCGGTCGAGCGTGCGGCCGCCTCGACCGCTCTCTGCAGGTCAAGAAGCGCGGGCCGCGCCGCTTCCTCCGTCTGCGTCAGGGCTGCCAGGTCGCGCATGAGTTTCATACACCCGTCCACTGTCCGTGGAAACGTTACGAAGACGGCCACGCCGGCTGCCTCCAGCTCCTCGACCTGGTGCTTCCGGTTTTCCTCGGCATTGGCGATGACAAGGTCGGGGCGCAGCGAACGGACCACACCCAGGTCGGCGTTCTTTGTGCCTCCGACCCTCGTCCTGCCCGCGACGCCGCCGGCCGGATGGATGCAGTGATCGGTGACGCCCACGACGCGCCCGCCCGCGCCGAAGGCGAACAGGCTCTCGGTGATGCTGGGCACTAGCGATACGATCCGCTGAGCGGGTCCCGCAAGCCTGAGGGTTCGACCGAGGTCGTCGACTCTTTCGATCATTTCTGCTCCGCCTTGCGGGGGCGCTGCCCGCCGTCAGAATCCGGTCCTGAGGCCGACCCGGAAGCGAGCTCCCAGCGCCGGATACCCCAGGACCTCCATGTACTTCCTGTCCAGGATGTTGTCCGCGGCAGCGAAAAGCGCGGACGATTCCGATAGACGCAGGCTCACGAGGAGGTTGAGCACGCCGTAGCCCGGGCTTCGCATCATCCCCAGGCCCGAGAAGTCGGAGTCGACCCGGCTCCCCACCAACATCGCCGTCGCCCCGATCCTCCAAGCCTTGGACTGCCAATACAGATCGGCATGGCCGGCGTGCCGCGGCCTGCGGAAGAGCGGCTGGCCGGGAGCGAAGGCGGGATCGAAGGCCGATGTGCTCGCCAGCACCTTGCTGTCGGTGAAGGTATAGGCGCCCCCCAGTTTAAAACCGGCCGGCAGCGCCGTTCGCAGGATCGTCTCGAAGCCGCGCGCGCGGGTTTTGCCCATGTTGAAGAACGAGCCCTCGAAGGTCGTGAAGTCGGTGACGGCGTACCCGATCTGGTCGCGGAAGCGGTTGTCGAACCACGTCACTTCCAGCGATCCGGACCCGTCTGCGAAGCGCTGCTCGAACCCCGCCTCGAAACTGATCGATCTTTCCGCCTTCAAGTCCGGATTGCCCCGGAAGAAGGGGGAATTGCTGAAGGACTCCACCAGCGTCGGCTCCTTGATGCCGGTGCCGAATCCGGCCTTCAATTTTGAAAGACCCCAGAAGCCGCCGGGAGAAGGTTGCCTCAGGTGGACCGCCGCGGAGAACCGCGGAGCGGCGTAGTACCCGAAGCTTTCGTTGTGTTCGACGCGCACACCCGCTGCGGTGAACAGGCGCGATCCGAAGGACCACTGGTGCTGCAGGAACGCTCCCGCATTGTCGCGGGTCGCTTCCGTTGGATCGAAGCTCGGATCCCCGATCAGGCCCGACTGACGCTCGTAGTCGGCGCCCGCTGTCAGCGTGTGCCCCCGCTGCAGGTGAAGTTCGCCCTGGTACTGGACCTGCTGGCGCCGCGTCCGGTTGAGGGTTTGGTAGACGAAATCGAACGAGGGGAAGGGGGCGACCCGGCCCTCGAACCGGGAGACGAACATGCCCGAATCGGAGGGATCCTCGGAGAACTGCCGGGAGTCGTTGATGCTGTATGAGAATCTGTGGGTCCAGGAGGGCGAGGCCAGGAGGGTCAAGCTCAGGCCGCCGGCCAGGTTCCGATAGCGGAAGTATTCGTCCGGATCCGATCGGTGAAAAGCGTGCTGCCCCGGTGTCCCGGCACGGCCGGCCTGGCTGCGGAACACGGCCCGGAGCTCGGTGGAGCGCGAAAAGCGAACGCCCAGGTTGAGCGTGCCTGCCGCGTCGTTGAAGGAGCCGTTCCTGACCTGGTTGTCCGTATCCCGGCGGGAGAACGACGCGGCGTAGTCCAGCCGGTCATTCCGGCCGGTGACGGAACCGCCCCACCCGAAGGTGGAGAAGCTGCCGCCCTCGATAACTATGCCGGGCGCCGGGTTGAGCCCTTCGCTTTCTCCGCGCCGGGTGATGATCTGGACCACCCCGGCGATGGCATCGGATCCGAACAGGGCGCTCTGGGGTCCGCGGACCACCTCGATGCGCTCGATCCCGGCGGTCGAGAGCCCGGCGAAATTGAAGGAGCCGCCGGGCTCGTTGACCGGAATCCCGTCGATCAGCACCTTGGTGTAATCCGATTCGCCGCCGCGCGTGAAAAGAGAGGTGATCTGGCCCGGACCTCCGCTCTGCACCAGCGACAGCCCCGCGACCCTGCGGAGCGCCTCGGCCACGTTGGCCGCCCCTTGGCGGGCCAGGTCGTCCGCCGTGATGACGGTGACGCTGCTTCCGACCTGCGCCAGCGGTGCGCCGGTCCGTGTCGCCGTGACGACGATCTGCTCTGCCGGGGCCGCGACCTCCAGCGCCAGATCAAGGGAAGCCATGGCCTCCCTAACCGCGAAGAAGCGGTTGGCGAGGGGGAGGAAGCCGGGGTGGTGGATCGATAAGGTGTAGTCGCCGGCAGGGAGCTTCACCATGAAATCGCCGCGAAAGCCGGTGCGCGCCGCGAATGCCAGGGATCCATCCAGGCTCCTTATTTCGACAACGGCACCGGGAATCGGAGCGCCGGTCGGATCGGAGATGCTTCCGTTGACGCTTATGAGCGATGGGGCCTGCTCCTGCTCGGCAGCGCCAACTGAGGGAGCCAGCAGGAAGCAGAAGGCGAGGCACCAGAAGCGCAGGCGGGTCAGGGCGAATGATGAAGACGCGGGGATTGTGTTCATTGGATTCTTCCTTCGTCCATAAGGGGCAGGACCTGCGGGGCGCGCCCGGGGAGCGGGCGCACCAGGAAGTCCACCCCGAAGAGTTTCTTCAGGTTTTCACGGGTTACGACATCTTCGACCTTCCCCTGGCTCCGCACCGCGCCCTGGGCGAGCAGGACGACGCGATCGGAAAAGCCGGTGAGGAGATGTATCTCGTGGGAGACGACGAGGGTGGAGAGGCTTCTTTCCCGGGTCAGCCGCCGGACCAGGCGCATGAGGTCGAGCTGGTAATTTATGTCGAGGTTGGCGGTCAGCTCGTCCAGCAACAGGATCTCCGCCTGCTGGGCGAGCGCGCGCGCCAGCAGCAGCCGCTGTTTTTCTCCTCCCGAAAGCTCTTCCACGCGGGCGTGGATGTGGCCGGAGAGGCTGGTCATTTCCAGCGCTTCGCGGGCGACCTGCTCGTCGGTGACGCTCTCGAAGCCCAGCAGGGAGAGATGCGGCGAACGCCCCTGGAGGGCGAACTGGAGCACGGTTTGCGAAGGGTATGCCGCAGGGCTTTGGGGCACCATCGCGATGTGGCGGGCGATGTCACGCCTTCTCAGCCGGTCGAGCGGGCCCCTGCCGCGCAACACGACCTCGCCGCTGTGGGGCTGGAGGATGCCGCAGAGCAGCCGGAGAACCGTGGTCTTGCCCGAACCGTTGGGGCCGATGATCCCGGTGACCGTGCCGGGTTCGAGCGCAAGGGACAGGTCGCTCACGACCGGCCTCTTGTAGGCAAAACTCACCCCCTGGGCATACAGGCTCGCGCGGGTGAATTGTCCGTTCATTGCTGTCCTCCCTTCCGCCTGAGCAGATAGATGAATAGCGGGGCGCCGCACAGGGCGGTGATGACGCCGACGGGCAGTTCGGCGGGCGTGAGCAGGGTCCGGGCCAGGGTGTCGGCGAACAGCGTGAAGATGGCGCCGAACAGGAAGACCGCAGGAAAGAGCATCCGGTTGTCGCTGCCGAACATCATGCGGGCAAGGTGCGGACAGATCAAACCGATGTAGGCGATGGGCCCGCTGACGGAGACCACCGCCCCGGTCATGAGCGAGGCGATCACGTAGACGCCGGCCTTCACTCGCTGGACTTCCACTCCCAGGGCCATGGCGTCTTCCTCCCCCACGGCTAGCAGGTTGAGATTGTTGGAATACAGGTACAGCAGGACAAAGCCGGTCAGTACGACGAGGGCCACCACGTATATGGAAGCGTCCACGGCCCGGCTCAGGTCCCCGATCAGCCAGTAGAAGATGCCCCGAAGATCTGCCTGGTCGGTGCTGGTCAGCAGGAACACGTTGATCGAGCTGAGGAAAGAAGCCAGCACGATCCCGGCCAGGAGCAGTCGCTGCGATCCTTCCGCCTTCCGACCGCCGGCGGTGCCGATCGCGTAGACGGCGGCCACCGTCAGCGCGGCGCCGATGAACGCGGCAAACGGCCGGCCGAAGACGAAGCCGCCTGTCATGGCGGCCGTGCCCCAGGCGGCCGCGGAAATGGAATAGAGGATGGTTCCCATGGAGGCGCCGGTGGAAACGCCCAGGACGTAGGGATCGGCCAGGGGGTTGCGCAGCAGGGCCTGGAAGGCCGCGCCGGCGGCGGCGAGGGCAGCTCCCACGAGCGAGCCCAGGAGTATCCGCGGCAGGCGGACCGAAAAGAGGATGGCCGCCATCGGCTGCGCCGCCGGGTCGTCGCCGGACATCCTCTGCGCGGTCAGACGGAGGAAATCGGCGGGGGAAATGGGGACGCTGCCGATGGCCAGCGACAGCATCACGGCCAGAACCCACACGCCCGCCAGCGCGAGGCACGTCCCGGCGATTTTCTTGCGCGACAGGCGGCTCATGGGAATCGCTCCGGATAGAGCATGTGCGCCAGTTGCTCGAGTGCCTCCACGAACCGGGGAGACGGGTGTTGGAGTGCCGGGTCTGCGATGTACACCTTTCCGCTCTTTACTGCCGTCAGTCGCTGCCAGCCTTTCAGCCTGGTGAGGTCGGGCAGCGGATTGCCCGGGTGGGCGACGCTGATGATGGCGTCGGGATCCTTGGCCAGCAGGGTTTCCAGGCTGAAGCGCGGATAGAATTCCTCGATGCCGGAACTCAGCGAGACGATGTTGGCGTGGCGGAGGACGTCGTTTTCGAAGGTGTTGCGGCCCGGGGCAAGCAGCGGGTCGAACCAGGTTATGAACAGGGCGCGCACGGGCGGGGCCGCGGAGAGTCTCCGTTGAATGTGGTTGAGGCGTGCGCGCATGCCGGCCCGGATTTCATCGCCGCGCGCCCGATCGCCCGTGAGTGCGGCGATGGCGGCGACGGTCTCGAAGATCCCCTCTACCGAGCGGGGCGCGGTGACATAGACTGGAATGCCGAGCTCGATGAGCCGGAGCACCGCTCCGCGGTCGTTTCCCGCGGTGGAGGCGATCACGAGGTCGGGTTGGGCGGCCAGGATCAGCTCGTAGTTGGGATTCAGCAGGCTGCCGGTTTTGGGCTTGCTTCTGGCTTCCTCGGGCCAATCGCAGTGGGTAGTGACGCCGACGATGCGGTCCCCGGCGCCGAGGAGGTAGAGCACCTCGGTCACGCTGGGTGCGAGGGAGATGATCCGGCGTGGTTGAGCAGGCAGAGTCACTGTCCGGCCGATGCCGTCGACGTGCTCCTGCAGGGAAGATCTTTGGCCCGAGTTTTCGACGCGGCCGGCCGGATTACGGGTGGCAGGCGCGGAGCAGTTCCACTGCAGGAGGAGGCTTAGGATGAGGGGGGTGGCAAAACCGCGGATTCCAGAACGCATTCCAGTTCTCTTTCTCGCGAAGAGCCGACTGAAAAGGATTCGAGGCAGGTTTCCTGACTCTCGGGTCGTCGCCGTGCTTCACGCCTTCCCCGTCTGGATCAACGAGTGGCAGGCTTGGCTGCGTGGAAATGCGCAGGAGGCCGCGGAAGCCGGCTCACCGAATACAGTGGCGGGACCGTGTGGGATTCGCACCCACTTCCCTTTTACCCCCGACCAGGGGCACCTCGAACCGGAATGTTAAAGATCAAGACTCCGCCGCAATCAATATCACCAACCTCCGGCCCTGTCAATACGAGGGGGACAGGCTACCGCGTCCCTCCCGGGGACACGGTAGCCTGTCCCCATCTCTGATGCGGTGCGGTGCATCCAGCGATGCGGGCATTTGCAGCGGTGAAAAGGGTTCCTGGTCTGCCCCACGGACAAGCGCGCCCGCCACCAGAGTTGCAACAGCAAAAGTAAGACCCCGTGTGGTCATGTTTTCCCCATCTCCCGATGGGTGCGGCCCGTGTGGCGGCTGCCGAAAAGGTACACGGATACGACACCCTTATGCGGCTCTTCCCGAAAATAACGGCTCAAGGCTGCGTCGAGGTTTTCATCGGCCGGATTCATCGGGCCTCCGTCGCTTTCACATAGATTATCACGCACTGGATCAGAGTGGCCGCGATTTCGCCGCATTTGCAAATGGCCAGGGGAGTGGATAGACTGAGATTTCTTCGGGGTGAACATGATCAGGACGATTGAGTGGACAGATTCGGCAGTCGTGATGCTGGACCAGCGGCTTCTTCCCGCACAGGAGGTGTACAACCGTTACACGGACTACCGCGATGTGGCCGAGGCCATCCGCACGATGGTGATCCGGGGCGCTCCCGCCATCGGTGTGGCCGCGGCCATGGGGATCGCGCTGGGCGTCAAAGACGCCGCAGCTACGGGGATCGAGGAGCTCGACGCGGAGTTTGCGCAGATCTGCGACACGATCGCCGGAACTCGGCCCACAGCGGTGAACCTCTTCTGGGCCGTGCAGCGGATGAAGGGTGTCTACTCGCGGGAGCGCGGCACCGATCTCGAGAATGTCCGGTCGGCGCTCATCCGGGAAGCGGAGGAGATGCACCGGGAAGACATCGAGATCAACCGCCGGATGGGCCAGAACGGCCAGGCGCTGATCGGCCAGGAGGCCGTTGTCCTGACCCACTGCAACGCGGGTGCGCTGGCCACTGCGGGCTACGGCACGGCTCTCGGGGTGATCCGGGCGGCGGTGGAGGCCGGCAAGAAGATCCATGTCTTTGCCGACGAAACCCGCCCCTTCCTGCAGGGCGCCCGGCTCACCGCCTGGGAACTGCAGAAGGACGGCATCCCGGTGACCGTCATCACCGACAACATGGCCGGCCACTTCATGAAAAAGGGGCAGGTTGACTGCATCGTCGTCGGGGCCGACCGCATAGCGGCGAACGGCGACGTGGCCAACAAGATCGGGACCTACTCGGTCGCCGTCCTGGCGAAGGAGAACAACATCCCGTTTTTCGTGGCCGCGCCCATTTCCACACTCGATCTATCCACCCCGGACGGGAGCGGAATCCCGATCGAGGAACGCGATCCCGACGAGGTGAAGAAGCTGCAGGGGATTCAGGTAACACCGGACCAGGTCGGTGTTGCCAACCCGGCTTTCGACGTCACGCCGAGCAGGTACGTGAGCGCCATCATCACCGAAAAGGGGGTGGCACGCGCGCCCTACGTCGAGACGCTGCGCGCCCTGGCAGAGAAGGCATAACGCATGCTGGTTCTGGGAATAGAATCCTCCTGCGACGAGACTGCCGCGGCGCTGGTCGAGGACGGTCGCAGGGTTCTTTCCAATGTTGTCGCTTCGCAGGTGGATACCCACCGGAGCTTTGGCGGGGTGGTTCCGGAGCTGGCGAGCCGTGAGCACCTGCGGAACATCGGCTACGTGGTCCGCCGCGCGTTCGACGAGGCAGGGAAGCGGTATGCGGACATCGATGGCATCGCGGTGACCCAGGGGCCCGGCCTCATCGGGTCGCTGCTGGTGGGACTCTCCTACGCCAAGGCAATGGCGTTCGCACTGACCAAACCGCTCGTCCCCATCAACCACATAGAAGGGCACATCTGCTCGGCCTCCATCGAACACCCGGGCGTCGAGTTTCCGGCCCTTGCGCTGGTCGTCTCGGGCGGCCACACCTCCCTCATAAATGTGAGCGCACCCCGCAGCTACGAGCTGGTGGCCCGCACGCGGGATGATGCCGCGGGCGAGGCGCTGGACAAGCTGGCGAAATACCTGGGCCTGGGCTATCCGGGCGGTCCCATCATCGATAAGCTCGCGCGCAACGGCGATCCGGAAGCCTTCCAGTTCTCCATCCCGAAGATCAGCGACGGCAGCCTGGACTTCAGCTTCAGCGGATTCAAGACGGCCGTGCTGCGGCAGATTCAGCAGAGGGGGATCCGGACCGGGCGGGTGCGCAAGAAGGTCGAAACGGAGGTGCTCGACCTGGTAGCCAGCTATCAGAAGGCGATCGTCGATACGCTCCTGGACAGGACGCGGAAGGCGGCACAGCGATTCCGTCCGAAGGCGATCCTGCTCGTCGGTGGGGTGGCCTGCAACAGCCTTTTGCGCCACACCTTCAAGGAGGCCTTCGAATCGCAGAGCGACATGATGCGGGCGCGCGGGGAAACCGGCATCCCTGTCTTTTATCCTTCGCCCGCGCTCACCACCGACAACGGCGCTATGATTGCGGCTGCTGGGACCCCGCGGCTGGTCGAAGCCGGGCCGCTGCCGCTCGATCTGAATGCGTATGCCGACCTGCGCCTGTGCTGAGGCAAAGACTTGCCAGGAGGTCACGGCGCGGCGAGGCTGCGACTGATTAAAGCAGTATTGAAGACACGCGTTAAACGGTCGGGTGACCCAATTAGGCGACGCGACCCGTCGCTGTCGCTCCGGGCTCCGTTGACGGCCGACCCGCAAGCAGAGACAACAGACGCAGCCGCATTCAACCGCTCAGACCGTAATGTTGGAAATCCGTGAGCGGTCGGGGAAACCAGTCAGGTAACGCGAAACCGTCTCCGGGGAGTTCTCTTCGCGCACCGAAAAGGTTTTGCGGGCAGATTCCACAAAGGCTCACGAACCTAAATGGGTTGTTTTTCCATGCGGCTCGGGGGAAAATGCGGGCTAGTTGGCCGTTTTCTTCCGGCGTTTTCACACCACTTTACGGAGGAGTTCATGCAATACGTGCCCGAAGTTCGCGACATGCAATTCCAGATCTTCGAGTGGCTCGAGGGAGAGGAGCTTCTGGGGAGGAAGTTATTCTCCGAGTGGGACCGGGATTCTGTCGAGATGGTCCTGCAGGAGGCCGTGAAACTGGCGCAGGAGCAGCTGGCGCCCGCCAATCTCGACAGCGACAGAATCGGCGCTCGATGGGAGGAGGGGAAGGTGATCATGCCCGCATCCTCCAAGAAGGCCTACGCAAAGATCTGTGAAGGGGGCTGGGTCGGCTGCATCAACAGCCCTGAATACGGGGGAATGGGGCTGCCGCACATTGTCGGCACGGCGGTGAACGAGATGTTCTGCGGCGCCAACATGGCCTTCTCGCTGACCCCGCTGCTGACGCGGGGTGCTGCCTACCTGATCGAAAAGCATGGCACTGACGAGATGAAGGATCTGTTCGTCCGCCGGATGTATACCGGAGAGTGGGCGGGCACCATGTGCCTGACGGAATCCCAGGCGGGATCGGACGTGGGTGCGGCCAAGACGCGGGCGGTGCCGCAGGAGAACGGGCGCTACCTCATCCAGGGCGAGAAGATTTTCATCACGTCCGGCGACCACGACCTGACAGACAACATCATCCATGCGGTCCTGGCGCGAACTCCGGGCGCGCCGGAGGGCACCTCGGGATTGTCGCTGTTCATCGTGCCGAAAGTCCGTGTGAACCCGGACGGCTCTCTGGGCGAGCCGAACGACGTCGCCTGCTCCAACATCGAGCACAAGCTGGGCATCAACGGATCGCCGACCTGCTCGCTGGTCTTCGGCGCGGCCGACAAGTGCGAAGGCTGGCTGGTTGGAGAGGAAAACGGCGGGATGAAGCTGATGTTCCAGATGATGAACGCGGCCCGGATCGAGGTAGGCTTGCAGGGCGTGGCCGGAGCGGCTGCTTCCTACCAGGCCGCGCTGCAGTATGCGCAGACACGGCTGCAGGGGCGGCACTGGACGAAGCTGCGGGATCACAGAGCCCCCCAGGTGCCCATCGTGGAACACCCCGACGTCCGCCGGATGCTCCTGACCTCCAGCGCCTACATACAGGCAATGCGGGCCCTGTTGCTGCAGACGTCGTACTACATCGACATGGCCCACACGACGCAGGGGGAGGAGAGGGAGCGGTACGAGTCCTACATCGAGTTGCTGACGCCGATCTGCAAGGCATGGGCTTCCGATTGGGGATTCCGCGTGACCGAGTGGTGCCTGCAGGTGTACGGCGGTTACGGGTATACCCGGGAATATCCTGCGGAGCAGTACCTCCGCGACACCAAGATCGCATCTATCTACGAGGGCACAAACGGCATTCAGGCCCTCGACCTGGTGGCCAGGAAGCTGCCGGCGAATGGCGGGCAGGCCATCCGGGAAACCCTGGGGATGATAGGCGAAACCGTTGAAAAACTGAAAGGAGAACCGGAATTTGCCAGGCCGGCGGATCTTCTGGAAAAGGCGGTCGGGCAGATCGGGGAAATCCTGGTGGGGCTGATGACGCGCAAGGACGCCGTCATGGTCGTGCTGCTGAACTCGGTGCCGCTGCTCGACATGATCGGCGACATGCTCGGGGCCCATTTCCTCCTCAGCCAGGCGCTCATCGCCAAGGAAAAACTTGGGGCGCTCGCCAACGAGGAGGGTGTGGACACGGGGGACAAAGCCGCGCTCGGGGCACTGTGCGAGCGCAGTTCGGATGCGACCTTCTACCACAACAAGGTCCAGGCCGCGATTCATTTCGCCTATCGCGTGCTCCCCAACGTGGGTGCGCGGGCGGTCGCCATCAAGGCCGGCGAAATGGCTCCCATGGAAGCCATTTTCTAGGCACCCAATCCCTTCGCCACGAATTCCACGAATTGTCTCGAAAATTCGTGGAATTCGTGGCGGGCTGTCGTTCCTGGCTGTTGTCGAAAAAGAGATCGACGCGATCCTTCAAACCGTAGGCCGGCGGGTGCCTCCATCAGCTGGTGTGCGCCCACGGTTTCGGTGGCGTGCAGGCCGCCGTCGATCCGGACCACCGTTTTGCCTTCCTGAGCCAGCTCGCGCGCGGCGGCATCGGTAAGGCCTCCGGTGAGCGCCAGCCGGGCGGAAATCTCCTTTCGCTGCCCGGCAGCGCCGGAACAGAACTGCGGGCGGAGGTACTATATGAACCACTTTCTTAATTCCGCTGCCCGAACGCGGCGGCGGCGGAAGAGATCGCGGCGGGCGCGCCATGCGCGCGGCAGGGCGGAGATAAACAGCGGGAGCGCGCGCAGGGAAGACCGCTCCCTCGTGAGCACGTAGCCGAAGGCCAGCAGGTCTCGGATCGTGACCGGAACGAAAAAGCGCAGGTACGTGCCGGCATCCATGTTCTTCACCCGCATCAGGAACCGGTTCTTCAGCGAGTGCATGTTGATTTCGGCCGGGAGCGAGGCGCGCCTTTCCGGCAGAACCCGGCGCACGTGGCAGCCAGTCGCCTCCGGCACGTACAGACACTTCCATCCCAGCCACTGGGCCCGCCACGCCAGATCCGCGTCCTCGCGATAGGCGAAGAAATCCTCATCGAAGTATCCGAGCCCGACCCGCGCATCTTCGAGCATTTTTCGCCTGTACATGGCGGCGGCGCCGGAGGCACCGAAGACGCACTCGGTACGATCGTACTGGCCCACGTCGACCTCTCCCGATCCCCGATCCAGGTGCCGTTGATTTCGGGTGAAATAGAATCCGGTGGTATCCAGGATTCTTTCGCCCTCAATGCGTGGAGTCCCCGGTTCCCAGCGCCAGAGCTTGCCCGTGGCCGAGCCGGCACCGTCATCCTCCTCCATCGCCCCCACCACGGCCCCGATATAACCGGGTTCGAGGATGACGTCCGGATTCAGCGCGAGGAAGTAGTCGGAATCAGAGGATGCGATGAGCCTGTTCTGGGCGGCGCAGAAACCTACATTTGCCGCGCTGAACTGCAGATCACGGAGAAGGCCGCGGTAAGCGTCCGCGATCGCGCGCGTTCCGTCGGCCGAGGCATTGTCCCAGAGACTCACCGACAGGTCGCGGAACTCCTGGGCTTTCAGGCTGTCCAGGCACTCCCGCAGCCAGGCGGACGAGTTCCAGGTGACGATGCCGACGGTGACGCGCGGGCTCATGCGGCCGGCTCCTTCCGCCCGGAGAAGCGGCGGGCCAGCCCCCAATAGGTTCCCGGGCTGGCCTTGCGCCGCTGCCGCGGGAGACCCAATGCCAGCAGGGCTCGGATGGCCATCCCTGCCACGATCCATCTCCGGACCGCAGCCGCCGTTGCCGCGCCGTGGTGCTTGGCGAAGTAGCGTATCTGGTTGGCGTGAAAAATCTCCCGGAAGGCCTCTTCTCCCAAACGCTGGAGAGTGCTCCCGCCATGATGAATGAACCGCGCCCGCGGCTGGAACACGATCCGTCCGCCGGCACCGCGGATCCGCCGGCAGAGATCGACATCTTCGAACCACGCCGGGTGGAAGGCTTCGTCGAAACCGCCGAGCTTCGCCAGCACATCCCGCCTTACGGCGAGACAAGCAGCCGCCGGCTGGTCCACGTCCCGCAAGGAAAGGTGATCCCAGTCAAGCATCCGGTAACGGCGCGTCCAGGGATTGCCCGGCCAGATTTCATCCAGCAGCAGCATGTCGGCGGCCACGGAGGCGGGGGTGGGGAAGGACCGGACGTTGAAGCCGGCCTGGTGCCGGCCGTCCGGGCTGCAGAGACTCCCGCCGCCAGCCCAGATCGAGGGATCGCACAGCGTATCCGCCAGCGCCTGCACCGAGCCCGCAAGGGCCTCGGTGTCGGGATTCAGGAAGAGGACGTGCGCATCCTCCGTCCCGCGCCAGCCCGCATTGCACGCCGCCGCAAATCCCGCGTTGCGGCCCAGCCTCATGATGTGCACCGCCGCGCTCCCCGGTATTTCGAAGTCCGGGCTCCCATCCTCCGAGGCATTGTCGGCCACTGCAATGCGGGCTTCCGGTGCGTGACGCCAAATCGACCGGACGCACCTTTCGAGGAGCGGTCCCGAGTTCCAGTTCACGATGACCACCGAGATCATGAGACTCCCTGCCGGCGTGCCCTACCGCGGCTTCAGAATATCCGAAAATACCATTTCAAAAAGGTGGAGGCGCGCGCGCGGGGCGGTGTGAAGTCCTGGCGGGCCAGTGCCTCAGAACGCGAGATCTCGTGCCAAAGGCGCCTCGCTGCCCCCGGCCACCGTTTCCGGATGCGCCTGCGCTCCCGGAGCATGGCCGGCAGTTGCGGGATCGCGGCCGCAAGCCCCGCCGCGTAGCTGCCGAGCTTGCCCCGTCGCAGCACGCGCGCGAACCACGCGAGCTGCCCCGCGGCGATCATGGGGAGGCACCGGGCCAGGATCCCCGCCGGCAGGCTCTTGCAGAGCAGGAGGATCGAGTTGCGCGTCCTGAGCCGGACGGCCAGGGAGGAGAACTCGCCGCCGCTGGTGGCGCCGCCGTGGTGATGGACTACGGCAGCGCCGGTGTAGATGCCGAAGTGGCCGGCCGCCCTGAGCCTCAATCCCAGGTCCACGTCCTCCAGGTAGGCGAAAAACCGCCTGTCGAAACCGCCGACCTCCGCGAGCAGCGACTTGCGGTACAGCGCTGCGCAGGCGCAGGCGGCGAAGATCTCCCGCTCGCGGGTGAATTCCTCCCGATCCTGCAGCTGCTGGCCGCGGCGGTAGCCGAAACCGGCGCGGAGGAAGCAATCTCCCGCACTGTAGACACGGGAGCGATCCGCAAAGTCGAGGATGCGGCAGGCGACAAATGCAACTGCCGGGTGCCGGCGGGCGGCGGCGGCGCATTCCTCCAGCCAGTTGTCGGCCAGTTCGATGTCGTTGTTCAGAACGGCGATCCACTCCCCGGCGGCAGCCTCGATGCCGGCGTTTGCCGCGGCTGCAAAGCCGGTGTTTTCCCGCTGGCGCAGCACAAGCGCGGCGGGCGCCAGGGTGCGGACGACATCGGCCGATCCGTCGGTGGAGGCGTTGTCCACAATCAGAATCTCGTCGGGGGCAAGAGTCTGACGGTTCAGCGACTCCAGGCAGGTCTGGAGGTAGGAGGCGCCGTTGTAGGTCGGGATGACGACCGAAATCGAGGTTGGCGGAAGCGTCGGAGACATCGGCGGATTATATTGCACATCGATGTTCGCGGACCACATGTCTCTGCTTCTCGCATAAAACGCTTTTTCTCTTTCCTTACCGGGCATTTTGCTTGACAGGCAGGCCCGGGAGCCCCTAGCGTGAGGCGCTATGAAGCTTTCGGTGGTAATCCCCGTCTACAACGAAAAAAACACCATCCTCGAGCTCCTGCGGCGCGTCCGCGCCGTCGACCTGCCCAAGGAGATCATCCTGGTCGACGACTTCTCCACCGACGGAACCCGTGAGGTGCTGGCCGGCCTGGAGCCGGCGGATGACCTGCGCGTGCTGCTGCAACCCAGCAACATGGGGAAGGGCGCAGCCTTGCGAGCGGGATTCGGGGCGGTCGCGGGAGACATCGTCGTGGTCCAGGACGCCGATCTCGAGTACGATCCCGCGGAATACCACGCGCTGGCCCAGCCGATCCTGCAGGGCAAGGCCGATGTGGTGTACGGCTCGAGGTTCCTGGGCGGTCCCCACCGGGTCCTGCTTTTCTGGCACTCGGTGGGCAACAAGGTGCTCACCACCCTTTCGAACATGCTCACCGACCTGAACCTGACCGACATGGAGACCTGCTACAAGATGTTCCGGGCGGAGGTGCTGAAGAAGATCAAGCTGCGCGAAAACCGTTTCGGTTTCGAGCCGGAGTTCACCGCGAAGGTGGCGCGCGCGGGGTTCCGCATTTACGAGGTCCCCATTTCCTACAGCGGGCGCGATTACTCTGAGGGCAAAAAGATCGGCTGGAAGGACGGGGTTGCCGCGATCTATTTCATCTTCAAGTATCGCTTCACGGATTGATTCCTGCGGCCGATTCGCCGCCCCGAAGCAGGCGCGGCCGGGGAAAATCGAGTCAACGCTTCAACAGCGCAGCGACGGCATTGAAGACCGCTTCCGCGGGCGTGGCCTGCATGCAGGTGATCTCGCGCGGGCAGACGGCGAGGTAACAGGGGCTGCACTCGAAATCGGACACGATCATAGCGCCGCGGCCATACAGCTCGATCTCCCGGTGGCAGGTCGGTCCCATGACGACGAGCACCGGAACACGCAGGCCGATGGCGATGTGCATCGCCAGCGTGTCGCCTGTGACCATCAGGCTGCAGTTGCCCACGATGCCCGCAAACTCCCGGAGGGGATTGTCCGCGCCCGTTTGCACCAGCGCGTGGCTCGCCGCCGCCGCTATCGCCATGTTGCGGGCGGCCTCGGCCGGTCCTCCGAGCAGAAGGACCTTGGCGCCCATTCGTTCCACGAGCCGGTTGGCCAGCTGGACGTATCCCTCCTCTGTCCACTTCTTGGTTGCGAAGATATCCCCCGCGCCCGTGTTGAGGCCGATCTTGAGATCGGCGGGATCCACTCCCAGCAGGCGCAGTCTGCCGGCAGCCGCTTCGACCTCGGACGTCAGGTCGGGAAGGACGTACTCCTGCGTGCCGGGGTAAGGAAGCTCCGCGCACTCGAATATGAGTTCCGGGTAGGTCTTCTGGTTATGCCGGAACTTGAGCGGATCGTTGATGCCGAGTTCGAAGGTGTACTCCGACTCCTTGTTCAACGGCATGACGTTGCCGTATTCGCTCAGGCCGAACCCTGCTTTGCGGCCTGCCCTGATCTTCATTGCCAGCGACGTCGCCCTGGGTTCCTTGTCGAAGCAATAGAGTTCGTCGAAACTCTCCGCCTCCAGCTGGCTTGCGCGCTCCTGCGACCAGGGGAGCAGGCGGTCGATTTCCGGGATGCCTTCCAGGAGAGGCACCGCGTTGGGCTCGGTCAACCAGGTGACGTGCCGCTCCGGCCAGGCCCGCTTGAGGCCATGCAGAAGCGGCGTCGTCCGCAGTACGTCCCCGATGGCCGCCAGCTTGATCACCAGGATCCGCCGGCCGAAGGGGGCATAGTGCGGGCATTCCCCGCACTCGCGCCGGAACCGGCAGGGTTTGTATCCTAGAAAGTGGCGGCAGTCGAAGTGGACGATCATGATTCAGACTCCAGGTTTCCCGCGCCCGAATGCCGCAGCCGCAGCCACACGAGTATCAGCCAGGCGAACCTGAAGGGCAGCAGCGCCAGCTTGGTTCCGGTGATCAGCGCAGCGCGCGCCCAGTGGGGCCACTGCGGCTCGATACCCGGGCGGGAGCGTTCGGCGAAGCGGTGGACGACCAGGGAGAGCCACGCCCTGATGGTGAAATGAAAGCAGTCGATGTTCTCGTTGAATACCAGCTTGTGCCGGGTGCCGAGGAGGAAGGCGAAGCACTTGACCTTCCAGTAACCCCGTTCCCCCGTGAGAAACAGGACGGCGGCGTCGAAGCGTTCGGCCCGCAGCTGCCGCAGGTGATGCCATGCTTTCCGTGTTCTGGTGTGGAGCCTGATTTCGTGCAGCAGCGCGTGGCCGGTGAAGCGCCCGACGACATCGGGAAGGTTTCGGCAGAACAGCGTGTATCGGGGACTCCGAAAAACCGGCTGTTCCTCGAGTTTATTCATGGCGGCCAGGACGAAATCCGGGCCGGCCGACTGCAGGACCAGGACCCTCTCCCCCGGGTAGTGGTCGCGCGCCGTTTCTCCGCGCCGCGCCTGAGGGACGAACTCGCAGTGGTCGGACGGCAGTGAGTGCCGCAGCCTGAAAAGCCAGAAGCGGATGAATGCCTTCCAGGTAAGGCGGAAGCTGTAGCCGTCCCCGACATCCACCTGCGTCCGGCCCGCGCCGATCTGCAGGGCCGCCAGTTTCATCCCGCGGTAGCGCTTTTCCCCGGTCCAGAAAGTATAGGCGACGTCAAAACGCCGCCGGCGCATCCCTTCCAGGACCTGCCCGCGGTTTTCCCGTGTCAGCGAGACCACTTCCGCCCCGGGGATGGCGGTGAAATAGCGGATGGCTGCGGGATCCTCGCTGCAGAGGATGGTGATTTCGGGATCGGCGTGAATGCCGCCGCGAAGGATCTCCTCCGCTTTCCGGCGGACGCGCGCGGGCGCGGCGGTTTCCACCAGCAGAATCCGCGTCATTGCCGGCCTCCGACATGGGCGGCAGCCCCCTCGTGCGCCGCGGGCTGCAGCCGGGCGGCCGGCGTGCGCGCGTAGGTTTCGTAGAGAGCCGCCAGCTGCGCTGCCAGCGCGTCCCAGCAGTAGTGCCGTTCCGCCGTCCTCCGGCCCTCTGCCCCCAGCCGTGCGGCGAGGCTGCGATCCCGGAACAGCGACAGGACCTGCGCGGCGAAATCGGAGGCCGCGTCCGCGATCAGCGCATTTGCCCCGTGACGGCAGCGGAGGCCGGCGCAACCGACGGAAGTGGCAACGACCGGCATGGCCATGCCCCAGGCCTCCAGGATCTTTCCGCGGATGCCGACACCAAGTCGCAGCGGGACGACGTAGACGGCGCTGTCGGCCATCAGCGGGCGGATGTCGGATACGAATCCGGTCACCTGGACTCCGGGCAGTTCGCCCAGGGCCGCAATGGACTGTGGCGGCTTGCTCCCGACGATGAGCAACTCCGCCTCGGGAGCCTCGGCCCGGATGCGGGGCAGCACCTCGCGGCAAAAGTAGATCATCGCGTCGACGTTGGGGTCGTGCTGGAACGCGCCCACGAATATCATCCGGTTGTCGGCGGTTCTCCCCGCCGCGGGGGTGAAGTATTCGAGATCCACGCCCGTGTTCACGACATGCAGCGGCAGCCCGTGGCAGAACCGGGCCAGCTCCGCCCGGTCGGGTTCCGTCATGCAGATCGCGGCATCGGCGCCGCGGGTCAGGCGGATCTCGCGGTCGAGGACCTGCAGGTAGTTGTAAAGCCGGCGGACTTTCTGGACCGGGCTGCGCTCGTGCCGCATGCGCCGCGCGCAGGCGGCAAAGTCGACCTCGTGCTTGGTCAGCAGTGTGGGAATGCCGAGATGCCTGTTCGCGTAGCAGGCCATCTGCGTGTATTCGAGCTGGATCAGGTCGAAGTCGCGCTGTTCCAGCCGGCGGTCCAGGGCCTCCTGCATCCCCGGGGTGCGGAACTCGTCGAAGGGTTCGTAGGGGAAGAGCTGCCAGCGCAGCGGCGGCTGCCTCCGCATCGCCACGACCTCTTCGCACAACGCTTCCAGGCCGGGGAGAAACTCCCGCTCATCGTCCGCTTCGAGGAAGCTCAGCAGGGTGATCCGGTAGCGTTTCGACAGACGCGCCAGCAGCTGGAACATCCTGCCGGCGCCCGCGTGCCTGCCCAGGTGGGGCAGGTAGGCCGTCATCCACAGCATGCGCGGACGCCGGTCAGCGGCTCTTTCCACGGCGCCGTCGCCGGAGCCGGCCGCACTGCGAGCACGCCGCCAGGAGAAATAGGCGCCAGGGAACTCGAACAGGCGAAAGATCTCTTCGTCGCTTCGGAGCGCCGGCCGCCTCGATGCCAGCCGCCGGAGCTGCAGCACCGGGATGCGCAGCATGGCGCCGGCCAAACCCCACAGCACTCCCAGCCCGCGGTCGCGCGCCAGGCGGTAGCAGTTCAGGGGAAGGAGCAGGCAGTGGGCGGTGAGGCGGCGCCAGCTCGATATGTTCTTCCAGAAAAACAGGAGCTGGTTCCGCAGGACCAAGGCCTCCAGCCGGCCCGGCTCGAAGCGTCGGGAACTGGAGGCGCGGTGCCTGTGGTGGACGACCGACCCGGGGGCCATGCGCACGTCCCAGCCCTGCTTCCACGCGCGGTAGGAAAGGTCTGTGTCTTCCACGTAGGCGGGCGAGTAGAGCGGATCGAACCCTCCCAGTTCCAGGAAGCGGCTGCGCCGGAAGGCGGAGGCGCCGCCCCCCGCCCAGAAGACGGGATAGAACGACCGTCCGGCGGGCGCGCCTTCCAGCGGCAGGTGGGTGTATTCGATCATGCCGAGACGGAAGCGCGCGGAGGTTTTTCCCGTCTCCTCGCGCCTGGCGGACGGATCCTGCAGGAAGATCTGGCTGGCAACCGCGAAGGTCTCGGGTTCGAAGGCCTCGAGCAGCGGCCTCAGAAATCCCCGGTCGACGGCCATGTCGTTGTTCAGCAGCACCACGATCTCGTTCCGGGCGGCGCGGACGCCGGCGTTGTTCCCCTCGCCGAATCCCAGGTTGGCCGGAAGTTCGAGCAGGCGGACCGACGGAAAATGCGCGCGGACGAATTCGCGCGAGCCGTCCGTGCTCCCGTTGTCCACGACGATGATCTCATGATCCAGACCATCGTGCGCGACCGCCCGCACGACGGAGGGGAGCCCCTCGGCCAGCAGGTCCTTCCCGTTCCAGTTCAGAATCACGATGCTGGCCGTCCCCTCGGCCGCCGGCGCGGGCACTTGCGTCTGGCTGCGGGAGGATCCGGCGAGGCGGCAGAGCAGGTTGCACACCAGGAGCGCAAAACCCGCCGGCGCCAGGAGCGGCAGCAGGAGCAGTGCGAGCAGCAGCAGGAGTAACCGGCGTGCCAGAAAGATCATTTTTGCGTCCGCTCTGCGGCGTGCAGGCCGGGGGCACCGGCCTGCTGCCGTCCGGCGTCCTCCTCTCCCGGCGCAGAATCCCGCCCAATATGGTTCTTCACGCCGACATCCATTTTGAGCATCCCGTAGACAAGGGTATCCGACCTCAAGGTGAAAACGAGGGCGTTGTCGATCCAGTCGCACATGTCGTGCTGAAGAATGTTCCCCTTTGCCACAGCGGGGGAAACCGAATAGCTGCCGGGCGCCAGGTGCGGCATTGCCAGTTCGAAGTCGCTGGTCACGACCTGCCCCCGGGTGACGGCGGGAAGCGCCCTTCCGGCAAATGAGGTGTTGCACGCGGAGACTTCCACCCCGAGGCGATCCCGCAGAGTGTAGCCGAGAATCGGCTGGCGGATGTCGGCCCCGAACCGGGCGGATATGCGGATGACCGCAATCTGCCCCCCGCAAAGCTCGTGCACGGCCTTCCGCGCCTCATCCAGCAGTTCCACGCCCAGGATCTCCGCCTCTCCGTTTCCGAAGCGGTGGTCGATGTTGGGGATAGTGCGCGCCACGGGCATCTCACTGCCCGATGGCTCCGCGAATTGCACCTCCGGATCGCCTTCGTCGCAGCCTCCATAGCGGCGCTCGCGCTCGAAGATCAGGGCGCGGTACTTCTGCACGACGGCGTCGGGAGCGCCCTCCTCCAGCAGCCGCCCGCCGTCGAGCAGGATGGCACGGTCGCAGAACTTGGTGACCGCATCCAGGTCGTGCGTGACGAGCACGGTCGTCTTGCCGGCGCTGCGCAGCCGGTTCATGCGGTTCATGCAGCGATGCTGGAAGATGAGGTCGCCGACGGCGAGCGCCTCGTCCACCAGGAGGATGTCCGGGTCGACGTTGACGGCGACGGCGAACGCCAGCCGCATGAACATGCCGCTGGAATAGGTCTTTACCGGCTGATCGATGAACTCGCCGATCTCGGCGAAACGGGCGATTTCGGGGAAGCGCTCCCGCATGTCGTGGGTGTCGAAGCCCAGGATCGCCCCGTTCATGTAAACGTTTTCCCGGCCGGTGAACTCCGGGTTGAAGCCGGAGCCCAGCTCGAGCAGGGCCGATACCTTGCCGTCGACGTGGCAGTCGCCGCGCGTCTGGCGCAGGATGCCGGCGAGAATCTGCAGGAGGGTGCTCTTGCCGGAGCCGTTCTGGCCGATCACGCCGAGCGTCTGGCCGGGGTGCACCTCAAAGGAGACGTCGCGCAGGGCCCAGAATTCCCGGTGGAGCGGCTTGCGCGCCAGGCGCAGGATCTCGAGCAGCTTGTCCGCCGACCGGTCGTAGATCGCGTATTTTTTCGACAGGTGGTGGATCCTTATCGCCGGCATCAGAGAACGTCCGCGAATTCACGCTTGGTGTGCCGGAAGAAAAGCCCTCCGGCGACGAAGACCAGAAAGGAAACGGCGGCTAGCAGCGCGAGCACGCCCAGGTCGGGCATCCGCATGCGCAGCAGGCAATCCCGGTATCCGGTCACGATGTGAGCCATCGGGTTCAGGGTCAGGAGAAACGCCAGCCCCTGCGGGAACCTGTCCGGTGAATAGAAAATGGGGGTGAACCAGAACCAGAAGGTCAGGATGACGCTCAGGACCTGGGAGACATCCCTCACGAACACGTTGAGCCCCGCGACCAGCCAGGAGATGCCGAGCGTGAACAGCATCATGCAGGCGAGGTAGAGCGGGACGAGCAGCATGAAGACGCTGATCTTGCCCGCCGTGAACAGGATCACCGCCAGCAGGATCACGAAGCCGATGATGTGATTGACCAACCCCGCAAGGAGCGTCGTGAGCGGAAGGATCTCGGTGGGGAACAGGGTCTTGGTCACGAGGTTGGCGTTGTCGATCACGACCGTGCTCGACCGCTGGAGGGTGTCCTGGAAGAAGAGCCAGGGGAGGATGCTGCAGAAGAGGAACACCCAGAACTTGGAGGTGCCGCTGTCCGGCAATGGACGCATGCCGAAGATGACCGAGAAGACGAAGGTGTAGCTCACCAGGAGCACGATCGGGTGGATGACGCTCCAGAAGAAACCCATGAAGGAGCCGATGTAGCGGGCTTTCAGGTCGCGGATCACGAAGCTGCGGATGAGGCTGCGCTGGAGGTAGAGCTTGCGCAGAAATGTGTTCAGGATGATCCACGGCGCCAGGGCCGTGTGGATCCTCGCGCCCGCTTGCATCGCCACCCCCCACGTACTGCCAATTCCGCAAAATCTTGCCCGCGCGCGAAGGCGACTCCACTGGAGCGGCTCCTCGCTGCCCTATCTGCCGAGTGTGCCTGCCGGCGGGGAGTCAACGGAGCCCGGAGCGATAGCGACGGGTCGCGTCACTTGGCTGGGTTGCCTGACCGCTCACTGGCGTTTGCGGCTCCGTTTGCCGCGTCCCTTCAATACGGCTTTCCTCGGTTGCAGCTAGGCTGCGCTGTGAGGGGAAGCATTATAACAAACATCCGGCAGCCGCAATCCAAGCAAATCGGCGGAGCGGATCCTCGCGTGCCCTGTCATGTCTGTTGCCATTTGCCATGAGATTGCTTGACTGTCTGAAGATCTTGACTGTCCACAAACCGGTGATCTCCGGTTCGGGAATTATACGCTTTTTTTGGAGCATCTGTTATGGCGGGCGCTGAGTTTATCCAACCGCTTTTTCAGCGCCTCCCGCATCCGATCGCCTGTTGCCCGCCTGCTGAAACCAGCCGTGGAGGATCGGGATCTCCGAGGCCGGGACCGGCGGGGTGCTCGCCGGTGTCTTGACATACATAGAGGCGCAATGTAAAGTGCATCTATGTATAGATCGGTCCCACTTTTGATCGTGCGAGCCACCGGCCCATGAACATCGGCAAGGACCTTGTTGCCGCCTCCTCCACCCCGCTGATCCTGGCCATCCTCAGCGAGGGTGAGAGCTACGGTTACGCTATCATCAAGCGCGTGGCTGAGCTCTCCGGCGGAGAGCTCCAGTGGACGGACGGCATGCTGTACCCGGTGCTGCACCGCCTCGAGCGCAACGGCTTCGTGAAGGCCTTCTGGGGGCGGTCGGAGACCGGGCGGCGGCGAAAGTACTACCGGCTGACCGAAAGCGGCGAAGGGGAGCTGGCGAGCCAGCGGCGGCAGTGGATGGTGGTGGATTCTGCGCTGCGCCGCACGCCTTTCAAGACATTCCAACTGTTGCCTCAGGGAGGCTGACCCGTGTCTCAGGAAACCGACAACCGCAAGGAAGGGGTGCGCATCTCGCTGGAGGAAGGTATCGCCGAGTGGCGCTCGTACGTCCGGCGCCGGCAGGCGATCCACACCGTGGACGCGGACGAACTGGAAGATCACCTTCGCAGCCAGGCGAGCGCGCTCACGGAGGCCGGGCTGGCGGAGGACGAGGCGTTCCTCATCGCCGTGAAGCGCATCGGAGATCTCGACGAGCTCTCCCGCGAGTTTGCCCGGGAGCACTCGGAACGGCTCTGGAAGCGGCTCGTCGTCGCGCCCGACACCGGCGGAGGGATCGGGGTCGACCTCCGGGAAGCACTGATCGCGGTCGCCCTGGCCGCCGCGGCTGCCGTGGCCATCAAGATCCCGCAGCTGTTCGGCGTAAGGATGCAGGTGGACCAGGAGTTGCCGGAGTTTTATTTCCGCAATCTCAGCCTCTTCGTGCTCCCTTTCCTGGCCGCGTTCTTTGCCTGGAAACGGTCCCTCGCGCCGCTGGGCCGGCTGTGGCTGGCTGCGCCGTTCGCAGTGGCAGCCGCAGTGATTAATCTCATGCCGTTTGCGTCTCATGGAGACACCCAGGTCCTGGCTGCGCTGCACCTGCCCATCGCACTGTGGCTCGCCGCGGGCTACGCGTACGCTGCCGGCCGCTGGCGCGATCACGACCGGCGCATGAACTACGTACGCTTCTCCGGCGAGTGGTTCATTTACTACGCGCTGCTCGCCCTGGGAGGCGGCGTGCTGATGGGGCTCACCGGTTTTGTCTTCAGCGCCATCGGCCTGAAGCCGGAGACGCTCCTTTTCACCTGGATCCTGCCCTGCGGCGCCGTCGGCGCCGTGATCATCGCGGCGTGGCTCGTGGAGGCCAAGCAGAGCGTCATCGAGAACATGGCGCCGGTGCTGACGCTCATCTTCACGCCGCTCTTCACCCTGCTGCTGCTGGCGTTCCTGGCGACCATGGCGTGGACCGGGAGCGGCATCGCCATCGGGCGGGAGGAGCTCATCGGTTTCGACCTGCTGCTGGTGGTGGTGGCGGGTCTGGTCCTCTATGCCATCTCCGCCCGGGATCCGCAGAAACGCCCGGGGCTTTTCGACGCGCTGCAGTTCCTTCTCATCGTTTGCGCCCTGCTCGTGGACGCCATCGCCCTGTGGGCCATTGCCGCCCGCATTTCCGAGTTCGGGTTCAGCCCCAACAAGGTCGCGGCGCTGGGTGAGAACATCATCCTGCTGGTAACACTCGGCTGGTCTGCCGTCCTCTACGCGCGATTTCTCGCAGGGCGCGCGTCGTTCGCGAGGCTGGAGCGCTGGCAGACGGCGTACCTCCCCGTCTACGCGGTGTGGGCGTGGGTGGTGGTCATCATTTTTCCGCCGCTGTTCGGGTTCCGGTAGGCGGGAGTTTCGGGAACAGGCGCGAATGGCGCTTAGTTTCTGTCGCAAAACGCCCTATTTTGGCGAGATGGAGGTTATGTTCGAGCCGTAAGCCTTTTGTTTTCAATGCGGCCATTGTCCCCGCATTGCCGAATACCGAGTTTCGCGACAGAAACTGGTTAAGGGCGGTCGAAATCGCCTGGTAACGTCGCCAAATCAATTGCTTAAGCCCCGAAGTTTAGGCGCGGGAAAGCCCAGGGCGTGAGCCCTGGGTTGTCGGTGAATGCCGGGATTGAGCCCTGCAAGGGCAGCACAGCCGGTGTCGCCCTTGCAGGGCTCCTCTTTCCCCTTTTCCCTCCTTACCCAGGGCTTGCGCCCTGGGCTTTCCTGTTGGACCCCTTCGGGGTCCTCGATTCCTTGATTAAGCGCCATTCGGGACAGACGCCATAACCTCGAAACTCAAGTCGCCTGAGAGGCGAAGGCGAAGTCCCCACGCATTTCTCCAATCGCCAGCGGCAGGGACACTGGAGGGCTGGTTTCGAGGTTATGGCGTTTTTCCCCGAAATCTGTTCAGCGGTTTTTCGCGGCGGCGGAATGCAGCCGGGGAAAACAAACGGCGCCCTGGGCGGGCACGGCGGGGTGTCTCCATCCCTATGTGTTTCGCCCAGGGCGCAGCGGTTTCAGTCGCAGTGGCCGGCTAGGCCTTCGCCAGCCGGGCCCGGAGTTTATCGAGCTGCTTTTTCAGCGCCTCCGGCATCCGGTCGCCGTACTTGGCATAATAGCCCTCGATGTCGTCGGCCTCCTTCTTCCAGCCTTCGATGTCGACCGACAGGATCTGGGACAGGTCGTCCGGATTGATGTTCAATCCCGTCAGATCCATCGCATCCGGGGTTGGCAGGAGCCCGATGGGCGTTTCGACCGCTTTGCCGGTTCCCTCGACGCGCTCGCAGATCCACTTGAGCACGCGGCTGTTCTCTCCGTATCCCGGCCAGATTAACTTGCCTTCGGAGTTCTTCCGGAACCAGTTCACGAAGAAGAGCTTCGGCAGCCGGCTCCGGTCCGTTTTCGAGGGGAACGTGAGCCAGTGCGCGAAGTAGTCGCCCATGTTATACCCGCAGAACGGGAGCATCGCGAAGGGATCGCGCCGCAGGACCCCGGCCTGGCCGAGGGCGGCAGTGGTGGTCTCCGAACCGGCGGCCGATCCCAGAAACACGCCGTGCTCCCAGTCGAACGCTTCGTTGACGAGTGGGACTGTGGAGGGACGGCGTCCGCCGAAGAGGAAGGCGGAGATGGGGACGCCTTCCGGATTCTGCCAGTCGGGATCGATGACCGGGCACTGCGAGGCGGGCGCGGTGAACCGGGAGTTGGCATGCGCGCCCTTCTTGCCGCTGTCGGGCGTCCATTCGTTCCCTTCCCAGTCGATCCCGCGCGGAGGAGCGGGCACGCCCATGTCCTCCCACCAGACGTCGTTGTCGGGCGTCAGGACCACGTTGGTGAAGATGCTGTTGCGTTCGAAGGTCGCCATGGCGTTGGGATTGGACTGCTGGGATGTCCCTGGAGCCACGCCGAAGAAGCCGGTCTCGGCATTGATGGCATAGAGCCGGCCGTCCTTGCCGATGCGCAGCCATGCGATGTCGTCCCCGACGCAGCGCACGGTCCACCCCGGGATCGAGGGGCGCATCATGGCCAGGTTGGTCTTGCCGCAGGCGCTGGGGAAGGCGGCGCAGATGTAGTGGGTTTTGCCTGCCGGCGAGGTCATCGAGAGGATGAGCATGTGCTCCGCCAGCCAGCCTTCCTTGCGGGCGATGATGGAGGCGATGCGCAGCGCGAGGCACTTTTTCCCCAGCAGCGCGTTGCCGCCGTACCCGGAACCGTAGGACCAGATCGAGAAGTCCTCGGGAAAATGAACGATGTACTTCTTGGTCGGGTCCGGCTCGCACGGCCAGGAAACGTCTTTTTGCCCCGGCTTCAGGGGCGCGCCGATGGAGTGCAGGCAGGGGATGAAAGTCCCATTCTCTCCCAGCTTCTCCAGAGCCGCTTTCCCCATCTTAGTCATGATCTTCATGTTGACCACGACGTACGGCGAGTCGGTGATTTCGATGCCGATCTTGGCCACGGCGGCATCCAGCGGACCCATGGAGAAGGGGATGATGTACATCGTGCGCCCTTCCATCGATCCCCGGAACATCTCGATGAGTCGCCGCCTCATCTCCACCGGCTCGGTCCAGTTGTTGTTGGGACCGGCGTCCTCCTTGGTCCCGCTGCATATGTAGGTTCGATCCTCCACGCGGGCGACGTCGCTGGGGTGAGAACGGGCAAGGAAGCAGCTGGGGCGCAGTTCCTCGTTCAGGCGGGTAAACGTGCCGGAATCTGTCATCTGTTTGCACAGCGAGTCGTATTCCTCTTGGGAGCCATCGCACCAGTGCACGCGGGCGGGTTTGCACAGCTTCACCATTTCCTCGACCCAGTCGAGGAGTTTTTTGTTTTTTGTAGGCATGTTGGACATTTGGTCTCTTCTTTTTAATTGAGGGCCGCTGCCCTGTTGAAAAATTAAACAGCATGAAATAGCCGGGGGGGTCCGGGTTGGATACTGGCCGGCCGGCCCTCCCGGTGCAACTCCTAAAATGGAGTTCAGCTTATGGAAACGGCGCCTGCTTGTCCATAAGAAACTCGAAAAGACAGCCGTCTCCCGGAAAGGGCGGCTAATACCAGTTATCAGCCGGCATGCACGGGCGGCCCCTTCCAGCCGGCCCGGCAGCCCCGGTATTCCATCTATTCTTATGTGCCCTTATCCCTTGACTCATAGGGGTGACTTGCTTATGCTTGGCCGCGACGCAGGCCTGCGGCGTCGTGAGTCCCAGATCGCGAATTCCCCCGCTGGTGTTGCTGTAGGTATCGTTCAACCCCTGCGGGCTTTTTTGTGGTCGGGCGATAGGATCGGGGCAGCGCAACTGCCCGGTCAGTGTTTGCGTTTATGTGCAGGCGGGATTTTTCTTCCCGCGGGAGGATTTTGCCGGCCGCCGGCTCGAAACCCGAAAGCCACCCTGTTGGCGCAAGAGTGCCAGGAAGCACCCTCACCGGAGAGCCGGATTTCCAGGAACTGATCGATAGATTGGGAGTGTAAACCATGTCTAGAATTATTGCGACCGCAGCGATCCGGGGCGCGCACAGTTTCGTTTCCAGGGCGGAGGCCCAGCTCGAACAGGCGATCGGGCAGTATGGTCCCGACCGGCGCGTGGCGTTCCCCAACACAGCTTACAACCTGCCCCTGATTCTTGCGCTGCTGGGGATCAAGGTGGAAACCCTCAAGCAGTGCCAGGAGGCTCTGGGGCACGCAAAGATTCTCACGCCCCAGATTCCTGCCGACAAACTCTGGCTCCCCTACCTGGGGGATGCGCTGGATGCCGGAATCGCCACCCTCATTGCAGAGGAAATTGTCGAGGTGCTGCGCTACCTGGATCCGAACTACAAGCCCACGCCCCCCTTCCTCGGGTTCACCGACGACTCGATTTTGCGCACCCAGGGGATCAAGCTGGTGGACGGCCGCATGCCCGGCTTTGCCGCCTGCGTCGGGGCGCTGCCTACGAACAAGCAGGCCGTGGAGCTGGCGCGCGAACTGCAGGAGAAAGGCATCCTGGTATTCATGGCCGGCAGCAGCAACGGCCGTTCGATGGCCGAGCAGCTGGCGGAGGAAGGCGTGGAGATGGGCTGGGACACCTACCTGGTGCCTTACGGCAAGGAAACCAGCTCGGCCGTCTACGCCCTGAATTTCGCGGCCCGCGCCGCCATGACCTTCGGCGGAATCAAGCCGGGAGATCTCGATTCGGCGCGGCAGATCCTGATGTACAACAAGGAGCGCGTTTTTGCCTTCGTGCTGGCGCTGGGCAAGGATGACGAGGCCCCGGAAAATCAGCTGCTGAAGGACGAAAAATATGCCACTGCCGCTGGGGCGATAAACTACGGCTTCCCGGTGATCTCCGAGCCCCCCATTCCCCAGATCCTGCCGCGCGGCATCTGCACCTACGAGCACGTCGTGTCGAACATCCCGCTTGATAAGATCGTGGCCAAGGCGGTGGAGGTGCGCGGCCTGAAGCTGAAAGTCAGCAAGATCCCCATACCGATCGGCTACGGCGCCGCGTTCGAAGGCGAGCGGGTCCGCAAAGAGAACCTGCGAATCGAATTCGGCGGCAAGCGCACCCAGACGTTCGAGCACCTGCGCGGGCGGCCGATGGACCAGGTGGAGGATGGCAAGGTCACGCTCCACGGACCCGACCTCGACGAGGTGGATGCCGGTGGGGCGCTGCCGCTGGGCGTGGTGATCGAAGTGGCCGGCCGGAACTTCAGCGAGGACTTTGAAAGCGTTCTCGAGCGGCGCATTCACAAGTTCGTCAGCTGCGGCTCCGGGCTGATGCACATCGGGCAGCGCGACCTCCCCTGGGTCCGGATCAGCACCGATGCTTTCGACAAGGGCTTCCGGCTCCGCCACCTGGGTGAGTTGCTGGTGCACAAGTTCAAGGACGAGTTTGGAGGGATCGTCGACAAGGTGCAGGTCACGCTCTACACCGACGAGGAAAAGATGCAGGGGCCGCTGGCCGAGGCCCGCAAGGCCTACTACCAGAGGGATGAACGCATGGCCGGCATGAAAGACGAGGCGGTCGACAGGTTCTACAGCTGCATCCTCTGCCAGAGTTACGCCCCGAACCACGTCTGCGTGGTGACCCCGCAGCGGCTGGGCCTGTGCGGCGCCTACACCTGGCTCGACTGCCGCGCCGCGCATGAGATGGATTCGCATGGCCCCAACCAGCCGATCCCCAAGGGCGCATGCCTGGATCCCAAGCTGGGGGTCTTCGCCGGCGTGAACCAGTACGTGTCCAGGGTGTCGAACGGCCAGCTCCAGTTGGTCACGATGTACTCCATCATGCAGGATCCGCAGACGAGCTGCGGCTGCTTCGAGTGCCTGGTGGCGGTGCTGCCGGAGACCAACGGCGTGATGATCGTGAACCGGGAGTTCCCGGGGATGACCCCCGTGGGCATGACCTTCTCCACCATGGCGGGAGAGGTCGGCGGCGGGGTGCAGACGCCGGGCTTCCTCGGAGTCGGCCGGATGTATCTCGTGAGCGAAAAGTTCATCTCCGCGGAAGGCGGGATCCGACGCCTGGTCTGGATGCCGCAGGAGTTGAAGGATGAAATGAAGGAGCGGCTGGAAGCCCGCCTCAATGAGATAGGTGAGCCCGGGCTGCTGGACAAAATCGCTACTGAAAATGATGCGACTACGGTGGAGGAACTGGTTGCCTACCTCGAAAAGGTCGAGCACCCGGCTGTCACCATGGAATCCGTTCTGGCGTGAAAGCATTGCCCGGCGCCCGCCACTGCGGGCGCCGGGCAGACGAAATATAAAGGGAGCGGCACTTATGGCTAAACTGACAGGGATTGCGATTTATAAGCTGTTGCCGAAAACAAATTGCGGGGATTGCAACGTGCCGACCTGCATGGCCTTCGCCATGCAGGTCGCAGCCAAGAAGGTGGCGCTGGACGCCTGCCCGCATGTCTCGGAAGAGGCGAAGGCCGAACTGGCCGATGCCGCGGCTCCGCCGATGCGCGTCGTGACCATCGGTGCCGGCCCCGCGGCCGTGCAGATCGGCGGCGAGACCGTCCTGTTCCGGCATGAAGAGAAGTTCCACCGTCCGACGGCGCTCGCCATCAAGGTGAAGGACACCGACGATATCGCCAAGGCCGTCGCGCACATCAAAGGCCTGCACTTCGTCCGGAGCGGCAAGGAGGTGTACCCGAACCTCGTGGCCGTGGAGCAGACGGGCGACGCCAAGGCGTTCGCCGCGGCGGTCAAGACCGCCCGGGAGAACACCGAGCTGCCGCTGGTGCTTCTCAGCAGCGATCCGGCTGCGTTGGAGGCCGCGCTGGAAGCGGACGCGGCGAACAAGCCGCTGGTCTGCGGCGCCGACAAGGCGAATTGGAAGAGCCTCGCCGAGCTGTGCACCAAGCATTCCGTGCCGCTGGCGGTCAAGGGGGAAAGCATCGAAGAGCTCGGGGAACTCACGGCGGAAATCCGCAAGGGCGGACTCGAAGACATCGTCCTGGTGCCCGCCGGCCTCAAGGAAGGGAATGACATCGCCACCTTGACCACGCTGCGGCGCCTGGCGTTGGAGAAAAACTTCCGGCCCGTGGGCTATCCGGTCATGACCTTCGCCGACGGAGACGACCGCTACCAGGAAACCATGCGGGCCATTCTCCAGGTCTGCAAGTATTCCTCGCTCCTGGTCATGTCGGGCTCCGAGGCGTGGCAGGTTTTGCCGGTGCTGACGGCGCGCTACAACATCTTCACCGACCCGCAGGTGCCCAATGCCGTGGAGGCCAAGCTCTACAAGGTGGGCGATGCCGGTCCCGATTCGCCGGTGTTGGTGACGACCAACTTTGCCCTCACCTACTTCACTGTGGAGGGCGAGGTCGAGGCCAGCAAGGTGCCCGGCTACATCGCCGTCGTGGAGACGGGCGGTCTCGGGGTATTGAACTCCTACGCCGACGACAAGCTCAGCGGCGAGACGATCGCTAAAGCAGTCAAGGCGGCGGGAGTGTGGGACCAGGTCAACCACAAGCGACTCATCATCCCCGGGCTGGTGGCGGTGCTGAAAGGCGAGCTGGAGGATGAGTTGGGCTGCGAAGTGATCGTCGGTCCCGAGGAGGCTTCGGGCATCCCACTCTTTCTGAAGGCGCAGGCCAGGTAGCGGGTTTTCCATGAGCGACAAGGCGGCGGCAGGCAAAAGAGAGCCCACGGCGACCGTCACGTTTTTGCCGGATGGCGAAAAGGTGGCGGTGGCGGTGGGGACTGCCCTGCTGCAGGCGGCGCACGCTGCCGGGATGGACCTTGTCAGCCCCTGCGGAGGCGATGGCCTCTGCGGGAAATGCCGGGTGATCGTGCGCCGCGGCAACGTGGCCGCGGCGGCGACCACGCTCCTCACGCGGGAGGAAATCCGCAAGGGGTATGTGCTGGCCTGCCAGACGCGGGTGATCGAGGAAGTCGGGGTCGAGATTCCCCAGGAATCCACGATCGAAGCGGCGCAGATCCTGATCGACCCGGATGCCCAGCGATTCAGGGCCCTGCACCCGGTGGCGGAGGCGATCCCCGTCCGGCGCGGAGCCCTCGCCAGGAAGACCTACCTGGAATTGCCGCCTCCCACCCTCGACGATGGTCTGGCGGACCAGGCGCGGCTCTTCCGCGAAATACGCCGTCACAGGTCGGCCCCCATCATGCAGATGGGGCTGAAAGTGCTCCGGACGCTCCCGAAGCTCCTGCGGCACTCCGCGTGGAAGGTGACCGTCACCACCGGGCTGCGCGGCGGCACCGTCGAAGTGCTCCAGGTCGAACCCGGGAACACGGCCGAGCACAACCTCGGGATCGCCGTGGATGTGGGAACTTCCACTGTGGTCACCCACCTGATGGACCTCAACAGCAGCGAGCGGCTGGATGCCGAGGCCATGTACAACTCGCAGCGAGCCTGGGGGGATGAGGTGACGCGGCGCATCCTGCACGCCGGGACTCCCGGCGGGCTGGATCAGCTGCAGCACGCGGTGGTCAGCGACATCAACACGATGGTCTCGGCGCTGGTGGCCCGCAACAACGTGAACCTGAGCGAAATCACGTCGGTGATCTTCGCCGGCAACACGGTCATGACGCACCTGCTGCTCGGGCTGGATCCGGCGTCCATACACAAGTCGCCTTACGTGTCGACGTCGGTGGCGCCGCCTCCAATCCGCGCCGTGGAGGTCGGCATCCAGGTGAACCCGCGGGCGCTGCTCTACGCCATTCCGTGCATCGGCGGATGGGTGGGCGGCGACGTGACCGCGGGCCTGCTGGCCGTGGGCCTGGGGCAGTCGGAGTCGGTGCAGATGCTCATCGACATCGGGACCAACGGCGAGATCGCCGTCGGCAACCGTGACTGGATGATCGCCTGCAGCGCATCGGCGGGACCCGCCTTCGAAGGCTCCGGCGTCCGGCACGGGATGAAGGCCATGCGCGGGGCAATCGAACGGGTGGTGATCCACTCTGGAGGGCACGTGGCCTACCGCACGGTAGGCAATGTCAGGCCGCGCGGCATATGCGGTTCCGGCCTGATCGATCTTGTGGCTGAACTGCACCGCGTAGGCTATATCGACAGGTCGGGGAACCTCGTGGCGGGGTCCTGCGAACGGGTCCGGGACAATGACGGGATGCTCGAGTTCGTCCTGGTTCCGGCCGCGCGCTCGGCGACCGGGCACGACATCGTGATCAGCCAGGCCGATCTCGCCAACCTGATGAGCGCCAAGGCGGCCATCTATGCCGGAACACAGGTGCTCGCGAAGGCCATCGGGCTGGACTTCGGGCAGGTGGAGAGGCTGTACATAGCCGGGGGCTTCGGCAACTACCTGGACCGCGAGAAGGCCATTGCCATCGGCCTGATCCCGGACCTGCCGCTCGACAGAATCCGTTTCGTGGGCAACACCTCCGTCATGGGGGCGTGCATGGCGCTGCTGGCAGAAGATGCCTGGCACCAAGTGGAGAGGATCGCCGAAGCCGTGACTTATTACGATCTGGTCAGTTATCCGAATTACTACGACGAGTTCATGGCCGCCAAATTCATACCGCACACCGACCTGAACCGCTTCCAATCGATCAGACAGAGTCAAAAACAGGAGGTACATGTCTGATGGCTTTCACATTCGCGGTAGCCGGCAAGGGGGGAATGGGCAAGACTACGCTGGCGGCCCTGCTGATCAAGCTGTTGGTGGAGAGGGGACAGGGCCCGGTTTTTGCGGTGGACGCCGACCCCAACCCGACGCTGGGTGCGGCGATGGGCTGGGAAGTGGAGCGGACCATTGGCGACCTGCGCGACGACCTCCTGGACAACATCCGCAATCTGCCGCCGGGGCTCACCAAGAACGAGTACCTGGAACTTGGCCTCCAGGAGTGCCTGTGCGAGGGCAAAGGGGTCGATCTGCTGGTCATGGGCAGGGGCGAAGGGCCGCGCTGCTACTGTGCGGTCAACAGCGTCCTGCGCCGTTGCATCGACCGGCTCCGGGATTCATACCGTTATGTGATCATCGACAACGAGGCCGGACTCGAGCACCTCTCCCGGTGCACCACGCAGGACGTGAACGCGCTCCTGATCGTCAGCAGCGAGATGCCGGTGGCGCTGCAGTCGGCCATCCGGATTCACAAGCTGGTGGACTCGCTTTCGTTGCGGGTCGAAAAGCGGTACCTGGTCATCAATAACCTGAACGGATCGCGGTCGATTCCGGAGCTGGACCCGGAGGGCCCGGAACTCCTGGGGGTGGTGCCGTGCGATCCCGAAGTAATCGAGTTGGGGCGCCAGGGAAGGCCCGTGGCCGATCTGGGCGAAAGCTCGCTGGCGCGCAAGGCGGTTGCCGCCGTGCTCGACGCGGCGCTGCCGGGACGAAGTTGAAACAACCGGGGACCGCGTGCGGCCGTGGTCCGGCCGGATAGGCTAATAAGGATAAGGGGGAATTATGCTGCCAGATATTAAGAAGGCTTGGGGGGGGAAGATCAACGCGGTCACCATCGGCGCAACGGCAGCCGAGGGGGGCACGCGGGGCTACACGGTGCAGGTGGGAGGCTCGGCCACCCTGCCTTTCCTCAATTTCGAGGGGGAGACCGCTCGGCCCGTCATCGCCATGGAGATCTGGGATGTCTATCCCGAGGACTGGCCCGATGTCCTCAAGGAGCCGTTCGGCGATGCCCTGAAGGATCCGGTGGCGTGGGCCAAGAAGTGCATCGAGATGGGCGCTGACCTGATCTGCCTGCGCCTCATGGGGTGCAATCCGGACAGGGAGAACCGTCCGGTGGCCGATGCCGTCCGCGTGGTCAAGGCGCTGCTCGCGGGCATGCCTGCCCCGCTGATCATCTGGGGGTGCGGAAACGCCGAGAAGGACAACGAACTCTTCCCGGCGGTCGCGGAAGCCGCAGCCGGCGAAAACTGCCTCCTGGGAACCGCGACCGAGGACAATTACAAAACCCTTACTGCGGTCTGCACCGCCTACAAACACAAGCTGATCGGTGAATCGCCCTGCGACGTGAACATAGCGAAGCAGGTGAACATCCTCGTGGCGGACATGGGATTCCCGATGTCGGATATCGTCATCTACCCGACCAGCGGAGCGCTGGGCTACGGCCTCGAGTACATTTATTCCGTCATGGAGCGGGCCCGCCTTGCCGGTTTGAAGGGGGATGCGATGCTCGCCCAGCCGATGGTGAGCGACATAGGTATCGAGGTTTGGGGCGTCAAGGAAGCGCGGGTCACGGAAGCCGAAGTGCCGGAGTGGGGTTCCCAGAAGGAACGAGCTCCGCTGTGGGAGGCGGCCACCGCCGGCGTCTATTGCGCGGGAGGGGCCGACATGGTGATCCTACGCCATCCGCGCGCCGTGGAGACTGTGAAGAAAACGATCGCGGGGCTGGCCGGCTGACCGGCCGGTGCCTCCACATCATAAAAAGGGGATTATCATGGGCATTATTCTGATAGGGGAACGCATTAACGGTTCGTTCAAGGATGTCGGCCGGGCCATCCAGGAGAAAGACGCCTCGGTCATCAAGGAGTGGGTCCAGAAACAGGAGGCCGGCGGCGCGAACTACCTGGATGTGAACATGGGCGCCGCCTCCCGCAAGACCGAGGACTGGGTCTGGCTGGTTAAGACCACGCTCGAATACACGAAGCTCCCGCTCTCGCTGGACTGCAACAAGGTGGAGATGTTCCGTCCCGCGCTGGAAGTCTGCCGGGAGATGGCGCCGGACAAGATCCATCTGCTGAACAGCACCACCGCCGAGGACCACAGGCTCGGGCCGCTGGTGGAGATGGCCGCGGAATTCAATACCAGCCTGCTCGGTGTCGTCATGGATGAGCGCGGCAGCCCGCAGGACGTGGACCGCAGAGTGGAATTGGGCGCCAAGATCTTCGGCGCCGCGTTCGAGGGCGGGCTTGAACCGGACCGGATTTTCCTGGATCCTATAGTCATGCCTGTGAAGTTCATGCAGGAGCAGGCCAAGAATGTGCTTGAGGCTATTCAGCAGTTCACTATGCTCTCGGATCCGCCTCCCCACATTTCAATCGGATTGAGCAACGTCGCCTCGAAGACCACGGAGCGCAAGCTCATCAATCGGACCTTCCTGGTGATGGCCGTCGCCATGGGGCTCGATGCGGCGATCGTGGATGTCTGCGACGAAGATCTGGTCAACGCCGTGGCAGCGGCGGAACTCGTGATGAATTATGAGATCTACAGCGACGGGTTCTTGAAGGCCCGTCAATAGGCAAAGTGCCGTCGCCCCGGCCGCGAGGGCTTCCGCGCTGATTCTGTAATAACGAGAGGAGAGTTGGTAATGAAAGAGAAAAGCTTCGACCAGGCCACAATGGATATGCTCCGCTATGCGGAGGAGAAGAAGTACGAGACCGTCTGGGACCGCTACGCGGACCAGTCGAAAAAGTGCACCTTCGGCACGCACGGCACGTGCTGCCGCATGTGCAACATGGGCCCCTGCCGCATTCACCCGTCCGGCAAGGATCCCAAGTGCGGCGTGTGCGGGGCGGATGCGGACTCCATCGTCGCGCGGAACCTTGCCCGGATGATCGCGGCCGGAACGGCGGCCCACTCCGACCACGGCCGCGACGTCGTGGAAGCCCTGCGGCTGGCCTCGGAGGGCAAGGGCGGCTTCGGCATCAAGGACCCGGTCAAGCTGCGCAGGCTGGCCAGCGAGTTCGGCCTGAAGGCGGACGGCAAGAGCGACTCGGAACTCGCCAAGGATTTGGCGGAGTTCGCCGGGAAGGTCTTCGGCCAGCAGGAAGGCGAACTCTTCCTCGTCAAGCGGGCGCCCGAGAAGCGGCAGGATACCTGGCGCAAGCTGGGCATCGTTCCCCGGGGGATCGACCGTGAAGTCGTGGAGGTCATGCACCGGACCGCGATGGGCGTCGACGCCGACTACAAGAACATCCTGATGCACGGCATGCGGACGGCGCTGGCCGACGGCTGGGGCGGCTCGATGCTCGCCACCGACCTGCAGGACGTCCTGTTCAAGTCGCCCACGCCCGTCCGTTCGACCGTCAACCTCGGGGTGCTCAAGCGCGACCAGGTCAATGTGGTGGTCCACGGGCACGAACCGGCGCTGTCGGAGATGATCGTCGCGGCGAGCCGTGAACCGGAAATGCTGAAGCTGGCCGAGGAAAAGGGCGCCAAGGGGATCATCGTCGCGGGCATCTGCTGCACCGCCAACGAGATCCTTTCGCGCCACGGCGTGCCCATCGCCGGGAACTTCCTGCAGCAGGAGCTGGCCATCATGACGGGGGCGGTCGACCTGATGGTGGTGGACGTGCAGTGCGTGATGCCGGCGCTCTCCAGCCTGGTCAGTTGCTTCCACACCAAGCTGGTCAGCACCTCGCCCAAAGCCAAGATCAAGGACGTGGAGCATGTCGAGTTCCACGAGGCCGATGCGATCCAAACCGGGCGGGAGATCGTCCGGCGCGCGATCGAAAGTTTCACCTGCCGCGAGGAGGAGAAGATCAACATCCCCGACGCGGAGGCCGACCTGATCGCGGGATTCACCACCGAAAACACGTTCCGCTTTTTGGGAGGCCGGTACCGGTCCTCGTTCCGGCCGCTCAACGACGCCATCATCGACGGCCGGCTGAGGGGCGCCGTGGGCATCGTGGGCTGCAACAATCCCAACATCGCCCAGGACTGGGCGCACATCATGCTGACGCGGGAGCTGATGCGGCACGACGTCCTGATCGTGACCTCGGGCTGCGCTGCCATCGCCGACGCCAAGCAGGGGATGCTGCAGCCGGAAGCCGCCGAGCAGTGGGCCGGCGAGGGGCTGCGGGAGATCTGCGAAACCGTCGGGATTCCCCCGGTGCTGCACGTGGGCGCCTGCGTCGACAACTCCCGTATCGTGACCACGCTCATCGAAATCGTGCGCGAGGGAGGTCTCGGGGATGATTTCTCCTGCCTGCCGGTGGCGGGCTCGGCGCCGGAGTGGATGTCCGAGAAGGCCGTGGCCATCGGGTTTTACTTCGTGGCGTCCGGCGTGCTGACGCACTTCGGCACGCCCCACCCGGTGATGGGCAGCACCAATGTCCACAAGTTCATCACCGACGACGTGGAAGCGCTGACCGGCGGGAAGTTCCTCTTCGAGCCGGATCCGATCAAGGCGGCGCACGCGATCATCGCGCACCTCGACCGGAAGCGCGAGGCGCTCAAACTCGCGCCGGCAATGTACAGCCCGAGGACGGAGTTTGCGGCCGTCTGTTCCTGATTCGCTGTTTGGACCGAGGGCATGAGTACTTTTGAAAAATGGGCCGCGAGCCTGCTCCCTCAGGTGGAGCAGGCTCGCGATGCTTTGCGTGCCAGGAAACCCGCACAGGTGGCCGCCGCTGCCGGGGCGACACTGCGGGAAGAGCAGGGACAATCCCTGCTCGAACTGAAGTTCTTCGGCGAACCGTACACCGTCTGCTGGCCCGACATCAAACTCCGGGATGCGAAGGGCAAGGAGTGTTCCACCCCCTCCCACGCGCTGCTGCTGCAGTATCTGCGATTGGCGGACGGCACCCCGCTCGAGGGGGAATGGGTGTCGCTGCGGAACCTGCCCAACGGAGCCTTCTACGAACAGGCGTTCCAGTCCTATTCCGGCAACATGGCTGCGCGCGAGTTTGCCGGCGACCGCGAAAGCTTCTGCAGGGCGGCGCGCGAGGCCGGGGGAGAAGGCGTGGACCTTGGGGATGCGGCCTTCCGGTTCCAGGTTTTTCCGCGTGTGCCGGTGGCGGTCGTCTTCTGGTCGGGCGGCGGGGAGTTTCCGGACTCCATCCAGGTCCTGTTCGACGCCACGGCCTGCCACTACAACCACCTCGAGACGCTGGCCTACCTGGGGTCGCTCGTCTGCAAACGCATTATCGCCAAGTCGGGCAGGCAGGCGGCGGCATCGGGTGGCAAGAAGCACTGAAAGGGGCTTCCATGAAAATCGCCATCAGCGGAAAAGGGGGCGTGGGCAAGACCACCCTGTCGGCGCTGCTCAGCCGGGAGATCGCGACACGCGGCGAAAAGGTCTATGCGGTGGACGCCGACCCGAACCCGACACTGGCTTATGCGCTGGGTATCTCGCGCAATCCGACTCCGCTGGTTGAGCTGAAGGAAATGATCACCGACCGGATGGGTGGAGCCGAGGGTTTTTTCCGGCTGAATCCGCGCGTTGAGGACATCCCGGATAAGTTTTCCGTGGAACACGAGGGAATCCGCCTGCTGGTGATGGGCGGTATCCGGGGCGGCGGCACCGGGTGCGCATGCCCCGAGAATGCTTTCCTGAAAGCCCTGCTCCAGCACGTCTTCCTGGAGCGGAACGAGTGGATGGTGGTGGACTGCGAGGCTGGGCTGGAGCACTTGGGGCGCGCGACCGCGCGGGGTGTGAACTGCCTGCTCGTCGTCGTCGAGCCTGACATCGCCGCCATCCGGACCGCCCTCCGGATCCGGGAGTTGGCGCAGGACCTCAAAATCGGCAAGGTCCGGGTCGTAGCCAACAAGGTCCGCGGAGAGGAGGACATCAAGTACCTCGAGTCGCAGCTCGACTCGATGCCCATTCTGGCCTCGGTCCCCGAGAATCCCGACATCCGGACGGCCCGCCGTTCGGGGACGGTCTTTCCCCTGCCTCTCCCCGGGCTGGTCGCCGCGCTGCAGAACCTTTCGTAACTCGCCACGGGATTCAATCAATGGCTGCTTTCTGGCAGGCGTTGCGACACAAGCCGGGGAAGGTTTGTTCTATTCATGTCGTGAATAGCAAGTCTGCCGCTTTCAGCCGGCGCTTTTATTTCCTCGAGGGCGATAGCCGAAATAAGCCATTGTCGGCGGATGAGGAAAGCCGTGTTGGGGGTATGAGGCAAACGGAGCCACGAACGCCGCTGAGGGATCAGGCAAGGCAACCAAGTAATGCGACCCGTCGCTGTCGCTCCGGGCTCCGTTGACTGCCTGCCGGCAAGCGTAGACGGTATTCGGTGTGACGTTGAACCATTCTCGCGTTATTCCTACGCTTGCAGCAACCGCCGCATCGACCTTCACCGGTGGAAGTCTCTTCCAGGATGGGGTAATGTGGGGCTGACAACGAGGGAATCGGCGTGACGAACCTCGGCAGGCAGTTTGCCGCATTTTTCCTTTTGATCGGGACGGGCGCCGGCCTGTCTGCACCCCGCGCCGAAACCCCCGAGGTACAGCTGATGCCCGAGCTGCAGGCCTACGTGGGAGCTCGCAGCGTGGTGGATCTTTCCCCCGCGGAGCTGCTGCGCTCCTATCCCGAATTGAAAAACAACTTGATCCCGGCGCCGGAAGAATCCGAGCTGCCTGGCATCCTTCGGCGCGTGGGAGAGAATGTCGAGCTTTTCTTCCGTCATCTTCCCAATACGACTTCGGTTGAGGACGTCCGCCAGGAGGTGCGGCGTTCGGACGGGAGCGTGGTCAGCCGTTCGAGCAGCAGGTTCGATTACCTGATGCTTTCGGGCTACGGCGACAGCGTGGGGCTGGACGAGTTTCGTACCAACAGGCGCGGGGAGGAAACGGGACCGCTGGGACCGGCCAGCGGCTTCATGTTCACCTCCAGTTGTGTCTGGCACCTCGTGCACCTTCACCCGAAGCACCAGGCCGAGTCCAGATTTCGGTATATCGGGAAAACCTCGAAGCCCGAGGCCCATGTCATCGCCTTTGCGCAAAAGCCTGAAGATGCCAAGCAGGTGGCCCAGATCGGGGTGTGGGGTGCCGAGTCCCTGCGGTATGAGATCGCGATCCTGATCCAGGGAATCGCCTGGGTGGACGCTGCCACGTTTCAGGTTGTGCGCGCCCGCACCGATCTGCTGGCGGCCCGCACCGACATCGGCCTGGCGCGCGACACTACGGAGATCGAATGTGCCGAGATTCACTTCGAGGGGATGGAGAGGACGTTCTGGCTGCCGCGCGAGGTGACCGTAACCTCGGCCTTTCGTAATTTCGTCTACTCGAACCGGCACCGCTATTCGGGATACCGGATCTTCTCCGTGGAAACCTGGGAAAAGATCAACCCGCCGGTCAAGCCTGAGCCGCCGCCGCAACATTTCGGAGACGGGCGCGAATGGCGCTTAGTTAAGGGCGGTCGAAATCACCTGGTAACGTCGCCAAATCAATTGCTTAAGCCCCGAA
>JBBIMP010000032.1:0-51015 GCA_037444305.1 Acidobacteriota bacterium
TCACCCCTTCCCTGACCCTGAACCTGGGTCTCCGCTGGGAATATGAAGGTTCCGTGAGAGACCGCTACAACGTATTAGCAACTTCGATCCGGATATGGTTTCCCCGCTGAAGGTCCCGGGGCTGTCGCTGCGCGGCGGCTTGAGATATCCGGGAGTGGACGCTCCAGAAAACCTGACAGAGCCCAGCTGGAAGAACTTCGGTCCACGGTTCGGCTTTGCCTATCAGCCGTTCCAGAAAATGGTGGTGCGCGGGGGGTTCGGAATCATGTACATTCCGACAACCGGGACGGCCTTTCCGGCCACGGGCTTTACCATCACCACGCCCATGGTCACCTCGATCGATGGAGGATTGACCCCCTTCAACACGCTGAGCAACCCATTCCCGGAGGGCGTCCTGAAACCGACAGGGAGCAGCCAGGGGGCCCTGACAGGGGTCGGCACCAGCATCTCAGGACAGGTGCGCGATGTGAAGCGCGGATACTCTCAGCAGTGGAACCTGACCGTGCAGTACGAGCCGCAAAGCAACTGGCTGGTGGAAGCGGCATGGATCGCGAACAAGGGAACGCGGCTGATGCGGTCCTCGACAATGAACTATCTGTCGCCGGAGAATTTCGCACTGGGGAGCCAGCTGGTCACCTCGGTGGCCAATCCCTTTTTCGGCATCATCACCAGCGGGCCTCTGAGCAGCGCGACAACAACCCGGCAGCAGCTGCTCATGCCCTTCCCCCAGTTTACGGGAGTTGCCGGAGGCTTTGACTTCTGGGGCAACTCCATCTACCACGCCCTGGCGTTGAAGGTAGAGAAGCGATTCTCCGACGGATTCTCCTTCTTGATGTCGTACACCAATTCCAAATTGATCGATGACGGCCGGACGGCGAGTCGTCCCGGGTCGGTCGCCGTGGTCGGCGTTCAGAACTGGAACGATCTGCGCGCCGAGCGCTCGAAGAGCGACCAGGACATGCCCCAGAGGCTGGCATTGGCTACGATCTGGAATCTGCCGCTTGCCGCGGGGAACAATCCCCTCGTCAGGCACCTGTTTGGCGGATGGAGGTTGAACACGATCACCACCCTGGAGTCCGGCAGACCGATTTCCCTGGCAGCTACTGTGACCGGCGGCGGCAACCGGCCGAATGTAGTTCAGGGAACCAGCGCGAAACTTGACAGCCCGACCCTGGAGAAGTGGTTCAATACCGCAGCCTTCTCGATCCCGACCACATATACTTACGGCAACGTCTCGCGGACTCTGCCGGATGTGAGCAGCGATGGGTTGTTCAGCCTCGACGCCTCCCTGTCCAAGACCTTTGCCATAACCGAGCGCTACAAGCTCCAATTTCGAGCTGAAGCATTCAATGTGACAAATACCCCTACATTCGACACGCCAGGCCGCTCGATAGGTTCGGCCACATTCGGCGTGGTCACGGCAACAGCTTTTCTTCCAAGGCCGAGGGAATTCCAGTTCGCCCTTCGCCTGGATTTCTGATCCTTGTTGATTACGGATGGAAGGCGGCATCTAAATGCCGCCTTCCACCGCTCGGGCGTATCCGGGAAGTTCTGAGCCGTCTCCATAGAGATAAAACGCCCCTGGAAGCAAGTCTGTCACCGGTTTCTCGTTACACCCTGGACTAGAACCGAATCGGGCCTTTGGGAGGTTTCCATGAAATCCAAGATCATGGCCATCGCAGGCCACCCGGGCGACGCCATCTTCACCATGGGAGCCGCCGTCGCCCAGCACATTCATGATGGCGGCAGCGGCTTGTTTCTAAGCCTGACGCTCGGTGAGAAGGGCGCCCCCCGAAACATACCGGTCAAAGAGTACGGCGAAATGCAGCGGACAGCCACGGAGAAGGCAGCCAAGATGCTTGGCGCCGAATGCCTTCTGCTCACTTATCCGGACGCCGAACTTCCCGGCAACGAGGAGGTCGCCCTGACGGTCTGCGATCAGATCCGCAGGTACCAGCCCTCGATTGTCATCACGCATTGGAGCGGCACGTGGCACAAGGACCACCTGCATTGTCATCTGATCGTGAACGACGCCATATTCTACGCCGACCTTGGGACCCTCGACCGGCAGCTGCCGGCGCACTCAGTGGAGAAGCTTTATTACGCCGAAAACTGGGAGGATCCGACGAATTTCCAGGCCGACGTATATCTGGACATCGGTGCGGTTTTCGACAAGTGGATGGAAGCTTGCGACGCATATCCCATGTGGCGCGGGCAGACCGGTTTCTTCCGCTACAATGATTACTACCGCAGCCTGGCAGTCATGCGCGGGTGCCTCGCGAAATGCAATTACGCGGTGGCGCTGATGCGGGATCCCTATCAGCGCACAGTGAACGTGAAGTCGCTGTAACTTTTGAGGGGAAAGTCTATCCAGCCGGGCAGGCAACGGAGGTTTTCGCCGTCACGTTCAAGCCTGACGCCGGCGGATGCTTCCATTGACACTCGGGTCATCCTGATCGTTTTTGCAGGCGGTGAAACCATGGCGGTGATTGCAGCGGATCTGGGGGGGACGAAGCTGGCCACGGCGCTCTTCGATGCAGAGGGTGGATTGCAGCACAAAGCGACTGCACCAATCGGAGGGCGCAAGGGTCGTGCGGTAGGGGATCTCATCCGGCGGGAATGCACGGGTCTCCTTCGTGCGGCCACTAAAAAGGGGCAGCGGGTCAAGGCCATCGGCATCGGTGTGCCGGGGATCTGCCGGATGGAGGAAGGCACGGTGTGGGCTCCCAACATCCCGGGATGGGACCGATACCCGCTCCTGGAAGACCTGGCGGCATCCTTCGGCGGGGAAATCCCGGTGAGCATTGAGAGCGACCGCTCCTGCTACATCATGGGAGAGATCTGGAAGGGCTCGGCAAGCGGTTGCAGAAACGCAGTATTCCTGGCCGTGGGAACCGGCATCGGGGCGGGCATAGTGATGGATGGACGCCTGCTGCGCGGCGCCCAGGATATTGGCGGGGCGGTCGGTTGGCTGGCTCTCAGCCGGCCTTTCAACCCCGAGTTCGCTCGATGCGGGTGTTTTGAGTACCAAGCCGCGGGCGACGGCATTGCGCGGATGGCTCGGGAGCAAATGGCCGCGGAGAAGGGCTATGCGGGACTGTTGTCGCCGAAGAAGATTCGCGCGGAGGACGTCTTCAGGGCGTATGAATCCCGGGATCCAATCGCTTGCAGGGTGCTGCAAGACTGCATCGAACTCTGGGGCATGGCTGCGGCCAACCTGATAAGCATCTTCAATCCGGAGGCGATCGTTTTCGGAGGCGGAGTGTTCGGGCCCGCTGGGCAGTTTATGGAGGCCATTCGGAAGGAAGCCGGGAAGTGGGCTCAACCGATTGCGTTCAAGAACGTCCGGATCGAGGCTTCAACGCTGGGAGGCGACGCCGCGCTGTATGGCGCCGCCTTTGCCGCGCTTGACCACATTTCCGGAAACTGAGGGCGCGGAAACTCCGAGCACTCGCACGGCTTCGTGAGTGCGACAGTGCCCTGGTGCCGGAGAGCGGAGCATCCTTGGGCTGCATGAGGGAGGGCCCACGTAAGGAGGAACTCATGACCACAAGCCGCCGAGGTTTTCTCACAAATGTCGCATTCACGGGATTGGCGGCCTCTGCCGCGTCGCGGGGGACGGTCCTCGGATCCTCCGGCCGGGCCGCAGGGCAGCGCCTCAACGGGGGCATTCACTCGATCCTCGAGAAGGATCATCCCTACATCTTCGTCGACACCTGCATGCAGATTTGGCCGGATGCCGACCTGGCCAATGCGCACCGGCACGGCGTGACCGCCTATGCCGTCACTGCGTGGACACCGAACTCCGGCCTGGACAGCGCCCTCGAGCGGCTGATGTACTGGCACCTGGCTGCGCGGGAGAATCCGAATATTGTTATCGCCATAACCGCCGACGATGTTCGCAGAGCGAAGCGCGAAGGCAAGGCTGCCCTCATACTCGCCGCTCAGGACGGAGACTGGATCGGGGACAAACTGCACCGCGTGGAAGCTTTTCAACGCCTGGGCCTGCGCATGATGCTGCTGGCCTACAATCGCACGAATCAGCTTTGTGACGGCTGCCTCGACAGGACTTCCGGCGGTTTGACCCGCCTGGGCCAGCTCGTCGTCGACGAGTGCAATCGCGTCGGCATCCTGCTCGATTGCAGCCACATCGGCAAGAAATCGACACTCGAGATCATCGACCGCAGCAGGCATCCCTGCATGTTCAGCCATTCGAATCCAGGCGCCGTCGTCCCCAATCCGCGCAACATCGACGACGAACAGATAAAGGCCTGCGCCGCGAGAGGGGGCGTCATTGGACTGGTCTCCTGGGGGCCCCTCGTAATGAGGCCGGACCGTCTGCGGAGGCCCACCGTGGACGACTACATCGACCTGATCGACCACGTCGCCGAACTTCTGGGCAGCACGGACAACATAGGGATAAGCACCGACATGTCCCTCGGCACCTACCCGGATCACGGGCGCGACCCCTGGGGAGAGCCGGTCCTGCCCGGCGTCTCGGAATCGTACAATCAGCACGTCACGGCCGACATCCGCTCGCCGGAGCGGAATGTCAGCGGATTCTCCGATTATGCCGAGGTGACAAACCTGATCGACCGTCTCGGCCGGCGGGGCTACAGGGACGTGGACATTCGCAACCTCCTCGGAGGCAATTTTCTCCGAGTAGTTGACCTGGTGTGGTCTTGATCTGTCACCGAGCACAAAAGCGGCCATGAAGGAACACTTGAAAACCGGCCACGTCGGCCGGCGGGCAGTCAGTATCGGGCAGGTCTCTTCATAGATTCAAGATGTTCTCCACGTTTCGAACTCGAGCCTCGTCTCATGGGCTTTCAGCCGCCAGGGGATCGTCTTCATCCTGATAGAGTAATTTCATGGCGGCAGCGCTTTCTTTTATGCAGCTGCGCGCGCGTGTACGGATTTTGTTGCGATTGCTTATTGGCGGCGGACAAGGGACAGTATAACCAGGTACCAGCACCTCGGCGCGCTTCCTCTGTTCACAGCATTTACGGGCCTTCATTCTGTGGTCGCTTTGAGGTTCTCGATTGCGGAAAGGACGTCGTCGGCATCCAGATTTCCACTGACGCCATAGTCCATAAGCATGTCGATGGTGGCGATCATATCCAGATTCAAGCGCAGGGAAGCATCCCGAAGGGTAATTTCGCCCGCCCGATAGAGGTTCGCCACGTACGCTTCAAGTCCCGTGCGAATCAGTTTGCGGATCGCCGTGGCTTCCTCGATGTGCTCATGATCCTCGACCAGCTTGATCCCGGCCAGCATTTCCTCCGGTACTCTGATGGATTTTGTGTGCATGTCAGCGTCCCACCTTTCCGAGGGCTTCGAGTTTCAGCTTGACCACGACATACTCAGCACGACTGATGAACGGCGCCAGAGCGTCGAGTTTTTCAAGTGCACCCGCGGCGGAGATCTTGGTATCTCTTGCCATCAGGACGAGAAACAGTCCCGGCGTCAGGTATGGAATTCCCAGGGTTTTCAGTCTCTTGAGAAACCGGTGGTCGTCGCTGGCCAGAGCGTCGAATCCCCCTTTACGATACAATCTCAGGACTGCATCCTCTCCTTTGCGCTCTGCTCGCGATTCCCGTGCCACTCGCAGCCCGCCCTGCTTTACATTGTCCCCGATGACTGCGGATTCTGGATGGTCCCCGCCCTGATCCACAACTTCCTTTGTAAGTGATTGATTTTATTGGTGAGCCGTCAGGGAATCGAACCCCGAACCTACTGATTAAGAGTCAGTTGCTCTGCCAGTTGAGCTAACGGCCCACCCTGTGTGAAGCGGGCCATAGATTAGCACGGGAGCCCCGCTTTGAAAAGTGCCACTTTGACCGGAAATCGCCCCGGATCGCAGCTTCAGCGCAGCAGAAAACCCTCCTTCAACGGATCCTCCGGATCCGCAAAAAACTCGCTCCGCCCCGTAATGAACGCCCTGCCGCTCACCCGTGGAATTACCGCAGGAACATTCCCCACGGTCGCCTCTTCCGCCACCTCCACCTGAAATACCGTCCCCAGGATGCTCTCAATCGTGATCGGCACGCCCGCGCCAAGCTCCCCGCGCGCATGGTGAATCGCCGCCCGGCCGCTCACCCCCGTCCCCGTGGGCGACCGGTCCACCTCCCCCTCCGCGAAGACGCACACGTTCCGGCTGTGCCCCTCCCCGCCGAGCATCTCGACAAAAATGACACCGTAGAGGAAATTCAGCTCCTCGTCCCCCTCGGGATGCCTGAGGTCGACCGCCGCCGCCACGGCGCGCTTGATCTTCATCCCTGCATCGATGATCCGCGCGCACTCCTCCGGGCGAACCTTCACCCCGGCCGCCCCGGCATCCACATACGCGTAAAACGCGCCCCCAAAAGCGATGTCGCAGCGGATGCGCCCCAGGCCGGGAACCTCCACGGTCAAATCCCGGTGCAGCAGAAACGACGGCACATTCAGAAACGACACCCTCACGACCCTGCCGTCCTTCATGCAGGCCCGCGCCGTCACCCTCCCCGCGGGCGTGTCGATCCGCACCTCCGGCTCGGATCCCGTGGCACGCAGCAGGCCGCACTCGAGCCCCACCGTCACCAGCCCGATGATCCCGTGCCCGCACATCGTGCTGTAGCCCTCGTTGTGCAGAAACAGCACCCCGACATCCCCGTCCGGCGTCACGGGCGAAGTCAGCAGGCAGCCGTACATGTCGGCGTGGCCCCGCGGTTCCCACATCAGCGTGCGCCTAAGCGCATCGAAGCGCTCCCGGGCGTGGCGCCGCTTCTCCAGCATCGTCCTCCCCGGGGGCTCGGGAAAACCTTCGAGTATCACCCGCAAAGGCTCCCCGGCCGTGTGCGCGTCGATCGCCGTCACCCGCTGCCAGTGTCCCGGAGGATTCCAGGTCGTCTTCATCCCCACCCCTCCTTCACTATTCTCGATTTCCGCCGCCCAGTGTATCCGATCCGCGACACCACCCGACGCGCTGTTTTCCCCTCGTGCCAATTGCAGTACAATACGCCGGCCAATCGGAGCGGACCAACACATGAAGGCGAAGAATATCCTGCTGGCCGCCACAAAAATCGGCGTGACGGCGCTTCTGCTCTACCTGGTCTTCCGCGCGGTGGACCTGGCCCAGCTGCGCCAGGATCTCGCCCAGCTCGACACCTCCCTGCTCTTCATCCTCCTCGTCATAATGTGGATCGGCCAGCTATTCTGCGCCCAGCGCTGGCGCCTCTTCGCCGGCGCCGTCGGCCTGCGCGCCGGCTACAAGACCTTCTTCCAGATGTACTTCGCCGGGATGCTCTTCAACATCGGGCTGCCTTCGCTCGTGGGCGGGGATGTTCTGAAGGCCTACATGATCAGCCGCAAGACCGGGGGGCCATTGCGCCTCGGCATCGCCTCCACGCTCCAGGACCGCGCAGCAGGCCTGATCTCGCTGCTGATCATCGGCAACGCGGCCGTGCTCCTCCGGCCGCTGGCCTGGAAGGGATTGCCGCTCTGGCTGGCCTACCTCGTCGTCTGGTTCGGCGTCGCGGCGTTTCTCTGGGCCGCTTGGCGGGGGCGTTCGCTCTACGCCAGAATCCCCGTGCCGGAGAGCACACCGGGCATCGGCAAGATCCTCGAACTGGTCGGGGATTTACACCAGGCGCTGGTCAGGATGCGGCTTTCCGCCGGGAGCATCCTGCAGATCACCCTGTACTCCTTCCTGAACAGCTCCCTGGTCTTTTTCATCTTCCACCAGGTCTCGACCGCCGCCGGCCACACCGTCGACCCGGTGGCCTTTTCCGCCCTGCTGCCGCTGATCATACTCGTCACCATGCTCCCGATCAGCCTCGGCGGCGTCGGCATCCGGGAATGGGCCTATGTCGAAGGCCTCTCGCTCCTGGGAGTGCCCGCCCACATCGCCCTCACCATCGCCCTGACGACCTCCGCGCTGCTGATCGTGTGCGACCTGGCGGGGCTTTTCTTCCTTCCGTTCATCCCAAGGCAGCTGAGAGCCGCCGGTGCGACGGGTCACCGCGAAACCGCCTGAGGAGACTGCGGGAAAGCGATTCACGCAGATGCACCATCAATCCCGGGGATTCAGTCTGCACGCGGGCAAGCCCGACCCGTCGCTGCCGCTCCGGGCTCCGTTGAATCCCGGCCTGCAAGCGAAGCCGGCAGCCGAAGCGAAATCAATAGATCATGGGCATATCCCCGTGCGGGGCAGAAACGTCAAATGTTTTGGGTGCAATCTCGATCAGGGCTTGAAGGACTCCAGCGCTTTCAGCTCGGCCTCCGCGTCGGCCTCCTTTGATGGATCCACCCGGCGGGCTGCCTCGATTGCCTGTCGCGCCCGGTCGAACAGTCCCTTCGAGGCGTAGGCCCGTCCCATGATCAAGTACGCCTCGCCGTGCCCGGGATAAATGTCCAGTGCCCGCTGTGCCATCAGGAGCGCATCGTCGTACCGGCCCTGCAGAAGGCGAATATAAGCCATGTTGCTGTAGCTCACCTCGCTGCGGGGATTCAGCTCCAGCGCCTTTCGGTTGTACTCCATCGATCTTTCGAGATCGTTCATCATCAGATATACGGCAGCAAGATTCCCGATGACTTCGAAGGATCCTGGAGCCCGCTGCAGGGCGCGGGTGTAGTGATCCCTTGCCTCCTCATACCTGTTCTGCTGCAGGCGGATCGATCCCAGTCCGCTCTCAATCGTGACGAGATTGCGCCGGTTGCGAACGAAATCGGTTTCCCACAATTCGAGGGCGCGCCGATAACAGCGTTCCGCTTCATCCAACTCCCGGCGGTTGTGATGGTACCGGCCCAGCATGGTCCAGATCTGAATCGCATCCGGGGAGCGCTGAATGGTTTGCCGGTAGAACGTCAATTCGTCGCGCCAAATCGGCGTTGCGCGCAGCAGCTGGAATCCCCACAGCAGGAGGATTGGAACCATAAGGACCATGCCGGCTAAAGTTCCGGACAGGGGGATTCTCCGCCCCCAACACTCCCAGACCGAGCGCGCTGCCACGGGGAGGATCAGAGCGGCCCCCAAAGAAGGTATGTACAGATAGCGGTCGGCAAATACGTTTTCCCCCAGTCCGGTGATGTTGAGGACGGGGAGCAGCGTCAGGAGTATGAACCCCAAGAGGAACAGACCGGAAGAGTTGTGCCGGAACAGCCATGCAGCCGCGCCGGCGAGAGCCAGGACGGCCACACCTGCAAGGAATTCCGATGCCAGCGGGCCGGCGGCGGGACGGAAGACGTGAAAAGGATTGATGTCATGCGGAACGAAGAGCTTGAGCACATACTCCCCAAGTACGGCAACCGTGCTCCACAAGCGGGCAGGCAGCTCGATCCGAAAGCTCTCCTCTCCATGCATGAAATACGAGAGCGCGTGCACCCGCATCAGCGCATACAGGCCGAATACTCCCGCCAGCATCAAGTAGCGCGACACACGCAATTTCCCAAGGAGAAGCCGGTCGGCCAGCAGAGCCACGAGCGGGAAGGTAAAGGCCATCTCCTTGGAAAACAGCGCCAGAAGAAAGCAGGCCAGGGACAGGCCAACGAGAAGGCGGCCCCGTCCCTGTTCCTGGTCCCGGAGATAGAAATAAAGCGCGGCAAAGTAAAAAACCGCGCAGCTGGGATCCGTCACGGCAGCGATCCAGGCCACGGATTCGGCATGCATGGGATGGAGGGCAAAGAGCAGGCCTCCCGCCAAGGCGACCCCTCGATTCCCCGTCAGCCTCAAGCCAATCAGCCCGACCAGCATCGTGGACAGCGCATGCAGGAGTATGCTGACGCCGTGGTAAGCATGGGGCTCGTTGCCGGAAGCCTGGTACCCGAGATGGTGGAAAAACATGTGAAGCGGCCGGTAGTAGTTGGAGCTCGTCTCCATGAAGGCCCAGACATCCTTCGTGAAGAAATCGCCCAGGTGCTCCCAGCTTCGTATCCACGGATTCCTGAGAATCTGAAGCTGATCGTCGTACAGGAACTCGTAGGGCAGGACGTGCAGAAAGGGCGCAATCCCGGCAAGAATCAGCACCCATGGCAGCCATCCAGCGGCAGGATGAGCAACGGCTGCGGACCCCTTCCGGATCCCCGCCTTTTTCTTTCCGGCAGGCACGGCTTTCCTTTCGGATGTTGTCTTTCCCTTTGAGGGCCGACGAGCCATCTTCTTACGCGGACCTTCCCTGCGGGCTACCGAAGCCCCTTCATTTCCATGGACGCCACAGTGTATGCGAAATCACCGCCGCAGGAAATGGCGCACATCGATCCCGCTTCAGGCGGGTCGTGGCGTGGCCCTGGCAGGCTACCTGTCCGGCAGCGCCTCCCCGACAGTGCTGAAGACAGCCAGGAGAGGATCCTCGAACACGCGCCTGTAAGCCCCCTCGCCCGACCGCAGGAATCTCTCTATGGGGTGATTCTCCAATTGCTCGAGGGAAACTGTCGGAAACAAAATCGGAAGGCTCGCCCGGCTGGCATGCCAGAAGCAGAAGATGAGCGGCGGGGCCGTTTCGCACGCCAGCTTTTCGAGCACCTCTCCGAACTGCTCGGGGGTTGTCTGTCCGGGAAGCAGGTACTCGAAGCGTGTGGGATTCGACGTACCCGTCAGGAAGTAATAAAGCGAGGCATACGGATAAATGAAAACCTCGGATCCCTGCGGTGCGCGCCTCTCGATCTCGTCGATCACGAATTTAAACTGCCGCGCCCGCTCGGGTGTCTGGTAAAGCGTGCCCCTGCGCGTGGGGATCGGCGCATCGCGGCGCAGTTCCCGGCTTACCTGGGAAACACCCTGTCCGATATAGATCAGGACAACGATTGCGAGCATCGCTGTGGCGGGAGCGGAACGCGGCTTCCGGCCCCGCACGGACTCGTACAGGAACGCGACGGCCGCAATCAACAGCAGGGGCGTGCCGAACAGGATATGGATATAGTCGAAGCGGTGCATTTCTGACAGCAACAGCGCCGCGCCCACAACCAGATAGACCGTTTGAAGAGGCACGGGCAAATGAATCCGTCTTCCTTGTCCATCCGCCTCCCGGTGAGCGCGAATGGCCCCGGCGGCGGCAAACGCAGGAACCAGCAGGCTCCAGCCCAGGGTGGACACGAGTTTTCCCATGGCTGTTGCCGAAATCTGCGCAGACGCCCCCCTCACCGCCTCCAGTATGTTGAACGGATTGTAGGGGAGCGGGTGGTAGTCGTAGGGCAGGTAGCTCTGCCAGAGGTAAAGGAAGGTCGCGTAGGCCATCTCCTCGCCGGCGCCTTTCCAGACAAGGTAACCGAGCGGGAGAACAACACCCGCTGCAATGGCGGCCATGTAGGCGCCGACCGCATGAAGCCGCCTGCCCCGCTCGCAGAAGAACAGAACCGCGGCCAAAGCGAGAGCAAGAAGCGCCCCCTTGTTCTGCATGACGAGGCAGCAGGCCGCGGTCGCCAATCCCGCAAGAATCAGCCACCGCCGCTCCCGGTTATCCAAGTAGCGAATCACCCAGAGGAGCGCTGCCAGCGCGAAAAACAGGCTGTACCAGTGATGGCTCACCACCAGCCAGCGGCTGAAGGCGGCAATACAGTAGATCATGACGGCTGCCGAAGCAGCCCATGCCGGCATCATCTTCCGGCCGAGCAGGTAGAGCTGCAAACCGATGGCGGCCAGAAAAAGCACAGCGGGGATGCGGGCGCTCTCCACAGACAAGCCGCCAACCTTGAACCAGAGGGCCTGGATGTAAAACACTCCAGGCGCCAGTTCGATGAAAAAGTCGCGGTAGGGAATCTGTCCGCGAAGAATCCTCTCCGCCGGGTGGAGGATCAGGCCCTCATCCCCCGGCGCATGAAGTGTAAATGCGAACACCCACAGGTAGGAAACCAGCAGGAGGAAGAGAAGGATGGGCCACACCAGCACGGCGACCCGAGGAAAACCTGTCCTGCAAAACGACGCCCGCAATCCGACCCCCAGAAACGAACTGCGGGACAACCGCAGGAATAATTGAGACGGTCCTACTAACAGATCAGTTTCGTACCGACAGACGCGACAATATGACAGTTCCCTCCGCCAGTCAACGGAAACTAACATTTTAAGATTCTTATAATATAAGTATTATCTTATACTTACAGATGTTTCGGAAGATGCTTCCTGTTGGCAGGCAGCGGTTGTGTGCGGTCGGAATTCCGAGCCTCCCTGTGCTCTGCGACTCGCGCATCCGGCATCCGTCGACAGACACGGGGCTGCGGGCCCGAGGTGCAAGCGAAAAAAGCCCCGGGCCGTTTCCAGCCCGGGGCCTGTCCGATCGATCTCCGATCCGAACTTTGATTAGAAGCTGATCCTGGCCTCCACCACCACGATCCGGTTGCCGCCGGCCGAGGTGATGTTCCCGAACCCGGTCGAGTTGATGTCCGTGTTCGGGTTGCCCCACTGCGGCGTGTTGGTCAGGTTCAACGCCGTCGCCCGGAACTCCAGATGCTTGTTCTCGAACAGCGAAATCCGCTTGATCAGGTTCACGTCCAGGCGGAAACTCCCCGGACCGGTTATATACCTGTGTCCCAGGTTGCCATTCGTCCCCGGCTTCGGGTTCTGCAAAAGGATCTTCCCGCTGGCATCGGCAATCGCCTTCATAGTGCTCATCCCCTGGATCCCGCGCAGCGTCGTGATGTTCTGGATGTAGGGATCCGCAACCAACTGCAGCCCGTCGAAGTACTTCACGCCCGTGCCCGTCACCAGCACCTTCCCCATGCTCTTCGGGAAGTTCCCCACCAGGTCCGGCGTGTTGTCGCCGAAGGTGTTGAACGTCGCCGCACCCGAGGTGAGCGACAGCGGCGAGCCCGAGAACAGGTTGAAGATCGCCCCCACCGTCCACCGCTCCACCAGCCGCGATATCACCGGGTTGGTCGAGTTCAGGAACCGCTTCCCCGGCCCCAGCGGCAGCTCGTACGTCCCGTTGTTGCGGAACACGTGCTCCACGCTGAATGCCAGAACCCGTTTGTCGAAGCTGCGGTTTCTCAGGGTGCGGTAGCTGTCGAGCATCTCCTGCCCTTCGCCTTCCTCCTCCCCCAGCGCCTTGCTCCAGGTGTAGTTCCCCTGGAACTGCAAACCGCCCGAGAAGCGCCGGCTCACCTCCACCTGCAGCGAGTGGTAGGTCGAGTTGGCGAAGTTCCCCGTCAGGTTCGCCGACGTGAACTGCGGATTGGCGAAAACATAATTGTCCGGCAGCTTCGCCCGCGTCAGGTTTCCGCCCACCTGGCTCGGACTGGTGTACGTCGTCGTCGTCGCCAGCCAGTTGGCGAACGTCGCCACGTGGTTGCCGTGCAGGTACCCCTGCGTCGTCGAGTTGAAGCGGATCACATCCGAGCCCGTGATCGTCGTCCCGTTCACGACCCCCAGGCCCGACACGTTCACCCCCATGAAGATCTGGTTCAGCAGCGCCGAGTTCCCCCCGGCCTGCGTGAGCATGAACGCATCCAGAAGCCCGTTCTCGAAGATGTTCCGCTCGTTGATGTTCGTCCCGCGCCACATCCGCGTCCCCTTGCTCCCCACGTAACGCACCTCCAGGGAGAAGTTCTGCGGCAGCTCGCGCTGGATCGACAGGTTCCAGTTCTGATGGTACGGATTGCGCAGGTTCGAGTCGAACGCCCGCACCGTCTGCGTCCGGTCTGTCAGCGGCACCGTCTCCAGCGGCTTGCCCAGCGGCACAAGCGGCAGCACGGCGTTCTGCAGGTTCAAAAGCGAACTCGTCGTGAAGTTGCGCACCGTCCGCAGCCCCGGCTGATCGCCGGCCACCACATCCACGATCCGCAGCGAGCCGCGCTCGTAGCCCCAGCTGTAGCCGGCGCGCAGGACCGTCTTGTTCTCACCGAAGTACGGGATCGACCAGCTGAAGCCCACCGCCGGCGCGAAGTTGTTCCGGTCGGGGTTGTACAGCCGCTTGCCCGGATTCGGCGAGTTCTTCCCCACCAGCTCCAGGTTCGTCAGCGAGCCCTTGGCCAGCCCGGGCTGGAACAGGTCGGCGAAACCGGTCCCCGTGACCCCGAACAATCCGGCCGATCCGCCCACGATGCCCACGGCCTTGCCGTTGGCGTCCACAGGCGGCGTGTAGAACTCGTACCGCACCCCAAGATTCAGCGTCAACCTGGGCGTCACACGCCAGGTGTCCTTGAAGAAACCGGCAAACTCCCGCTGCTGCCAGGTCCGCCGCTTCCCTTCGCCCGCCAGGAACTCGGGGCTGGCCCCCCCCGGCGAGTTGAACGCCTGCGAAAGCTGCGACAGAGTCCCGGTAAGGTCGTTCAAGATGGCCTGGGCGTTGCTCGAGTTCCCGCCGATGCCGGTGATGGTGCTGATGTTGGCCACGCTCACGCCGCCGGTGCCGAGGAAGGCCCGCGGCATCACCGTGAACGAGTTGAACCCGTTCGTGCTCACGAAGCGGATCTCCGCTCCGCCCACGAAGTTGTGCTTCCCCTTCATCCAGGTGATGTTATTGGAGAACTGGTATGAAGGCGAGATCCGTCCTTGCGGATCGTTCGAAAGATCCAGCGGATCGGTGATTACACCGAAGTCCACCATGTAGGGCTGGTTTCCGATCTTGGGCTGAAGGTCGGTCCCGGCCAGTTCCCAGGGCGCATTGAAGCGAAGCAGCGGCCGCAGGATCCCCACCCGGAACTCGTTCAGCAGCGTCGGCCGCAGCGTAGACGTGAATGCCATCGCGTAAAAATGGTCGCGCTGCATGTTGTCCCCGCCCGGAGAGTCCGGGAACGGCTGCGCCATGAACGCGTTCATGGAAGAACCGCGCTCGTGAGTGTAGCTGAAATTCAACCGGTGATTCTGGTTGAAGTGATGGTCGAACTTCATGCTCAGGTTGTCCCAGTCGCTCGTCGCCGTCCGCGTCCAGGTGTAGCCGGCCGTGTTCAGCCCGTTCCCTGTGCGGAAGTTGTTCGGCAGCGGCGTCAAGGCCAGCAGCTTCTTGATCACTCCCGTCGGGTCCGCCGCCATCCGGTTCGGATCGCGACCGAATAGACTCACCTCCTGCAGGTCCCCCGTCGCCGTCGCCGGCCTCACCGGGTTCCCCTGCAGATCCACCGTCGGCACCGCCGCGATCGCGTTGGCGTTCAGCACCCCGGGGAAAAACCGGAAAATGCCTTCACGCGCCTTCGCCGTAAGAACCGTCGAGGTAACGGAACCTTTGCTGCGCTCCCTCTGCCCGTCGTAGGTCACGTGAAAGAAGGTCTTGTTCTTGATGATCGGGCCGCCCAGGCGGCCGCCGAACTGGTTGCGGATCAGACGGCTCCGCGGCGAGATCTCCTTGCCGTCGGCATCGCGCCCCCGCTGGTTGTTGAACCACGTGTTGGCGTTCAGCACCGTGTTGCGGTGCAGGTTCCACGCCGCCCCGTGAAACTCGTTGTTCCCCGACCGCGTGATCATCTGGATCTGACCCGAACCGCGGCCGTATTCCGCATCCGCCGGCGAGGTCACCACCCGGAACTCCTCGATCAGGTCCGTGCTCGTGTAGATCGTCGAGGCGATCCCGGAGTTGATCCGCTGGTCCTGCACGTTCACGCCGTCGCGGCTGATGTTCAGCGTCCCGATGCGCGCCGCGCCGAAGTAGTCCCCCTGCGTCCCCGCCTGCAGCGTCGTCAGGCCGAGCACGTTGTGCGTCCCCAGCGGCAGGTCCTTCACCATCTGGTTGGTCACCATCCCGCCGATCGAGGTGTTCAGCAGGCCGATCTGCGTCTCCAGACCCGCCGTCACCTCCACCGTCTCGGACTGCTGTCCCAGTTCCAGCTGCAGATTCAGGCTCATCCGGTCCATGACGTCGAGCTTGACCTCGTTGTAGACCAGGGTCTTGAATCCCGGCATCTCGGCCGTGATCTTGTATGTTCCCGGCTGCAGGCTCGGGAATCGATAGATGCCGGCTTCGTTCGAGATCGTGTCGTACGTAATGCCGGTATTGATGTTCTGCACTGTCACGTTCGCGCCCGGGATGACCGCTCCCGTCGGGTCCTGAACCGTCCCGCCAAGGCTGGCGTTCGTCCCCTGCGCAAGCGCGTCACCGCCCGCCAGCAGCAGGCAGCAAAGCATGGTTATTTGAAGAACACGTTTCAAACTCGCACCCCCTGAAAATGTTTGTTTAGAATTGATATTTGCTCGAAAACAGGCTCCCTGATTCCAAGCTCCGCCGGATGTTCTCAAGCAAAACCCGGGCGCCGCGATCCTTGTGCAGAACTCACCCACAATCGCCCCTTCGGCCTGCCGAGCCTGCCTCCGCATCGATGAAACCGCAGCCCTCACCTGAGGTCCAGGGCAGGCGTAGCCTTGGTTTCATAACAAGCCAGCATAAGGACGGCGTTTTGGGAGGTCAACAAGCACATTGTCTAATTAGAGTATTTAATTTTAGTGTTTTCTTATATTTACAGCTACCGGTGCGCCGATACCTTGGCATGCCGGGCGGGCGATGCGCACGGGCAAGCGTATATTTTTGCTAACGAATTGTTTGGTAAAGCCTTTCGGGAGTTTGACACAAAGATCAGATGGAGGTTTCGCGGAGCGGAAAACCGCAAGTGAGGCGGGAATTGTTCTGTTTTCTTTGTAGTTACTAACCCGGTTTTTGCGCCAGAAAGGAAAGGACCGGTTCGAATTCATTGATTCGATTTCCGCGCAGGCCCTATGCGGGGCTCGGGAGCATACTGTCGGCAGGCTCCATCGGAGCCGGACAGCGAGAGCGAGCGTCACCCAGGCGCTCAACCGATACTGTCGGATTCGGGCTGTGCAAAAGGCGAGCGGCAGCAATGCCCATCTGACGGCAGGCGGTTCGGCCTTGCAAGGAGGCCTGCTCGGGGGCGATAACATTCCCCAATAAAACGGCCCCGGACCGTTTCCAGCCCGGGGCCTGTCCGATCGTTCTCCGATTCGAACCTTGATTAGAAGCTGATCCTGGCCTCCACCACCACGATCCGGTTGCCGCCGGCCGAGGTGATGTTCCCGAACCCGGTCGAGTTGATGTCCGTGTTCGGGTTGCCCCACTGCGGCGTGTTGGTCAGGTTCAACGCCGTCGCCCGGAACTCCAGATGCTTGTTCTCGAACAGCGAAATCCGCTTGATCAGGTTCACGTCCAGGCGGAAACTCCCCGGACCGGTTATATACCTGTGTCCCAGGTTGCCATTCGTCCCCGGCTTCGGGTTCTGCAAAAGGATCTTCCCGCTGGCATCGGCAATCGCCTTCATAGTGCTCATCCCCTGGATCCCGCGCAGCGTCGTGATGTTCTGGATGTAGGGATCCGCAACCAACTGCAGCCCGTCGAAGTACTTCACGCCCGTGCCCGTCACCAGCACCTTCCCCATGCTCTTCGGGAAGTTCCCCACCAGGTCCGGCGTGTTGTCGCCGAAGGTGTTGAACGTCGCCGCACCCGAGGTGAGCGACAGCGGCGAGCCCGAGAACAGGTTGAAGATCGCCCCCACCGTCCACCGCTCCACCAGCCGCGATATCACCGGGTTGGTCGAGTTCAGGAACCGCTTCCCCGGCCCCAGCGGCAGCTCGTACGTCCCGTTGTTGCGGAACACGTGCTCCACGCTGAATGCCAGAACCCGTTTGTCGAAGCTGCGGTTTCTCAGGGTGCGGTAGCTGTCGAGCATCTCCTGCCCTTCGCCTTCCTCCTCCCCCAGCGCCTTGCTCCAGGTGTAGTTCCCCTGGAACTGCAAACCGCCCGAGAAGCGCCGGCTCACCTCCACCTGCAGCGAGTGGTAGGTCGAGTTGGCGAAGTTCCCCGTCAGGTTCGCCGACGTGAACTGCGGATTGGCGAAAACATAATTGTCCGGCAGCTTCGCCCGCGTCAGGTTTCCGCCCACCTGGCTCGGACTGGTGTACGTCGTCGTCGTCGCCAGCCAGTTGGCGAACGTCGCCACGTGGTTGCCGTGCAGGTACCCCTGCGTCGTCGAGTTGAAGCGGATCACATCCGAGCCCGTGATCGTCGTCCCGTTCACGACCCCCAGGCCCGACACGTTCACCCCCATGAAGATCTGGTTCAGCAGCGCCGAGTTCCCCCCGGCCTGCGTGAGCATGAACGCATCCAGAAGCCCGTTCTCGAAGATGTTCCGCTCGTTGATGTTCGTCCCGCGCCACATCCGCGTCCCCTTGCTCCCCACGTAACGCACCTCCAGGGAGAAGTTCTGCGGCAGCTCGCGCTGGATCGACAGGTTCCAGTTCTGATGGTACGGATTGCGCAGGTTCGAGTCGAACGCCCGCACCGTCTGCGTCCGGTCTGTCAGCGGCACCGTCTCCAGCGGCTTGCCCAGCGGCACAAGCGGCAGCACGGCGTTCTGCAGGTTCAAAAGCGAACTCGTCGTGAAGTTGCGCACCGTCCGCAGCCCCGGCTGATCGCCGGCCACCACATCCACGATCCGCAGCGAGCCGCGCTCGTAGCCCCAGCTGTAGCCGGCGCGCAGGACCGTCTTGTTCTCACCGAAGTACGGGATCGACCAGCTGAAGCCCACCGCCGGCGCGAAGTTGTTCCGGTCGGGGTTGTACAGCCGCTTGCCCGGATTCGGCGAGTTCTTCCCCACCAGCTCCAGGTTCGTCAGCGAGCCCTTGGCCAGCCCGGGCTGGAACAGGTCGGCGAAACCGGTCCCCGTGACCCCGAACAATCCGGCCGATCCGCCCACGATGCCCACGGCCTTGCCGTTGGCGTCCACAGGCGGCGTGTAGAACTCGTACCGCACCCCAAGATTCAGCGTCAACCTGGGCGTCACACGCCAGGTGTCCTTGAAGAAACCGGCAAACTCCCGCTGCTGCCAGGTCCGCCGCTTCCCTTCGCCCGCCAGGAACTCGGGGCTGGCCCCCCCCGGCGAGTTGAACGCCTGCGAAAGCTGCGACAGAGTCCCGGTAAGGTCGTTCAAGATGGCCTGGGCGTTGCTCGAGTTCCCGCCGATGCCGGTGATGGTGCTGATGTTGGCCACGCTCACGCCGCCGGTGCCGAGGAAGGCCCGCGGCATCACCGTGAACGAGTTGAACCCGTTCGTGCTCACGAAGCGGATCTCCGCTCCGCCCACGAAGTTGTGCTTCCCCTTCATCCAGGTGATGTTATTGGAGAACTGGTATGAAGGCGAGATCCGTCCTTGCGGATCGTTCGAAAGATCCAGCGGATCGGTGATTACACCGAAGTCCACCATGTAGGGCTGGTTTCCGATCTTGGGCTGAAGGTCGGTCCCGGCCAGTTCCCAGGGCGCATTGAAGCGAAGCAGCGGCCGCAGGATCCCCACCCGGAACTCGTTCAGCAGCGTCGGCCGCAGCGTAGACGTGAATGCCATCGCGTAAAAATGGTCGCGCTGCATGTTGTCCCCGCCCGGAGAGTCCGGGAACGGCTGCGCCATGAACGCGTTCATGGAAGAACCGCGCTCGTGAGTGTAGCTGAAATTCAACCGGTGATTCTGGTTGAAGTGATGGTCGAACTTCATGCTCAGGTTGTCCCAGTCGCTCGTCGCCGTCCGCGTCCAGGTGTAGCCGGCCGTGTTCAGCCCGTTCCCTGTGCGGAAGTTGTTCGGCAGCGGCGTCAAGGCCAGCAGCTTCTTGATCACTCCCGTCGGGTCCGCCGCCATCCGGTTCGGATCGCGACCGAATAGACTCACCTCCTGCAGGTCCCCCGTCGCCGTCGCCGGCCTCACCGGGTTCCCCTGCAGATCCACCGTCGGCACCGCCGCGATCGCGTTGGCGTTCAGCACCCCGGGGAAAAACCGGAAAATGCCTTCACGCGCCTTCGCCGTAAGAACCGTCGAGGTAACGGAACCTTTGCTGCGCTCCCTCTGCCCGTCGTAGGTCACGTGAAAGAAGGTCTTGTTCTTGATGATCGGGCCGCCCAGGCGGCCGCCGAACTGGTTGCGGATCAGACGGCTCCGCGGCGAGATCTCCTTGCCGTCGGCATCGCGCCCCCGCTGGTTGTTGAACCACGTGTTGGCGTTCAGCACCGTGTTGCGGTGCAGGTTCCACGCCGCCCCGTGAAACTCGTTGTTCCCCGACCGCGTGATCATCTGGATCTGACCCGAACCGCGGCCGTATTCCGCATCCGCCGGCGAGGTCACCACCCGGAACTCCTCGATCAGGTCCGTGCTCGTGTAGATCGTCGAGGCGATCCCGGAGTTGATCCGCTGGTCCTGCACGTTCACGCCGTCGCGGCTGATGTTCAGCGTCCCGATGCGCGCCGCGCCGAAGTAGTCCCCCTGCGTCCCCGCCTGCAGCGTCGTCAGGCCGAGCACGTTGTGCGTCCCCAGCGGCAGGTCCTTCACCATCTGGTTGGTCACCATCCCGCCGATCGAGGTGTTCAGCAGGCCGATCTGCGTCTCCAGACCCGCCGTCACCTCCACCGTCTCGGACTGCTGTCCCAGTTCCAGCTGCAGATTCAGGCTCATCCGGTCCATGACGTCGAGCTTGACCTCGTTGTAGACCAGGGTCTTGAATCCCGGCATCTCGGCCGTGATCTTGTATGTTCCCGGCTGCAGGCTCGGGAATCGATAGATGCCGGCTTCGTTCGAGATCGTGTCGTACGTAATGCCGGTATTGATGTTCTGCACTGTCACGTTCGCGCCCGGGATGACCGCTCCCGTCGGGTCCTGAACCGTCCCGCCAAGGCTGGCGTTCGTCCCCTGCGCAAGCGCGTCACCGCCCGCCAGCAGCAGGCAGCAAAGCATGGTTATTTGAAGAACACGTTTCAAACTCGCACCCCCTGAAACCGCGCAAAAAAATGTTAATAAGGCCTTTGCCAGGTATGGCCCCATTGTTCCCCTTCTTGATCTTTTGGAATTAAGAAACCTTATTTCGAGCATGCCCGAAGGAAGGCTCGCACGATTTCCAATCCCAATCCGGCGCGGAAACGCAAATATCCGGGAAACCATTTGCATCCGGCCATTTACACATGACCTTGCCTTTGGCTGCCAGGATGGCGGCCCATGCCGTCGGGCGAGAGTAAGCCATCTTTGGGACCCGGTCAATCTAAACTATCCTTCATGAAGAAAAATTAATATTTTAATCTTTTGGGTCCTTTGCAGCTCAGGGTTCATTTACCTTTGGTTCAGCGGATACTTCACAGCCGACAGGAATCGTGGCGTCTGTTGTCCGCCGGTGCCGGGGGTGCTATCGGGGCCGTCATTGCCATAGCGGAATTGCTGATGGAGTTGAAAGCGGCTGCAGCGGGGAGCCTTCCCGTGCGTCATAAAAACCAACCGGCCGCCGATGCCGGCACGTGCGATGCAAATCAGAACGAGTGTTGTTCTGTGCGGGCAATGATTTCGTCCTGGTGGTTTTTATCTAGATCTACGAAATAATCGCTGTAGCCGGCAACCCTCACCAGCAGGTTCCGATGCCGGTCCGGGTTCTGTTGCGCATCGCGCAGCGTGGCGGCGTTCACGACGTTGAATTGGATGTGATGCCCATCGAGCCGGAAGTAGGTGCGGATGAGCGCAGCCATCTTCGCGATCCCATCCTCTCCCTCGAGGGTTCCCGGAAGAAATTTCTGGTTCAGAAGCGTCCCGCCCGACTTGGACTGGTCCATCTTGGCCAGCGAACGGATCACCGCCGTGGGACCATGGCGGTCCGCACCATGCGAGGGCGAGGTGCCGTCCGATGCCGGCATTCCCGCCAGCCGGCCGTTGGCCGTGGCGCCGAGCCTCGAGCCGAAGTAGATGTGGCAGGTCGTGGAGAGCATGTCGAGATGATAGCGGGTCCCCTTCGTATTCGGCTTTCCATCGATCGCTTCGAAAAGCGATCCGTAGACCCTCTGCATGATCGAATCGGCGTAGTCGTCGTCATTCCCATAGAATGGCGTCCGATTGGCGAGGAGCTGCCTCAGAGGCTCGTCGCCCTCGAAGTCATTCCGCAAGGCTTCCAGCAGGCGGTCCATGGACACTGTTCCGTCTTCGAACACGTGTTTCTTCAGTGCCGCCAGACAGTCGGTGACCGTCCCGATCCCGACACACTGGATATAGTTGGTGTTATAACGCGGACCGCCATCGTAGTAATCCTTGCCGTTTTGAATACAGTCACTGATGACTGCCGACAGGAATGGTGCAGGCATCCGTTCAGCGTAGATCCTTTCGATGAGGTTGTTCACACGTATTTTGAGGTCAACGGTGTATTCCAATTGCCGGACGAACGCATGATAGAGCTTATCGAAATCCCCGAATGTCCGCGGATCCCCGGTCGGTGGACCGACCCGCTTGCCTGACAACGGATCCAGGCCATCATTGAGCGCCGCCTCCAGCAGTTTCGGAACATTCAGGTACCCCGTCAGGATGTAAGCTTCCTTGCCGAAACACCCTGTCTCGATGCAGCCGCTGCACCCCCCTTCCCGTGCATCCTCGACCTTCTTTCCGGCCCGCACCTGTTGCCCCACCACAAGGTCCGCGTTGAAGACAGACGGGTAGCCATAGCCCTTGCGTATAACGCGACAGGCTGCTTTCAGGAAACTGTCCGGATTCTTCCTGCTGAGCTGGATGTTGCTTTGCGGCTGCAGCAGCGGCAATTCGTCGATCACCTCGAGCAGGAGGTAGGAAACATCGCCGACGGCGCAACTCCCGTCGGCGTGAATGCCGCCTATATTAATGTTCGTAAAATCGTTATACGTGCCGCTTTCCGCCGCGGTCACGCCGACCTTGGGCGGCGCCGGGTGGTTGTTGAACTTGATCCAGAGACAGGCGATGAGTTCCTTGGCCTTTTCCCTGGTCAGCGTCCCATCCGCGATTCCCTTTTCGTAGAACGGATGCAGGTGCCTGTCCAGGTGCCCGGGATTCATGGCGTCCCAGCCGTTGAGTTCCGTGATCGTCCCGAGGTGGACGAACCAGTACATCTGCAGGGCTTCCCACAGGTCGCGCGGCGCGCGCTCGGGGACCCGGCGGCAGACCTCGGCAATCTTGAGGAGTTCGTTCCGCCGTTCCCCGTCCTTCTCCTCCGCGGCCATCCGCCCGGCCAGGTCGGCGTGCCGGCGCGCGAAAACGATCGCACCATCGCAGGCATGCGCCATGCCGCGCAGTTCCGCGGCCTTGCCGGCGGCTTCGGGATCGTGGAGATAATCCAGGCCGGCAATGCTCGCCCGGATCTCCAGCTTCAGGTCCGCCAGCCCCTTCTCGTAGATCGTCCCGTCGAGCGTCGTGTGCCCGGGGGCCCGCTGTTCCATGAACTCGGTGAACATCCCGGCGCGGTAGCTCTCCAGCCACTCCGGCGGGACCTGGCGGAAGACCTGCTCGCGCATGCTGCGGCCCGTCCAGTAAGGAATCACCTTCTCCCTGTAGATTTCCAGGGTCTCGGGGGACACGTCGTACGAGGTCATCTTGCGGGAATTGAGAATCTCGAGGTCCTCGACCGAGTGGCAGGTCAGCTCCGGGTAAGTGGAGACCGCCTTGGGGCGGGGTCCGCGCTCGCCCACGATGAGTTCCCCCTCGCCGATGTACAGCGTCTTGTGCTCGCACTGGTATTTGAAGTGCAGCCCGCGCATCTCGGGAACTGAGTATTTCCCCTCGTTTTGGAGATAAAAGTCTGTGGCCAGCGCCGCCCTTTCCGCCGACACGGACGGCCTGGTTTCGATGCTGGCTCTTCTGAGCGCCTCAATTCTCGCGTTCACCCGGGTTTCCTCCGATGGTAACAGTCAGACCGCAGGATGACAGGATCCGCTCTGCCTCCTCGAGCGCGCCGTCGCCGGAGCTGATTCCCGGCGGCATGCGGCAGGTCTCGCCGATCCTGGCATACTTGCTCGCCATCCGGTTATGATACGGGAGCAGGTCGACCTGTGCCAGCCCCAGCTTCCGCAGAAAAGCGCCCGCGGCCTCCAGGTTGCCGGGGGCGTCGTTGATCCCCGGGATCAGCGGGATGCGCACGCGCACCGGGAGCTTCGAGGAGGCGAGGTATTCGAGGTTGGACAGGATCCGTTCGTTGTCCACGCCCGTGTATTTGCGGTGCTCCGACAGGTTCATCAGCTTGAGGTCGTAGAGGAAGAGGTCCGTGAGTCCGGCGATTCGCGTGAAGACTTTTCGGGGTGCGTATCCCGAGGTGTCGACGGCGCGGTGGATTCCCGCGCGGCCGCACAGGACCAGCAGGTTTTCGAGGAATTCGTGCTGCATCAGCGGTTCCCCGCCCGAGAAGGTCACGCCGCCGCCGGATTCCTCGTAGAAGGGCACGTCCCGCTCGATCAGGGCCATGACTTCGCCGGCCGTGACCCGCTGCCCGACAACGTCCCTGGCGCCGGTGGGGCAGAGGGTTTCGCAGTTGCCGCAGCGGATGCACCGGCTTTCGTTCCAGGCCGCCTGCGGGTTGGGCGACAGGCTCTCGGGGTTGTGGCACCACCAGCACTCGAGCGGGCAGCCCTTTAGGAAGACGGTCGTGCGGATGCCGGGGCCGTCGTGCGTGGCAAATCTTGCGATGTGGAAGATCATTCCAGCTGCCACTCGTGTCTCCTGACCTGCTCCGCCCGGCCTGGACAATGCATCGAACAGGGGCCGGGCGGCATGAGAGGTGGAAAACGCGGACGAACGCGGATTTCATCAAACCTTTGGCTCAAACCGCGTGCCGATCATCAGGCCGGTCGGCGCCGCCAGGTCGATCCTGCGGATTTCCCCGAAGCCCGCCGCGCGCATCCATTCCTCATACTCCGCCGCGCTGTAACTGTTTCCCCCGCGCGTCCCGACCAGCATGTTGACGGCAAACAGGGCCGCCATCCTGGGCGAGGTCTTGTCGGGATCGAGCAGGAAGTCCTGCACCACCACCCGCCCCCCGGGCCTCAGCGCCCGCAGGCATCTGCCCAGCAGATCGAGGTTCTCTTCCGGGCTCAGCATGTGGCAGATCGACGACACCAGGACCAGGTCATAGTCTTCGCCCAGGTCATCCTTCATCAGGTCCCCGGGCCGGGCCGAAACCCGCTCCGCCAGACCCGCTTTTTCGATGTGCCGCCGCGCGATGGCGCAGACCGGTTCCAGATCCAGGACCTCGGCCCGGACCGACTCCGAGGCTTTCGCAAAGGCGATGGCGTAAGCCGCCGATCCGCCCCCGACGTCGAGCATCTTCCGGACGCCGCCGGTCCCGACCGCTTCGACCAGCGCCGGCGCGCGGTCGATCGAGAACATCTCCATGGCTGCGATGAACGCCTCCGTCCACTCCTCGCCCCGTTCTTCGGGTTCCGCCCGCAACACCGAGGTTCCCGCGCGCAGGCACTCCGTGAGCGTGGACCAGCTCTTCCACAGGTTCACGTAGTGCATCAGCCCGGCCCGCGCGCCGTCGGGCGAGCCGGAGGAGAGAAACCGCGACGCCAGCGGGCCGTTGAAAAACCTGCCTTCCTTTTTTTGCAGAATCCCCATGGCTGCCAGGGCGTTCAACAGGATCTCCGTCGCCCTGGCATCGGCCCCGATTCTTGCAGCCGTTTCCGCGGCATCCGCCCCCTCTCCAACGGCGGTGAACAAATCCAGTTCGAGTGCGCTGAGAATGATCCGGCTTTCCTGAAATCCTCTCAGCGTGTTCAGCAATTCCTCCGGCACGGCAGCAGGCTTTTTCATCTCATCATCCTCGGATATTGCCAGGCCAGACTAAATCCGCTCATCCCGGCTGTCAACCCGCGATCCGCCTTTGCCTTGACACACCCGGCCGGCCACTTTAACCTGCACCTTCACAGAAGTTTTTGGCGCCGACTTCTTCATCCGCGGATTTCACAGGTAATTCTGCCGGCCGGCAGGCCGGTGCATTCAACACGGGCACTCTTATGAAAAAAATCCTCGTCACCGGGGCCGCCGGCCAGATCGGCTCCGAACTCACCCATGCCCTGCGCGAGCGCTACGGCAATGACAACGTGATCGCCTCCGACCTCAAGCCCGAGGCCGGGGAAAGCCTGGGCCGGTCGGGCCCCTTCAGCACCGCGGACGTCACGAAAATCGAAGAGATCGACGGGATCATCAAACGCCACGCCGTCGACACCGTGTTCCACCTGGCCGCGATCCTTTCGGCCAAGGGCGAGCAGAACCCGCAGGCCTGCTGGCGCGTGAACGTGGACGGCACGCTGAACATCCTCGAGCTGGGGCTGCGCCACAAGATGTCGCGCATCGTCATCCCGAGCTCCATCGCCGTCTGGGGGAGCGGCGTGCCGCTGCAGAACACGCCGCAGGAGTCCGTCCTCAAGCCCTCGACCATGTACGGCATCACCAAGGTCGCCGGCGAGCTGCTCTGCGACTACTACGTGAAGCGCTTCGGCCTCGACTGCCGCGGGCTGCGCTTCCCCGGCATCATCTCCCACCAGACGCTGCCCGGCGGCGGCACGACCGACTACGCGGTGGCCATATTCTACGAGGCGGTCGACCAGGGGCGTTTCACCTGTTTCGTCCGGGAGGACACCGTCCTGCCCATGATGTACATGCCCGACGCCATCCGGGCGACGATCCAGTTGGCGGAGGCCGACTTCGCGCACCTGCGCCACCATTCGGACTTCAACCTGGCCGCCATGAGCTTCAGCGCCGGCCAGCTGGCCGCCGCGATCAGGCAGCACATCCCCGGCTTCGAGGTCGCCTACGAGCCGGACTATCACCAGGAGATCGCCGACTCCTGGCCCAACTCCATCGACGACTCCGCGGCGCGCGCCGAGTGGGGCTGGCAGCCGCAGTGGGATCTCGAGTCGATGACGGCGGACATGCTGAAGCACCTGCAGGCCAGGAAGGCCGCGGGCAACCTCTACCCAGCGGATTCACCATAAAGGAGCGCCCCATGTACGGCCGGATAAAGGAAGACCTGAAACGTGAGCTGGAGGAGATCCGCAAGGCGGGCCTCTACAAGGAAGAGCGGTTCATCCACAATCCCCAGGGCGCCTCCATAATGGTCGAGTATCCGGAGAAGGCGCCGCGGCGGGAAGTGCTCAACTTCTGCGCCAACAACTACCTCGGCCTCTCGAGCCACGACCTCGTGTTGGAGGCTGCGCACAGCGGCCTGGAGGAGCGCGGCTACGGGATGTCCTCGGTGCGCTTCATCTGCGGGACCCAGGACATCCACAGGCAGCTGGAGGCGAAGATCTCACGTTTCCTGGGCACCGACGACACCATCCTCTACTCCTCCTGTTTCGACGCCAACGGCGGCCTCTTCGAGGTCTTCCTGAAGGAGGAGGATGCCATCATCACCGACTCGCTCAATCACGCTTCCATCATCGACGGCATCCGGCTGAGTAAGGCCCGGCGCTACATCTACGCCAACAACGACATGGCCGACCTGGAGGCCAAGCTGAAGGAGGCGCGGACCGCCCGCTACCGGATGGTCGCCACCGACGGCGCTTTCTCGATGGACGGAACCATCGCGCAGCTCGACCGGATATGCGCGCTGGCGGAGAGATACGACGCCCTGGTGATGGTCGACGACTCCCACTGCACGGGTTTCATCGGGAAGACCGGCCGGGGTACGCACGAACATTGCGGCTGCGCGGACCGGGTCGACCTCATCACCGGCACGCTCGGCAAGGCGCTCGGCGGCGCCTCGGGCGGCTTCACCTCGGGGCGGCGCGAGATGATCGCCCTGCTGCGGCAGCGCTCCCGTCCCTACCTGTTTTCCAACAGCCTCCCCCCGGTCATCGTCCGGGCCGCGCTGCAGGTCCTGGACATGATCTCGGAAACGACCGCTCTGAGGGATAAGCTGGAGTGGAATACCCGCTACTTCCGCGAAAACATGACCCGCATCGGGTACGACATCAAGCCGGGCGAACACCCGATCGTGCCGATCATGCTCTACAATGCGAAGCTCTCGCAGGACGTCGCGCGCGACATGTATTTCGAGGGCATCTACGTCGTCGGCTTCTTTTTCCCGGTGGTCCCGAGAGGGCTGGCCCGGATCCGCGTCCAGCTCTCCGCGGCGCACGAAAAGGAACACCTCGACCGCGCCCTGGAGGCGTTCGAAAAGGTCGGGCGGAAATACGAAATCCTCGGGAAGACCCGCGAGGAGATCGTCCGGGCCTACGGAGAGTGATGAGAAGAGCCAAGATCGTAGCCACCATCGGGCCGGCCTCCGGATCGCTCGAAAAGCTGCGCGCGCTCGCCTCCGCCGGGATGAACGTCGCCCGCATCAACCTCTCCCACGGCGATTTCGACACCCACCGCGAAAACATCGGCCGCATCCGCCGGATTTCGGAGGAGCTGCAGCGCCCGGTCGCGGTCATGCTCGACCTCTCGGGACCCAAGATACGCACGGGAAAAGTGGAGGGCGGAGCCGTAACGCTCCAGGCCGGGTCCGGCGTGAGGATCACGGCCGGGGAGATCACGGGGAATGCCGGCCGCTTTTCCATCGGCTACCCGCACCTGTCCCGAGACGTCCAGCCGGGCGCCCGCCTGCTGATCGGCGACGGGGAGATCGAACTGCAGGTGAGATCCGTCGAGGGATCGGAGGTGGTTGCGGAAGTGGTTTACGGCGGCACGCTCGGCGACCACAAGGGCATCAGCCTCCCCGGCACGCGGCTCTCGGTCCCGTCCCTCACGCCGAAGGACCGGGCAGGCCTGCGCTTCGGCCTCGAAGCGGGCGTCGACCTGGTCGCGCAGTCGTTCGTCCGCTCGGCGGCGGACTGCGCGGAGGCCAGGGCGGCCGTGCGCCAGGCGGCGGAGGAGATCGGCTCCGGCTGCTTCGAGCCGCTGTTGATCGCCAAGATCGAAAAGCCCGAGGCGGTGGCGGATCTCGACGGCATCCTGGCGGCCGCCGACGGGGTCATGGTGGCGCGCGGCGACCTGGCCATCGAAACCGCGCCCGAAAAGGTGCCCGGGCTGCAGAAGCAGATCATCGCCCGCACCCTGGCCGCGGAAAAGATCGTCATCACCGCCACCCAGATGCTCCAGACCATGGTCGACAGTCCGCGGCCGACGCGCGCGGAGGCCTCCGATGTGGCCAACGCCATCCTGGACGGGTCGGAGGCGCTGATGCTGTCGGCCGAGACCGCCATCGGGAAATACCCGGTCGAGGCGGTCGAGATGATGGACCGGATTATCCGGTCGACGGAAGGTCTCGAGGATAAAGACCCCCGCATCTGCCCCAGGCGCCAGACCGGGGACTATGGGCGCGCCGTCGCCGAGGCGGCAGCATTTGCGGCCGAGGAGATCCGGGCGAGGCTCATCGTGGTGTTCACCCGCAGCGGCGCCATGGCCCGGAGGATGGCCGCGGTCCGGCCGCGGCAGCGGATCGTGGCCCTGACCCCGCACGAGACCACCTGCCGCGCGCTGGCGCTTTCGTGGGGCGTCGAGCCATACATGATGAAGGCGTTCCCGCCGGCTTACGACCGGATGCTCGAGGGCGCGGATGCGGTGCTGACGGAAAAGGGGCTCGCAGAGGAGGGGGAGAGCGTCATCGTCATGGCGGGACGCATCGAGCAGTCCGCCCTCTCGAGCTCCATGAAGATCCACAGGATCCGCGGCTAGAGAGACGCACGCCCCGAGAGGGCGAAATCCGCACCACCACGACCCCCGCAGGTGGACTGCCTCCGCGAAACGTTGTATCGCGGCCCCGCCAAACCTTCCCGGCTGACATATCGACCGCGGCCTCCAGACCCGGTCCCCGGAGGACTACAACCCATGAAACACAGACCCAAGGTTCTGTCCACGGTCGGTTCCGCCCCCCCTCTGCATACGGCTGATCGAAGGCGCGCTGCGGCGCGGCATCGACGTCGATCCAATATGCCGGCCAAGCCCACGGCATCAGCGGGCACTGGAACAACGTCCACCGGATGATCCACGAGCTGAAGTGGTGGGCGAAATACCTGCGCGGCGAATAGCAGAAGCCCAAATGGCACGCGGATTTACGCGAATAAACACAGATCCGTGTCCAACCGCGTAATCACGCGTGCCCTTCGCTGCGCCCTTACTGCTGCAGCTTGCCGGTGGTCAGCTTTCCGGCCCGCGGCCCCTTGTTGTCGCGGATGGGCGCGTGATCCAGGTTCGCCACGCTCAGCCCCAGCTCGTAGCAGAGCTGCGTGATCCGCGTCATCTTGCCGAACTGGATCTTGTCCACGCTGTCGGTGTTGAAGTGGTAATCGGGATGAATCCCGGTCGTGAAGAACACCACGGGGATCCCCTTCGCCGCGTAGCTGTAGTGATCGCTGCGGAAATAGAACTGCTCCAGGTCGGCGGGATCGTTCAGCTCGAAATCCAGCTTCAGCGGCTGCTCCAGCACCCCGTTGGCCTCCACGGCCAGGTTGTGCAGCTCCGTGCTGATCCGGTCCGAGCCGATGACGTACACCGTGTTCTCCTCCCCCGGCTTGTCGTCGCGGTTGCGCCCGATCATGTCCAGGTTGATCTGCGCCACGATGCTCTCCAGCGGCACCGAGGGGAAGTCGGCAAAGTACCGCGACCCGTACAACCCCGACTCCTCGCCCGTGTGCCACACGAAGATCAGCGACCTCATCGGCCGCTCGCCCAGCTGGAAGGCTTTGGCCAGCGCCAGCATGGCGACCGACCCGGACCCGTCGTCGTCGGCGCCGTTCCAGATGCGGTCTTCCATGGCCGTCCCTTTCACACCCCCGCGCGGTTCGGCGCGGCGCAGCCCGTCGGCCGTCTGGACCAGCTCGCCCTCGGCATACCCCATGTGGTCGTAGTGCGAGCCGAAGGCAACGTAGGTGTGCTTCAGCTTCTCGTCCGCCCCGTCCACGATCCCGACCACGTTGCGCGTGAACTGCGTCCGGACGACCTGGTACTCCGCATTGATGTGGAACGTGACCCTGACGCTTTTCAGCGGGAAGACCGGCAGCGGCGTCCGCTCATTTGCTTTCACCTTCAGGTCGGCGTAGGAGTACTCCTGGCCCGCCAGCAGGAACTCGAAAAACTCATCCTGCGCGGCGACCGAAGGAGGAATGGGATTGTCGAGCCTCTGGGCCGTCGTGAAATCGGGCGTTTCGATGCGGGGCCCCTGTGGTCCCGGCCCCGCAGGGCCGGCGGCGGCCTGCGGCGGCGCGGCCTGCGGAGCTGTCGGAGGCCTTCCAGTGCCGGTACGCTGGACCGGGCCGATGACGGCGGAAGCCCCCTGCACATCCGTAGCATACCGGGCGCGCCCTGAGAGAATCCGGCGGTACTGCGCTTCCACGCCCCGCGGACCGGCAGCTCCCAGCCACACGACCACCTTCCCTTTCACGTTGAGGCCGGCGTAGTCGTTGTGGTTCGCCCCGGGTGCGTCCAGCCCGTAGCCGGCAAACACGATCTCGCCGGAGGCGAAGCTGCGCCTGGCGCCCACGTTCGCCGGGAAGGTTATCCCCTCGCCGTTGGCGAACGTGCGCGTCTGCCCGCCGGCTTCCACCGTGATGGCGGACTTGTTGTCGCTCTTGACGCCGCGCACGCTCACGCGCTGGTAGTAAGAGCCGTGGTCGCCCCCGGGCCGCACGCCCATGGCCTTCAGCTCGTAGGCGAGGTAGGCGGCGGACAGCCCCAGCCCTTCGGAGTAGAGCCGCCGGCCTTCGAATTCGTCCGAGGAGAAGGCTTCGAGCCAGGACTTCAGCTCCTCGGTTTTGATCAGCGCGCGCCCGTTCTTCCCTTCGGCGCCGGCAAGCGAAAAGCCGGCCACGGAGGTGACGAGCGCCAGTACCAGGATGGCTGCCAGTGGACGGAAACGGTGCATGGGACTCCTTTCAATGTGCAGGCGGCAAATCCGCATTGTGCGGGACGGCGCTCCCCGAGTTCAGACGATATACCAACAAGGCTTATACGATTGCAAGGTCCAGGGCGTTACGTGTAATAAGGGGACCCATGCTCCGTCTGGGGTAGCGACAGGATCAGATACAGCTGCGGATATGCCGGAAGGAGGCGCCATGATGGAAAGGGACGGGCAGGAAGTTGAGGTGGGGTACATCACGCCCAAGGGGGAGATGATATCGATTAATGTTGCGCCTCCGCCGGGGCGCAACAGCATTTAAAGCCGCCAGAGCTAGGAAGCCTTGAAGAAAAACCCCCGCGCGGTCTCCGCCAGCGACCTCCCCGGCCGGTAGGCCCCTTCCCGCCACTCCAGCCTCTCGTACAGGCTGCCGTACCCGAAATGCACCACCGTGCCGGGTATGTAGGTGAACGAAACCAATAAGTCCGTCGTCAGCCGGTCCCGGAAATTGTTGTATTCCAGTATCGCTCTGAAAAACAGATGCCGGTTCACCTGGTACGTATTCCGGCTCCGCACGATCGTGTAGTCGAACTCCTTCACCCCGCCCGCGGAAAAATCCGAGAACGTCAGGTTTAGCTGCGTCTCGATCTTCTCCGTCGGCTGGCACCTCAGGGCCGCCGAGACGTCGTTGCCGCTCCCCTGGTACGGGTTTCCCACGTACCGGATCTTTCTGGCGTTCCGGTACTGAAAGCTCGCAAAAACCTGCTTGGTGAACTGCCCGCTGCCCAGCACGCGGAGGCCGCTCGTCTGGAACTTTTCCCCGAGGAACACCTCCGTGGAATACCCGTACCCGACCGTCACGCTGGCGCTCCTGGGGAAGATGAACCTCACTTGCCCCCAGTTCTCCGTCTCGTACCTCCCGCTGAATCTGTCGCGGATCTGCGTGCTGTGCACCGTCGGGTCGACCCGCTTGACGAAACCCTCCTTCGGGTACAGCGGCTTCAGGATCCCGGACCTGAACCTCGTCACCCCGGTGCGCGTCACGAACCCGGTCCCGGTGTGAAAATCCTCTGAAATATCCTGGATTCCCGCCATGACGGTCAGATCCCGGGTGCTGTGGAAGAAGTCGAGACCCAGCGCGTGCCCCTCGGCATCGGTCGCGTCACGGCTGTCGTTCGAGTAGAAGGCGTGGTAACCCATCCGGCTCGCCTTGCTCAGCCGGTGCTGCCCGTCCGCGCCCACAACCCTGTTGGCGTGCCCCGCCTCGTTGCGCTCGGTGTAAAACGCCCCCAGGTGGCTGTCCTCCGCCAGCGCCCGCTTGTAGCGGAAGATGCCGAACTGGGCGCGATCCCCGCCGCTGTTTATATCCTCGTCCAGCGCGTAGAGCGCCGCGATGGTGTTCCGGTCGCCGATCTTTCCGGCCACCTTGGCGCCGGCCGGCGGGTTGACGATGGTCCGGGTGTGCACCGCCTCGCGCAGGTAGTCGCCCGAGTAGGAGCCACCGAAGTGGAAGATCTCCCTCCCCTCGAGGAAGAACGGCCGCTTCTCCGCGTAGAAGAGCGTGTAGCGCTGGTTGAAGTCGATCTGCCCCGCGTCGGCTTCCACCTGGCTGAAGTCCGGGTTGTAGGTCGCATCCAGGACGAGGTGCGACGTGATGCCGTACTTGGCCGTCAGGCTGAAGTCGGCGTCGTTCCCGGCCGACACCAGCCGTCCTTCGCGGGCGGAGCTGGAGCGTGCGAGGGTGAATCCGGGCAGGACCTCCAGCAGGGCTTTCTGCTCCAGCCCCTCGTAGAGCAACGGCCGGGTCTGGATCAGCCAGTTGTCCCCTTTCTTCGGGTCGAGCGGCGGGAAGGTGCCCAGTTGCGAGTGCCGGTTTAGCCGCCGCTCGAAGATGACGCCCATCTCGACCGGGTCTTTCTGCGAGAACCGGATGCTCTTGAGCGGGATCCTTATTTCGACCGTGTACCCCTCGCTGTCGATCACCCCGGCGCTGTACCAGACCAGGTCCACGCCGTAGTCCTCCTTCCCGGCGGCAAACCGCGCGTCCATCTGGATGCCCAGCGGGTTTACGTAGAAGGTGTAGAGCGACTGCTGGTCGTTGAACGAGTCGAGGTTGATCGCGACCCAGTCGTCGGGGCGGATGGCGTCGCGCTTGCTGATCGAGGCCTTGATCTTCGCGGGATCGCTGTCGAAGCAGCGGTAGGCGAAGTAGAGGTTGTCCCGGTCGTAGGCGTAGTACACCCGCGTGTCTTCGGCCATGTCGCGGCCGAAGTCGGGGCTCCAGGTTTTGAAGCCGGAGACGCTGGGGGCTTCCCGCCAGATGGCGTCGTCCAGGATCCCGTCGATGGCCGGGGGCGCCGGCGCCTTGAGGGGCCGCAGCGGCGAAGCGTTGTCGCCGGCGGCCGCGGCTGCGGGAAGGGTCAGGATTGCCAAGAGCAGTACGAAAGCGCGAGTCGGTTTTATTTGCATGGCACCTTTGCCGGATGATGGTTATGAACTGGCGACATGCCGCCAGTATATACGCGCTTTTCCAAATTCCGGTTCCCTCATTGCAGTTCTGCGTTTTATTGTGGGAAGGGAGTCCACGGAGCCCGGAGCGACAGCGACGGGTTGCGTGCCATGACTGGGCAACGCGACCGCTCACTAGCGTTCGCGGCTCTGTTTACGCACGCCAACAAAACGATCCTCCTCGCTTCGCTCACTTTGGTCGCCAGACCGCCTACCGCATCGATCCAATACGGCTTTCCTCTGTTGCAACGGCGCCTGCAACGGCTACAATCTGCCGTGTTGCCCATAACGGTACCGTCGATGAAACTGAAACCGACCCTGCTGCTTTGCATCCTCCTGGCCGCGGCCCCGCTATTCGCCGGCGAACCGAAGCGGCCCACGATCGGCCTGGCGCTGGCGGGCGGCTCCGCGCGCGGCCTGGCGCACATCGGCGTCCTGGAGTGGCTGGAGGAGCACCGCATCCCGGTGGACTACATTGCCGGCACGAGCATGGGCGGCCTGGTCGCGGCCTACTACGCCACCGGCAGCACCCCGCAGGATTTGCGCCGGCTGATCCGCGAGCTGGACTGGGACGACCTGCTCTCGGGCGCGCCCGCATACCGCCAGCTCGCGTTCCGCCGCAAGGAGGACCGCCGCGCCTTCCCCAACGCCTTCGAGCTGGGGCTGCGCAACGGCATGCACCTGCCGATCGGCCTCAACGGCGGGCACAAGATCGGCCTGGTGCTCGACCGCCTCGCGGCGCCCTACTACGACATAAAGAGCTTCGACGACCTGCCGATCCCTTTCCGCTGCGTGGCGACCGACATCCTCAACGCCCGCTCCGCCGTCTTCAAAGATGGACCGCTGTCCGACGCGCTGCGGGCGACCATGGCGATCCCGGTGGTGTTCGCGCCGGTGGAGATCGGGGGCGTGTGGTACGCCGACGGCGGGCTGCTGAACAACCTGCCCGCCGACGTGGTGAAGGAGATGGGCGCGGACATCGTCATCGCCGTCCAGCTCGACCGCCCGCCGGTGAAGGCCGGCGACCTGCAGTCGTTCATCGGCATGGTGGACCGCTCGATCAACATCATGATCTACGAGGACGAAAACCGCCACGTCGCCCTTGCCGACGTCGCCCTCAAGCTCAACCTCGGGCAGTTCGGCAGCTCGGACTTCAAATCCGGGGACGCCATCGCCGACCTCGGCTACAAGGAGGCGGATAAGCTGGCCGAAAAGCTGGCCAGGTACGCGCTGGACGAGGACTCCTGGCGCCGGCACCTGGAGCAGCGCCGCAGCCGGAGGCGGACGGCCATGCCCGCCATGCAGTTCGTGGAGATCGAGGGGACGCGCGCGGAGGCCGCGACGGTGATGGCCCGGCAGCTGCTGTTCAACCTCGGCCAGCCGCTGAACGAGGACCGGGTGAGGCTGGAGCTGGACAAGATCACCGGCTGGGGACGGTACGACGGGCTCGGCTACCGCGTCTATCCCGCCGGCGGCCAGAACGGGCTCAAGGTCCGGGTGCGGGAAAAGCGGCACGGGCCGCCGTTCCTCAACCTGGGCGTGGAGATCAACGGCTCGCAGGCCGGCCACATCCAGTTCATCCTCAACGGCCGGCTGACGGTGCTCGACCTGGGCGCCTACCGCGCGGAGTGGCGCACCGACGTCAGCCTGGGGGCGCGAAACCTGTTTGCCACGGAGTACTGCCGGCCGCTGAGGGGCACGCAGTGGTTCGTCGCGCCGCGCGCCTACCACGAGTCGGTCCAGGCGAACCTGTACGACAGGGGCGACATCGTGGCCGAGTACCGGGTCAGGAACGCCGGCGCCGGCGCCGACCTGAGCTACGCCTTCGGGCGGTTCAGCGAGCTGAGGATGGGGTACGAGCTCACGAGCAGCCTCGCCGAGGTGCGCGTCGGGGATCCCCTGCTGCCGGCCGTGAGCGGGAAGCAGAGCACGGCGTCGGTGCGCTGGAACTACGACGCGCAGGACAGCGCGCTCGTCCCCCGGGCCGGCATGGCGATCCGCTCGGCCTACGAGTGGGTGTTCGACAGCCCCGATGCGGAGCGCGACTTCCCGCGGATGGAGGTCCAGGTCCGGTTCTTCCAGCCGGTACGCCCGCGGACGTCGCTGTTCATGATCGCCTCGGGCGGCACGACCTTCGGGCGCGAGGCTTCGATCCTCAAGAAGTTCACCATGGGCGGCCCCATGCGGCTGGGGGCCCTGGGGATCGACGAGGTGCGGGTCGATCAGTACGCGCGCTTGGCGACCGGCATGCTGAAAGAGATTTCGCGCCTGCCGCCCCTGGCCGGCGGCAGCGTCTTCGCGGCGGCGTGGCACGAGATGGGAAAGGCGTTTCACGCGCCCGAGTTCCCGGGGCTGAACCACACGGCCTCGGCGGGACTCGTGGTGGAGACGGCCATCGGGCCGCTGTTCCTGGGCGGCAGCGTCGGCCAGGACGGCCGCCGCAAGGCTTACTTCATGCTCGGCCGCCTCTTCTGACCCCGGATACCTGTGATCGGCGCCTTTATTCCGAGCCACCGGGCGGCATGATCCCAGGACGCGGACGAACGCCGAGAGGCTCAGACGGTGTCGGCGTCCCGAGGCCATTTTCCGGTTCGCTTGCTCACACCAATCGAGGCTAGAGTCTTCTGCGCTCCAGGCGGATGGTTTTGATGACCTGCTCGCGTATCGGGCGTTCCCGCACCTGCTGCACCGCCTTGGGGTTGGTCTGAGCCCGGGAAATTTCCTCCGCGGCTGCCAATCCTCCGATCACCTCCGCAAACGCCGTATACTGCCCGTCCCACTGCCGCATCCGGTTCAGGCAGATGAAAAACTGGCAGGAGCCCGAATCCGGATCGGGGCCGCGGGCCAGCCCGACGGTTCCTTTTCTGAAAGGGCGCTCACTGAATTCGGCGGGGACCAGGCGGTCGGCCTTTCCGGTGCCGTCATTGTAGGGATTGTTGTCGCGCGAAAGCGGATCGCCGCCCTGTATCAGCATTCCGGGCACAACGCGGTGGAAGGTGGTGCCGTCATAAAAGTAGCCGGTCACGAGGCGCTTGAACTGCGCCACCGTCTGCGGAGCGTCCTCCTCATAAAAGCGAAACACGATTTTCCCGGCCGACGTTACCAGGACCGCCACCTCCTCGCCTTCGGGAACGGCCTCAGGCGCGGGTTCAGGCTCACTCTCTTGAACGGTCTCCGGCAAAGCCTGCGATACTTCCTCCCGCGTTCTGTCCGCGCAGGATGGGAGAAGCAAGACCACCATCAACAGCGGCAACAGGATCTGCGGGTTGTTCATGATGATTATTCTCCTTGGTAGGCGCATACTATCATAGGACAGGCCCTAATCACTTCGTTAGCCGATTCGGGCGGGAAGCGCCCATCGCACAAGCAGGAACAGGAAAAAGACATTACACGTAGGTGCACGGAGAAGCACGGAGAGCCGCAGAGATAATCCGCCTTCCTCTCAGTGAAACTCAGTGCTCCTCCGTGAACCTCCGTGTGACTTTCGCCTGTCCCCAGAAAGGGAGGCTGAAATGATTCGACAACCGGTTGTCTCCGGCCGGTTCTACCCCTCCGCACCGGAGGCATTACGCAGCGACGTCCACGGCTACCTTGAAGCTTCCCGCCCGCCCTCGGCCGCAATGGCGGTCATGGCGCCGCACGCCGGCTACATGTACTCCGGAAGTGTCGCCGGCAGCGTCTACGCCTCGGTGGAACTGCCCGCGCGGTTCATCCTTCTCGGGCCCAACCACACCGGGCGCGGGGCTCCCGTGGCGCTTTACCCGGAGGGCGCCTGGCTTACGCCCCTGGGTTCGGTGAGCATCGACAGGGAGCTGAACAGCCGCCTGATCCGGGAGTGCAGCCTGGTCCGGGAAGATGCCAAGGCTCACAGCTCAGAGCACTCCCTCGAGGTGCACCTGCCCTTTCTCCAGGCCAGGATGGAGGATTTCACTTTTTCAGCCCTCTGTGTCGGAGCATCCGACTATGCGATCCTCGAGGAACTGGGTCACGCGCTCGCCCGCGTGGTAGCGGCATCGAAGGTGCCGCCCATGATGATCGTGAGTTCGGACATGAGCCACTTTGAGTCCTCCGGCGTCGCGGCGCGCAAGGACCGGATGGCCATGGAGAGGATCGAGGCCCTGGATCCCGAAGGATTGAGCCGCGTGGTGAGGGATAATCGCATCACCATGTGCGGCATCTCCCCGGCGGTCTCGGCCCTGGTGGCGTGCCGGGATTTGGGCGCCACGCGGGGCGAGCTGATCCGGTATGCCCACTCCGGGGAGGTCAGCGGCGACTACTCCCAGGTGGTGGGCTACGCGGGCATGGCCATCTCCTGAGGCGAAACCGCTAATCGCCCTCCCTGGCCAGGGCTTTCCCGACGGCCTGGCGGTGGCTGTGGCAGATGGCGATGGCAAGGGCGTCTGCGGCGTCATCGGGCGACGGGGGTTCCGGCAGCTTCAGCAGCAGCCGGACCATGCTCTGGACCTGGTGCTTTTCCGCCCGCCCGTACCCCGTGATGGAGCTCTTGACTTCCAGGGGAGAGTATTCGTACACCGGCAGGCCGTAACGGGCGGCGGCCAGCAGCGCCACGCCCCGCGCGTGCCCCAGCTTCAGCGCCGACTGCACGTTGGCGGCGTGAAACACACCCTCGATGGCCACGACTTCCGCGCGGGCCGCGGAAAACACGGCGTCCAGCTCCCTGTGGATTTTCAGCAGGCGCTCGTGGAAGGGACGGCGGGCGGATGTCCGGATGGCCCCGAACAGAACCGCCGTGTGCTGCGAGCCGTCGGAATCGATCAGGCCGTAGCCGGTGCACTCGCTGCCGGGATCGATGCCGAGGATGCGCACGGCAAGCTCCGTTCCAGAGTTCCAGCCCCGGGAAGCCGGCGCGGCCACACTACGAGGAGACAGAGCCGCGGGCGGGCTCGCAGGGCGAGGCCTCGCGAAAACTGCGGGTCAGGAAGCTTCCTCCAGCTTCGAATCGTCGATGTCGAAATTGGCCCAGACGTTCTGGACGTCGTCGTGGTCTTCCAGCGCGTCCATGAGTTTCACCATGTTCTGGGCATCTTTGCCTTCCAGCTTCACGTAGTTCTGCGGGACCATGGATACTTCCGCCGCCGCCAGCGGGATCTGCTCGGATTCCAGCGCGGCCTTGACCGCTTCGAAAGCCTCGGGACTGCTGAAGAGCTCGTAATTGTCCCCGTCCTCGCCCATGTCGTCGCCGCCGGCGTTGAGGATGATCTCCATCAACCGGTCCTCGCTCGCCGCGGACTTTTCTACGACGAAGTAGCCCTTCCGGTCGAACATCCAGGCCACGCAACCGTTCTCGCCCAGGTTCCCGCCGTTTTTCGAGAGGAGGTGGCGGAGTTCGGCGACCGTGCGGTTCTTGTTGTCGGTCAGGGTGCGCATGAAGATGGCGACTCCGCCGGGGCCGTACCCTTCGTAGGTCACGTCCTCGTAGCTGACCCCCGGCAGTTCGCCCGTGCCCTTCATGATGGCACGCTTGATGTTTTCGGCAGGCATGTTCGCGGCCTTGGCGTTGGCCACAGCGAGCCGCAGCCGCGGATTGGCTTCGATATCTCCGCCGCCCGAGCGGGCTGCGACCATCATTTCCTTGATCAGGCGGGTGAAAAGACGCCCGCGTTTGGCATCCGTGGCGGCTTTTTTATGTTTGATCGAGTGCCATTTTGAATGACCGGACATTATGCGCTCCTTCCCGCAAGGCGCACTATTCTAGCACGAAAAAACCGAATTTCTAGCCGCCCCCGGCCTTCTCCCGCTTTCACCTTCATCATTCAGGGGCAATCCTGTACAATCCCGCCCGTCCGCCGCAGCGGCAATTGTTTCGCTTTTCCGGGCCCGCCCCCGGGGCCCCATGCGAGGAACGATGAACCAGGAAGAAGTCATCAGGATTTTCCAGGAGTCCGAAGCTCTGCTCACGGGGCACTTCCTCCTCACCTCGGGTCTGCACAGCCCCCAGTACCTTCAGTGCGCACTCGTCCTCCAGCATCCCCCGATCGCGGCCGCGCTGGGAGCTGCCCTCGCGGCATGCCTGACCAAACTGGCCGCTCCTCCCCGCGCCGTGCTGGCGCCCGCAATGGGGGGGATCGTCGTCGCACACGAAGTGGCCCGCTCCCTCGGAGCGAGGGCCATATTCGCCGAACGGCAGGAGGGCGCCCTCAGACTGCGGCGGGGCTTTTCGATCGCGCCCGGCGAAACCTGCTTCGTCGTCGAAGACGTGGTCACCACCGGCGGCTCCACGCTGGAAACCATCGAGGTGGCCAGGCGCGCGGGAGGAGTGGTCACGGCGGCCGGCACTCTCATCAACCGCAGCGGCGGGAAGGCCGACCTGGGCGTGCCAAATTCCGCTCTCGCCCACCTCGACATCCCGACCTATTCCCCCGGCCAGTGCCCGCTCTGCCAGTCGGGCAGCACGCCGGTCAAGCCCGGGAGCCGATGAGCAGGCGCAAGAACATCCGTCTCACGATCGCCTTCGACGGAACCCACTATCACGGCTGGCAGATTCAGAACCGCCGGCCCACCGTGCAAGGCGCCCTTCGCAATGCCGTCCTGAAGGTTACGGGCGAGGAGACTGTCATCCACGGGTGCGGAAGGACGGATGCGGGCACCCACGCCAGGGCACTGGTGGCCAATTTCCTTACCCGGTCAGAGATTCCCTCAAGAAACCTCGTACGAGCCCTGAACACAAATCTCCCGCGGGACATACGCGTTATGTCCGCGAAGCCGGTTTCCCAGGCCTTTCACGCCCGCAAGTCCGCCCTGTCCAAGATTTATCGCTACCAGGTGTACCGCGGTGAGATTCTCCCTCCGCACCTTGCCCGGGAGCATTTCCACTACCCGTACCCTCTGGATCTGGAGCTCATGCAAAGGGCGGCGCGGCACTTCGAGGGCGAGCACGATTTCGCCAGCTTCGCAGCGTCCGGCGCAGGCGCCAAAGGCCGGGAAAACCAGGGTGCGGGCACCGTGCGCCGCATCTGCCGGTGCGTCCTCAAGGTATCCGGCCGGAGTCTGCACCTGACCGTCGAAGGGAACGGCTTTCTGCACCACATGGTCCGAAACATGGCCGGAACGCTGCTCGAGGTGGGGAGGGGGCGCATCCAGTTTCGGGACTTCATCGAGCTCTTTTCCAGGCGGGATAGGCGCCTTGCCGGGTTCACCGCCCCCGCCAACGGCCTGATTCTGCTCAGGGTTCGGTACCCCCGGGGCGCGGGGTAGACAAAGGCATCGCGGCCGGCCGCCGGCGGAACGCGCCGGATCCCGCCGGGCGCCTTGCGGTGTGTCCGTTGCGCGCCGGGTTGTGTTACCATAGCGCCGTTATCTTTCTGAATTGTGCGAGGACCGGACTCATGTGGGACACGGACAGCCTGGCGAAACCGGGAACGGTGGAGGCAGGTCTCCTGCAGAAGATAGATCCCGCGCGGCTGCCGCGGCACGTCGCCGTGATCATGGACGGCAACGGACGCTGGGCGGCAGCCCGCGACCTCCCGCGCGTCGCCGGCCACCGCGCGGGAATCGACTCCGTCCGCGACGTGGTGGAGACGTCCGCCAGGCTCGGTCTCGAGGCGCTGACGCTCTACGCATTCTCTGCGGAAAACTGGAAGCGGCCCCGGTCCGAGGTGAGCACCCTCATGAACCTGCTCAAGCAGTACGTCCGGCGGGAACTGGCCAACCTGCACCAGAACCGGATCCGCCTGATCATTCTCGGCCGGACCGACGAGCTGGACAGATCGGTCCGAGACGCGCTGGACAAGGCCACGAACAGGACTGCCGGCAACACCGGGATGCTCCTGGCCGTGGCGCTGAACTACGGCGGAAGATCCGAGATCGTGGACGCCTTCAAACGGCTCCACGAGCAGATAGGCCGGAACGGGGACAGCAGCGAGATCACGGAGGAAAGGGTGGCAGAGGCGCTCTACACGGCCGGCATCCCGGATCCGGACCTGCTGATACGGACCAGCGGCGAGATGAGGATCAGCAATTTCCTGCTTTGGCAGATTGCCTACGCCGAGATTTACATCACCCCCACCCTCTGGCCAGACTTCCGGAGGAGGCATCTCCTGGAGGCGATCCTGGAGTATCAGAAAAGACACCGGCGCTACGGCGGGATCTGATTCGGGCGGCGTGACCTGGACCGCGACCCGGCTCCGCGTAACACCGGGACTCACATGACCAAACGGATCCTCTCAGCCCTCATCTTCATCCCGGCCGCCATCGCGCTGGTGGTTTATGCACCCCCCTGGCTCTTCCTGACAGCTCTCGGCGTTATCGGCTCCCTCTGCCTCTACGAGTATTACGGAATCACGGGGAGAATGGGCTTTGAAGGCCAGCCCTGGCTGGGCCATGCCTCCTTCTGGATCCTCCTTGGAGGATTTCACTCGAACCTGCTGGCAGCGGAGGCGCTGCTGGCGGGGGTCATCCTCGCGCTGTTCGTGGCGGCGATGTGGCGGCGGGTCGAAATGAGGGCACGCGTCCAGACCCTCATGGTGAATCTCCTGGGGATCTTCTACCTCACGTTCTGTCTCTACCCGGCGCTGCCGATCCGGTTCGATTTCGGCTCGAGCACGGGAATGATGTGGATCATGATCCTGCTCGCGGTCATCTGGGCGGGGGACATTGCGGCGATGTTTGCGGGAAAGGCTTTCGGGAGAACGCTGTTCGCCCCGGCAATCAGCCCCAAAAAAACCAACGAGGGCGCGGCCGCGGGCTTGCTGGCGGGGATTGCTGCGGCGGTGCTGCTGCAACGTTTTCTCCTCGGCGACCTGCCCCTCATCCACGTCACGATCGCCTCACTCCTGATCGGGACATTCGGGCAGTTGGGCGATCTCGCGGAATCGATGCTGAAGCGCGCCGCGCAGGTGAAGGACAGCTCGGCCATCATCCCGGGCCATGGCGGGGTTCTGGATCGCGTGGACAGCCTGCTCTTTGCTATTCCCGTGCTTTATATTTATCTCAGCGCTCTGTACTCCCTCTGAACCGGCGAACTGACGCCCAAGCCCCTGGCCGTTGAGACCGATGGGAGGGATTGCCGCGCAGAGGCGTTCCGGGGCGCGGCATCTTAGGAATTGGGTGGCAATAACGCCCTGCATTCGCTACAATCCCTGCTTTGTCAACGGCCTGTGAGCAGCCTTGCATGAAGTCCATTTCTATCCTCGGTTCCACCGGTTCCATCGGCACGAACGCTCTGCGGGTGATCGACGCCTTCCCCGACGCCTTTTGCGCCGTGGGCCTCGCCGGCGGCAGAAACATCGCCGACCTCGCATCCCAGGTCCAGGCCGTGCGGCCCGTCATTGTGTCCTGCTGGGACCGGGAGTCGGCGGACGACCTCCAGGCCCTGCTCCGATCCAGGGGGCACGATACGGAGGGAACGCGGTTCGTTCACGGCCGCGAGGGGAACATCGAGGTGGCCTGCCACCCGGCAGCCGACATGGTGCTCTCGGCCATCAGCGGAGCGGCCGGGCTGGTTCCGACCCACAGCGCCCTCGAAGCAGGCAAGAGCATTGCGCTGGCGAACAAGGAAACCCTGGTGATGGCCGGCCGCCTCATGATGGACAGGGCCCGGCAAAAGGGGGTCGAGATACTGCCCGTCGACAGCGAGCACAATGCCATCCACCAGTGCCTGCGCGGCGGCAGGCGCAGGGAGGTCCGCCGCCTGATCCTCACGGCCTCGGGCGGGCCGTTCCTGAAAACTCCCAGGGACCAGATGCCCTCGGTGACTCCCGGTCAGGCGCTCAACCACCCCACCTGGAACATGGGCCGGAAGATCACGATCGACTCCGCCACCCTCATGAACAAAGGGCTCGAAGTGATCGAGGCCTCCTGGCTCTTCGGCGTGCCCCCGGAGGAGATCGAGGTGACCGTGCACCCGCAGAGCATCGTCCACTCGATGGTGGAGTTCGTGGACGGTTCGATCCTGGCCCACCTGGGGCTCACGGATATGCGTCTTGCCATTCAATATGCACTCTCCTATCCCGAGCGGTGGAATTCGCCCCTTCCTTCGCTCGACATCTCGAAACTTGGCCGCCTGGAATTCGAAAAACCGGACCGCGAAAAGTTCCGCTGCCTGAATCTGGCCTACGCCGCACTGGCGCAGGGGGGGACGGCTCCCGCGGCCCTCAACGCCGCCAACGAGGTGGCCGTCGACCTCTTCCTGAATGACGCGATCGGCTTTCACCGGATCCCGGAAGTCATCGAATCCGTCCTGGCATCCCATGCCGGCGGGCGGGACGATTCGCTGGAGTCCATCCTCGAAGCCGACGCCTGGGGGCGCCGCGAAGCCCAGCGGCTGAGCCGAGGCGCCCGGCCGAAGCGGGATTGAGTATGACCTCCCTTTGAGGCATCATAAGACCGGCCCGGTTGTGGAAAGGAATCAGCAGTAGACATGATCTTGAACATTCTGGCTTTCATCGCGGTTCTGGGGATCACCATCACCATCCACGAACTGGGACACTTCCTGATGGCCAAGTACCTGAAGATCCGGGTGCTGGTCTTCTCGCTCGGTTTCGGACCGCGCCTGTGGGGCTTCACGCGCGGAGGGACGGAGTATCGGATCAGCCCGATCCCCCTGGGCGGCTATGTCAAGATGGCGGGCGAAACCTTCGACGAGGGGCGCGAGGGGGCTCCGGACGAGTTCCTGTCGCACCCAAAACGGCACAGATTTCTCGTGGCCGTAGCGGGTCCTGCCATGAACGTAGCCCTGGCCGTGGTGATCCTTGCCATCACCTACATGTACGGCACCCAGGTGTACCGCTACCCCACGCAGCCTGCGGTCGTGGGTCCCGTTGCCGCCTACTCCCAGGCCGCCCGCGCGGGATTGCAATCGGGGGACCGGATCATCGCGGTGGGCGGAAACCGGGTGCAGACCTGGCAGGAAATGGAGATCGCCGTGGGCACGGCACCCAAAGGCAACCTCGAGTTCACGATTCGGCGCGGTTCCGAGCAGCGGGATATCTCCATCCGGCCCCGCGAAGGCGAAAGCCAGGACCCGGCCTCGCTGGGCTTCAAACACACGCTTCCGCAGACCATCGTCTCTTCCGTCGATCCCGGCAGCCCGGCCGCCAGGGCGGGGCTCGAGCCAGGGGATGAGATCCTGTCCGTGCGGCGGGACGACCGTTACGGGGCGGGTTACGATGAAATCCTGAACGTCATCTCGGAGAGCCAGGGCGTGCCGCTCGACTTCGAGGTGCTGCGCAAGGCCGGCAAAGCCCCGGCCGAGCGCCGCCACCTCACGATCACGCCTTACGAGAGCGGCGGGCGCGTCATCATCGGCTTCTTCCCGGAGGTCCCCTACGACACGCTGCGCTACGGCCTGTGGGGCGCGCTGTCGCACTCCGTGCGCAGCAACTACCAGATGGCGACCATGACCTTCAAGATCCTGGGCAGGATGATACGGGGGACGGCGTCCCTCAAGACTCTTTCCGGCCCGATCGGCATCGCGCAGATGTCCGGGAGCGCCGCCCGTTCGGGCAGCGCTCGCTTCTTTTTCGGATTTATCGCAATGGTGAGCCTCCAGCTCGGGATCTTCAACCTGCTTCCGATCCCGATACTTGACGGCGGAGTCATCACCCTCCTTGCGATCGAGGGTGTCATCGGCCGGGATCTGAGCATGGGGCTCAAGGAAAAGATCGTCCAGGCCGGGTTTGTCTTCCTCATCCTGCTGATGGGATTCGTGATCTTCAACGACCTCAGCAAGCTGGCCCTATTCGGGCGGCTGTTCGGCTAGAAAGCGGCGATAGCCTCCGCCTCGTCGTCGTAGACATCGAAGACGGTGAGAAGCTTCGTAATGGCGAGCAACTCCTGGATCTTCTTCGTCAGGTTCAGCAGCTTCAGCTTTCCGCCCCGGTTCGACACCGTGGTGTAGGTGCTCACCAGCTCGCCGATTCCGCTGCTGTCGATGTAGTTGACATCCCCCAGGTTGAGAACGATCTTCATCGCCCCGGAGTTGACGAGTTCATTGACCGTCGTGCGGATGGCCATGGTCCCCTCGCCCAGGGTGATCTTACCGCTGCAGTCCAGAACCTTTACCTCCCCCACGGTACGCGTGGCGATCTTCATTTAATTCTCCCTCCTCGTTAGTTTGAACCGATTCGCTTAACCATGTGCACTTCCATGCCCCCCTCGGAAAGGGTGTCGAACTCCACCTCATCCATGAAGGAGCGAATATAGAAGATTCCGCGCCCACTGGGCTTGAGCAGGTTTTCCGGATCCAGAGGATTCGGAAGGAACGAGGCATCGAAACCGTTGCCTTCGTCCCGGACACGGATGTCGAGGCAATCGTCGAAAACCGCGAAACTGATGCGGACCTTTTTGTCGACGTCCAGCCTGTTGCCGTGCTGGATGGCGTTGGTCACGGACTCGCGCACCGACATGCCTATCCAGTGCGCCGTGTCCTCATCCAGCTGCATGAAACCGGTGATGCAATCACAGACCGTTTGGACCATGTCCAGGTTCTCGAGCTCGCTGCCGATCCATATTTCGACTCTGCTGGTAAGGGTACTCATCCAGTAACGCTGCACCGTCCGGTGATCACGGGAAACCGCATGGCTCGACAGCCGGCCATGTTAGTCAGCGCCCTCGCCGGTTGTCAAGAAAGGCTTGCGGCTCCGCAAGCGTGGCTGTTCTCTTCCGCATCTCCGGGCGGGCCCGGCTTCTAAGAGATTGCGGACGAAGTCTCCAGCAAAAAATGCTTCAACGGAGCGGACTTGTCAACCCGGCCCGAAACCCACGCCCCTGCACGCACGGGAGGCGGCCTACATCTCGTCCACCCTGACGGGCCGCGTGGTGGCCCTGGCGTATCCCCGGGGGCGGATCGCCACCGTGTTGGACACGCGCGTGCACTGCCGCCCGTCCTGCAGGTAGAAGCCGTATTCGAAATTCGGGGTCGCTCTGCCCCGCTCCTCCAGCTCGCGGCGAATCTCCGCTTCCTGGTGCGCGCCGAAGTCGAAGCGCAGTTCGAGATCGGTGCTGCCGCCGATGCGGAAATCGATCGTCATGGCGCGCGTCCAGACCGAGTAGCCGGGAAATATGCGCGCGCAGGCGAGCGCGGCGATCGGGTCGGCCAGCGCGGCCTGGTAGCCGCCGAACATCACCCCGGCCGGATTGCGGGAAAGCGTGTTCAGCGGCAGGCGGATGCGCAGCCGCCGCCATTCGTCCGCGGACTCGATCACCTTGATTCTCATCAGGAAAAACGGCGGGTAGAGCTCGAGACGGCGTTCCTCGCTGAGAAATCGCAGGTTGGCGAGCATTCCGAGCAGGCGCATGCGGGATCCTCCGGCGGCTCCAGTGGCCGAAACCAGCCGACAGCATAGGCCGCGGCCGCTCCGAAGCCAACCGTAAACTTTGCCCCCCGGCCGGCGGGAAACCGGCCTCTGCCAAAGGCGCCGGTTTTGGAGTACAATCGCTCTTTCGACGCCGGCAAGCGGAATGAGCCGGACCATCAACCGCATCCGATCGCGGAAGGGAGCGCATGAGCGGCGGCCAATCATCATCCGTCACACCGCATTCACTGGAACCCCCTGCAACCTATCGCTGGACAGTGCTTTTTTTCATCAGCCTGCCGATGCTGGGGAACTACTACATCTACGACAGCATCAATCCCCTTGCGGACATCTTCGTCAACTACCTGGGATTCACCGACGCCAACGTCGGCTGGCTGAATTCGAGTTACAGCGTCGCGGCGGTCCTCACGCTGCTGCTCGGCGGCATCATCATCGACCGGATAGGGGCCAGAAAGGCCATCGCCCTGTTCTCATTTCTCTGCCTCGTGGGCGCCGTGATCACGGCCGCGAAGGGCGCCTTCGGGATGATGGTTGTGGGACGCGCCATTCTGGGCCTGGGGGCCGAGTCGCTGATCGTCGCCGTCACGACGGCGCTGGCCAAGTGGTTCAAGGGCAAGGAGTTGAGCTTCGCCTTCGGCGTGAACCTCACGATCGCCCGCCTGGCATCCGTGGCGGCAGACCGCTCGCCCAGCTGGGCCGGACCGGTGTTCTACCCCGAAGGGGCGCAGGCGGATCCCAGCTGGCAAGGACCGCTCCTGCTGGCTGTCGGCGCCGGAATCATCTGCGTCGCGGGCGCCGCCGTCTACTGGTGGCTGGAGCTCCGCGCCCTGGGGCGCTACCGGCTCGGCGAGGCGGGAGCCGTGGACAAGCTGGAGTTCGGGCAGATCTTCCGCTTCAGCCCTTCGTACTGGTACATCGTCGGACTCTGCCTGGCTTTTTATTCCGCCATCTTTCCCTTCAGGACGTTCGCCATAAAGTTCTTCATGCACACCCAGTTCGCCGACATGCCGGTCGAGGCCGCGCGCGAGACCGCGGGCTTCTTCAACAGCCTGCTGCCGTTGTCGGCAATGATCGCGACACCGCTGTTCGGCCTGGTGGTGGACCGGGTGGGGAAGCGGGCGCTGCTGATGGCCTGCGGGTCGCTGCTGCTGATGCCGGTGTTCCTGATGATGGCCTACACGGGAGCGACGCTGTGGCTTCCGATCAGCCTGATGGGGATCGCTTTTTCGTTGATTCCGGCGGTGATGTGGCCCTCGGTCGCTTACATCGTCGAGGAGAGAAGGCTCGGCACGGCGTACGCTCTGATGACGCTGATTCAGCAGATCGGACTGTTTTCGTTCAATCAGTTGATCGGATATGCCAACGACCTCGGAGGCGCCGGCGCCGCCAACCCCGCCGGGTACAACATGGGGATGTGGCTCTTTTCGGCTCTGGGCTTTCTCGGGTTGTTCTTCGCGGTCATGCTGCGGCGTGCGGAGACCGGGCCCGGAGGCCACGGACTGGAGACGATCCGGGTGGCGGCCCGGTCTTGATTCAGGCCAGTGGTTACCACTCCCCGAACTGGTACGCGAGCCCGAGGGTCAGGGTCCAGTTCTTGATGTGCCCGGCCGGCCTGAAGCCGGGGACGAACCGCCCCTGGACATTCCCGCCCGCCGAAGGAAAACCGAAGTCGGACACACCCGACACGCGATCGCTGAAGTCCAGGCGCATGACCGTCTGGTCCGCCAGCAGGTACTTCACCCCTCCGCCCCAGCTGAAGGTGAATTTCCAGCGATCCTTCAATTCGATCCCCAGAGGAAACACATCGGCCTTCGAGGATGCGTCCACGTGGAACAGCGTGGTGCCGGCGCCGATGAAGGCGTACGGGCGCAGGCGGCTGGATTTGTCGAGGGGGTAATACATCACGTCATAGACAAACCGGTGGACCGTGTGTCCCATGCTCAGCAGCGGCAGGCCCGGGGAGAGGTTGGAAAGGCGCACCGGCTGGTTGGAGAAACTGTACTCGAATTCCGCCCCGAGGTGCTCCCTGAAGTTCTCAGCCAAGCGGATTCCCAGGACATAGCCCTTGTCGTAGCGCAACCCCACCGACCGCACGCCTTCCGTGCCCGGGCCGGAGACCGGCGTGGCGTGTTGCCCCTCGCCGATGAAGCTTCCTCCGCCGATGACGGAGAACTCCCACCGCCGGTGCTTGGGCGGGAACGACGTCTGCGCGGCCAGCGACTGCGAGAACCCGCACAGGATCAGCACTGCAAGGAGACAGTTTCGGATCATAACACCCCCGGTGACGTGAACATGGCGGTCGGCGCAGCGCAGAGATTACCACGGCCTCGGTGCGCACACAATCGTCCCCGGGCATCAGCCGAGAGCCTGGATGGCTTTTGCCGCCCACTCCGGATCCTCGAGCATGGCTCGCCCGACCCCGACCAGGTCCGCCTTTCCGTCCCTGATTATCCGGTCGGCGCGAAACGGATCCCTGATCCCGCCGGTCACGATCACCGGCACCGTGATCGACGCCTTGATCGACTGGGCATAAGGCACGAAATACCCGGGTTCCTGCGCGGCGCTCCGGAAACCCTGGAGGCCGCCCGAAACATCGATCAGGTCCGCCCCTCCCCGCACCAGCACGCGCGCGGCCTCACACGAATCCGCCAAGTCCACGCCGCCGCGCGTTTCGTCGTGAGCGCCCAGCCGCACGAAAACCGGAAAATCTCGCCCCGCCTCCTGCCGCACATCCGTCAGGATCTCGGTGTGGAGCCGCATCCGGTTCTCGCAGCTTCCGCCGTACTCATCCGTCCGGCGATTGGTAATGGGGGACTGGAACTGGGAAAGCAGGAAGCCATGCGCTCCGTGTATCTCCACCGCGTCGAATCCGGCCTGTCTCGCTCTCGCGGCGGCTTTGCCGAACGCGTTGACTACGTCGCAGATATCGTATTTGGACGCCGGCCTGGGAACTTCTTGGAGCGCGGCAAAAGGATTGCGCACGCCGCACGGGCCGATCGGATCATAATCCTCCCCCGGCATTAGCCGCCGCGTGCCCGCGTGGCTCAGCTGCAGACAGGCTGCCGCGCCCTCTTTCCGGATGGCCTCTGCCAGGCGGCTGAGCCCCGGAATCATCGAATCCTCGTGCGCCCCCAGCTGCGTGTCGGAGTACCTGCCGTCCCGCGAGACATAGGTGTGCTCCACGATCACCAGGCCGCAGCCCGCGGCTGCGCGCCTGCGATGGTACTCGACGACGATTCCGCTCACGGTGCCGTCGTCCTCCGCATGCCCCGACCACATGGGCGGCATCACAATCCGATTTCTGAGGGAAAGCCCGCGGAACGAAAGCGGCGAAAGAAGGTGGGACATATGAGTATCTCCGCTGAATGATCGAAACTGGAGCTGCCGGACACGCAGCGCCGATGATCGTACAAATTGAAGTTCACTGCAAGCCCCACCCGCTCCCGCAGCCTCGCCACTGACAGGTGGACGCATTCAACCGCCGCGGTCTCAAACGCGCGGTTGCGCTGCAGGCCAAGGGACCGCTCGGCGCACGCGGGCTCGCGCGCTTCCTGGGGACCACGCGGGCGAAGGGCTTCCCCGACGAATGGCGGTTGTTGAGCGGTTATGGCGCACTGAGGAGCGTTCCACTGAAAAACCTGCTGACGCTTGCCGAGAGAGTGCTGGAAAAGGTGGCCCCGCAGTTTGGCCGGCGCACGGCGCAGTGTCTTTCCTACTGATCGACCTCTTCAGAGGTTGGAG
>JBBIMP010000032.1:51115-53757 GCA_037444305.1 Acidobacteriota bacterium
GGCCGGCGCACGGCGCAGTGTCTTTCCTACTGATCGACCTCTTCAGAGGTTGGAGGCGAAAACCAATAGGCTTCGCCGCGGAACGCACGGGCTCGATCATTTCCCATCAAAACCCGGGCGATCCGGTAGAAGTGGCCCTTCATTGCCTCGCGGTCATCCAGATCCGATGCCGGGATCGCAAACACATCGTAATACCGCGCCCTCAGCGAATCTCGAATCGCCCGATCTTTCGCTGCTGTTTCAGGATTGCCGTGAATGTGTCGGCTCAAGCCATCCAGATATATGCAGATTCCCGGCGTGTCGGCATCCTCCCCCGCGTAAAAGACATCCGGGGAGGTGGATCCCAGCGGCCGGCCCAGATCGATTTGCCTGTGCCACTCCCCCACCGGGAAACCCGCCCGCTCCATCAGGAACTTCAGCCTGGCCTCCGCCTGGTTGGCCGGCCTTTCTTCATCCCTCGCCGCAGTCGCAGGCATCCGCGGAGGGATCTCGTGCGCCGGTTCCAGCTTGAATCCCCACGACTCGATCCGCTCCTCAGCCGCTTTGCGATCCAAGTGAGCGTGATAATAGGCATTGCGGAACGTTTGCAGACAATCGATGCAGGAGCGCGGGCAGGCCGAGGCGCAGTTTTTCACGACGTCGAGCGCTGCCTCGACCACCTCGCCCCACCGGGAGCAGGCCTGCTCCAGAAGACCCGACCCGCCGGGCATCGGATCGTAGAGCAGGGCATCGACTTCATCCTCTCCCATCCGCCCGATCGCCAGAATCCCGAGGTCTTCCCGCTCCATCTCGAGCACGCGGTTCATCCCGATCCGCAGCGCCTCGAGGAGCGAGTAGGCCTCCTCCCTCCTTGAGCACCCCGGGAGGCTGAGCGCATCCGCGACGATATCGGTGAAAAAGCCGACCGGCTGGACCGGCCTGCCGTAGCGGTCTTCCTGGTTTTGAGAGAACTCCTCCAGTTCCTTCTGCGAGGCAAAAGGGGACCGGCACTGGCCGCTCACCAGCGATACCGGATAACCCAGCTGCCCCTGCCGGACCAGCTTCGCCGCTCCGGCGTTTACCAGCCTCAGGTGCACTCCGCGCCGGAATAGAACGTCCCTGCCTCCCCAGTCGAACCCACGCCCTGGTCCATGCCTGCCCATCTCGTGGCCGTAGACCGCCACGGGCAACTGGAAACGATAGTCCTCTTCATCCGAGATGTGGGAGACATGCGTCAGATCGACATCGCACACCGGGACGGCAGGAAGCGCCGAAGCCCCCAGCGCCGCCAATCCGTCAGGCGAGGAACTCCCCACCTCCTGCACCGCCTCGTGGGCCGTGTCCACCTGGAACAGCAGCGGCTCGCGCGCCTCGAGATGGAAATAGCGCGCCACGAACTTGCTGCCGTTTGCGTAGACCAGGTTTCCCGGGACGTACTCGCGCAGGGCGGTTGCGGGCGGTCGCGGCAAGCGGAAATCGGATGTATCGCCCAGGTGGCGCGGCATGATCGCCGTGCCGACAATCGACCCGACCTCGAGACCGTAACCCGGCAGGAAGCCCTCCGTTGCCAGCACGCTGTACGTGTTCGTATCGTCGTACCCTTCCGCCTCGCCTCGCCGCCTCGTTTCCGCTCCCTTGAGCTTTTTCACCAGGCGGTCGCAGCGGTAACGGAGGGCGTCCTCATCCGGATCCAATGTGCCCTTGCTCCTGCGCACCCCTTCCAGGCGCTCCATTTGCGTAAGCGCCCAGTCGAGCCTCTTTTTGAGCGTCCGGATGACCGCCTGCAGCCCGTCCGCCGTCGCCAGGACGGTTTTGCGCAGACGGTCCGGTTCGATCAGCTCGAGCGCCGATTCCGGCCAGCGGTTTGCATAGGTGGCGATCGCATGGGAGACAAGATCCTCCGCGTGCTTTCTCACGATCCGATCCAGCGGCGAGACATCGAACAGCTCCCGGCGCAGGTGGCCCGAAAAGTCGAACAGGTATTCGGAGATGCGTCCCGGCAAAACCTTCCCGAGAGCATCGAGAATCTCCTGCCGCCCGGCCTCCGAGAGCCCGTGCTCGGGGCGGGCGAGCTGATGAAGGCGTGTCAGGACGCCGGCACGAACGTGCTTGTCGAACATGACGGGATTCCGCAGATTGAACTGCGGCGGCTCGACCAGACCGGAAAGCAGCTTCTCGGGCGCGGCGAAGTAGGCCCGGTCGTGGCTGACAGCCCGCGCATAGGTCAGGTTGACCGCCAGGCGGTGCCTCCGCCCCGCGCGTCCCGCGCGCTGCCAGTAGTTGGACGGAAGCGGGGGCACGTTGCGGAGCAGCACGGTGTCGAGACCGCCGATGTCCACTCCCAATTCCAGCGTAGGCGTGCAGACCAGCGTGTTGACCGCCTCGCTCTCCCCCTTGAAGAGATGCTCCAGCTCCTCCCGCTTTTCGTTCGGCACTTGCGCCGAGTGTTCGGCCGGCCGGAGCATGGCAAAGCCCTGATCGAGCGCGATCAGGTCGTAGTTGTCGGGATTCTCCGGCTCCCAGGCGAGCGCGCCGTCGCACCGCCAGGCAAGGCACCGGTCGTGGGGCGTGGGCCGGACCTGGGCGCGGCGGCACTTGCCGCAGCGCCAGAGGCCCCTATGAGCGGTGAGTAGCATCCGGTCGGCATCGATCTGCCGGACGCC
>JBBIMP010000032.1:53857-60826 GCA_037444305.1 Acidobacteriota bacterium
CGGCGCCGTTCGGCGCGGTGAATCATATTCTGTGCGAGCACGTGCACGTCGGAAACGGCGATCGCGCGCACAGGACGGGCAGGCTCCCGGTATAAGCTGCCCCAGGGCCGGCCCGGCGCCCGGCAGGAGAGGCAGGAGACGAGATAACCCCCGTGGTCTTCATGATGCTCGACCGCCTGCAGGCGCACGAGCGCTCCCTCCCGGCCGCACCCGTCGCATCGCGGCCGGGAGGTCGGGTGAAGGGCGCCGCAGAACCGGCACAGAAAGGCCTCATGGGCCTTGTGGTGCTCCTCATCGTCCTCTTCTCCCGAAACCAGATGGTCGTACAGTAGGAGGCGAACACCCCCCTGAGCCTCGTCCATGAACCGCCAGAAGCGCCGGTCATCCACGGCCTCGCCGCCTCCAAGGCCCCGGGATGTAATCTCGAGATCCGCCAGGAAGTGTATGAAGTAGTGCTGCCCGCAGGTCTTGCAGGTGGTCACCGGCAGATGAAAAAGCGCCGTCTCCTTTTCTTTCCTCTTCTGCTCCTCGGCCGAGAGCCAGAGGCGCGGCCGGCTTTCTCCCGGAGGGAAGACAATGATGGCGCCGCCGATGCCGGTCACGAACGCATGGACTATGGGGCGCAGGAGCGGACGGCCGTCGCGGCGCGACTCAGAGCCGAGAACCAGCCAGCAGAGAATCTCCTCCGGGGTGACGGGTCGTCCAGCCTCCCGCGTCAGGTTCTCGGACACCAGTCTCAGAAGCGCCGGGGAGGCCAGTTCCTTTGAGATTCTATAGCAGAGTTCGTTTGCGGCGAGCTTTGCGTAGAGCTGTTCCTGCCAGCGGTCAGTCGGGAGAGATTCGCCGGCAAGGTCGCGATAGGCGGCTGAAACACGGGGGCCGCGCTCCTCCTGAGGAGAACCGACGGCCGAAAGGATTGCCGAGAGATGCACGGCTGCAGCCCTCCGAAGCGGTCCTGGAAGTTTTCGCTGCTCCGCCCAGTCGTCCTCTTGATACTCCTCCCCCAACAGCTCAACCTGTTCGCCGGCAACTCCGAAGAAACGCGCCGCGAAATCCAAGGCGGCTTCACTCCCCTTGCCCGGACTGAGGAGCGTCGCGGAGGTGCCGATGCAAACGCTTCGATCCCTTTCCCGCTCGCAATAAGCGCGCAGCCTCCGGATGAGGCATGCGGTCTCGGCGCCGTCGGCGCCGCCGTAGGTGTGGGCTTCGTCGAAAACGAGAAACTCCAGTCGCGCCCCGCTGAAGAGTTCGACATCCTTCTGGCGCGTCAGGAGCAGCTCGAGCTGATTGACATTGGTCAGAAGGATCCGAGGCTGTTCTCCCGCCGTTCGCATCTCTTCGCGCGAGGTCCTTTCTTCGGGCGGATGAACGGCCGTCCCGCGCTTGTCTGCCCGGGCCTGCCCCAGTTTGGACAGGTAATCGGCGCGCGAGGCGCCAGGCGGCAGCCTTTCCCCGGCGACGTCGGCGGTACGCTCCGGTGTCTTGCCGACGTACATGCCAAACGGGATCCCGGTTCCCGCCAGCAGTTCGCGCAGGCGCCCGAGCTGGTCCTCGGCCAGCGCGTTCATGGGGTAGACGAAAACCGCGATGATGCCCGGCGGAGCGTTTTCATCCCGCAGCCTGAGGCACCGGCTTATGACCGGGTAGAGGAAGCACTCGGTCTTGCCCGATCCGGTTCCGGTGGAGATGAGCGCGGACCTTCCCGCGGCCACGGCCCGGATCGCCTTCTCCTGGTGTCCGAACAGGTTGGGGAAGGGGATGAGGTTGCGCATGAACGGATGGAGAATGCCATCCTCGATCAGCGTCTGCACCGGCACGCCGCTGCGGAAGGCGCGGGACAAGCTGATGTAGGGTCCGCGTATGAGCGGCGACTGCAGAGTGTTTGCAACCGAGAGCAATTCACGCATTTGGGCGTGGAGGCGCTCGTCGGCGAAAGGGTAGGCCGTGAGCTGATAGCGCAGGAAATCTCCGACAACCTGTTCGGTGAAGGTTATGGGATTCAGTGGCATAGGGCGCCTTTCCTCAGGTGTCCATCGCTCTTTTTACCGGCAATCCAGGCTGGTCTATTTCTTTCAAGTTTCAACTCGTCGGTCAAAGTATTGCTACACGCAGAACCAGGGCAGGGCGGTGATTTGGTCGTGAAGCTGCATCGGTCGCGTGCAGCGGCAAATGATGTATCCGTGGGCAACCCGCTTCGGATGCTCCGCCATGAAAGCTTCCATGTGCCGCGCGTCCGAATCCGACGGCCTCCCGGTCCACTTCACCTCGACAGGAGTGAATTTGCCCTCCCGCTCCAGTATGAAATCAATCTCCATTCCGGACTTGGCGCGGAAATAATGCAGCCGCCCGTTGCCCAGGTACTGCAATCTTTTCCACAACTCTATTCCCACCCAGTGCTCGAACATCGGTCCCGGATTTGCCAGCACCGCATCCGTGGTCATGCCCAGACCGGCGGCCGCATGGCGCACGCCCAGGTCGGCGAAAAAACAGCGGTCCGTGGACAGGAGGTTTTTACGCCGGCTCTCGGAAAAGGCCGGCACCCGAAAAGCGATGAACATGTCCTCCAGCAACTGGAAGTAGCTCTTGATGGTCGGAACGGCCACGCCGGCTTGCCGCGCGATCCTGGAGTAATTCACCATTTGTCCAGACTCGCTCGCTGCGAGTTGCAGAAATCGGGCAAAAGGTGGCCAGTCCCTGATGAGCGACTCCCTCCGCAGCTCTTCCTCCAGATGCGCCTGGCAGTAAGAGCGCAACAAATCGGCCCGATCGCCGGGCGGCGCGACCGCCACCCCCGGCAACTCCCCGAACACCATCCGTTCCACCAGCTCCGCCGGCGGGAACAGCGGTTCATCCTTCGACGCCTCCAGCATGGGCATGGGCAATGGGGACGGCGTGCCGTAGGCCAGACTGCCCGTATTCGGAAATGGACGTTCCCCCAGGATCAACGGATGCAGATGGTGCATCATGGAGCGGCCCGGCAGCAGATTGGCCCCCGTCACCCGCAGCTTGCGCACGGAACTGCCGCACAACACGAACCGCCAGCGCTGCCGGTCGGAATCGTACAGATGCTGGATCGCATTGAAGATGTCGGGAACCAGTTGCGCTTCATCCACCACCACCCAGGCAGGACTGTCCGACCTGGGAATCGCCCGGCACTCTCCGATGATGCGGCTTGGGTCGCCGAGATACTCCACCCGCCGGCGCGGCACGGAAAAATCGAGCCAGATCGCCGCGTGCGGGATCAGAGTCTGAATCAGCGTCGTCTTGCCGGTCTGCCTTGCGCCGAACAGAATATGGACATACGGCCGCTGAAGTTTCGCCAGGAGATCGCGCTCGATGTAACGACGATACATACAGGTCGCTTTATATCAGACTGACTAATTGAAAGTCCAGTAGCTAATTGGTTTTTGCAGGAGCGTCTGTGCGCGCCTTCATCCTGCCCGAAGGGGATTTGCCCGGGACCTGTCCGGCGCCGCTCGAAGTCGAAAGAGAGTGTTCGGTGGGCAGCAGTCGGAGCTTGGCAATGCGACATTTATCGACAACTATGTCCATCGATAGTGGACTTACATGCCATGAGAAAACCGCGTCAAGGGACGCGACTGGCATGACCTGGTGTGGTATGCCGGAAGACATCCGGAAGTGCGGCTGAGTCATCTCGAAACCAGGATGCGGCAATCGGGCGATTACCGGGATCCCGGCCGGATGACGCAAAGCATTCTGCAGAGCCGTCTGCACGGCGCCGTCGACAGCCTGGATGTTGAAAAAGCGCGCCGGGAAGTGGCGCCGTTCGTCAGGGACCCGCGTGCGCTGGAGATCTGGTCCTCCGCCTTCTTCCACCGCATTGCCGACCGGATTACGCCGATCTGAACGGGTGTTGCCCGGGCGTTGCTTCATTCCGGCCTGAGGATCGGGAGGCCATCGTAGACTTGGAGCCCGAGGCGTGATTCCGCAAGCTGCGATCACTCACTGGCGCAATGTGGCGCCGTGGCCCCAGGATGCCCTGTTGAGCAAGACCTCATTCTTTCGCGCGCTCTCATCGAGATCTTCCAGGATCCGATGCTTTCAGAGGGCTTCATTCTGCGAGGCGCCCAAGAGCCATTGATACGCGGATATCGAAATAGTGTATTCCGTGCGAGGTAGTTCGCGCCGGAAGCACACTTCTGCGCACGGACTGTCGACAAAGCAAAAAACGCCACAGATTCCACGGATTCTGATTTGGAAATATCCGTGAGAACCTGTGGCATCCGTGGCGTTTTCCACGGGTGACGATGCGCAGTGATCTGTCTCGCCGTCAGGAGAAAGGAGGCTGCCCGGACGCCGGCGAAAATCCCATTATCGTCCAAATCGGCGCGGCTTCTCCCTATGGAGAACTGCATCGCTTTTCGCGCGGCGTCCAGCATGTGACTCAAGCGGACTTCATCATATAAATGTTGCGCAGTCCGCCCGCTCGCCTCAGCTCCATGAGATGGCCAAACAGAAGCACACGATCCAAGCAGTGATAAGAGGCTACGCTCATGTCATGCGCCGGAGGAGACTGCACGGTCCGCCCCCATGAGTGCGCTTGCCGTGCCCCCTTGCCGGTGACCACGTATGTTGAGGTCTATGTCAATCCCCACTATTATACTTGATATGCAAATAGTGCCTTACAAGGGCACGAAATGCGAACGAGAAATATATCCCTCAAGACGCTGGGCCCGCAGGCGGCCAATCTCGTCACGGTGCTCCACGAGCGGAGCCGTGCCGTCTTCCGCCTCGACGATGTCCGGGACATCACGGGTCTCTCCGAGAACTCCGCCAGGAGCTTTGTCCGCAAGCTCGTGGATCGGGGCGTCGCGGCCCGGCTTAAGTCCGGCCTCTACATCCTGGTCCCCTTCGAGCTGGGGAGCGAGCGGCACTACCTGGGAAACCCTCTCGTTGTCGCCCGGGAGATCATGCACGGGGAGGACTACTACCTCTCGCACGCCACCGCCATGGAGATCCACGGCATGACGACCCAGCCCCAACCGGTCGTTATGGTCAGCAGCCCGAAGCCCCGCCGATCCCTGACGGCGCCGGGCGTAGAATTCCGTTTCGTTCGCTGCCGGCGCAAGCACCTTTTCGGGCTCACCGACCACTGGGCGACCAAGCAGGAGAAAGTGCGCGTGAGCGCGCTGGAGAGGACGATTATCGACGGACTCAAGCAGCCCGAGCATTGCGGCGGGCTGACCGAGGTCGCCAAGGGCCTCTGGCTGCGGCGCGGGGACGTGAAGGCCGACCGGCTTGTCCAGTACGCCAAGCGAATCGGTGTCGGCGCCGTCGTGCGGCGGCTGGGGTTCCTGCTGGAGACCTACGAGATGGCGCCGCCGCCGGATCTGGACCGTCTTCGCGCCGGCTTGACGGCGACCTACGTCCGCCTCGACCCGGTACTTCCGGCCGAGGGGAAACACCTGCGCCGCTGGCGCCTTCAGCTCAACGTCGATCCCGAAGAGCTCCTCGCCGTCGTGAGGACCTGATCCATGATCCCGCAACGCGATCTCTCGCTTCTTTCCAACCGCCTCGCCGAACGCGGAGGGCGGCGCATCCCGGAGGCTGTCCTGGAGCTCGATTACTGCCTCTCCTGGTTCCTGGTCGGGTTGTCCCGCAGCGGGCTGCGGGAGCGTCTCGCACTCCGGACAGAAAGGCTTGGGATGGGGAAATCCGTGGATACCACTTTTAGTACCACATTAATGTGGTAAGTCACTCTATGCGCTTCCAGCGTGCATCCCTTCCGCGGCGCACCATTTCGAGCCGGCCCTCGGCCCGCCATCGGTTCATTATTCGCCGGATCATGTCGCGGCTTACGTTCGGGCAGAGCCTTTCGATTTCGGCGATGCCGAACGGGCCGCTCATGTTTTCAAGCGCGGCTTCGATCAGATCCGACTTGGCGCCGCGGGCCGGCCGTGCGCGGCTCGCGCGCTCTTCCAGTTCGCGGTATGCGATTCTCAAGGTCGAGAGCATATAGACAAACCACGGAATAATGTCGTGTTGTCCCGCGTGCCACGCCTGGGAGCTTTGATGCAGGGTATCGTAGTATTCATCCTTCGTCTGCTCCACGATACGTTCGAGGCTGACATATCGTCCCACCTCGTAGCCATGGTGGTAGAGCGCAAGCAAGGTGAGCAGCCGCGACACCCGGCCGTTGCCGTCGCGGAATGGATGGACGCAGGAGAAATCCAGGACAAGCGCTGCGACGGCCAGCAGGGGCGTGACCCTGCGCTGTCCGATGCAGTCGTGGTAGGCGCTGAACATCTCCGCCATGGCCGCCGGAACCAGCTCGGAGCGAGTGTGCGGAACCGGACTTCGCGCCGCCCATCCGGCAAGAGCTGAGTGATGTCGTTGGGCCGATTCTTCCAAACCCCTGCATCCCCGGTCGTTCCGCCTTGTGCGAGCGCATGCAATTGGAGGCAGGTCTCCGGTGTGAGATCGATCCCGCTCCGCCGTGTGTGGATCCAATCCAAGGCCCGGCGGTACCCGACGATCTCCTCCTCGGGGCGGTCCCTTGGAGGCGCATCTCCCAGAACAAGCGGCTGCAGCCGGTCGCGAGCCACAGTGACTCCTTCGATGCGATTCGAGGACTCGGCGCTCTCGACAAGCGCCAATTCGCGCATCGTCTCGAGAATTTGCGGTGACCGGTGCTCGCAAAGCCGCTGTCGTCCTTTGGCCTCCGCCAGGGCCTCCAGCATCCAGACAACTCCTTGGATGAGCTTGAGGTTCTGCAGCCCGGTACCCCGAAAAGACATCATTTCAGTGTTGCTCCTTCCGTTGGTGCGAGGCTCTCGCGCAGCATCCCCTTCAACTCGTCGGCCGGCGTCTATGGTTCGCTTTCCTGATGAAGATTCCGGTGCAGCAGGAGTATATCCCAGGCCGCATTGAATTCTGTTCTACTCTTGACGCAAGGGTTTTTCTCGGTGGATATCCGCTTCTCAGTGAATCTCAATGTTTCGTAGTCGT
>JBBIMP010000033.1:0-59636 GCA_037444305.1 Acidobacteriota bacterium
GGGCTTTCCTGTTGGACCCTTTCAGGGTCCTCGATTCCTTATTTAAGCGCCATTCAGGGCTAGGGGGCGAATTGGGCGGCGACTGTAAGGCGCAGATCCCCGCCGCCCGAGCCGCTCCAGAGGAGACGACCATCCCTGGACAGGAGCACGTATGCGGGGACCTGTTGCACATCGAACATTCTCGCCAATCCTCCGCCGACGCCGCGGCCATCGTGAAACTGCGGCCACGGGATGCGGTTGCGGTTCAGGTAGGCCGAAACTGCAGACCGATTCGCCGTGTCCACGCTGACTCCGAGGATCTCCAAACCCCGCGCGCCGTAGCTCTCGTCCAGCGAGCGAAGTTCCGGAATCTTCCCGCTGCAGACGCTGCACCAGGTCGCCCAGAAGTAGATCAGGATCACCCGGCCCTCCAGGGCGGCGCTGTCCCAGGAGCGCCCGCGGATATCCCGTGCCCTGAAGACAGCCTTCTCACCCGGGAACAGCGGAACCTGGGCGAGGGCAAGCAGCACCATCAGGCCGCAGAGCGCCCGTTTCACTGCTACGATTGGCCGAACAGAGCCCATCTCAAATCAGAAGTTCAGCTTCAGGTTGGCGTAAAAAGTCCTCGGGAATCTTGGCCCGTGGACATATCCGGAGTCGCGCAGCGGGCCCTGGTCCAGGTCGCGCTGGTACGCATTGGTGATGTTTTTCACCCCGATCGTGACCGTAATCCCCTGGTCGGCATTGTGCCTTTCGAAAACCCTGGAGACATTGGCATCGAAGGTCACGTACGCCGGGACCTTCTCCAGCCGGTCCTGCGGGATGTAGCCGGCATAGTGCGGCACCCACATGCTCCCCGTCTGCTTCACCCCGAAGAAGAGGTCGGCCCAGCGGGGATTCATCCAGGACATCGTGAGGTTGCTGTGGTGGTTGGGCGTCCGGAAAAAATCGAGAGAGCCGAAATCCGGCTCGGAAGTGTCGTGCCTCCCCCGCTGGCGCACGTGACCGATCTCCACCATGAAACGGCTCCCGTAGGCGTACCCGCCGTTGAGCTCCACGCCGTAGATCGCCGCTCTGCCGAGGTTTTTCCGCTGGAACTCCAGTTCCGGCGTCAGTAGATCGTCGACCTCCACCACCTTGAAGAGATCCGAAATCCGCGTGCGGAAGAAGTTCGTCTCCAAAAGCAGGCGGTGCACGCCGAAGGCGGGAGTCCATTCGCTTCCGAGCATGTAGGAGATCGCCCGCTCGTGCCTCAGGTTCCGCGCATTCCGGATGACCGCGCCTGCGCCCCCCACCTGGGTTACGTGGAGATCCTCGTCGAACACCTGCGGCGGCCGGAAGCCCTTTGCGACCGATCCCCGGAGATGCCAGTTCGCGGTCGGTTCCCACTGGAGCGCCAGGCGCGGCGACACGATGGCGCGCGCGATCTGGTTGTGCTTGTCGACGCGCAGGCCGCCGAGCAGTTCCCACTTTTCGGCGAAGGCCCAGGTGTCCTGAACGAAGAAGCCGGAATTCCTGTAAACGTCGTCGGTGTAGCGGTCGTAGGCAGGCTGTTCGTCCCGGAGATGGTCCGAGGACTGCTGGAAGCCGAATGTCAGGAGGTGGTTTTTCCGTGTGTGAGTCAGCTGGGAGTCGAGCACGAAGAGGGGGCTTTCGGTCCGCCCGTAGGCATTAGGATCCTGTCCCGAACCGTAGTAACTGTCGCGCGCGGAGTAAGCCGTCGAGAATGCCAGCCGGTAGAAAGTGTTCGCGCCGACGTAGTGCGCCCAGCCCAGGGCGACCGTGGTCCGGTTCATCCGGGTCGATTCGGCGATGTCCGCAAAGTGCTCGGGCTGGTCCAACCGGTCGCCGCCCCGCCGGAACTCCCAGACGTGGCCGAAGTCAAAAACCAGCTTGCCCTTTTCTTTGAGCACACGCCGCGTGATGCGCCCGCCGGTGGCGGACAGCGAGCGTTTCCCGACTTCGGTGAAGCTATCCCCATCCAGGTCCAGGGGAAGGGTGCGGTCGATCTGCCCGAACACCGTAAAGGTCGTATTGCGGTCGGCGGACACCAGGTCGAGCACCCCCTGCTGGGAAGTCGTAGGCAGGCCGGCCATCCATCCCAGGCTGCTGTCGAGCCAGCCGCCGTTCTCCTTCGCCTCCCGCGGGATCACGTTGATCGCCCCGGCCACGGCTCCCGCGCCGTACATGGCGGAACCGCCCCCCTTGATGACCTCGATGCGGTCGACCATCCGCGCGGGGATCTGCTCGATGCTGTAGACCTGCGCCAGCGAGGAAATCAACGGCTGCCCGTCGATCAGGATCTGGGAGTACGCGCCATCGAGCCCCAGCAGGCGCACCTGGGAGAAGTTGCAATTCTGGCAGTTGGATTCCACCCTCACGCCGGTCATGAAATCGAGCGCATCCGCCAGGGTCCGCGAAGCCGTTTTCTCGATCATTTCCCGCGGGACAATCTCGACGCGGACCGGCGCCTCCTCCAGCTTGCCGGCTTCCAGGAACGCCTCCACCGTCACGCGCTCCCGCAGAAGCGTCTGCAGCACAACCTCCAGTTGCACGGGGCGCGAAGCCGAATAGCGGAACGCGAACGTCTGCTCCTTGTAGCCGTCCATCTCGGCCAGGATTTCGTAATCCTTTTCCTCCAGCCCGGTGATGCAGAACTTCCCCTCCATGTCCGCAAAAAAGACCTGGCCGCCGGGCGTGAGAATGATCCTCGCGCCCTGGATCGCGTTCCCCTCGTGGTTTGTGACCACACCTGAAACCCCGCAATCTTTGCTGGGCACGGCCCGCGCGTGCGCGAGCGTTATTCCCGTCGAAATGAGCCACAGGCAGCCGGCGGCCAGCAAAGCAGCCCGCCTGGTATCAAGATGGTGGAACATTGGATCTTCCCTCCCCCGAAAACCGTTCTCGTGAAAATGTGCTGGATCACGGCAGCCGGCAATTGCGGCATGCCGCGTCGATCAGACGTGCTCGGGAAGGGAAAGTGGAGGACCGCGGGAGCGGCTTGACTGAAGGTAGACCTGATCCGGTTCCGCCGCGCATTCGAGCCGGATTCTGTCCGATACCTGATCCGGTTGCGGCAGTTGCGGCACTTCCGTCGTCATGACGGGGCAGCACAGCCGCAGGTGGCACAGGGTGCAGGAGTCATCTTTGCCGATGTGGTAGTCGGCAGCGGCGGCAAAGCTGACGAAAAGCAGGCTGGCCAGCGCCATAGCGGCAATGGCGGCCCGCATCGCTCTATTGTGCTCGCCTCCCGGGATCATCGTCGGCACCCTTAATTGACAAACGTTACTGGAGGCGGAACGGCTGAGTCAAGGATATTGTGGGACTTCCTGCGGACCTTCGCCGGCGCAGCCTTTTCGTAAAGCCGGACCGCGGCCAGAACCTGGTCGTTGCGCGAACGGCCCACGTGGATCTTCTTCCCCTCCGGGCCGATCTCCGCCGTGAGCCAGAATCACTTTTTCTTTCATTTCGGGGGTGCTCCTTCAGTGATAAGTGGTTTCTCCCGCAGTATATAAAACTGTCGCCTCGGTGTCTTGTGGGAGATGGGCGAAAAGATCAACCACGAAGATACGAAGGCCCCAGGCTTCACTTAGGCCGCATCGACGGCAGAGCTCCGGTCCGGATCGGCCATGCCCTGGTTCGCTGAACCTTCCGGCCGCCCGCACTCTCCAATACAGTAGACACGTGGATAAATCCGCGGAGTGGTCGTAGAATGGCGAACAACCACGGGAGGGAAACATGGCAAACAGATCATTGACCATTTTCGTTGCAGCCGGGCTGGGGATCGCGGCGGTTTGCCCTCTCGCGCTTTCTCAGGAGCCCTCTGCAGCCAGGACGCTCGAACCCGAGGTCGTCGTGCCGGCCGGCACGGTCCTGCCCATTGTGCTGAGCGCCTACCTCAACAGCCGCAGCACCCAGGTGGGGGATCTGTTCTATGCCGACACACTCTACCCAGTCTGGATCCAGCAGCGCCTGGTGATCCCACGGGGATCGATCGTCAAGGGAACCGTCACCGAGGTGGAGCGGCCCGGGCGCATCCGGGGCAAGGGGCGCATCGCCATCCGCTTCGACACCATCCTGCTGCCCAATGGAATTGAACGGAACATGATCGCCGGCCTGCGCAGCATCCACGGCGCAGGCGTGGAGAAGATCGACCGCAGTTCCGAAACCGTCGAGATGGACTCCTCGAAAGGGGCCGACGTCGGCCAGGTCGCAGGTCCTGCCGGCCAGGGCGCCATCATCGGGGCCATCGCCGGCGGCGGCAAGGGAGCGGCCATCGGCGCGGGAGCCGGAGGCGCCGTAGGTCTCGCCACCGTGCTCCTGTCCCGCGGGCGAGAGCTGGTGCTCGACCCGGGGACGCACTTCGACATCGAACTGAAGCAGCCGCTGAGGTTCGCCTACGCGGAGATCGACTTCACCCAGGCCGAGCTGAACAACGCCGGCCGCCTGCAGCAGTACCGGCAGCGGCCGGCACGCGAAGAGCAGCGCCGCGGAGGCTATTTCGGCCGCGGGCGCTTCGGTTTTCCCGGCATCATCCCCTGGCCCTAGCCCAAAGACACCTGGCTCGGGCGCGACCACAAAACAGGCCAGGGATTACACTGATTTCACCGGGGCTGATCCCTTTGGATCAGCCTTGGCGTGGTGGCAATCTGCGTAATCCGGTCCTCCGTGGCCGCCCTTCCCACCCCTGCACCGGCAAGCCCGGTCACCCTCTCCCCCGCCAAATCTGCTATCATGCCCAGCGCCGGCGCCCGGCCATAACGGCGCCTGTAGGGCCCGATGTTCCATTGGAAAGACATTCGACTTCTCTACCTGCGCGAAATGCGCTCCGCCCTGCGTGAGCGCAATATCGTCATCAACCGCATCCTTCTGCCGGTCTTTCTCTACCCGCCGTCCGGCGCGCGGAGATCATCGCGGCCAAGCAGTTGACGATTCTCGTAGTGTCGCTCTTCATCACCTTCGTCCAGATTGCGAACATCCTCGTGTATCTGACGTTCGAGGCGATCGAACTCCCCGAGGGCCTCCGGCTCGAAGCCACCCCGGGTGCGGTTGCCACGCTGCTGCTGCTTTTCGTTCCGGTGGCGGCCCTCGTTGCGGCCGTGCTGCTGCTGATCTCGGCCTACGCCCGGAGCTACAAGGAGGCCCAGCTCTACTTTTTCCCGGTCTACGTCCTAACGGCGGTGCCGGCGCTCGCTCCAGTCCTGCCGGGCCTGTCCCTGCGGTCGGCCATCGCCGTCGTCCCGATCGCCAACGTCAGCCTTGCCGCCCGGGAGGTCCTGACCGGCACCTATGACTGGCCCATGATCGTCCTGTCGATCGCCTTCACGGCTGCAGGAATTATTGGGGTTGCGAAGAGGGCGGACGCTGAATACAATCGGGCCTTTCGCAAGGCGGTACCCGCAGCGGTATCTGGCAAAAATCATTCACAAAGGTAGCGCGGACAACCATGTTTAAGATCGTAAAACGCGAGCAATTCGGCCCCCAGACCTTCCTCTGGGATGTCCTTGCCCCGCACGTGGCCAAGGCATGCGAACCGGGCCATTTTCTTATGCTGAGAATCGACGAGACCGGCGAAAGGATCCCCCTCACCGTCGCGGATTACGACCGCGACAAGGGGACCGTCACGGTGGTGGTCCAGGCCGTGGGCAAGACCACCTACCAGATGCTGGACATGAAGGAGGGGGAATCCATACTCGATTTCATCGGCCCCCTGGGCATCGCTTCCCACCTCGAGAAGAAAAAGAAGGCCGTGCTCGTGGGCGGCGGCCTCGGCGTAGCGCCGGTTTTCCCGCAGCTCCGCCGCCACAAGGAACTCGGCACTTACACCATCTCGGTCATCGGCTTCCGCAACAAGGACCTGATGTTCTGGACGGACAAGTTCAAGGAGTGGTCGGACGAATTCCGTGTGGCCACCGACGACGGATCGTTCGGGACCAAGGGCTTCGTCACCGTCGTCCTGGACCAGGTCCTCAAAGAGAACAGCGACATCGAGGAGGTCATCGCCATCGGCCCGCTGCCGATGATGAAGGCCTGCGCCGAACTCACCCGCCCCTACGGCATCCGCACCATGGTCAGCCTCAACTCCATCATGGTCGACGGCACCGGCATGTGCGGCTCCTGCCGGGTCACCATCGGCGACAAGATGAAGTTCGCCTGTGTCGACGGGCCCGACTTCGACGGCCACCTGGTGAATTTCGACGAGCTCATGCTCCGGCAGAAGCGGTTCGAGACGGAAGAAAAGGAATCGATGTCGCGCTACACCGCCGAGCGGGAGCGCCTGGTGCAGATCGGGATCGGCGGGAGCAATCCGGCCGTGGTGCCTTCGCGCAAGCGGCCGACGCTCGAAGACCTCCCCCCGGCGCCGACACCCGACCCGCTGCCCGATCCGGGCGAACCCAAAAAAGTAAAGAGCGTCCGCACCATCTCGCCCACGCGCACGGCGATGCCCGAACAGGATGCCAAGGCCCGCGCGAAGAACTTCGACGAGGTCGCGCTGGGCTTCTCCATGGAAATGGCGCTGGCGGAGGCCGACCGCTGCCTGGTGTGCAAGAAACCCCGCTGCGTTCCCGGCTGCCCGGTCGAAATCGACATCCCGGGATTCATCGCGGCCATCTCGCGCAAGGACTTCCGCGAGTCCTACCGCATCCTGAAGTCCGCCAACACCCTCCCCGCCGTCTGCGGCCGCGTCTGCCCGCAGGAGGTGCAGTGCGAAGCCACCTGCGTTGTGGGCAACAAGGTCGAACCGGTCGCGGTGGGCCGTCTGGAGCGGTTCATCGCCGACTACGCCGTCGGCCGCGGGTGGGACGAGCCGCCCAAGACGGTCGCCGCAGGGAAGAAGGCCGCCATCGTGGGCTCGGGCCCTGCCGGGCTGGCCTGCGCCGGCGATCTCATCAAGGCCGGCGTGGACGTCACGGTTTACGAGGCGCTGCACGTCGCCGGCGGCGTGCTGAAATACGGCATCCCGGAGTTCCGCCTGCCCAATGACACCATCGACATCGAGGTGGAGGCTCTGGCCGCCCTCGGCGTGAAGTTCGAGCTGGACACCATCATCGGCAAGGTCTTCACCATTCCGCAGCTGCTGAACGAAATGGGCTATGACACCGTTTTCGTGGGCACCGGCGCCGGCAGCCCCAAGTTCGCCGGCATCCCCGGCGAAGCCTACAACGGGGTGGTTTCGGCCAACGAGTTTCTCACCCGCGTGAACCTGATGCAGGGCTTCCGCCAGCCGCTCTACGACACGCCCGTCGGCATGGGCAAACGCGTCGCCGTGATCGGCGCCGGCAACACCGCGATGGACGCCTGCCGGGTGGCCCTGCGCATGGGGGCGGAATCGGTGAAACTGGTCTATCGCCGGACCATCAAGGAGTCGCCCGCACGCGCCGAGGAGCTCCACCACGCCATCGAGGAGGGGGTGGAGTGCCACTGGCTCTGCGCCCCGACGCGCATCATCGGCAACGACCAGGGATGGGTGACCGGAATGGAAGTCATCCAGATGGAGCTCGGCGAACCCGACTCCTCCGGCCGCCGCAGTCCCAAACCCAAGCCGGGCACGGAATACACCATGGATGTGGACATGGTAGTCTATGCCCTGGGGACTTCGGCCAATCCGGTGATTGCCCAGAGCACGCCCGGGCTAAAGACCAACCGCTGGGGTTACATCGAAACGGACCCTGACACCAACATGACGTCGGTGCCGGGAGTGTTTGCCGGCGGCGACATCGTCACTGGCGCGGCCACGGTCATTCTGGCGATGGGCGCCGGGCGCCGGGCCGCGCGCGGAATGCTCCACTACATGGGGCTGGGTCCCCGGCCGGCATCCACCACGGAGTCTGCGGCCGAATGAAACGGCGGCTTTAACCCTTTCTTACCGGAGATGAACCGATGTCTTCACAGTGCCCGAAATGCCATCAAGCCGTCGCCACGGATGTCGTCTGTTGCGCGGAAGTGAAATACACGTGGAAATGCGCCGACTGCGGGAAGCTCTCCACGGGTTTCGCAATTCCCTATGGCCGCTGCTACCTCTGCGGCGGGAAGAATGAAGTCGTCGAGGGCTACCGGGGAGACGATCCCACGCGGGTCGCCATCGTACAGGAAGCCATGCAGTACGAGCTGGACATGTACCATTTCTACCGGATGGCGCGCAAGCGCACGGCCGATCCGGTCCTCCGCGGCGTGCTCGAAGAGATGTACCTCAAGGAGCAGGACCATATCGCCGAACTGGAGAGCAAGTACCACGTCCACCTCGACCCGGAGATGCGCGAGCCCGCGGATTCCGCCGAAGAGCTCATGTCCCAGTGGATCTTCAAGGGGATCGACTTCAGCAGGAAAGGCGAGCACGTCCTGCAGGTCTACGACAAGGCCATCGAAATGGAGCGCCGGACCAGGGACCGCTTCATCGCCCGGGCATCCGCCCTCCCAGAGGGCCCCGACAAGGAGATCTATCGCGAACTGGCCGCGGAGGAGGAGGAACACATGGCCATGCTCGAGACCGAGCGCGAGCAGTTCATCTCCAACGGAACCGCCGACTAGGCCCGGCAGCGCAGCCGCAACCGGGGGCTGGGAAGGGGAGCTGCAGCCCCGAAAGGGAAGCCAGAACGCGCTATGGAGAACAACCTGCTCTTCGCCTTCCTGCTCACGGCCGTGGCCGGATTCGCCACCGGCATCGGGAGCGCCTTCGCCTACCTGACCAATAGAACACACAGGGGATTCCTGGCGGCCTCCCTGGGATTCTCCGCCGGCGTAATGATCTACGTCTCCTTCGTGGAGTTGTTCCCCTATGGGCAGGACCTGCTGACCGCGGCGCTCGGGGAACGCACGGGCGCCATGGTCACGGCGGCAGCGTTCTTCGGCGGCATGATCCTGATCGCCGCAATCGACTTCCTGGTCCCGTCGTACGAGAACCCCCACGAGGGAGCCCTGGTGGAAGAGATGGGCCACGCCGCCGCCAACCACCGCCTGAAGCGGCTGGGCGTTTTCACCGCCGTGGCGATCGGAATCCACAACTTCCCCGAGGGCGTGGCCACCTTCTTCGCCGCGCTCACCGATCCGGCGGTCGCCATCTCGGTCGCCGTGGCCATCGCCCTGCACAACATCCCCGAGGGCATCTCCATTTCGATCCCCGTCTACTATGCGACCGGGAGCCGCAAGAAGGCGTTCTGGTATTCTTTTCTCTCGGGGGCTTCGGAGCCGATCGGCGCCGTCGTGGGCCACCTGGTGCTGCGGCCCTACCTGTCGGACCAGATGCTGGGGATTGTCTTTGCGGCCGTGGCCGGGATCATGGTTTTCATTTCGCTCGACCAGCTGGTCCCGCATGCCAAGAAATACGACGAGGGTCATGCATCCGTTTACGGCCTGATCAGCGGAATGGCTGTCATGGCGGGCACGCTCGCCATTTTTTAGCATCTCCCGCTTGAACCCATGAGTGACGAGCGGTTGCATCCGGAATACGAAGGCTACGAGCAGGGCCCGATCCGTCCGCCCAGCGAGGCGCGGAGCCTCTTTCTGCGCCTGACCCGGAACTGCCCCTGGAATCACTGCACATTCTGCCCGGTCTACAAGGGCGCACGCTTTTCGCTCCGCCCCGTCGAACACATCAAGAGAGACATAGACTCCATCCACCGCCACGTCGAGGCTCTCCTGGGAAAAACCGAAACCACGGGACGCCCCTCGCGCCGCGAGATGGCGGACCCGCTGTCGCTGTCCGACCCGGGCGAGCTGGCAGCCTTCCACGCGGCCTACACCTGGGTTTTCGGCGGCGGCATGAAATCCGTGTTCCTGCAGGACGCGAACTCCCTGGTCATGAAGCCGGAGCAGCTGCTCGAAGTCCTGCGCCACCTGCGGATGCGCTTCCCTGGGGTTGAGCGGATCACCTCCTACGCGCGGTCGCACACCCTGGCCCGCATGAAGGACGCCGACCTGAAAGCGCTCCGCGAGGCGGGCCTCAACAGGATCCACGTGGGCCTAGAGTCCGGCGCCGACGAGGTGCTGGAAATGACCCGCAAGGGGGTGACCGCCGAAAAGCACATCGAGGCCGGACTCAAGGTGAAGCGGGCCGGCATCCAGCTTTCCGAGTACTGGATGCCCGGCCTCGGCGGCCGCCGCCTCTCGGAACTTCACGCCCGCGAATCCGCGCGCGTCCTGAGCCGGATCAATCCCGATTTCATCCGCCTGCGCACGCTCGGCCTGCCGGACAGCGCGCCGCTGGCCGCCGAGTATGCCGCCGGCCGCTTCGAGCCCTGCACCGAGACGGAGGTCGTGAGGGAGATCCTGTCCTTCATCGAAGCCCTGGACGGCGTCACCAGCATCGTGGCGAGCGACCACATCCTGAACCTGCTGGGAGACCTCGAGGGCCAGCTGCCCCGCGACCGGCAGAAGATGATTGCCGCGGCCCGCGATTTCCTCGACCTGCCCGAAAAGGAGAGGATGCTCTACCAGGTCGGACGCCGGATGGGCATATTCCACTGCACCAGAGACCTGGAAGACCCCCTCCGCCGGGGAGGCGCCGAAGAGGCCTGCCGAAACATGGGAATCACCCCGGAAAACGTGGACCTGCTCTCGCGGGAATTTCTCCGCCGCTACATCTGACCCGCTCGCTCCCCAACCACGGCCGTGCCCCGATCCGCTCGATGTTGCGATCCGGTCCACCTACCATATCTTGTGGCCATTGGGAAATCGAACTCCACATTTTGTTGTGTTCGTCAAACCAGCTGTGCTAGCATTCGTCATAATTGTATGCAGGCATAGCCCAATCGACGGAGGCGACCATGAGAGTGATCGCGATCGTCAACCAGAAGGGCGGCTGCGGCAAGACGATTACCACTGTGAATCTCGGAGCCTTTCTTGCCCGGGAGCCGAGGCGGGTCCTGATAATCGACATGGATCCGCAGGCCCATGCCACCCTCGCACTGCGGAGGGATGGAACGGATAGCGGCAGGACAATCCACGACGCTCTCATTGCCCCGGGGCGTTCCCCCGCATCGGAACTGCGGACCACCATCCGGCCGATCGCTTCCAGTCTGGACCTTGTCCCCGCCGACATCCGCCTGAGCGCGGTTTCGGAGGAACTGGCGGGCGTGCCGGGCCGCGAGGACCGGCTGGCGCGGGCGCTCGAGCCGGTCCGTGCCGGTTATGACTACACCCTCATCGACTGCCCGCCGAATCTCGGCCTGCAGACCTTCATGGCGCTCAAGGCGTGCTCCGAAGCGATCATCCCGGTGGATCCCAGCTTCTTTTCGCTGCACGGGATTGCCAAGCTGCTCGAAACGCTGGAAGTCCTGGCAAGAAAAACCGGCCACGCGATATCGGCTCGCGCCCTGATAACGCTCTACCCGGGCAGGAGCGAATTCGTCCGGGCCGTGGCCGACGAACTCAGAACACACCTCGCGGACCGGATGTTCGCCACTACCATCCGGTACAGTGCCAAACTCGCCGAGGCCGCGAGCCACGCGCTGCCCGTCGCGGACTACTGCCGGCGCTGCGCCGGATTCGAGGATTACAGCGCGCTTGCGCAGGAGGTCCTCCTGCAGGAACAGGTCGCCGGTGTTGCCGCGGGGCTGCCGCCCGACGAGGTATCCCCGTCCCTCCGGGGCGCCGCGCTCCCTGTCATGGAAAAGGGCGTCCTCTTCACCTTATCGGCTCCCGGTGCACGCTGCGTTCAACTGGCCGGGGATTTCAACGGGTGGAAGGCGGAAGGCGGCGAGATGGAACCCAAAGGCGATCATTGGCAGAAGACCGTATTGCTTCCTCCCGGCCGGTACAGTTACCGCTACGTCGTCGACGGGTGCTGGCAGGCGGACCCGCTCAATCCCGACAGCGAAGTATCTCCTTTCGGCGAATTGAATTCCATCGTCGTGGTTCCTCACAGGAAGGCCGGCTAGGCGGAGGTGCATGTTGGAAACGGAACATCCTACGCACGAAAACCATCGCCGTTCAGGCTCCTCCAGAACGCTCGGGCGCGGCCTGGAGGACATCTCGCATTTATTTCTGTCACAGGCAGCGGAGGAGACAGGCGCTCCCCTGCGGACACCGCCCCATCTCGATTCCCTGATCCTGTTGAAGCCCGGCGCAGAGCCGACGCGGGAGCACCTCGCTTCGTTTTTGCGCAGTCAGGCCGCCGCACTCGAGCCGGGATTGAGGGTCATCGACACCTGTGTCCCTTGTGAGAACAGTGAACTCGTGGATCTCCTCGCACTCGACTCCGCAAGCCGGCTTGCCGTCGTGGATTTTGAAACCGGATCCGGCGACGCGTTACTGCTCCGCGGCCTGAGCCATATCGACTGGATTGCGCGCAATACGCGCAACATCAGGCGCATGTACCAGGGTCAGGCGATCAACTTCACACTTCAACCGCGTCTTTTCCTCGTCGCCCCCCATTTCTCTCCTCTCCTCAAGAGCGCATCACGTCAGCTGGTTTCTCAGCAGATTACCTGGTGCAAGTACCACCTGGTGGCCCTGCCCCGGGGGACGGGCATATTGTTCGAAGATCCAAGAACCGACTGAGGTTCAGCCGACCCGAGAATCGCGTCCGGCATCATTGGTTGGGTAGACCGAAGACCTGGAGGGACTGTCTCAAGAAACCGCCGGCTTGCGCTTCCGGGGAACAGGATTATCATTCTATTGGAGGATCTGCATATGAAAGGGAAGGCAAAAGGAACGCGCCTGGGTATCTCTCGATCCCGGCGCGCGGAGAAGTCTGACCTGCAGGCCCAGACAAAAGCCGGAGCAGCGGGCACTCCCATGGCAAGCGTTGAAGTGACGCCGGAAGAGCGGCATCAATTGATCGCCGTCACTGCTTATTTCCTTTCTGAGCGTCGGGGTTTTTCCCCAGGCCTGGAATTGCAGGACTGGCTGGAAGCCGAGACTCGGATCGACTCTAACCTCGGCGGCAGGCAGGTTCGATAGCTCGGGGAAGAGAATGAGTCAGAATCACCCGACCTCAGTTGCGGGCTTCCGATCTGCCCTCCGGCGATGGAGACGGCGCAGAGCCGCGGCACCGCACGCTATCGCCGGAAATTTGACCTGGATCTCGGGGTGCTTTTGTAGTCAAGTCCGTTCCCGCGCTGACTGGAGAGGGAGCCCTATCTGGAGCCAACGCGATTGGCTGCGGTGCGCGCCCAGGAAGACGCATTGCCGTGCCAACGAACCACAGCACATAGTCTCAGCCGATGCGGCTTGCCGATGTTGAGCCATCTCTCGGGGTCGGCCGCAGGTAGGCGCTCCAGTAACTCAGACCCACGAACAACCCGCCCCCGATAATGTTGCCGATAGTCACGGGGACCAGATTCTTCCAGAGAAAGCTGCCCCATCCAAGAACCACCGCATCGGCCGGGATTGGGGGAACCGCTCCGGCCCAGTCCTTGAGGAACAGTCCTGCCGGGATGAAGTACATGTTCGCGACGCTGTGCTCGAACCCGATTGCGACAAACGCCATGATCGGGAAGAAGATGGCGAAGATCTTGCCGATGGTGTGCTGAGAGGCCAGCGCCATCCAGACCGCCAGGCACACAAGCCAGTTGCAGCCGATGGCCCGCGCGAGCGCTTCAACGAAGGGCAGCGAGACTTTGGCACACGCCACCCCTACCGCCGTGGCACCCAGCGCGCCGTTGCCTGCCTTCCATACACCCGAGAAGTAGAACAGCAACGCCAGCAAAATCGCGCCCAGGAAGTTGGCGACGTAGACCAGCGCCCAGCGCTTCATCATGGTGTTGAAAGTTATCTGTTTCGCCATGACGCTGGAGATCATCAGGTTGTTGCCGGTGAACAATTCGGCTCCCGCGATGACCACCAGCATCAGTCCTACACTGAAGACCGCTCCCGCCACCAGCCGCGCGACGCCCAGGCCGGCATGGGCGGCCAGATCGAATGTCGTGGCCGAAGCCAGGAGACCCCCGAAGCCGATGTACGCTCCGGCCAGAATGCCCAGAACGAACACGCTCAGCCATGGCGACGTTGCCTTCTTTACGCCAACCGTCCGTGCCACGGTTTCCGCGATCGTGGCCGGCGCCCGGTCCTCCGCGCTGGGCAGCGGGAACGACCAAGCCTTGATGATCGTTTCCACTCGGCCCAGCACCTTGCGCTCCTGCGCGACCTTGCCCTGGAGGGCTCTTTTGACGGCGAGCGTGATCTCCTCCGGCGTGAAGGGCTTCGCCACGTAATCCATCGCGCCGCGCTTCATCGCTTCGGCGGCTCGTCCGACGGTGGGGAAGCCGCTGATCATCACCACGGCGGCATCCGGCGCGCGGCGGTCGATCTCCTCCACAACGTCCATACCGTCAAAAGCAGGCATTTTCCAGTCGCAGAGGACCGCATCAAACGACTTTTCCGACAACAGTCGCAGGCCCTCGGCAGGATCCTGGGCGGTCGCAACGTCAAATCCCTCGGCTGTGAAGACCTTGCGGCATGAATCCAGGATCACCTGGTCGTCATCGATTACCAGTATTCTTCCAGGCACGGCGTCGGCTCCTTTGTTTGATGTTTTTGCGGGTGCCGTGCAGGAGTGCAGCGGCTTCTCTCTACCAGATTTCGGCGCTCAGCCGCTGTTCCAGCCAGCGTCGCTGCTTCTGGGTAAGAGGCCCCATGTGCTGTTCGAGCCAGGCGATATCCCCGGTCAGTAGCGCGAGCTTTTCCGCGGCGGTCAGCACATATGCCTCCAGCGCTTGGACTCCCTGGTAGTAGAGCTCGGCAACGAACTTTTCGTCCGTCGCGGCACGCTCGAGCACCTTGATAATTTCTTCCTTGTGCACAACGGCCTGCTCCTCAACCGGCGCGGTGCCGGCAACCTCCAGGGCCGACGTCACCGCCTTGAGCAGGGTGTCGGGTGTGAAGGGTTTTTCCAGATAATCGGTGGCGCCCAGTTTCATCGCCTGGACGGCAGATTGCACGGTGGCATAGCCGGTAATGATAACCACAGGCAGACTGGGCTTCATACGCTTGATGTCGCGCAACACACGCATGCCTCCGATCTCCGGCATGCGGATGTCGGTCATTACCAGGTCATAGGGACGCTGGAGCGCCCAATCCAGTCCTTGGCGGCTGCTGAGCGTGACCTCAACCTCGTAGCTTTCTTCGGCCAGCGCCTTCTGAGCGCTGTCGAGGATGATTTGTTCGTCATCAATCACTAGAATTCTTGGGGTTTTCACGTTGCGGCTCCTTCCCTAAGATTGCTTGTACCACATCCAACAACTCCTCGGGGGTAAACGGCTTGGGTACGAATTCCGCCGCTCCTTCCGCCCGTGCCAGATTCTTCATTTCGGGGACTGCATACCCGCTGATCACGATGATGGGTTGGTCCGGGTACCGCTCCTTGATGCGGCGCATGCACCACACGCCGTCGTGATGCGGCATCTTGATGTCCACGATGACGAGGTCTGGCCGTCGACGCTCCAAGGCCGCCAAGGCGGCATCGGCGCTCAGGGCCAAATCCACCTCGTAGCCTTCAGCATCGAAAACGCGCCGGCAGCTGTCCAGCACTATCTGATCGTCATCAACAATCAACAGCCTGGCGGTCCGCATGCGGCACCTCCAATGGCAATCGGATGGTAAACACAGAACCGCGCCCGACGGTGCTGCTCACGGCAATAGCTCCACCGTGATGTTCGACAATGCCCAGCGCAACGGAAAGCCCCAACCCGGTCCCTTGCCCCACTTCCTTGGTTGTGAAGAAAGGATCGAACAGCTTGTTGAGATGGCTGGGCGGTATGCCGCAACCTGTGTCCGTTACGCTGATTTCGATTGCGTCCTGGGGCTGCGTGCGGGCGAGACTCGTCGCGACCATGATGCGGCCGCCCGGCGGTGTAGCGTCTATGGCATTCATGACGATGTTCAACAAGGCGCTCTGCATCTGGTCGCGGTCCAATTCCCGCAGGGGGAGTGTCTCGTCCGGTTTGAACTCCAAGGTCACATCTTTAATCAGGGCCTGGTTTTCGACCAGAGCCAGCGTGGTGGCAACCAGTGTATTCACGTTCGTCGGTTCGGCTGCCAGGCCGATCTGCCGCGAAAAATCCAACAGGCCTCTCACGATTTTTCGCACACGCTCCGTCTCGCGGGCGATAACCTCCAGGTCGGAACGCACTGCCGGCTCCAAATCTTTCCGGCGCAGCAACATGTGTGTAAATATCAGGACCCCGGTCAGCGGATTGTTGATTTCGTGTGCCACGCCGGCTGCCAGGCGGCCGATGCTTGCCTGCTTCTCGGACTGCATGAGCTTGGTTTCGCTGGCTGCGCGCATCCGTTGTTCCTGATCCGCGATGGAAGCCAGCATGTCCTTGAACGTCCGTTGCAGCACGCCGACTTCGTCGCCGGTGATCGGTCCAATGTCGGGGTCAAGATTGCCCTTGGCTACTTCCTCGCTGGCGGCGATTAGCCGTTGCATCGGGCTTAGAATCCGGTTGGCCAGCACGTACCCCGCCCCGCCGGCGACCACCATGCCGGTCAGGGTGATCAGCACGAACACACCGAAAAACATCCAACGCACTGCGGTGTAACGCGCCTCGAGAACGCCGACGCACAGCATGCCCACGGTGCGTCCGGCAATATCCTCAATCGGCTCGTAGGCCGTCAGGTTCCAGTCGTTCACCACGAATGCGCGCCCCAGCCAATTCCTGCCGTTCCGTAGAACCGTATCCCGCACTTCCTGCGACACGCGGGTTCCGATGGCTCGCTGTCCATCAGGATCCTCGACGTTCGTGGCGATGCGCAGGTCACCGAAGAAGATCGTCGCTGTCCCGACAGGGAGACCCCTCCAGGTTTCCTGCTGAAACACCGTGGCGCGGATGGTATCGACGATCGCCTGACTGTGATTGAGCAGGCAGCCGGCGTAGAACACGCCCACCAACTCCCCGTCCGCGTATACCGGACTGGCGGCGCCAATGCACATGCCCGCGCGTTCTTCGTTTTGGGGGCTGTGCGGAGCCGCGTGCGGCGTAGGCACAATCTTGATCCGGGCCCGGTCCGCGAGGTCGGCATTCTCACGACGCAGACTGTCGGCATCCAGAATGACGGTCCCGGCTACCGGCGCGCGACGCTGCAGCGCCGCCACGACCAGTGGGTTCGCATTCGGTCCGCCTGCAGCCACATCAGGCCGGCTGCCAAGATGACAGATCGTGGTGCCGTCAGGCGCGGCTATGCCCGCAAAATCGAATCCCGCCCAATCTGCGACGCGGATCAACCGTTGCGTGATTTGCGCACAATCGTATTCCCTGACGGCGGACTGAAAACCAGGCCCCAGGGCAGTGACGTTGACCGCGAGGGAGATGTTCCTGCTCCGGGCCGAGTAGATTTCCCGGGCGGCGTTCAAGTCAAGGCGGACCCGAGTCTTTGCTTCATTGAGTACGGCTTTATAGAGGAGTTGCCCGCCGACCAGCAGGGAGACGGCGCCAACCAACAGGGATACGCCCAGGAAACTGCCCACCAGCCTGGATCGCGTGGACCGGAACATTCCTGCCTCCCTGCAAGAGGCTCAAGCCGTTGCCATCACGCAACCAAAGGGCGGCCCTGTGCCCCAGTCTTTCTTTGTTGGCAGCATAGTCCAGGATGCGCAAACGGTCAAGGTTGCGCTCCGCCCTGGGTCGTTCCTCTGGTCCGCGGCAGATTCCTGGAGCTGCATTGATCCAGCGCTCCCAGGATGACCCACTGTTCAGTTCGCGGGCATCCGCATCGTAGCCCCGCATACAGGCGGCTGCGAGGCTTCTCGGTCAGGCGCTTGGATTCAGTGCATCCACGGAGCCCGGATCAATTCGAAGTTGCAGAGAATCGCCTCCAGTTTTCCGGACCGGTTTCTTCGCAATCTCCCGTCGGGATCCATGGAGAGCAGGAGTTGGTCGCTATTGAGATTCAACGCCTCGTAGCCAAGCCGCGCCAGCTGGTCTTGCTCAGCCGAAATGAGCTCCCGGCAGTCCGCCAGGCTGAGCAAACCCTTCTCGAAGGCTCGGTGACCGTTGATGCAAAGGGTGACACGAATGCGCCCTGCTTCGTCCTTGGACAGTTCGCCGTTCTCGAAGGTCAGAATGAAGCGGTCATTCCTGATGGTCTCGGAAAAACCCACTCTCGTGAGCCGCTCCACCACATTGTTGACCAACTCCTGGCATTGCCGGTCGTCGAGCAATCCCTCATCGCAGGCTTCCTCGATATCGATCAACCCCCAGTGGCCCTTCTCACGGTATCCCTTCAACGGGTCATCTCCCCGGAAAAATCCCCAGACCGTGTAGTAATCATAATCGCGACAGAGAACCGCTTCGCCATCGATCGTCCGGATGTTTGCATGACTTCCGTACCGCGAATCGTCGGCGAGCCACTCGGCCGGCAAGGACTCGTGCGCCGTCCGGTAGACAGCCCTGGGAAATACTGTCTGAACCCCGGCCTTCCTGAGCCGTTCGGCAATTGCAAATTCCTCGAAGGGACTGTTGTAACCGAATTCGCAAATCGAGCGTCCCGGTTCTATAGATGGGTCCTGTTCAGGCCGCATCCCCACCCGCGAGATCCGATACACGAGTTGCAGACTATCAACGCTTCGGGTGCGGAAAACGATGGGGGAAAGCCGGATCCGGGGAGTCGTCCACCAGCGCGCAGGATCATAGAATTCAAAGAGGTCCGGATCGTTGCCTATGACAAAAAGACGACCCTGGTTGGATGTTGTGCCGTACACGTAGTCCACGCCCAGGATCTGCATCGAGTGCAGACCCTCCGGCAGCAACTTCGCCTTGCGATTTTTATATCTGTGGAAATGCCAGTAGCGTGAGCGTTGCGCCCGGTGAAACTTGGCGTCATAGTCTTCGGTGCGCTCGAGAAGTTCGAAATCGACCAAGGCGTAGACGATCCGGCCCTTCCTGTCCCTGACCGGGGCGCCGCTCTTTGTTCGAATGATGAAATGCGCAGGTTTGGTGTCCAGCACCCGATAGCCGCGATTCATCATGTCCTCCTGGTACACCCGCCGTGTCATCTCTTGCAGCTCGCTCTCATCCAGGCCGAGCGTCTCAAAAACATATGCGGCATCCCTCCCTTTAACCCAGCCGTATATCAGCGCGTAGATCCTGTGAATGTCGAGCTGGATCGCCTCCTCGCCGGGAAGCCCGTACTGGTCCCTGCGGAGGAGTTCGTTGTGCCAGCGCATCAGCCATTCCGCGCGCCCCGTCTGCCACAACTCGTGTCTTCCGGCCGGCGTGTAAACGGCGAGCGGCCTTTGCGTGAGAAGCTTGGGCTGGAAATATTGATTGCTCTGCCGCAGATCCGTGAGCAGCCCGAATTCTTCGAACGGACTGTTCCACCGCGCCCGGACTATGTCTTCATCCGAGATAAACTCGGCTTTTGCCGTCGCCTGCAACGGCACCTCGCTTCCCACCCGGCACCATTTCACGACGATGTCGATCTGCCTTCCATTCACGGCCTTGGTTGTGACCCTGAGGGGGTGGGCGGATCCTTCCAGTCGCGTCCTGAGGTGGCGGTTCTCCGGCTTGCTGTAGTACTGCTCATCTCTCCAGTTGTTCGGCAAAAGATGTTCGAAAAAAGGCAGCCCCCAGCTGGTCACATAGAGATCGCCTTCCCCGGGCAGTGCGAGATGCAGATAGTCCGTACCGAAGACCCGGGCCTTTCTGGGTATCAGACCGAGCTGTTCAATGCGTTCGCGGCTGCGCCCATCCAGACTGATCATTCTTCGACTCCGCTCGCTCCACTGCCGAGGCCAGGCAGCCGGCGCCCCGTCATGAGCCGATGCGCCGGATTACAATCTCCCCGGGAGTTCTCAGATCATTCTCGTAGCGGACCGGCAGGTACTCCGGAAACCACATCGCCCGCTCGACTCTCTGTTCGAGGTGTTCGAGAATCTCCTCGTCGGCAAGCTCTTCCTTTACTGCTTGTCGAACTACGGCGCAGGCCACCGCGTGCGAACACTCCCGTATGCGAGATAGTTCGGGGAATACGGAACCCTCATCCAGATCGCGTTTTGTGACTTGTGCTGCAAGGGCCTTTGCGGCCTCGAGGAACATGCTGTCTGTCACCAGGCGACTCCGCGACACGGTCAACCCGAGACCCACTCCTGGAAAGACAAAGGCGTTGTTTCCCTGCCCAATCCGGATCCGCTTTCCCTGATAGACGACGGGGGCAAAGGGACTGCCGGTGGCCACAATTGCACGCCCCTCGGACCAGCGAATGGCTTCCTCGGGAGTGCACTCGGACCTCGAGGTGGGATTGGAGAGCGGAAAAACGATGGGACGTCGGTTGATATCGGACATGGAGCGAATCACCTCTTCGGTGAAGATTCCGGGGCTGCCCGAGGCGCCAAGCAAGACGGTGGGCTTTGCATGTTTCACCGTGTCCGCCAGGGTGATTCGGCCGCGATCTTGCACCCTCCAATTCTCCACTTCCATCCTGTCTCGTGCATAGCCGGCCTTGAACTCCTCGAGGTTGTCGCGGGCCCGCGTGACCAGGCCTTTGCTGTCGACCATGAAGATCCGGCTCATGGCCTCGGACCTGCTCAGCCCTTCCACGGTCATGGCCGCGACCATGAGATCGGCGATACCCTGGGCGGCCGCTCCTGCACCGGCAAAGAGCAATCTCTGATCGGCCATGGCTTGTCCGGCAAGGCGAAGTGCACTGTGCAGGCCGGCCACAGCCACTCCGGCGGTTCCCTGGATGTCGTCGTTGAAGGTACACAGTGAATCCTTGAAACGGTTGAGCTGAAGGAGGGCGTTGCCTTTCAGAAAGTCCTCCCACTGAAGCACGACCTTCGGAAATACTCTTCGAACCGCGGTCACGAAGCTGTCGACGAAAGTCTGGTATTCCTCTCCTCTCACTCTTCGATGCCTCATGCCGAGGTAGAGCGGATCCTTCAATCGGTCCTCATTGTCCGTTCCCACGTCCAGCATGATGGGCAGTGTGCTATACGGCGACAAACCGGCGCAGAGGGTGTACAGGCATAGCTTGCCGATGGGTATTCCCATTCCTCCCGCCCCCTGGTCACCGAGGCCGAGGATCCGTTCGCCATCCGTTACGACGATGACCGACGGATTGGTGACGCCGGAGTTGGCGAGTACCTTCTCAATCTTTTCCCGTTGTTCGTATGTGATATATATGCCCCTGCCCCTTCGATAGATATGGGAGAACTTCTGGCATGCTTCGCCCACCACGGGCGTATAGACGATGGGCATCATCTCGTCGATATACTCATGGAGCAGGCGGTAGAACAGGACCTCGTTTCGGTCGTGCAGGCTGGTTAGATAGATGAATCGGTCGAGCTTGGTGGGATGCGCCTGAAAGTTTTCATAAACCCGCTCGAGTTGCTGCTTCATTGTGCCGGCCGCCGGGGGGAGCAAACCGTCCAGGTCGAGCTCCTCCCTCTCCCGAGCGGTAAAAGCGGTGCCTTTGTTGATCAGAGGATCCAGCAACAGCTGTTTGCCCTTGGCAGGGACAGCCATATATTTCTCGCCGGTTGCAGGGTCAACCCGGATACTGATTCGCATTGGCGTTCCTCCAGTCGATTTTCGGGGGCCGTCGTTCCCCGGTCCTGGGAAGGTGACACTAAGTGTTGAGGCCTGACGATGGCATCCTGGCATCGTTGCGCGGCATTCTTTTCATTATCCTCTGTTGCAGCATTCGATTCGAGTCCTTGGATGGGCAACCCCATGCTCATGCTGCCTGCAGGGTAGAATCCGCGATTTTCCCGGAAAATGCAAACCGGAGCCCACGCTCGGCAAGCTCGACAGCAGTCATGTGCCCGGCAGCTCCCCGCCTGAACCGGTCTCGTTCATCGCGAAGCATTTCGACCTCGCCAAGAAGATATCGAAGGTGTGCCTCGGTGGGCGCGCTGCACTTCTCGAGCCACTGCAGTCGATCCTGTGCCGCAGCATCGATCGCCTGTGCTCCTGCGACACAGGCAAGCCACAATCCTCAGGCAACCGGCTTGCGCACAACACGCTTCCTCACGGTCCGTCTCTATTCGAGACGGTCAAAGCTTCGGTCCGGATCCCGCGCTGACGTCCGGGATTTCCAGGCGCCATTCCTCCACGGCGATGACCAGCACAGGGCGATCCGCTGCGCTGATGACCTGACGCGTAACATCCTCGCCGGCGAAGATGCGCGACCTGGGAAAGTGCCTGCCGACGACGATCAGGTCGCTCTCCGAGTTGCGCGCCTCCTCCAGGATGGCGCGAGCAACCGACTCTGCCTCCCTCAAGCGTATGTCCACCTCCAGATCCAGCGAATGAAGCGTTGCCGCGGCCCGTTCGAGGTGCGCCCGGGTCAGCGGGCCGGACTCGAATTCCCTCCTGACCGCATGGAAGAGGACGACTGGAATCGCCAATCTCCGGGCAAGCCACCCACCTTCCTTGACGTCTTGCTTGCCGGGCTCGCCCCCGGCGGTGCAGATCATCAAACGGTCCAGCCGCTCCCTCTCCCCTTTCAGAATGAGAACCGGCAGATCGCTTCCTTTCAGCAGCCTGTCGATCAATTCGGGACCGTCGCCGTAGGCGCCGGAAAAGAAACGCTTCTCCGGAGGGGCTTCCACGACAACCATGTCATAGAGGGACTCCTGGAGCTCCGCCATCACCTCTGAGACTAGCCGTCCCTTGCGTGTGCGAATTTCCAGTCCGCCATTGCCGGTCTTCGCGCGAGCCTCAACCTTCGGTTCTTTAGCCCCGGCCTCCGTCACTTCCAGGACGGTGAGACGGATCGCGGAGGCATCCAGCTTGCGGATCAGCCAGCGGACGAGCGGCGATGCGCTGCCGGAGCCCCGCCCCTCCGGCGCCAGGACCAGTAGCCTCCGCGGAGGCGCCTCGAGGATGTGATAATCGCGAAGACCGACGAATCGCCTTCTTCCGGAAAGCGATTCGCTCGAAGAAACCACTGCGTCCACGAGCAGGGACTTTTCTCCAAACGGCGGCTGCGGGGCAAGCTGCCGCGTTCCAGGGAGCCGGGGGAGCCGCAGTCGCACCTTGCGATGCGAACCGGCAAAGAACTCCTCAATCACGCGGCCTTGTCCGAGCGAGACCACGCCGGGCCCCCGGGGGTCATCCGACAGAATCACCTGCTCAGGCCGCGCCAGGAGTTGAACCCGCCGGTTTTCCTCAGCCGCGATTTCGTCGGGCAAGGTCAGCGAGAGTTCCCCAAATCGAGCTTTCCCTTCGCTGACCTGTCCGACGACCACCGTACCTGCGCCGAGGAAGGTCGCCACGAAGGATGTCCTCGGACGAAAGTAAAGCTGTTCTACCGGCCCGACCTCCAGAAGCCGTCCCCTTTCGATCACCCCGATACGATCGGCCAGTTCGAAAGCCTCCTCCTGGTCGTGGGTTACAAGAATGGTAGTGACTCCGGATTTCTCTTGGATCCGCCGCAGGCTCCGGCGTAGCTGTCCCCGAATCTTCACGTCCAGGGCGCCGAAAGGCTCATCCAGGAGCAGGACCTTGGGCCGATAGGCTAGAGCGCGGGCGAGGGCGACCCGCTGCTGCTGGCCGCCTGACAATTGGCCGGGCAGACGGTCGCCCATCCCCGACAGCCCGACCAGGTCGAGCAGTTCCTGCCGGCGCCTCGTCCTTTCATTCCTGGGGAGCTTCCGCAACTTGAGCCCGAACTCGATGTTTTCCGTCACCGTCATGTGGCGAAAAATAGAGTAGTTCTGAAACACCAGGCCGATTTCACGCCGTTGGGGGGCAAGGTCTGTCACGTCCCTTTCGTGCAGCAGAATTCTGCCTGAATCAGCCCTGGTCAGACCGGCAATAATCCTCAGCACCGTGGTCTTCCCGCTGCCGCTGGCGCCCAGCAGAATGAAAAATTCCCCATCCTGGACCTCGAGGCAAAGATCGTCGACAATCACGTGACTGCCGTATCGCTTGGCGATCTGCTTCAGGACGATTGACATAGGCTTTCCGTGTTCGAGGGAGTCCGCACTGCGCTGTGGATCACCGCCGCTGTTCGGTGCGCTTTTTCAGCACTTCCATCCCCATGAGGAGGCTGAAGGAAATCACCGCGAGGACCAGTGCCATGCTGTACGCGCCGCCGTAATTGCGGTCGTCGAGACACCGGAAAATGTAAAGCGTGGAGGTCTCGGTCAGGCCTCGCATGCCGCCGCTGACCATAAGCACGGCCCCAAACTCCCCCAGCGCCCGGGCCAGGGTGAGGGAGATGCCGTAAAGCAGGCCCCAGCGAAGCGAAGGGAAGGTCACGCACCAGAACGTCCGCCAGGGACTTGCGCCCATGGTATACGCCGCGAGTTCCTGCTGTATCCCGATCTGAGTCAGCACCGGCATGACCTCCCGGATCACAAAAGGCAAAGAGACAAACAACGTCGCCAACAACATGCTCGGCCAGGCGAAAAGCACCCTGAGACCCAAGGCATCGGTGAGCGAGGCAAACCAGCCCTCCCTGCCAAACAGCAGGATCAACATCAGTCCCGCGATTACAGGGGAAACGGCAAAGGGAAGGTCCACCAACCCGTTCACGAGCTTGCGGCCTCGGAAATCGTCCCGCACCAGAACCCAGGCAATCGCCAGTCCAAAAGCAACATTAATGAAGGTGGCGCCCAGCCCAAGCACGATCGTCAGCTTCAAGGCGTTCAGCGCATCCGGGCTGGATACTTCATTCCAGAAGGCACCGAGGCCCGGCCGGAGAGCGCCGTGCAACATTGCGGCAATCGGCGCGACCAGCAGGAGACCGGCATAGGCCAGGACAAGTCCCACCAGCAGCCATTCTCCGAGGCTGTGGCGCTGGTGCCGCCTGCCCGTCCCATCGGCAGAAAGCCGCCCTGATTCACGGGGCTGCATACATCCTCGCTTTCCGGCGCTGCAGCCAATCCACCATAAGGATCAGGCCGAATGACAGGGCCAGGAGCACTATCGACATTGCGCTGGCAGCACGCGCGTTATCAAACTCGACCTGACCGTAGACATGCACAGGGGCGGTCAGCGTCTGTCCCGGGATATTGCCCGCCACGATCACAATCGACCCAAATTCCCCCAGGGCACGCGAGAAGGTCAGGAGGGAACCCGTCAGGATCGCCGGAAGTATCGTCGGAAAAAGAATTCGCCAGAAGGTCGTCCACTTTGAAGCCCCCAGCGTATATGCTGCATCTTCCTGATCACGCTCGAGCTCCATCAGGCTTGGCTGGGTGCTGCGCACGCCAAAGGGAAAGGTCACCAGAAGCAGAGCCAGGACGATTCCGGGTTTTGCGAAGATCACCTGCAAACCCTGGTCCTGCAGCCAAGCGCCGGCAATTCCCTGCGGCCCATACAAAACCACCAGCATCAGCCCCGTCACCAGTGTTGGTATGGCGAAGGGCATGTCGACAAGCCCATTCAGCAGGCGGCGGCCCGGAAACTCGAGACGAACCAGGACATAGGCAGTGAGCGTGCCCATGACTGTGTTTATTGCGGTGGTGATCACGGCTACGCCAAGTGTCAGCTTGAGCGCCGCCCAGGCGATGGGATCCGCCAGATCGCGAATGAATACGAGGATCCCAGCGCTAAAACCCGTCTGAACTATGGTTCCCAGGGGAACGAGAATCATGAGTAGGAGATAGCTGACAGCAACAGCACGGAGGCCCCATCGACCCCAGGGTCGGACACCCTGCAGAAGGGACACTTCGCTCTCTATCTTCGCATTTGATGCGCTGCGGTTCATTTTGCCCCGTGCAACTCCCGATACATCCGGGTATAAACGCCTTCTGGCCCGAAAATTGCCCCAACCGCCTCCTGCCATCCCCCCAAATAGTCAATGCTCCAGAGGTCCTCCACAGGCGGATAGCGATTCCGCACCGCGATGTCGACTTCAGAATCCACCGGCCGAAGCCCGAATTGCGCATAACCATGCTGGGCGTCGGAACTCCAGAGGTATGCTAGAAAGGCCTCAGCCACTTCCCGCACCCCATGCTTGTCGACATACGAATCCACCACTGCCGCCGGGTTTTGAATCAGGATCGTGGACCTTGGGATGACATATTCATAGATCTGCCCCGCCTTCCACCCCACCAGCACCTCATTCTCGTATGTAATGGCCAAATCGCCCACGCCGCGCTCGAAGTTCGTGACCGACTCGCGGGCGCCCTTGTCCATGATCGATACGTTCTGAAACACACGCTTGATAAAGGCGGCCGCAGCCTGCGGATCCTCTTTCGGTACGCCGGAGATGAAACCACGAAGGGCTGCCCCATACATGGCACAAATGTTCCACATGGCGCCCCCGGAGGTCCGGGGATCAGGCGTCAGAACATTGAGGCCGGGCGAAGCGAGATCACTCCAGTCCTTGATGCCGCGCGGATTGCCCGAACGGACCGCGAACACCACGATGGAATTCGAGACCATGCCGCCGTGGGGTCGCGATTTCCAGTCGTGCCGGATCAGCCCCGCCGCGGCAATCCGCTCCACGTCCGCTTCAAGCGACAGGGCGACGATATCGGCCTCGAAGCCGCCGATGACAGCGCGGGACTGAGCCCCGCTGGCAAGATAGGATTCCCGGAAGCGCACGGTCTGTCCGGTCTTTTGCTGCCAGTGGCGCTGGAAACCCGGGAGTATCGCCCTCCCGTAAGCCTCCCGTGGCGTTGTGTAGGCACCCAGAACCAGGGTCACCTCTTCGCCTGGCCTCTTGCGGTCCCCGCAGCCGGCCATGGCGACAACGCTCACGAATCCCAGGAGCATCAGCGCAGCCGCAGTATTTCTCTTCCAATTGCACATCTCACCGGACATAGTGACGCCCTCCCTTTGTCCTTGTGAAAATCCGCAACGTCGTTTTTCGGATGATGCGATTGGCTCATGTGCGTGCGAGGCTTCTGGGAGTTTAATCTGTCTCTGACCTGATCTTTTCGGCTTGGGACAACTCTCGCGGAGTCAGAAGCCGATTGCATAAGGGATATTACCTCAATGGGAGATCTCTGCAGAACAACCATTGAGAATATTGCAGGGTGACGGGGCAGCCTCCAGCCGATTTCAGCCGGAAGCCATCCGCGGGCGGCGCGCTAGAACGTTTTCCTCAGCCGCAAACACGACGGGAGGCAAAACGGCAGGGCTGGGAATAGAACAAACCGATGGCAGTGGCAGGCCAGACCGGATCGTGCGACACCACTACCACAGGAGCAGCCGCGATGAATCCTGCTGCTGCAATCCACCTGGCCGCTTTCATGGGACTGCCTTTTAGGCTCTGATAAAATACCAGTCTGGGAGTTCCTCGGCGCAGCTGCGTAAAACGAAAGTGGCATCTTTATCGGACCGCACCAGAATGGACGGAGAAACCCGTATGACGCCGGAAATGAAGATAACCGCCTGTATCTGCGCCTTCTGCCTGTTGTTTGCCGCCGCGTTCCCGGCCGGCGGCCAGTCCGGGCACATCGGCTATGTCTGTCCGCCATGCGACTCCGACTGCCATGACATGGTATACGATGCGCGGGGGGCCTGTCCCGTATGCGGCAAGAGCCTGATTCCCAAGCCCGGGGCAGTGCCCAACGCCACCCTCGCAAACCCGGCGCAGTACAACGATATCTCCCCCGCCGCGGTCTGCGAGGCTTTGGAACAGGGGAAGGATGTCGTGTTTCTGGACGTCAGGACCGAGGGTGAATTCCAGGGCACGGTGCGCCCCATGGGCCGTCTGAAGGATGCGGTCAACCTGCCGTTACAGGAGCTGGAGGCGCGGATTGGCGAGCTGGAGCAATACAAGACGCGCGGGATGATCGTGGTCTATTGCGCCCGGTCCGTGCGCAGTCCGCGCGCCTCGGCGCTGTTGCACAAAAACGGGCTCCGCAACATATATAACCTGCTCGGCGGCATGACCGCGTGGAACGAGGCGGCGGCCGCGGATGTTCCGTGCAAGGATTCGCTCCTGGTCCGATAGACTGCTGGCAGCCCGCTCTGGTTGCGCCCCGGCAGGGGCGCAACAAAACACGGGGTCTCAGCCGGCGAGCGACCTCAGGGCCGCCAGGGCTTTCTCATAATCCGGATGATCGGTAACCTCGCCGACGTACTCCACGTACCGCACCGTATCCTTGTCATCCACCACGAAGATGGCCCTGCTGTCCAGGTGCAGCTCCTTGATCAGGGTGCCGTAGGCCCGGGAAAAAGACCGGTCATAATAATCCGAAACCACCTTGAGGCTGTCGATCCCGGCCGCCCCGCACCACCTCTTCTGGGCGAATGGCAGGTCCATGCTCACCGTGACCACCTCCACCCTGTCACCCAGCTTCGCGGCTTCCTCGTTGAAGCGCCGGGTCTGGGCATCGCACACCGGCGTGTCCAGCGAAGGCACGACGCTGAACAGCCGCACCTTTCCGGCCGTGTCGCCCAGGGAAAAGGGCTTCAGCTCCTGGGTGCGCATCGAAAAATCCGGAGCCTTGTCGCCGGCCTTGAGCGCCGGGCCCACCAGCGTGAGCGGGTTGCCCTTCATTTTTGTCGCGTTCGGGCGTTCCATTGTCATGGGCGGATCTCCTTTGTCGTTTGTACCTACTCTTCCTGCAGGAAAGGGTAGGAAAAATGCGTGGGCGGGACAAATGTTTCCTTGACCGCGCGCTGCGTCGTCCAGCGCAGGAGGTTGAGCACCGATCCCGCCTTGTCGTTGGTGCCCGAGGCGCGCCCGCCGCCGAACGGCTGTTGCCCTACGACAGCCCCGGTCGGCTTGTCGTTGATGTAGAAATTGCCGGCTGTGTAGCGGAGCCGTTCCATGATCTTCAGGATGATGTCGCGCCTCCCTGCGAACACCGCTCCGGTCAGCGCGTAAGGGCTTGTCGTGTCGCAGAGCTCCAGGGTTTCGTCCAGTTTATCGTCGTCGTACACGTAGATAGTCAGCACCGGGCCGAAGATCTCCTCCTGCATGAGCTTGAAGCGCGGATTCGTCGTCAGCACCACCGTCGGCTGGATGAAATAACCTGTGGATGCATCCCCCGAGCCCCCGTGCAGGATCTCGGCCTCCTTCGACTCGTGCGCAAAGTTGACGTACTCCATGATCGAATCGTAGGCCGCGCGGTCGATCACCGGCCCCATGAAGTTGCGGAAATCGGTCGTCGCTCCCATCCGGATCTCTTTGAGCTGGGCGAGCATCGATTCCCGCACCCGCGGCCACAGCGAGCGCGCGATGTAGGCGCGCGAGGCGGCCGAGCACTTCTGGCCCTGGTACTCGAAGGCGCCCCGGACCAGCGCCGTGGCGGCGGCGACCGCGTCGGCGGTTTCGTGGGCGAACACGAAGTCCTTGCCGCCGGTCTCCCCCACGATCCTGGGGTAGCTCTTGTACCGGGCGATGTTCTTTCCGATCGTGTGCCACATGTCCTGGAACACGCTGGTGGAGCCCGTGAAGTGAATGCCCGCAAGTTCCGCGCTGTCCAGCGCCGGGTTGCCCACCTGGCTGCCGCGGCCCGGGATGAAATTGATCACGCCGTCCGGGAGACCCGCCTCCTGCAGCAGCCTCATGATGTAGTATGCCGACAGCACTGCGGACGAGGCGGGCTTCCAGAGCACCACGTTCCCCATCATGGCCGCCGAGGTCGGCAGGTTGCCGCCGATCGCGGTGAAATTGAACGGCGTCACGGCAAAGACGAAGCCTTCGAGGGGCCGGTACTCGACGTAGTTCCAGATGCCCGGAGAGCTGATCGGCTGGTGCTCGTAAATCGACCGCATGTAGGCGGCATTGAAGCGGAGGAAGTCGACCAGCTCGCAGGCGGCATCGATCTCGGCCTGGTACACGGTTTTGCCCTGGTTCAGCATCGTCGCGGCGTTGAGCGTGTCCCGCCACGGGCCGGCGAGCATCTCGGCCGCCTTGAGAAATATGGCTGCCCTGGACTCCCAGGGCATGACCGACCAGCTTTTCCACGCCTCGCGCGAAGCCGCCACTGCAAGTTCGACTTCCTTCGGCCCGGCCTGGTGGTATGTGGCCAGGACGTGCGCATGGTCGTGCGGACAGACGGCTTTCGCCGTCGAGCCGGTCCTTATTTCCTTCCCGCCGATGACGAGGGGGATTTCGATTTCCGTTGAGAGCATCTCCTTCAGCCTGGCTTTCAGCGATGCTTTCTCCGGCGAGCCGGGGGCATAGTTGCGGACCGGCTCGTTGACGGGCGCGGGGACCTGGATGATTCCGATTGGCATGATAACCTCCCATTAAGTCAAGGAATATACGGGATACGGCTGAACCGCCGCTCTGAAAGGATACGGTCTCGCAGCGAGTTAGGCAAGCCGGATCCAAAGCGAAAAAAAGCAAAAGCGTCACACGGAGGGGCACAGAGAAGCACGGAGGTCCACGGAGAAAGCGAATCGTTCTAGATTGCCGGCGCCTCGCAGGGGGCGAGGCGCCGGCCTCCGTGCTTCTTCGTGCTGCTCGGTGTTCCTCCGTGTGACGCTTTTTCCCGGTTTGCGCTTAGTGGGCGGGGCCCAGAAGGACCGCGTTGATGAAGAGCAGTTTCGTCGCTTCCGTGAAGGCCCGGTAATTCGGATCCTCGGCGAACGCGATCACGTGCCCCTGGCCGTTCGGCTGATGCATGAGGAAGGCTTTCTGGGCCATAAGCTCCTGCGACTCTTCCCATACCAGTCCGCCGGCAACGAGGTTCTCCTTCCTGCCATAGACGGCCACGTTGCGCCCCCTGTCCATTTTGAGCGGGACGAAAACGCGCGTTCCGTCCACCAGCGCTTGAATCTCGCCGTCCGTTCCGGCGGCAAGCCAGTGCTCCATGTCCAGCACGAGCCGCAGCAGGGCGCCCGGCACGGCCTCGGGCCGTTCGCGGTCGGGCTGGATGGCCTTCTCGAGATCGAACGGCTTTGCCGGCGCCTCCGGCTTTTTCACGTCCTTTTCCGAAGCCTCCGTGTCCGGTTTCCCGTCCCGCAGCTGCAGGTAGGTTTCCAGCAATCCGACGCTTTCGCGCGCCGCCCAGCGCGAGGACTCTCCCATGGTGATCAGAGTGCCTCCCGAGCCGATCCAGTCCTTGAGACGCCTCAGCCGGTCGCCGCTCAAGGCCGCCGCATAGTTTCCCGAGGGAAGCACCAAGACGTCGTAGCGCGACATGTCCACGCGCCCGAGCGAATTCACCCGGACTGCCGTGACGGGCTGGCCGAAGCGGCGCTCGAGGACGTACCGCGCCCAGCCCGCCGAGGAGCTCTGCGCCGGTGAATCCCATGCCAGCAGAACCCGCGGCGCCTTTAGGTGGACTACCCGGTTGGAGCCGAGCGAGATCCCCTCGTCCACGAAAGCGGTGTCGATCGCGACGGCTTCCGCAGCGTGGCGGCCGACGATGTCCCCCAGGACCGAAGCCAGGTCGCCGCCGTTTTCCGCAGACCTGACGATGGCCGTGCCGATCGGGTACTTCCGGCCGGCGAGGGCGAAGGGCCGGTCGGCCGTCCGCACCCGAATCCCCTTCTGCAGCGCTTCCACAATTGCAGTAGCCGCGCCCGATCCCCAGGGGATCAGGTAACCGACTTTCGCGGCGGGCAAAGGCGATGGCCGGGCCTTGCCGTCGAAGTTCGCAACCGACGACCGTACACCGGCGGGCTTGTCGACGGTGACGACCTCGACGTCGAACACCTCGGGCAGGCTCCAGGCCGTGATGTCATAGATCTCGTCCGGCATTCTTCGCTTGCGCCTGCGGTCCTGCTCCTTGATGAAGTCCTCCGGCTGGGGGGTGTGGGGGTCCATGAGCGTGCGCAGCATCCGTCCCGCCGGCTGCGCCGCAGGAAGAATGTACGTCCCCGCCGGAAACGCGCGGTTGCCGGCCTTGAAGGCCTCCTCCGCCCTGCGCACTTCAATGCCCTGCGCGGCGATGAGCCGGACCAGCCGGTCGGTCCGCGCCGGATCCTGGCCCGGCGGCACCAGGTATTCGCGCACCGGTCCGCGCTCTCCTTCCTGGATCGCGCTGCGCCGGTATTCGAGGAAGTCCTGCAGAATCCTCTGCCGGTTCTTTGCCGCGGTCTCTGCGGTCGTGATCGCCGCCGTGAAGTGATGGATGGCCCCCTGGCGGTAGGTCAGCAGGGTCCCGTCACGGCGCGTGTAGGCGAGGCCCCGCGGCGAAGCCTGCTCGTAGGTCATGCCCACGGCGCCGTGGAAAATCGGCCAGGACTCCCCGTACCCGGGATAGAAGGAATCGAAGTTCTCGCGGATAAAGTAGGCAAACCCGCGGTCGTCGAACCGTTTCCCGTTCTCCCGGCCGAACGCCTCGAACCATGCCGCCTGCTGTTTTGTGATGTGCGGGTTCAGCGGTTCGGCCGGCGGCGCGAAGTAGTAGGTGGATTCCCCGCCCATCTCGTGCAGGTCGGCCACGACGTGCGCGTACCACTCGAGGAAGAGCTTCGTCCGGCCCGCCGTCTCGACCTGCGACTGCGCGAACCAGTCGCGGTTCATGTCGAAGAGGTAGTGATTGACGCGACCTCCCGGCCAGGGTTCGTCCCGCTCCGCCGCAGCCGGTTCGGAATCGGGAACGGCCGCCTGGCCCAGCAGGTTCTGGAAAACGAACCTCGCGCGCCCGTCCGGGTTCTGCAGCGGATCGATGAGGACGATCGACTCGCGGAGGATGAGCTCCACCGCCGTGTCCTGCCGCGCCGCAAGCAGGTGATAGGCTTCGGCCATCGCCGCCTCGCTGCAGGTGATTTCGTTGCCGTGCACGGAGTGAATCAGCCACGTGACCACGGGCAGTTCCCTCACCAGCCGGTCGGCCTCAGGCGCCGAGAGCTGTCTCGGGTCAGCGAGTCTCCGCAGGTCGGCCTTCACCTCGTCCAGCTTCGCCATGCGGGCGGCCGACCCGATCGCGAGCACGTGGAGCGGGCGCCCCTCCCAGGAACGGGCGTATTCGACCAGGCGGGTCCTTTCGGGGGCCGCGGCGGCCAGCGCCTTGAAATAGGCGGCGATGTCCTCCGGCGGCGTGATCCGTTCACCGAAATCGAACCCGACAACTTCCTTGAGCGTCGGAATCCTGGCATCGTATCGCGCGCCCGGCGCGAATTCCTGCACGGGAGCCGCAACCAGCAGGCCCTGCAGCAGCACTGTCGTCAACCATCCCTGCACAATCATCGTCCTCTCCTTGATCATTCGTTGCCCTAGAAATGACTTTGCCGCCGTCAGCCTTCGATGGCTGACCCCTGGAGCAATCCCTCCATCGGAACCGACTGCGGACCGTTTTCGTTGCAGACCGCGTACCGGCTCCGCTCGTTCACATACATGGCGACCCCGGCGTGCTCGCCCTTGGCGTTCAGGACATAGAAGCTGATGTTGAAGTTCGGGTCGCCGTTCTGTTTCCGCAGGCGCTTCTCCACAGTGTTTGCCTTGATCCGCTTCAACCCCTCCATTCCGGCATCCTTGGGGCTCATCCCCCGGCGCATCATTTCCACGATCAGGAAGGAGGTCAGATTGTAGAGGTTCGCCTCCCCGCGCCCGGTGGAGCCCGCCGCCCCGATCTCGCCATCCACGTACAGGCCCGCGCCCAGTATGGGCGAATCGCCGACCCGGCCCGGGATTTTCCAAGAAAGCCCGCTTGTCGTGGTCACGCCGCAGATGTCGCCGTTGGGGCCGATGCCGTCGCAGTTGATGGTTCCCCAGTAGTGCTCGGGATCGATCAGCCCCTCCCGCATCATCTGGAGCGCCGCTTCCCTCCCTGCCTGCTCCCTGCGTTTGGGGTCGAGATATCGGTCGGGGTCGGTCCGGCGCTTCCACTCGAGCCACCGCGAACGCGAGCGCTCGGTGTTGAGGTCATCCTCTATTTTGAAGCCCATCTTGCGGGCGAAGTCTTGCGCGTCCTTGCCCACCAGGAGGTGGTGGTCGGTGTTGTCCATGACGGCCCTGGCGACCAGCGAGGGCGTACGCACCCCCTCGAGGCAGGCAACGCCGCCGGCGCGCTTCAGCGGACCGTGCATGCAGCAGGAGTCGAGCTGAACCACGCCGTCGCCGTTCGGCAGCCCGCCGTAACCCACGCTCGTATCCTCGGGATCCAGTTCGTTGAGGTTCACGCCCGCGATCAGTGCATTCAGGACATCGGCCCCCTCTGCGATCAGGCTGAAGGCGCGGGCGACGCAGGTCTGGGTTCCCCCGTTCCTGTAGGTGTTGCCGTTGCCCGAGGCAATGACCACGGGCTTGACGCTTCGCTGCATCCACATCACCGGCGCCGCGCCCGCAATGCTGCGCGGTGAAGCCGCTGCCAGGCCGGCAGCCGCGCCGGCAAGAAAGAAATCACGTCTCTTCATTTTCCTGCCCATGAATGTGCTCTCCTTTGGAGTTGTTTTTTCCATCTTTGCCACCCGCACATAACTCCCGGTAAATCAGGACAAACGCTCAAGGTGCGTTTGCCGGAAGTCCCGTAATGATATATCGAATACCCTCCGCTGTTGCCGGTTACTTACGGATTCGGAGGATATTTAAAGGACTTGTCCGGGTAGGCCGGCGGCGGCGGGACCGTCACCGGCTTTTTCCGGATTTCGCCTTTGAGATATTCCACGGCAGCCTCGAGCTGGGCATCCTCGCCTCTGAAGGTTGCGTGCGGCGGGTTGTCGACCACGATGTCCGGGTCGACGCCGTGGCCTTCGATCAGCCACTCCCTTTCGGGACCGTAGACGCCCGTTTGGGGGGCGCGCGCGATGCCGCCGTCGGTCAGCGGATTGTTGGGGCTGAGCCAGACCTGGCCGCCCCAAGTCCGCAGGCCAATGACCTTGCCCAGCCCCAGGCGCCGGAAGCCTTCGGCAAACGCCTCGCCGTCGGAGGCCGTCCTTTCGTCGCAGATCACCACCATGTGACCCCGGAAGGCGTACTGCATGTTCCAGTAAGGCTCCCCGACGCGCGGCGCCCAGAAAAACCACGCCTTGCGCATGAGCTTGCTCAGCAGGATGCTGTCGATGTTGCCGCCGCCGTTGTGGCGCACGTCGATGATCAGCCCCTGGCGGTTGTACACAGGGTAGAACTCCCGGTACCAGGTCGTGAGGTCGCCTGAACCCATGGCGCGCAGGTGCACGTAGCCTATCTCGCCCGCACCCAGTTCCTCGACCATCGTTCGCCGGGTGTACTGCCAGTCGCGGTAGCGCAGGTTCGCCTCATCGGCAATCGGCACGACAATGGTTTGGCGGCTTTCGCCGCCGGTCCCGGCGCGCACGGTCAGCAGCACCTGCTTCCCCTGCTGGTTCCGCAGCAGCACCTTGGGATCGGGCACCGAAAGCGTGTCGACGCCGTTGATCTGAAGGATGACGTCGCCCTCCCCGATCCCCAGGTCGGGATCGGCCAGCGGCGAAAGTTCGTCGGGGTAGTCGGGGTCGGCCCGGTAGATGTATTCGATCCGGTAGCCTCCCGCCTCCCGGTCGCGGCCCAGTCTGGCGCCCAGCGAGGCGATCCGCACCTGGTCGGTCCCGGCGCGGTGGTCCCCGCCTCGGACGCTCATGTGCAGCACCGAGAGCTCTCCCATCAGCTGCCCCAGCAGGTCGTTCAGCTCGGCGCGCGTCGTGACCCGGCTCACCAGCGGGAGGTACTTGTCGCGCATGCCCGTCCAGTTCACGCCGTGCATGTTCGGGTCGTAGAAGTAGTCCCGCTCGAGCCGCCAGGCATCGATGAACAACTGGCGGAAATCCTCGCGGACATCCATCGAAAAGGTCCAGCTGTCCAGGCCGACCGCCCGTTCGTTGAGATCCGCCGGGGCCCGCGGCACGGCGTCGATCACGTACAGGTTGTTTCCTTTGCGCACCAGCAGCCTCTTTCCGTCGGCCGACATCTCGTAGCTGCGGACATCCTCCATGACCCGCTTGGGTTTGGTGTCCTTGTTCTCCACCTTCACCGACATGAGGTGCCTCTTCGGGTTGAGTCCCGATTCGGTTTCGAGCCAGAACAGCGCCTCGCCGTTTGCGGTCAGGTTGTCGAAGTTGCCGCTTCCCACGGGCACTTCCCGGAGCCGCGCCTGGATGCCGTCCAGTTCGATTTCCACGGCGGCGGCTGTTCCGCCCTCGGGCTTTTTTTCCGCGGCGGCCGGCGGGCGATAAAGCTCGTCGTCGGGCGCGAAGGGCGAGCGCAGGCCCTTCCTGAGAGCCAACTGGTATATCTTCATGGGGCTGTCGAAATAGGGCTCGGGCTGGCGCGGCCCCCAGGGGCTGCCCACAACGGAGCGGAGGCTCCGGTCGGAGAGAAAATACAGGAACTTCCCGTCGGGGCTCCAGGCCGCGCTGCCGGAGTTTACGCGGTCGCTCGTCAGAACCGCGCGGCGTCCGTCGCGCGCATGGTAGATGTGGATTTGCGCGTAGGTGTTCGGCGCCGTCTGGGAGTAGGCCAGCCAGGCGCCGTCGGCGGACCAGGCCAGATCGCCGACGCCCTGCCGGTTGGTCGAGAGCTTTTTCTGGCTTCCGGTCTCGACCTCCAGCAGCCAGAGATCGTTGTGCTTGTCGGTGTAGGCGACCCACTTGCCGTCGGCGGACGGGTGTCCGCGGAAACGCAGGATTTTCCCGTCCGCCGTCATCGCCTTCCCCGGTCCGACGCCGTTGGCGGGTAGCGTCCAGAATTCCAGCTCCCCGCTCTCGTCCGAAAGCGCGAGAAGGGATTTGCCGTCCGGCATGAAGCAGGCGTCCCGGTAACGCACCCCCTGTTTCTGCGACGCCTGTACGAAGCGCCCCTTCACGGTTGGTGCGACGAAGACGCGGCCCCGCGCCGTCAGCACGACGCTTTCCCCTTTCGGGTGCAGATGCGCCGAGGTCAGGTTGTCCAGCGGCCGCTGGACCCACTTTTCCCGCAGCTGGTCGAAATCGGAGGCCAGGCGGATCGTGATTTTGCGCGTTCTCTGGGCTTCGATCTCGAGCAGCCACAGGTCGGCTCCCAGCTGGTAGACGATCCGCCCGTCGTGGATGGACGGAGAGAGCACGTCCCACCCGCTGTGGCGCGTGTGCTGCTTCAGATCCCGCCCCTGCTCGTTCATGGACCATATGTTCATCGTTCCGTCCCGGTCGCAGACGTAATAGATGCGGTTTTTCCACCACATCGGGGAGTGGTCTTCGCCCGCGAAGTCTCCCGTGAGGTTCTGCGCCTCGGCCGCCCCCTGCGAGAACTTCCAGATGTTGCGCGCGGTTCCCCCCTTGTAGCGCTTGGTGTCGTTGCGGTGATAGGCCGGACGCACGAAGTAGATGGTCCGCCCGGCGGCATCGTAGACGCCGTCCCCGGCGGGCGTCAGAGGGATGCGCTGCCTGTCACCGGTCGACAAGTCGATCGTCACCAGCTGCGGGTCGGGCAGCGTGGCGTACTCCTGCGTGACGTAGATCAGCCGGCCGTCGGGGGTCCAGCCCACGGGGCTCGATTCCTGCGGCTCCCACGTCCAGCGCTGCGGCAAGCCTCCTGCCAGCGGCATGGTGTAGAGTTCGACCGGGCCCTCGTAGCCTGCGGCGAAGGCGAGCGTCCTGCCGTCGGGAGAGATGGCGGGATTCGACTCCTCGCCGGCGTGCGACGTGAGTCTCCGGGCTATGCCTCCGTCCGTGCCGATCGTCCACAGATCCCCTTCCGCGACGAAGACGATGATGCTGCCGTGGAGGGCGGGCTGGCGGTAGTACCCTTCCGGCGGTTCGGCCTGGAGGTAGAGGGCGGAGAAAATGACCGGGATGAGGAAGAGCTTTTTCATGGGCGGCTCCGATTCATGGTTCATGGTTGGAACGTACCCAGTGTACTCCCAAATCATGCCGGGAGTCATCAGCCGGGAGGGCCGCCTCCATCCATGCGCGCGGCGTCTCGATGCGCAGCTCCAAGTAGTACTCAATCCTGTCCAAAGCCTCTCCGACAACGGCCAGGCCCAGAGCTGCCGCCCATGCCGCTTCGGCCCAGATCACGATCGAGGCCGCCGGCACCAGCAGGCCCAAAGCCACCCTCGCCGCCGAGAGTGCCGGGCGCCACCGCCGTCCGCGCTTCCGCATTCGTCCCTTGCGCGCAAGGTAGAGCCCACACTTGGCCGCGCCGACCACCGCCACGGCGGCCGCACTCCCCGACAGCACGCTCGCCAGGTAGAGGCTCATCCACAGAGCTCCCGCGCTGTGCAGGTGCGCGCTCATTTCCTTGCCCGCCACGTCGTAAACCCGATCGACCGCGAACAGCAACGCAACCCCTGCCGCCACGGCGGCCCAGCCCGCGAACTGCAACCCGGGCGTACCCCGGAGCCAGACCAGGGAAACAAGGACGAACAGCCCGTACAGCACCACCTCGCGGCTCAACCACGACCTCCGCAGATTGAGCACGGCGCGCCATGACCTGCCGGCCTGCCCCAGGTGCGCAGCGCTCGCCGCCATTGCCCCCGCCGCCAGAGCCGGGAACACCGTCGCGCTGACCGAAATCCCGCACTGCATTGCCGCCGCCACCCACCCCACCAGCCCGGACGCGGCAAGGGTGAAGCCGACAAGCGGCCACTCGCCCCTGAGGCTGATCCTGCGGCCGGCGCCCGGAGCACGGCGCGCAGGTTCCGCAGCGATCCCCGGGTCCGCCAGTCCCGAGGTCATCTCCGGCGCCCGGAATCCGCGCCGCAGAGGCACGAAACGGATCCGCGGCTCGTGCCCGTCGGCATGAAACCCAGGCACGACGGAGGCGCCGCGGCCGTCTACGGCAGGTGTCGTGCCAAGCGCACCCGTGGGGCACAGCGAAACGCAGGCCGGCTCCCTTCCCTCCGCGAGCCGGTGCGCGCAGAATGTACACTTGGTCATCACCCCGTGCGCTTCGCTGAAGCGAGGCGCCTCATACGGACAGGCCCAGGAGCAGTAGCGGCAGCCGATGCACCCTTTCTCCTCGATCAGGACGGCGCCGGTGACTTCATCCCGCTTGATGGTTTGGGCGGGACAGGCGTCGGCGCAGGGGGCGCTTCCGCAGTGGTTGCAGGCGAGCGACAAGTGATAGAGCGGCGCCGCCGGGTGCCGGCGTTCGTTGAAGGTCAGAACCTGCCGCCAGCTGTCTCCCGACTCGAGTCTGTTTTCGATCTCGCAGGCCAGCCGGCAGGCAGCGCAGCCGGTGCACTTGTTCAAGTCCAAAAGAAAATCCCTGCTCATTCCGATGCCTTTTCCACTTCGACCAGGTTCTCGTGGAAGGCCGCGCCGTGGCCCATGTCCGTTTCGCGTCCGAGCGAGAGGAAGTTGACCGTGCCCCCTTCGCTGATCCACCAGCCGTTTGTTATGGCAACGCAGCCCGGCTTGAGGCTGAAATCCCAGGAGGCTTCTGCCTGCATGCTGCCGCGGCCATTGAAAACCCGCACCGGGTCTCCGTCGGCTATGCCCCGCGCGCGCGCATCCTTCGGGTTGATCTGCAGCCGCGGACCGGGCTCGCTGACCGCGCCTATCATCTCCAGGTTGCCGAACTGGGAGTGGATCCGGTTCTTGGTGTTGGGGGTCATAAAGTAGAGTTGATACCGCCCCGTTGCGAGGTCTCCCGACCTGACCGACTCCACGGGTTCCCCGTAGACCGGCAGCGGATCGGCCCCCCAGCGCCGTGCCGCCTCCAGCGAGAGAAGTTCGATTTTTCCCGAGGGCGTGGGAAAGACGAAATCCTCGAAGGCAACCTCCTGGGCGCCTGGAGGGAGAAGGGGGCCCTGGCGCAGCCGATCCAGGGATATCTCCGGGGACGAACGCAGCTTTCTTTCCAGCCAGGCCTCGACTTCGGCCTCCGAGGGCCCGGGAAATGCCTCCTCGATCTGTTCCGCCGGCATGCCGAGCTGCGCTGCCAGGCCGCGGTAGATTTCGCTTTCCGGCTTCACCTCGCCCGGTGGCTCCAGAATCTTCTGCTTGAACTGGATGTAGGGATGCCAGTAAGCACCAATGACATCCGACTGCTCGAAGAAGGTTTTCGCCGGCAGAACGATGTCCGCTTCCTGCGCGGTGTCCGTGAGAAACTGGTCGACCACGACGCGGAATTCGAGCGACCGGAACGCCTCCAGCACAGTGTGCGTCTCCGGATTTTGCGTGACCGGGTTGCCCCGCTCCACCCACGCCATCTTCAGCGGGGGATTGCGGGTGGCGAGCATATCTCGGCCCAGCCGCGCGGTCGAGACGGCGACACGGATCACGCCGTCCGGCTCCGCCGGAGGATAGAAAGCCAAAGGATCCTTGACCTCGTCGAATACGGCGCTCTGCAGATTCGCGAACTGCCACCCGCCCCCGGCAATCCCGATATTGCCGGTGAGGGCCGTGAGCGCGATCAGCGCCCGCATCGTCTGGCCGGAGTTGCTGTACCGTTGCATGCCGAAGCCGGCGCATATGGTGAGCGGCCGGATGGTCCCGATCATCTGCGCGAGGCGTTCGATGTAACGAGCGGGCACATCCGTGATCTCCGCCGCCTTCTCGGGCGGGAATCCGCGGACCATGTCCCTGAACTCGGGATATCCCAGGACGTGCCGCTCCACGAAGGCGCGGTCCACACGGTCCGTCGCGATCAGTTGATGCGCGATCCCCAGGGCGAGAGCGCCGTCGGTGCCGGGTCGCGGTTGAACCAGCAGTTCGGCCTTCTCGGCGGTTTCGGTCCGTCGCGGATCCACCACCACCAGCCGGGCGCCGCGCTCGAGCGCCTGCTGGACGAACACCATCTGGTGGACGTTGGTTTCGGCCGAGTTCTTTCCCCAGAGGATGATCAACCGGGCATTGGCCAGGTCCCAGGGTGCGTTGTGTTCGTTCGCGCCGAGCGTGAGGCGCGTCGCTTCGAGCCCTGCGGGCCAGCAGAGGTCGCCATAGGTCGTCGTGCAGCCCCCGTAAAGCCGCCAGAAGCTCATCCCGACCGAGTTGAGCAGGCCCTTCGTGCCGCTGCCCGTGTAATACAGAACGCTCTGCGGACCGTGGGCTGTCTTGAGCGCTTCGAGTCTGGAGGCAATGACCCGGAGGGCTTCTGCCCACGACACCCGGTCGAAGCCCGACCCGTCCGCTTTTCTCCGCAGCGGGTACAGCAGCCGGTTTTTTGAGGTGGTGCGCTCGATGTAGCTGAGGCCTTTGAGGCAGACGCTTTCGCCCGCGGCCAGGTTCGCCGGGTGGGCTTCAATGGACCGGATCCGGCCGTCCTGCACCTGCACACGCATGGTGCAGGTGCTGTAGCAGTTTCTTGGACACGCAGTGGTGTAAACGGTCACGACGGATTCCTCATCCTGGACAGAACCGGCAGTTTGCCGCACATTTCCTGCATTTTCCCGGAGGATCCATAGGCGGAATCGATTGTATCACCTATAATTTCGCTGCCCGGCGCGAATCTGCCCATGAAAGTTCTCATCGTTTTGGCTCATCCGAAGCCCGATTCCTTCAACGCAGCCGTCTGCGCGGCCCTCACGGAGGGCCTGCACAAGGCGGGACACACGACCGACCTGGCGGATCTCTATGCCGAGCGTTTTGATCCCGTCATGGGAGCCGGGGAGCTTGCGACACTCGGCACCGCTCCGCCGGCCCCCGATGTGGCCGCCTACCAGAAGCGGATACTGGAGGCGGACGCGCTGGTCTTCGTCTTCCCCGTCTGGTGGTTCGGCGTTCCAGCCGTGCTGAAGGGTTTCATCGACCGCGTCTTCCAGGAGAACTTTGCTTTCCGCCTGCTGCCGGGCGGAAAGGCCGAGGGGCTGCTGCATCACTCGAGGGCCCTCCTGCTGTGCACCGCCGGCGCGAGTGCGGCGGTCTACCGGCTGTTCGGCTTCGGCCGGCCGATGAAGAGGCTCTTCGGCGATTGGACGCTCCGGATGTGCGGCGTGGGCAGGGTCCGGCTGGTGACCTTCCACGGGGTCGCCGACACCGACGACGCCACGCGGAGGCGCTACCTCACCCAGGCCTGCCGGCTTGGCCGGGAGTTCTTCGGCGCCCTTGCTTCCACTCGGAGGTGAACTCCCGCCCTCGAAGAAGGCGTCTCGGCCGCGGTTTCAGAGGTTGAGGCATACGACGCGGGTCTCGGTCATCTCCTGGATGGCGCAGCGGACTCCTTCGCGGCCGATCCCGCTGAGCTTCGTCCCGCCGAAGGGCATGACGTCGAGCCGGTAGTCGGTGGAGTCGTTGACCATCACGCCCCCCACTTCCAGCCGCTTGATCGCGGTAAAGGCGTCCCTCAGGTTCTCCGTGAAGATCGCCGCGTGGAGGCCGTAGTGGACCCGGTTGGCGCGCTCGATGGCTTCGTCCAGCGAGCCGACGCGGTACAGCGACACGACGGGGCCGTAAACCTCCTGGCTGTCCAGGCGAACCCCGTCGGGCACCTGGTCCAGGACGGTGGGCCAGATAAGCGCCCCCTCTCTCCGATACCCGATGAGCACGCGCGCGCCCCGCGTCACCGCCTCGCCGATCCACTCCTCCACCCTGTCCGCCTCGCGCCTGTGGATCATCGCGCACACGTCCGTGTTCTCGTCCACGGAGGATCCGCCGCGGAGCTTCGAGACGTGCTCCACGAACCGTTCGGCGAACGGCTCGTAAACCCTGTCGTGGACAAACACGCGTTGCACTCCCAGGCAGTTCTGCCCCGCCTGCGCGAAGGCGCCCGCGGCTATCGCCGGCACCGCCCGCCGAAGATCGGCATCCGGCAGGACGATGACCGGGGAGTTGGAGCCCAGCTCCATGGCAAGCTTCTTGATACCCGCCTTCCGGCTGATCCATTCGCCGGTTGCGACCCCGCCAGTGAAGCTGACGACGCGGACCCGCGGATCGGCTACGAGCACCTCCCCCAGCGCCTCTCCCGGTCCGGGCACTACATTCAGCCTTCCGGCGGGCAGCCCGGCAGCCATCAGATCTCGGGCCAGATGCAGCGATGAGAGCGGAGTTGCGGAGGCCGGTTTGAGCACGACGGCGTTGCCGGCGGCCAGCGCCGGCGCAACCTTGTGCGAGGCCATCGCGAGAGGGTCGTTGAACGGGGTGATCGCCGCCACGACGCCGGCCGGGAAACGGAAATAGTAGCCGACACGGTTCTCGGAGCCGGCGCGGCTGTCGAACGGGAGCGTTTCGCCGGAGAGCCGGCGTCCTTCCTCCGCCGCCAGCCGCAGGATGTTGGCGGCCCGCGGTGCCTCCCGCCGGGCCTCCCGGATGGTTTTGCTCCCCTCCATCGCGATCGTGCGCGCATATTCGTCCTGCTGCGCGTCGATCCGCGCGGCCGCCCCCATCAGGACGTCATAGCGGGCGTGGGCGGGGAACTCCGACTGGAGGGATTGCTGCGCGGCCGCAATGGCCGCCGTGACATCGGCGGGGGAACCCGCCGAGACTCTGCCCACCAGCCTCGAGTCCATGGGATTCCGGACCTCAATGACCTCCTGCCGCTGCAGCCATACGCCGCCGATGAACAGTCCCACGGGCCCGCGCTCACGCCCGGCATCCTTTGTCTCCGCCTCCATGCCCCCTCCTCTGAACACGCTCGCAGCAGGGCCCGAGCTTCGCCGGCCTGGCTTCGGCTGAGGTGCGGCGAGCGTACGGCCTGCCGGCGCGTCACTCAGACCTGCGCGTCCTCGTCCTCTTCCTTCGGCGGCGCGGTGACATCGGCGGGTTTTCCCGTGCGTTCGACTTCGATCGAGCATTCCGTCAGCAGAGCTGCCAGCGCGCCGATGGCTGCGAGGACCGGCGAAATGACCGCTCCAACGACTCCGACCGTGAGCGGGAATTCGGCCACCGGCTGGCCGCTCTGTTTGATCCGTATGCGCCTCACATTGCCCTCGTGGATGAGCTTCTTCACCCGGTCGAGGAGCTCTCCCCCTTCGACCTTGATGGATTCCCACCAGGTTTTCTCCTGCATGCTAGCCTCCAGCGATGATTATATGCGAGCCGTGACTTGCCTACTTGCGCTTCCTCCGGCGCCATCGCATCTCGATGTTCTGCCGGCCCATCTCCCGCAGGCGCCGGACCCCCTTGGAGAGCCCCAGGCGGTGCCCCTTGAAAACGACCGAAGCAACCGATCGGCCAAGCAATTTGGCTATTTCCGCGTTGCTCCGGCTGCGGTAAAGGCGCTTCAGGAGAGCAACCTGCTCTTCGGTCCACCGTGGCCTCCGGATCCGCCGGCCCGGCTTGCCGGGGCGTGGCCTTCGGGAAGTCGCACCAACCCGTTTCATCAGACGTTCTCCGGGAAATGGACCTCTGCGCGGTGTGCGCTCAGGGTGGATCTTCCGGCGTGCCGTACCGGATCGTGGATGCTACGGTGAACTTCCGATAGTCGGAGTACCGGTTGGAAGAGTCGATCTTCAAGCCCTTCAGCAGCATGATCCTGCCGGTCCCGGTAAAGCGGGATTCGGCCGGCAGCCAGATTTCGTCGTTGACCAGCTTCCGCTGAAAGACGGCCGTGGCGCCCTTGTGCAGCTTGGCCAGCAGGCCCCATCCTATCGAGATATTGCCGATCAGGTTGGCCTCGATCCGTACCAGATTGTAGTCGCCTTCGCTGAACCATGCCTTGCCCGACATTTTCGAGAGCATCTTGGTTTCGCGCAACTCGGCCTTGAATTTCGGCCGCGGTTTGAACTCCAGCGCGATGACCGGCAGCCCGTCCATCTGTTCCCGGCCCGTCATCGTGATTTCAAACATCCGCAGCATCTCGTCGATAACCGCCCGCTCCCTCAGCCGTGCCTCCGCCTGCTTGCCCTCTCGCTGCGCCTGCCCGGCAGCATTCCGCTTTTCTACCTCGCGCCGCCGCTTTTCCGACTTTTTGTCGAACTCCCTGTCCTGCTTCTCCAGCTCCTTCGGCGCCAGCGCCACGCCGTCCCTGGCTACAAGGCGGCGGTAGGTCAGTCCCTGGTACATCGAGGGATAGACCTCATAGGTCCGGGTTTCGATCTTCTTGACCTTCCCCTTGCCGTCGAGCTCGCGCTGGGTTTCCTCTTCGACGTACGTGTACTGGCTCTGAAGCAGGCGGTCGCTGCGAAGGTTCTGCCGCACTCCCTGGAGAAACCCTTCGAGTTCGGGCAGCGGGCGGGCTTCGTCCTGCGCGCCGGCCGCCGGAATCCCCGAGGGAAGGAGCAGCAGGACGGCCGCAAGGATCCAAAAGAAAGCGCGGCGCTTCCGTTTCATGAGCGGCATTCTACAACGGAAAGCCCTGGGATCCAAATCAAGCGGACGCGAGACGCGAGAAGACAGAGCACGCAAGGGGCAGGAAAGGTACGGCGGGTATCGCCATGCTACAATTTCGCCATGCCGGCGCAACCAGCCCCTTCTTTGCCGTCCAACCTGCTGGTGGGAACTTCCAGCTGGAGCACACGCGACTGGTGCGGCGCTTTTTACCCCGACGCAGTCGAGCCGGCAGAAATGATCGCCGTCAACGCCCGCCGCCGAGGTGCTCCTCGAACAGTTTCAGGATCCGCCTGTACTGATCCGCCCACGAATCGGCCGTCTGGAAACCGTGGTCTTCCACCGGGTACAGCGCCACTTCCCAGTTTTCCTTCCGCAGCTCGATCAATCGTTGCGCCAGCCGCACCGTGTCCTGGAAATGCACGTTCACGTCCACGACGCCGTGACAGATCAGCAACGCCCCCTTCAGTCCCTCCGCGAAGTAGATGGGCGAACTTCTCTTGTACGCTTCCGCATCCCCCTGCGGTTCGTTCAGGATGTTGGACGTGTAGCCGTGATTGTAGTGCGCCCAGTCGGTGACGGGGCGCAACGACGCGCCGGCGGCAAACACATCCGGCGTTGTGAACATCGCCATCAGCGTGATGAAACCGCCATAGCTCCCCCCATAAATCCCGATCCGCTTCGGATCGACATCGAGGTTTTCCACCATCCATTTCGCGCCGTCGACATTGTCCTCGAGATCCTTTCCCCCCATGTGCCGGTAGATGCCGGTCCGCCAGTCCCTGCCATAGCCGGAACTGGCGCGGTAGTCGATGTCCATCACCACAAAGCCCTTGTCCATCAGCACGTGATGGAACATGTACTCACGGTAGTAGCTGCTCCAGTACCTGTGCACATTCTGCAGATAGCCGGCCCCGTGGACGAAGATCACGGCCGGACGCTTCGCCGGTGTCCGCTTCCCGCCCCTCGCCGGGGCCGGACCCTTGAGCATCTCGGGCGTGTACACCCGCGCGTAGACCTCCGCGCCGTCGCGCGCCTTGAAGGTGACGATCCGCGGCTCGACCCACGGGAACGAGAGCCATTCCTCCGTCGGCGTCAGCGTCACCCTTCGGGCTGCGGCGCCAGGAATGTTCTCCATCAGGTAGAGCTCGGGCGGCCGGTTGCTGCTCGAGTAGACGATGGCCAGCGTTTTCTCGTCCGGTGAAAGCAGCGCCTGGTTGCTCCCCGTCATGGCGGTGATCTTCGTCCGCTCGCCTCCCGTCACCGGCATGGAGTAGAAATGCCGTTCCCCGGGGTGGACTTCGCTCGAGGTGAAGTAGAACCGCGTCTTGTCGTGCGACAGCGATGGGCCGAACACCTCGAACTTCCCCGAAGTCAGCGAGCGCACCCCGGATCCGTCGATCGCCGCTGCGTAGAGCTGGAAGTACCCGTGCTTTTCCGAAACGTAGTAGACGCTCTTCTGATCGGGCATCCAGCCCATCGACGATGCGAGCACGCGCCCCATGACCCAGGCCTCATCCCTGAGGTGGTCCAGCACGGCCGTCTTGCCGGTTTTGAGATCGACGAGGAAGACCCAGACATCCTTGTTGTCCTCCGCGATGCCCGTCACCACGAGGCCGGCTCCGTCTTCCGACCAGAGCGGGTTGGAGAGGGACAGGTTCCGCTCCTTCGGCTCCGCTGCGATCCAGACTACGCCGCCGGTCTCCACGGAAATCAGCCCCATCCTGGATCTGCCCAGCGCGTCCCCGACCTTGGTGCGCGACGGGATGTCCTGGGCGTAGCCCGACTCGGTGACGTAGTTCGGGACAATGGTGTCTTTTGCCCTGTCGGCCGGCTCGGCCTGTGTGAAGACGACCAGGTCCTGGTTGGGCGACAGCTGCAGGCCGCGCACCGATGCCTGCCTCGGCAGGTGGTAGGGCTGGCGCGTCTCCCGCTCCTTTCTCCGGGCCTCTGCTCGTTCCCTGTTCGCGGCCCGTTCGCGTATGATCTCAAACAGCTCCTTCTGCTGGTCCTCGACCCACTGCTGGCTCTCGGTGAGCCGCGGCTCCTGGCGCGGCGGCGTCGTGCGGATGTCCGTCAGCTGCGACAGCTCGGCCGTCTCCAGCGACAGGCGGAAAAGGTTGTTTTCGCGCACGAAGGTGACCGCCTTCTCATCCTTCGTAAAGCGCGGCGACGTCACTCCCGAGGCGCCGCTCACGAGCCGGGTGCGTTCGTTGGTGATGAGATCCATCAGAACGATGTTCCCCTCCTCGACGAAGAGCGATTTTTTCCGGTCCCGGCTCAGTTCCCCGCCCGCGGGCGGCGCTAGTCTCGCCTCCTCGCGCGAGAGCCGTCTGGGTTCGCCGCCTTCGCGCGGGATCGTCCAGGTGGAGGATTCCCTTTCCCCCGGCCTGCGCCAGTTGAAGTAGAGCATTTTGCCGTCGCCGGACCAGCGGGTGGCGGATATGCCGCTCCCTACCAGGTCGGGCCCGCGCATGATGCTGTCGACGGTGAGCGGAAAGCTCTTCGGCGCCGCAACCTGGAAAGTAAGCGTGCTGAAGAAGCTTTCCCACTCCTGGTCCTTTCCCGGGGCCGCCGGAATCATGTGCACCATCCGCAGCAGCCAGTTGCCCGCTCCGGTCAAAGGGATCAGCGCGATCCCCTCGAGGCTGGTCCTGGTTACGAAGAGGTAGTCGTGGTCGCCGGCCGCTCGCCAGGGGAAGGCGTCCGTGACGGCCGCCACCTGGGCGTGCGGCAGCGGCTTGCCGTCAAAAAGCACGCGGACCGCAAGTTTTTCGCCCAGCCTCACGCCGGCGGGATCCTGCAGCGGAACGATTTCGAGCTTCAGTCCCACGGGCTGCAGCGCGGTGGCATCGCCGGTATCCCCTACACGGAAGATGCTCTTCGCGAACTTGGCGTAGAGCTCCTTCCCGGAAGCGTCCTGCTTCTTGTCTTTCGCGCGCTTCCGGATGACCTCGGTGAGGCCCTCGTGCGCAATGTACTCGTTGAAGTCCTTGGCGGCGAGCTCGATCGGACGCGGTTTGATCTCCACCGCAAGAACGTAGGTCCCCGGATTTCGGACCAGCACCTCGGCCTCGGTGAGCTTCTCCAGCACGCGGATGCCGGAGACGTCCGTTCTGCCCCTTGCGCCGTGCAGCTCGAACCGGGCGAAGCGGTCGGCGTCAACGGAGGAATCGCCCGTGGGAAAGCCGTCGCCGCTGTGCGCGGAGATTTTCATCACCTGGCCCGGACGGATGGAATAGTCCGGGATCAGCCAGAAGTCGTGGGCCTGCATGGTCCCGACGGTTACAATCGATGCGGCAAGGAGAAACAATCTGAAGAGCTTCATGTCTGACTCCGGGTGGAAAGTTGATGACCAAGCCACTTTATCAAATCTGGAATCGTGAAAAAACGCGGAAATTCCGGCGACTGCTGCTGGACTGGTATGGAAGCCACAAGCGACAGCTGCCCTGGCGCAATCGGCCCGCGCCCTCGATGAGATTCTGCTCGTCCGGCCAGCCGAGCCGGCATACATTCCCGGAGACTGGGGATTGCCGGCGGTGCTGCTGGAAAAGGGGGAGCGGCCGCGCGCCGCCGCCGAGCGGCCGGCACGGCGGCTGTCCGGGCGTACCCTGCGCCTGTCGGAGTGCCGGTCGATCAGGCATGCCATTACATGGCGCCGGATACAGGCTCATGTGTTTTCGGGGGTGCTGAAGACACGCCGCGGGCTTCTTGCAGAGCGCGATGGCCTCCGGTGGTGCCGCGGAGAGGATCTTCCACGGGTTTTGACATCGTCGCTCTACACGAAGGCGCTCGAGCGAGCCGAAGGGTGAGCCTGCAAGTGGCGCGACAACACAGCCGCAGATCAGCAGGCGATGACGCCTCTGGCCTCCAGCCCTGCTATCGTCGCCTCGGAATAACCGATTTCCGCCAGTATTTCGCGAGTTTGCTCGCCGTGCCGAGGGGCACTCCTGCGGATCTGCGCCGGCGTGGCCGAAAGCCTGATGGGGAGTCCCAGCTGCTTCTCCGCCTCTCCCCCCTGGCGGGCGGCGTCCACTATCACCTTGCGGTGCCTGGCCTGGGCGGATTCGAATGCCTCCTGCACCGCGAGCACCGGTTCGACGCAGGCATCCTCGTTGCGAAAAACCTCGATCCACTCCGCCAGGGACTTCGAGGCGATTTCCTGTGCGATCGCTTCCTTCAGCGACGCCTGCTCCTCCGGCTGGTAGTGGAGCAGAAGCAGATCTTCCCTGTCGATCGCCTCGCAGAAGCGGCGCCAGAACTTCGGTTCGAGGGCCGCCACGCTCAGGTAACGCTGGTCGGCCGTGCGGTAAACGTTGTAGCAGGCCAGAAGCCCGGTCAGCGGCAGCCGCTCTCCCAGGCGCACTTCCGCGCCCGCAAACAACCCTGCGGCCGGCGTCAGCATGAGCGCCATGGCCGCCTCCATCATGGAGATGTCCACATACTGGCCCTCTCCGGTCCTCTCGCGCGCGGCAAGCGCCGCAAGGACCCCGACGGCGGCGAACAGGGACGCCCCGAGGTCGGAGACCTGAACCGGCGAGAGGACCGGTTTCTTGGCATCGTCGACCTGTAGCCCCGTGACCCCGGCGAGCGAGAGATAGTTCAGATCGTGTCCGCTGCGTTCGCGCAACGGGCCGTCGGCGCCGTAGCCGCTGATCGCGCAGAAGATCAGCCGCGGCTGCAGAGCGCGGAGAGCGCCGTAGCCGACCCCTAGCCGGTCCAGCACACCGGGCCGGAAGCCGTCCAGGATCACGTCGGAGGCGCGAGCCAGGTCCCGCAGAATGGAGATCCCTTCGGGTCTCTTCAGATCGACGGCCAGGCTTCGTTTGTTGCGGTTGAGGAGCGCGAAGACGCCGCCCGTCCCGCCGGCGTCCAGCGAGACGTAGCGCACCGGGTCTCCCGTTTCCGGATCTTCGACCTTGATCACGTCCGCGCCCAGATCCCCGAGGATCATCGCAGCCCAGGGCCCGGGCATGTTGCGCGTCACATCCAGAACTTTCAGTCCTTCCAGTGCAGTCGTCATTCCAGGAGCCTCCGATGTGAACCGTAAGAGCGCCATGATGCACCATGTGGCCCCTTTTTATCGAGATAAAGACAAAGGGGATGCCGGGGGCGATCCGCGAGGCCGAAAGGCTGGTCGCGGCCAACAGGAACTACCTCATGCTCCAGCAGTTCGACAATCCCGCCAACCCGGCAATTCACCGCCGCACGACAGCCGAGGAGATCTGGCGGGACACCGACGGCAAGGTGGACATCCTGCTGGCCGGCGACGTCCAGGCCGCGTATGAGGGCGACCCCGCCTGCACCACGCCGGACGAAGCCGTCCCGGCCTACCCCGGGCGGCAACGTCTGGTTGACGCGGAGCGTGCCCCCGGGAAGCCTGGTCTCCCAGGGGAGCGCCCGTTACGACTCCTTCGAATCGGGTTCCGGCATCTGATTTCCGGGGCTGCCATGCTCACATGATCAACTCGTCCCCGCGGGCTTCAGGACGAATCCCGCACTTTTGTGAGGTTCCCGTGGCGCCCTGGCTTTGTTAATGCGTGGAAACAGCTAAAGATCTGCTGGCGGATGCCCGATCTCAATGGCGACAGTATTTGGATGCGGTGGAGGGGGACCAAGGATAGATAGAGTCCCATCCGATTTTTGGCACGCCCGGGAGAACCAGACAGTTGTTTTGCAGCAGGCATAATCGCTCATGACCGGCACTTCCCCGACGGCCAGGAGCCGTCCTCTATCCATCTCTATTCAGCTCTCACTTCTGTTTCTCGTCACCTTCCTGCTGATCCTTGTTTACACGATCCACAGGACGGACAAGTTTGCCGAGGCTACAGCCAAAAGCGAACAAGGGACAAAGCGCCTGCAGCAAACCCTGCGCCTTCAGGAGGAAATCCGGCAAGAAATCGAGGAAATGCTCCAGGACCTGCTGCTGCAGCTGGAGAGGCCCGATCCGACCTATCTTGGGAGACTGCGGCAGGCGCAACAGCGGCTCGGAGAACTTCAGACCGAGTACCTGAAGCTGGACATCGACCGCCAGGAGCGGATGTCCGTCGAGAGAATCAGAAATTACTCGGCGGAACTGGGATTGCTGTCCCTTCAGGTTTTTGAGCGCCTGCGGGAAGGTGACCGCGAAGAGGTTGCCGGCCGCATCCCCCTCGTTCAATCAATGGCCAACGCGGTGGAGATCGAGTTCGCCACGCTCAGCCGCCTCCACCTGCAGAAGGTGGAGCAATCCCAGGCGATCCTTCAGGAAGTCGTCATCGGGGGATACATTGCCATCTACGCCTTCGCTGCCGCGCTCATCTTCTGCCTGGGAGCGCTCCTGTTGCTGTTGCGCCGGCGTGTATTCCAGCCGATGAAATCGATCGCCGCCCTGTTCGATGAAATCCGCAATGGAAATTTTGCGGCGCGCGCCGAGGTCGGCCGGCTGGATGAAATGGGACGCATCGCCCGCGACGTAAATCGCATGACTGAATCGCTGGAGGCGAGCTACTCCCAGATGGAGCACACGATCGAGGAGCGCACCAGGCAGCTCCGTGACATGCAGGAGCAGTTCGTGCAGGCAGCCAAGATGTCTTCTCTTGGGGAACTGGTCAGTGGCGTCGCCCACGAGTTGAACAACCCACTTACCAGCATCATGGGTTTTTCAGAGCTGGCCAGAATGGAACTGAGTTCCGGGAAATGCGGCCCGGAGGAGATCATGATGCTGGAGGCGGTTAACTCCGAAGCCGCCCGATGCCGCGACATTGTGGCCGGCCTGCTGCAGTTCGCGCGCCGGGAGGGTCCCATCACCGAGGAGCTCCGGATCAACGAGATCGTCGAGAAGGTCCTCCGCATCCGCGAGCGGGAACTGGCGGTTCGGAATATTTCCGTTGTCCGCAAGTATGATCACGCCGATCCCGTCGTGCTCGCAGATCCTAACAAGATGCAGCAGGTCGTGCTCAACCTGATCAATAACGCGGGGGATGCCATTCTCGAAAAGGGGGAGCAGGGTAGAATTGAGGTCAGCACCAAGGCGGTCGATGGCAGAGTTGTCCTCCAGGTTCAGGACACGGGCATAGGAATCAGCGAACCCGACAGAGTTTTTGATCCTTTTTACACCACCAAGGAGATCGGCAAGGGCACCGGGCTGGGCCTGAGCATCTGCTACGGCATTGTCCAGGAGCATTCGGGCGAGATCCGCGCCGAGAACTGGGCCGAGGGGGCTCGCTTTATCGTAAGCCTTCCGGCTGCGCCGCCGGCTGCGGAGGTGGAGGAGCCGTCCTCCGCGAGACAGGAAGCGGCGATCCTGGATACTCGGGCGGCAAGCCGCGTCCTGGTTGTGGACGACGAGGAGCCGCTCTTGAAGCTGCAGACCGCTTTCCTCGCCAGGATGGGATGCGAATCGATTGCGCTGACCACGGGGGCGGCGGCGCAGCACTATCTCGAAACCAATTTGGTGGACGTTATCATATCGGACGTACGTATGCCGGGAAAGGTAAACGGCATGCAGCTCTACGAATGGGTGAAGCAGCGAAGCCCCGACCTGGCCGGCCGTTTCATCTTCATTTCGGGAGACATGGCAGGAATGCTTGCGGGAAGTTCCTCGACAGATCTCCCGGTTCCGCGCATTCGCAAGCCTTTTACATTCGAGGAATACTCGCGCGCGGTGCGAATGCTGATGGAGGAGCCCAATGAATAGGCATCGTGCCGTCATTCTCTCCCTGCTTGTTCTGGCGGCTTTGACCGCCGCCTGCAGCCGCAAACCCGAGCGGGTGCTTTTTGGCGTTGCCTTGACCCAGAGCAACCATCCGGCAGTGGAAATGGCGGTACGGGAGATCAACGCCGGCGGCGGCGTGAACGGCGTACCGATCGAACTGGCGGGCTTGGATTGGAAGGTTGCCTCCACCTTCCAGCCCCAGGACATTCTCGATTGGGCCGACCGGTTCGCGGCCATGCCCGAACTCGTAGCCGTTATCGGCCACAGCGACAGCGCCTCCACCCTGTCTGCCGCCGCCGTCTACAACCGGCACGAGATCCCGCAGATCGTGACGATCGCGACGAATCCCGCCATCACCAACATCGGGGACTGGACTTACCGGCTCTGCATCTCCGACCTGGCCCAGGGGCCGGCCCTCGCCGAGTACGCCGTCGAGGAATGGGGCAAGAAAAAAATCGGGATCTTCTATGTGAACGACGATTACGGCAGGGGCCTGGCCTCGATTTTCGAGAAGCGGATTCTCGAATTGGGCGGGGCCATCGCCTTCAGCGTGATGCACCGCAACACGCCCGCGGAGGAGGACCTCGATCTGATCCGCTCCACGCTGGGGAGAGCCAAACTGGAGGGGGAACCCGACCTGATCGCCCTGTTTCAGAGAGCTCCCGCCGCGCGGGAAACAATGAAGGCCATCCGGGAGGCGAACCTCGACACCGACATTCTGGGCGGCGACAACCTTTCAACCCTGGGGTATAGCTTCGCACCCGAGCACAATTTCCGGGTTCGCTTTTCACAGTTCTTCTTCCCCGATCCAGACAGCGAGCGGACGGCGAGTTTCCTGGAGGGTCTGCAGCGGACAACGAACCAACGGGCCGACTATGGCCACGCGCTAGCCTACGACGCCGTCCACCTGCTCCGTGACGCGATCCTGGCGAAAGGTTTCACCCGTGCGGGCGTCAAGGCATTCCTCGACAGCCTCATCGAGCACAAAACCAGGGTGGAGGGGGTGGCCGGAGCCTACGTAATCGGGCCCGACCACGACGCCCGCCGCGCGTTCCACATCGTCGAAATCCGCGGCGGCTCGGAGGTTCTCCTGAAGACGCTGCGCGCGACCCTCTGACCGCGCAGCTCATTTCAGACGAGGCAGAGCCCGCCGTCGACCGGCAGGACGACGCCGTTGAGATAAGCCCCCGCGGGCGACGCCAGGTAAATCGCCGCTCCCGCGATATCCATGGGTTGCCCGATCCTCCCGCGCGGGCACGCAGCTTCGATCTCGGCCCGGTGCCTTTGCAGCAGCACCCGCGTCATCCGGCTCTCGAACGGTCCGGGCGCGATGGCGTTCACCGTGATGCGTCGCGGCCCCAAGCGGACCGCCAGGACCCGGGTCATCTGATGCACCGCGGCTTTGCCTGCCGCGTAGGCGTAATTCTCCACCTCAGGGACCCGGATCCCGTCGATCGAGCCGATGTTGATGACGCGCGCCGGGTCGGCCGCAGTACCTGCCTTCTCGAGCAGAGGCAGCAGGTCGCGCACGAGCATGAAGGGGGCCTTGACGTTCAGCGTCATGACCTTGTCGAAGCCCGCCTCGGGGTATTCCTCCAGCGGCGCGGCCCACACGGCGCCGGCGTTGTTGACCAGGATTTGGAGCGTCCCTTCGCGTTCTCGGATCTCTTCCACAAGCTTCGTACGCCCCTCATCCGTCGAGAGGTCCGCCGGGAGCGGGATGCAGCTCCCCCCCGCCGATAATTCCGCCGCGACGGTGTCGCAGGCTTCCTTTTTGCGCGAGGAAATGTAGACGCGGGCGCCGGCCCGGACGAAGGCACGGGCGATCATCAGCCCGATGCCGCTCGACCCGCCGGTGACAAGCGCGGTCTTTCCCTCGATGGAAAACAACTCCTGCAGTATCCCCGAATGCGGGTGGTGCTCGTCCTGGCTCATGGGTTCCCCTTCAAAATGCCGGGCATTGCCGTGGTGCTCGTGCCCAGCATACCGCAACTCTGCATGCGCCTTGCGTACTCGTGAAGAAATTTCACCACCAAGGCATCAAGGTTCACCAGGAATGAAATAAGAATTGTATTCGAGCGGCTTCCTTGCCTATGCTCTGCCCATCCCGGCAAACGGAATTGCCGGCGGCATTATCAAACCTGCAAACCCGGGGGATGCACGAACATGAAGATCCGCAATCGAAACGTACGGTCCATTCTGTTTTTCGGCTGCGCGGCGGCGCTGCTGCCGGCTTGCGGCTTTCCTGCCGGCTCATTTGCCCAGCGCGATCCGGGGCGGCTGCCGCACGACCGCACGCAGGCGCACCCGCCGGTCGTCGATCCCGGCACGGCCAGCACGCAGAATCAGCCGGGCCGCCCCCCTTCCGATGCCATTGTGCTTTTCGACGGCAAGGACCTCTCCCGCTGGGCGAGCATGAACGGCAGCCCGACGAAGTGGGTGGTCCGGGACGGCTACATGGAATGCGTGGCCGGCAGCGGCTACATCCGGACGCTGCAGAACTTCGGCGACTCCCAGTTTCACCTTGAATGGATGTCACCGGCGCCCCCCAAAGGAGACGGCCAGGGGCGAGGCAACAGCGGCGTCTTCTTCGGGATGGACCGGTACGAGATCCAGATCCTGGACTCGTACAACAACAGGACCTACGCCGACGGTTCGGCCGCCGCGGTTTACGGCCAGTATCCTCCGCTGGCCAATGCCGCGCGCCCTCCGGGCGAGTGGCAGTCCTACGACATCCTCTACACCGCGCCCCGGTTCGACGATTCCGGGAAGCTCGTCTCGCCGGCTCGGTTCACGGTGTTTCACAACGGAGTGCTGGTCCATCAGGATGTGGAGCTGACCGGCCCGACCGCCTGGCTCGGCAGGCCCGCCTACCAGGCGCATCCCGAAAAGCTGCCGATTGCGCTGCAGGACCACGGCAATCCCGTCCGCTTCCGCAACATCTGGCTGCGCGAACTCGGCAGTCCGGGGCGAGACGAGTACACGCTCCCCACGGCGCTGCTCGACAGCTACGCCGGGACCTACGAGGTTCCGCGCGGGACCCGCGTCACGGTAACCCGCGAAGGCAACCAGCTGACGGCGACACTGTATGGCACGCGCTTCGTGCTCTTTGCGGAATCGCCCGCGAAGTTCTTTGCCAAGACCACCGACGTGGAGTTCGAATTCGTCCGCAGTGCGGAGGGGGCGGTCGAAGCCCTGGTGTTTTCCGTGGGTGAAGGCGCGACCCGCGCGGTGAAGGTTCCCTAGCGGCCGCACCCGGTCAGGATTGAAAGAAGTGCGCGATGAAAGCCGACCCGCGACGCCCATGACGCCCACAGTCCAAAATCCAGACCGCTCGGAGCGCAGGCTGGCATGGAAAGCGCTGATCGCCAGCCTGGTCGGCAGCTCCGTGGAGTGGTACGACTTCTTCCTGTACGGCACAGTCTCGGCTCTGGTGTTCAACAAGGTCTTCTTCCCGCAGTTCGATCCGACGACCGGGCTCCTCTATTCGTATGCCACCTTTGCGGTGCCGTTTTTCATCCGGCCGCTCGGGGGCGTCGTCTTCAGTCACATCGGCGACCGCTCCGGGAGGAAGAATACGCTGGTGGCGACGCTGGCCCTGATGGGCGGAGCCACATTCCTGATCGGTGTTCTGCCGGGGTACGAGACGCTGGGAATTGCGGCGCCGCTGCTGCTGGTGTCGCTGCGGATGGTGCAGGGCCTGGGCATTGGAGGGGAGTGGGGCGGCGCCTTGCTGCTCGCAGTGGAATATGCGCCGCAGCGGCTGAAGGGGCTTTTCGGCAGCGTGCCGCAGATGGGCGTGACGATCGGGATGCTGCTGGGGACGCTGTCGATGTCGCTGATGACCGCGCTGCCGGAGGAGCAGTTCCTGAGCTGGGGCTGGAGGATCCCCTTCATTCTGAGTGTCGGCCTGGTCGGCGTGGGGCTCGCGATCCGCAGGGGCATCGGCGAAACGCCCGAGTTTCGCGGCGCGCAGGCGGCGGGGAAGATCGCGCGCGTGCCGCTGCTGGATGCGCTGCGCTACCAGTGGCGCTCGGTGCTGGTGGCGGTGGGCGCCAAAGTGGTCGAAACCGCGCCCTTTTATATTTTTTCTACGTTCATCATCTCCTTTGGCACAATCAACCTGGCGTTCTCCAAGGCGGCTGTGCTCAATGCGGTGTCCGCCGCAACGCTGGCGGCCACGATCCTGATCCCGCTGATGGGATGGCTCTCCGACCGTGTGGGGCGGCGGCGGCTTTACCTGGCGGGGACGTTCGCCATCATGGCTTTTGTGTTCCCGTACTTCTTCCTGCTTTCGCAGGGGTCGGTGCCGATGCTTTACGTGGCGACCATCCTGGGTCTGGGGGTGCTGTGGGCGCCGGTCACGGCGGTGCTGGGGACGATGTTTTCGGAGATTTTTCCGGCAGGCGTGAGGTACACGGGCGTGACGGTGGGTTATCAGGTTGGGGCGGCGCTGGCGGGGGGCACAGCCCCGTTCATCGCCACCGCGCTGCTGCAGGGTTTTGGCGGCGCAACAGCTCCGGTGGCGCTATACATCATTTTCACGGGGCTTGTATCCGCAGCGGCGGTTCTGACGGCTCGCGGCCTCGCCCGCCCACAGATCTGAATCCGCGAATTCCGCGGAAATCCGCGTGCCATTCCTCGGGTCCACTCGACCCCCTGTACAATCCATTGATTTGTTCATTCTTCCAGAATCGGGTTGACATCAGGCGATATCGGCGTAAAATCGCTTATATATATATGTGATATTACGTCATGTTCAATCGCGCACTCAAGAATCGGCTCGAGCGAAAATCGCAAAGGAAGTATGGCCGCCTGCTCGTGTTGACCGGGGCCCGTCAAAGCGGCAAGACCACTCTCGCGCGGCAAGATTTCCCTGAGGCTGCATACATTTCACTCGAAGACCCCATCGCACGCCCGGCCTGGTCGCATCTGTCCGTTTACTCAGCCGCAGAGAGGGGAGAGGACGCGATCGAGAAGAATCGCCTCCCGCACATCCACCACCCTGACCGCGTCTGAGCTGGCTTTGCGGCCGGTGACGGCAATCCGGCAACCGTATCCGACGGCACGGCGCCCATGCGTCCATTTTGGCGGGATCTGTCGAAATAACGGGTCGTGCTGCCAAACAATCCTGATGGCTCCACACAAAATGCCTTGACGGTCAGTTCTCATTTTGAGATCTTTGGCGGGAGAAGCAAAAGCATTGCACGTCATCAGTCGGCGGGCGCTGCTCGAATTTGCAGAAATTCATGCGGATGCGGAATCCTCCCTGGATGTGTGGTATCGGATTGCGAAATCCGCGGAATGGAAGAGTCTCGCAGACGTGAAGCGCGTTTATCCTCATGCGGATGCGGTCGGTCGTTGGACCGTATTCAATATCAGGGGGAACAGATATCGTCTTGTCGCCGAGATAAACTATCGGAGCGGGATTGTGATGATCCGGCATGTGTTGACGCATTCGGAGTATGACAGGGGAGACTGGCGAAGGTGACCTCAACTTCAATTGACACAGCAAGGTATGGCAGCCTCCTGGCCAGGCTTGTGCCGGCAGTTATCGAAACCGAGGATGAAAACGAGCGCCTGCTGTCGGAGGTCGAGGCCCTGAATGCAAAAGGAAATCGGATATCCCCTGAAGAGGAGGAGTTGCTGAAGCTGATGGTGCTCCTGATCGAGGATTACGAGAGCAGAAAGTACAAGCTTAGAGCCGCCGATCCGAACGAGGTGCTTCGGGAATTGATGCGCGTGCGGGGTACCCGCCAGGCAGATCTTGTGTGCGTATTCGGCTCCAAGGGGATAACCTCCGAGGTGGTTCGGGGGAAGCGCGGCATAAGCAAAGCCCACGCCAGGGCCCTTTCCGAGTTCTTTCACGTCCCGTCCGGCATTTTCCTTTAGCGCAGCGATCACACGCGGATTCCCACGGACAAACACGGTTTTTGGTCCGTAAATTCCGCGGCAATCTGCGTGAGCCGCAACGGGACTTTGTACGGCTCAATCTCACCCGACTCTTGTGTTACACGCAACACATGTGTTACCTTCCGAGCATGGATACAACCATACGGAACTTGGATGAAAAGGCCTATCGGGCGCTGAAGGCCCGGGCGGCCCTGGACGGCAAGACGGTGGGCGAGGCCGTAAACGAGGCCATAACGCTGTACCTCGAAAAGCGGGCCGGGCTCTTCGCTGGAACACGAAGCCTGCGCGATCTCGAGCCGGTCGCATATCCGGAGGGGACCGAGCGCCTGAGCGAGCAGATAGATGCCGAGGTATTATAGCCGCGCCTATGATTGTCCTGGATTCCAGCTTTCTGATCGCCTGGCACAACACCCGGGACGTTCACCATGTTGAGGCATCCCGCTCCGTGCCGCAACTTCTCGCCGGCAAGTGGGGGCCCTGCCTGCTGCCCGAATACGTGTTTCTCGAGGTGGTGACCCTCATCTCCAGGAAGCTCGATCATGCCGCCGCAGTTTCGATCGGTGAGCTTCTCCTGTCTGCCGGGGAGGTTGAGTTCGTTCCCTGCACGCCCTTATTCGTCAACACCTTCGAATCTTTCCGAAGCGGCGCTGCGGGTCTCAGTTTCGTCGATTCGGCGATTGTAGCGGTTGCCCGTGCGCGCAACGCGCCGTATGTCGCGACCTTCGATGCAGCCTTCAGGACCATCGAAGCGATCTCCGTCGTCCCCGACTGATCGAAATAATAGCCATGCCGGGAGTGTACCAGGGTCAAGCGGAACACCCAGGGCCTTTCCACTCACCACTTTCCTCGTGCAGCGTAGGCGCCCCCTGACGGGAGACGGTTCCGTCCCGGATGCCGGTTTCGGCTTCTATGCGCCGACAGGTCCACCCGAGTCCAAAAAAAACGATACCCTGTTGTGGTTTCGATGTTTTCGAGCAGTTCGGCACCTGCATCCTATGTCAATGAAATGACAGAGGATACGCAAAAGCCGCTTCGACCCGTAAATCAGTGAAGAGCCGTGAGGATCCGTGTGCCATTTCATCAGCCGCAGGGGATGCGGGCCGGGTGCGCTGGAGCGCTTTGTTCGGCGTCCTGTCCGTTGATCCAGATCTCCGATTCCGCTAGGTCGATTTCGTCGTTCCAGACGACTCCGTAGCCATGGACATCGGCGCGGGCGC
>JBBIMP010000034.1:0-58317 GCA_037444305.1 Acidobacteriota bacterium
TGAATTGCCCGTGGGTTAGGTTGCCCGGCAACGACAGGCCAGGCAGGCGTTGACAGAGCCGCGAACGCCAGTGAGCGGTCAGGCTGCCCGGTCAAGCAACGCGACCCGTCGCTATCGCTCCGGGCTCCGTGAGCATGCGCCGCAATGACTGTGCGGAGGCGCCTCGCGCTTCGTTGGTGGATTGGGTAAACGGAAGCCGCGAACGCCAGTGAGCGGTCAGGCTGCCCGGTCAAGCAACGCGACCCGTCGCTATCGCTCCGGGCTCCGTCGACATCCGTCGTTATGGCTGAGCGGAGGCTTCTTGAAAGGTGAAACTTCGCCCCGAATTCCTCATCTTTCACTGTCGAACGCAGGACGAAGACAAAGGTTTGCAGCAGCTTAAAATCGTTTGCGTTCGTTCGAGCGGGACGTATTATAATCCCGCTTATCGTGCCGGATTGCAGGTCCAGCAGGGAGTCGCAAGTCGGCGATGGGATGAAATGGCTAATAAGGGAGAATTTTGAATGATAAAGAAGCTCGCTGCATTTTCGCTCATGTTTCTACTGGTCCTCGGTCTGGGCATTCTCATTGCGCAGGACAAGGGTCCGGACAAGGTCGTCTACAAGGCAAAGACAGGGGACATCACCTTTCTCCATGCCAAGCACACGGATAGGCTGAAGGGCGACTGCACGCCCTGCCACGACAAGCTGTTCCCGAAGACCCCGAAAAAGGATGAGTATTCCAAGGGCATGCACAAGCCTGCCGAGGCTGCCAAGACATCCTGCGCGGGCTGCCACGTGGCCGGGGGCACCGCCTTCGAAAGCAAGGGCAACTGCACCAAGTGCCATGTAAAGCCGGCCGCTTAGCGCATTCGATCGCACAGGTTTCGTGGATACGGCTCGGGCTTTCCTCAAAAGGGAAAGCCTGAGCTTTTTTTGGCGGAAAGATAGCAATCTGCGGACGGCCTGCTCTTTGTAGCGCCCCCCTAGGGCGCCCCGACCTTGCTTCCTAAGCCCCCTTACTGTAGGTTTAGTAACAGCGGATTTTTGCTTGCGCCGCCGCGGCCAACCCGACTAACCTGATGGCCCTGCGCGCCCGGGTGTCGCCCGTGACGTTTACAACCATAGAAGGACCGCGACCTGCGGGGCGCGAGACACAGCCGAATGTCTTATTCGCTCACCTGGAGGTATCCGTGCGTAACAATTCGATTCCCGTTCGCGCGAAGTGGCGGGTTGCAGCCGTGCTGGCCGCCGCCCTGATTCTCTCGCCCATCTTCGCGCGTCCCCTGGAGTTCACCAAGTACCACAACTACGAAGAATTGACCGCCGCGCTGCAGAGCCTGGCCAAGGATCACCCCAATCTGGCCCGGCTGGCCGAAATCGGCAAGAGCCGCGAGGGGCGCTCCATCTGGGCGCTCGAGATCGCCAATCCCGCCGGCGTTCCGGTCGAGTCGAGACCCGGGCTGCTCATAGCCGCCAACTTCGAGGCCGACCAGCTGATCGGCAGCGCGCTGGCCCTTTACACCGCCAATCACCTGCTGACTTCCTACGCCTCCAACCCGGAGGTGAAGCGCCGCCTCGACTCCCACGTCTTCTACATCATCCCGCGGATGAATCCCGACGGGGCGCAGGGCATGTTCGCCGCCGTCAAGACCGGGCGGAAAACCAACGCCACCCCGTTCGACGACGACAACGACGGGCGCATGGACGAGGACGGCCCCGAGGATCTGAACAACGACGGCTTCATCACGATGATGCGCGTGAAGGATCCGCGGGGCGAATACATGATCCACCCCGACGATGCGCGCCTGATGCGGCGGGCGGACGCGCAGCGCGGCGAGACCGGCGGCTGGTCGCTTTACTGGGAAGGGATCGACAACGACAAGGACGGGTTCATAAACGAGGACCCGCCGGGCGGGGTGGACCTGAACCGCAATTTCATGCACAAGTACCCCTACTACGCCCCCGACGCGGGCCCGCACATGGCAAGCGAGCCGGAGGTACGGGCCGTTCTGGACTACATCCTGAAGCGCCGCAACATCGCCGCGATCCTGGCCTTCGGCGAAAGCGACAACCTGATCGCCGCCCCGGCCGCAAGAGGGGAGACGCGCAGCGCCACCACGATAGACATGTTCGCCTTCGCCAACCAGAGCTTCGCCGATGCGCGCCGTGTGGGAATGGTCACCGTCGGCGCGCCCGGCGGCTTCGGCGGGGGGCGCTTCGCAATGATCGAAGACCTGGAGATGGGACCCGCCGGTCCGCAGCGCGACCAGCAGACCGCCGCAGCCCCGCAGCGCATGCCGGCGCGCGCGCCCGTGGACACGGTCAACGCGAGCGACGCCGAATACATGAGGACCATCAGTGAAAAGTACAGGGCCCTGACGAACGTGCGCAACGCACCGGCCGCCAGGACCCCCGCCGGCGCCTTCTACGAATACGGCTACTACCAGTTCGGCGTCTTCTCCTTCTCGACGCCGGGCTGGGGACTGCCCGCTCCGCCGAGAGAAGAGGGCGGCGCACGGCCGGCTCAGCGCCCCGCCGAGGAAGCTCCGGCTGCCGCAGCGGCTCCTCCCGCGGGGCTGCCCGCCGGGATGGCCGGAAGGCTCCCGGCCGGCGTAACCCCGGAGATGGTCCAGAGCTTCATGGGCGGCGCGCAGCGCGGAGGCGCCGCTCCGACCCAGGCGCCCGACACTGCCGCCCGAGCGGCCGGCGGCACGGCAGCTTTCGACCTGCGCCTCCTGCGGTGGATGGACGCCGAAAAAATCGACGGCTTCGTCAACTGGACCCCGTTCAAGCATCCCACGCTGGGCGAGGTCGAGATCGGCGGCTTCAAACCCTACGCTTATGCGAATCCGCCGGCCGCCAGGATCGAGGAGCTCGGCAAAGGGCACGCCGAGTTCGCCCTGTATCTCACCTCGATCTTCCCCAAGATCGGGATCGCGGAGACCTCCGTCGCGAGCCTCGGAGGCAACCTCTTCCGGATCAAGGCGGAGATAGAAAACACGGGCTTCCTGCCGACAGCCGCCGCCCAGGGCGTCACGGCGCGGTCGTCCCGGCCCGTCATGGTGCAGCTGGGGGTGAATCCCGAGGACATCGTTTCGGGCGCCTCCAAAACCAACTACCTGGCGACGCTCGCGGGATCGGGGCGCCGGCAGAAGTATGAGTGGATCGTCAAAGGCAAACCCGGCGCCACGGTCACGCTCAAAGTGGTGGCTCCCAAGGCGGGCTCCGCCACCGCGAACCTGACGCTGAAGTAGTCGTGACTTCAAACTTTCCTATTCGAAGGTGAAAAGATGAAACCCAGATTGACAAAAGTCGCACGCGGCCTCGCAATCGCCGCAATTCTGGCCACCGGCATTTCCAGCGCCGCGCTCGGCCAGAAAGCTTCCGACCCACAGTTCAAGGTGAAGCTCGACTTCAACCGCTGGCGCGACTACGAAGAACTGAAGGCGGACATGCTGCGGTTGGAGAAGGCTTTCCCGAAATTCCTCAAGTACTCCTCGATCGGCAAGAGCTACCAGGGGCGCGACATAATGCTCATGACGATCCACAATCCGGACACCGGTCCGGAGATGAGCAAGGCCGGCATGTTCATCGAGGCCAACGTCCACGGCAACGAAATCCAGGGCGCCGAGACCTGCCTCTACACCATCTGGTACCTCATGGAGAACTACGGCCGGATCGACAAGATCACCCAGCTGGTCAACGAACGGGTCTTTTACATCCTCCCCTCCGTCAACCCCGATGGGCGCGAGTTCTTCATGACCGGTACGGGCTCCAATGCCCGCACGGGGCACGTCCCGGTGGACGACGACGGCGACGGGCTGTTCGATGAAGACAACGTCGACGACCTCAACGGCAACGGCGTAATCGAACAGATCCGCAAGTCCGTCCCCGGCAAGGGGACGCACCGGAAAAGCCTCCGCGAGCCGCGGATCATGGAGCCGGTCGGCCCCAACGAGACCGGCGACTACATCCTGCTGGGATCCGAGGGGCTCGACAACGACGGCGACGGCCTGGTGAACGAGGACGGGCCCGGCAGCTACGACCCAAACCGGAACTGGGCCACCAACTGGCAGCCGAACTACATCCAGAGCGGCTCCATGGACTACCCCTTCCAGCTCCCCGAAGCTCGGGCCGTGAACGACTTCCTCATGTCGCGCCCCAACATCGCGGGGGTGCAGTCTTATCACAACACCGGCGGCATGATCCTCCGGGGGCCCGGCGCCGAGGCCATGGGGGAATACCCGCGCGCCGACGTCACGGTCTATGACGAGCTGGGCCGCAACGGCGAGCGCATGCTCCCCTTTTACCGCTACATCATCATCTGGAGCGGCCTCTACACCGTGCACGGCGGCTTCATCGACTGGACGAACGACGGCCTGGGGATCATCTCCTTCTCCAACGAGCTCTGGAGCGGCGAGCAGTACTTCACCAGCCCGGCGCTGAAGGAGCAGCAGAGGGATCCCAACAGCCCGATCAGCCCGTCGGTGAGCCGCTACTTTTTCAACGACTACCTCGAGTTCGGCGACCAGTACACCGACTGGAAGGAATTCGACCACCCGCAGTACGGCAAGGTCGAGCTGGGAGGCTGGAAAAAGATGTACGGGCGCATCCCGCCGCGCTTCATGAGCGAGGAGATGTGCCACCGCAACATGGCCTTCACGCTCTACCAGGCCGACGAAATGCCGATGATGAAGATGGGCGAAACCTCCGTGGAACCGCTCGGCGGCGGAGTCTTCCGCGTCCGCGCGGCGATCCGGAATGACAAGGTCGCACCCACCATCCTCGCCAAGGCCGCCCAGAACAACGTCGTCACGCCGGACATACTATCGGTTTCCGGCGGCGTCGAGGTCGTCACGGCCGGCTGGGTGCGCGACCGGAACCGTCCGGGCGCGACGCAGCTCATCGACCAGCACGACCTGAAGCGGATCATCATCCGCAACGGCCATCCGGGCCGCACGACGCGCACGATCGAGTACATCGTGCGCGGCAGCGGCGAAATGGCGATCACCTACACGAGCGCTAAGGGAGGAAGCGCCGGCACCAAAGTCGCTCTGAAGTAGCCCCCCTCATCCCCGTGAACCGCCGCAGGCGGCCGCGGCCTGGCTCCGGCATGGAGCCGCAGGCCGCAGCCGCCTGCGGTTTCCCATTTCCGCCGGCGTACCCATGGCCTCCCGCCGGATTTCAAGATACACTGTCGGTACTTCCAAGAGAGAGGACGGGCGATGAACTCATTGCGGAAACTCATGGACTGCGGCCAGAGCTGCTGGCTGGACAACCTCACCCGGGGCCAGATCCGGAGCGGAGAGCTCAAGGAACTCGTCACCGGGAACGGGGTGCGGGGAGTGACGTCCAACCCGGCCATCTTCAACAACGCCATCTCCAAGGGGAACGATTACGACGAGCAGATCGCGCAGCTCGTCACGGAAAACCGCTCCGTCCTCGAGATCTACGAGGCCCTCGTCGTCAAGGATGTCCGCGATGCCTGCGATGTCCTGCGCAGCGTCTACGACGACTCTGAGCAAGCCGACGGCTTCGTCAGCCTGGAGGTTTCCCCCTACCTGGCGCACGACACCGAGGCCACGCTGGAGGAGGCCAGGAGACTGTTCCACGCCGTCGACCGCCCGAACTGCATGATCAAGATTCCGGGAACCTCCCGGGGACTTCCCGCCATCGAGCAATGCCTGTACGAAGGCGTGAACATCAACGTGACCCTGCTCTTTTCCGTCCAAAGCTACGAGGAGGTCGCGCAGACCTATGTCCGCGCGCTGCAGCGCCGCGCAGTTGAGGGAAAACCGTTGAAAACCGTCGCTTCGGTGGCGAGCTTCTTCCTGAGCCGGATCGACGTCCTCGGCGACCAGCTGCTGGGGCACCTCATGATTCCCGCGGCGGCTGATGCCGGGAGCCCAAGGCCGGAACGGCTGCTGGGCCGGGCAGCGGTGGCCAACGCCATCATTGCCTACGAGAGCTTCAAGCGGATCTTTTCGGGTGACGAGTGGGAAAGCCTGGCCGCCCAGGGCGCGCGCGTCCAGCGGCCGCTCTGGGCCAGCACCAGCACGAAGGATCCGCTCTACAGCGACGTGGCCTACGTGGCGCCGCTGATCGGGCAACACACGGTAAACACCATGCCCGAGGAGACCATCGCGGCGTTTTCGGACCACGGCCTGTGCCGGGCAAATACCGTGGAGGAAGGCCTGGCCGAAGCCCGGCGAACCCTGGGCGAGCTCGCCGAAGCGGGCATCGACATCGACCTGGTCACCCGGCAGCTGGTGAATGAAGGCATACAGAAGTTCATCGATCCTTTCAACAAGCTGCTCAAGACCCTGGCACTGAAGCGCGAAAGGCTGCTCCGGGAGGTAACCCAGCACCAGTCGATCGCTGCCGGAGCATCCAAGGGCGGCGTTGCCTCCGCCCAAGCCTCGCTCGATGCCAAGCAGTATACCCGCCGGCTTTTTGCCCGGGATCCCTACTTGTGGACCTTCCGGCCGGAGGAGGCTGAAGCCATCCGCAACCGCCTGGGCTGGCTCGGCTGCCCCGAGGATTTCTCCGGCAGGGTGGAGGAAATCGTCCGCTTCGCCGAAGAAGTGCGTGACGACGGGATCGAGAGCGTTGTCCTGCTCGGGATGGGAGGAAGCAGCCTCTGCCCCGAGGTCTGTCGGGAAACCTTCGGCCGGCAGCAGGGCTGGCCCGAGCTCGTCGTCCTGGACAACACCGATCCGGCAGCTATAAAACGTGTAAAATCCGCAATCGATCCGGCCCGCAGCCTCTTCGTGGTGGCCAGCAAGTCGGGAACCACGACCGAGACAATCAGCTTCTATCGCTACTTCCTCGCGCTGCTGCAGAAGCAACTCGACGCCGGTGCCGGGCGGCACTTCGTCGCCATCACCGATCCGGGCACGCCCCTGGCCGAGGAGGCGCGCCGCGAAGGGTTCCGCAGGATCTTCGAAAACCCTCCCGACATAGGCGGCCGCTACGCGGCCCTCTCCTACTTCGGGCTGGCGCCGATGGCTCTCGCCGGCATCGACATCGCGAAGATCCTGCAAAGCGCGCAGCGGATGCACGCCAGCTGCGGCCCCTTCATCCCGGCGGAGGCGAATCCCGGCGTCAGCCTGGGCATCCTGCTGGCCATGAACCGCCGGCTGGGACGCGACAAGGTTACCTTCCTGCTCTCCCCGGCTGTGCAATCCTTCGGGCTGTGGGCCGAACAGCTCCTGGCAGAAAGCACCGGCAAGCAGGGGACAGGACTGGTGCCGGTGGAGGGGGAGGAGCCGGATCGCCCGGATGCCTATGGCTCCGATCGCCTGTTTGTCTCAATCGCGCTGCGGGGCGACGAGTTTCGCAAGGCCGGGCGCAGGTTGGAGGCCCTCGAGAAGGCCGGGCATCCCGTGGTGCGCATTGAATTGGCCGACAAGTTTGCGCTCGGCGGGGAGTTCATGCGCTGGGAATTTGCGACCGTCACTGCTGCCGCAATCCTGGGGGTCAATCCGTTCGACGAACCCAACGTCGCCGAAAGCAAGCGGAATACGCAGAAGCTGCTCGACGGCTGGAGCGGCAAGGCGCCCGCAGGCGCGGCGCTTCCCCTCTTCGAAGAGGACGGGATGTCGGTTTTCTGCGAGGACATTGCCAGGCTGTTTCCGGGAGAAAAGCCGCAATCCATTTCGGAGCTGCTGGCCGGCTTCGCACGGGGATCCGAGCGGAGCGGGTACGTGGCAATTCTGCCCTACTTTGCGGAGACGCCCGCCCGCCGGAGGAAACTGCAGGCCCTGCGGACCCGGATGAGGGAACGCGCCGGGACAGCAGTGACCGTCGGTTACGGGCCGCGGTACCTGCATTCCACGGGTCAGCTGCACAAGGGCGGGCCGGGAAACGGAAGGTTCCTGATCCTCACGTGGGGAGCGCCCGGGGGCTTGCGGATTCCGGGAAAGAGCTTTGATTTCGCGACCCTCCAGCGCGCGCAGGCTTTGGGGGATTGCCGTGCCCTGAGCGACAAGGGGCGCGCGGTCATCCGCGTTCACCTGGGCCGGAGCGTGGACAAGAGCCTCAAAAAGCTGGCCGACATGCTGGCCTGAGAAATGGCACACGGGTTTTCACGGGGAAACACAGATCAGATCCCGGTCGCGGCGCAGGTTGATCCCCGTAACGGGGCAGATCCGTGTTTGCCGGTGAGAATCCGTGTGCCCTTCGTTTCTCTCCCGCTTTTCACGCGATCGTTAGGTTTCCAGAAAGGACAATCTCGACGCCTGCCGCCTCGAGATCCCTGCGCGCCTGCTCATCCGAACCGGCAGCCACCGGCCGGGTGCAGTCCCACAGGAATCGCACCTGGAAACCCTCGCGGGCGGCATCCTCCGCGGTCCACTTGACACAATAATCCCGCGCCAGCCCCGCAACCCAGATCTCCCGGACCTGCCTCTCTTTCAGCAGCCCCCCCAGGCCCGTTGGAATCCGTTTTCCGTCCGGGCCCACGTTGCTCTGGAATCCGCTGTAGGAATCGCGCATCCGATCGGTCCCTTTCCGGACAATGGCATCCACCCTTGCCCAGGGAAGCGCCGGGTGCAGCGCCGCGCCGGCGGTTCCGGCCACGCAATGGTCGGGCCAGAGAGTCTGCCGGCAGCCGTACAGCTCCACGGTTTCAAATGGCTGCCACCCCGGATGTGCAGAGGCGAAGGACATATGATCGGGCGGATGCCAGTCCTGCGTGGCCGCCTGAAACCCGAACAGCCCGGATTCCATGAGCCGCTGCAATGGCGCAAGAATTTTATCGCCCTCCGGCACCGCCAGCGCCCCGCCGGGCATGAAGTCCGGCTGAGCATCCACAACCAGCAAACAGGAACGCTCCTTGTCCGGCCTGGCGTTCACCAATCCCTCCTTGCCACCATCCTTACTCCGTGCCCTCGATCAGCCGGATCCGTTTCTCATGTCTCCCCCCATCGAACGGGGCCGCCAGCCAGATCCGCACGATCTCGAACGCAAGATCCAGTGACAGGATCCGCTGTCCCAGGGACAGCATGTTGGCATCGTTGTGGCGGCGCGCCAGCTCCGCGGTCTCGGCATTCCAGCAGAGCGCGCACCTGATCCCAGGCACCCTGTTTGCGGTCATGGCCTCGCCGTTCCCGGAGCCCCCGAGGACAATTCCCCGCTCGCATTCCCCGCGCGCGACTGCTTCAGCCGCCGGCCGGATGAATAGCGGATAATCACAGGCCTCGTCGGAGTGCGTGCCGAAATCCCGGACCTCGTGCCCGGCCGCAGCGAGCCATTCGCTGATTTTTTCCTTGTAGGCATAGCCCGCGTGATCCGAAGCCAGAGCAATTCTCATACTTAAGATCCTCACGTTTCACGATACCCGATTTGCCTTTTCCGCCTGTGCCTCCAAGTATCACACGGCAGCCCTGGCGAACGCTAATACAATGAAAAAAAGGATTTTGCCGTCGCCCCTCGCGCAGTCCGCTCCAGGAAGTGCTTCTGTCCCGTCCGCGGTAACCGAGGGATTCCTCGTGTTCTCGAAGCCGCTTTTCTGTTATCTTATGGCCCGGGGGCTGCAGGTCAAGCATCAGGGCCGGCAGGACCCTCAAAATCTTTATAGAGAGGCAGAATACATATGCCCGAAGTCAGCAATCTTGAAAAGCCGAAACCGTTCGTGCTCCCCGAATACTGCAAGGGTTGCGGGCGGTGCATTGAGGCCTGTCCGAAGCACTGCATCGAGATGGGCACCGAAATAAATGCGGCGACGGGCCTCGTGCCCGTCGTCATAAACCTGGAACACTGCAACGCCTGCGGGCTCTGCGTGCTCTCCTGTCCGGAGCCGTACGGGCTCCGGCCGCAGACCGGCGAGGGAGCTTTCGAACTTCAGGATCCGGCAAAACTGTTCGGCGAGCGGACGACCGACGCGCCTGCGCCTGTGGCGATCCCGGATGAGGTGGTGGAGCTTCCGCCGATGGAACCGCTCGTGGTCAAGGGCACCTATGCCGCCTCGATCGGAGCCATTCTGGCGGGATGCCGCCACTTTTTCGGCTACCCCATCACGCCCTCGACCGAGGGTGCCGAACTGATGGCCAAGTTCCTTCCGCACCTGGAGGGGGTTTTCCTGCAGGCCATCAGCGAGGTGGCCTCGGTCAACATGATCTACGGCTGCGGCGGCGCCGGCAGGCGGGCCATGACCTTCACCTCCTCCCCGGGCTTCACCCTGATGCTGGAGGGCATCTCCTACATGATCGGGGCGGAGCTGCCGGGAGTGTTCGTCGACATCATGCGCGGCGGCCCCGGTCTGGGCAACATTGCGCCGGAGCAGTCGGACATCAAGCTGGCCTGCCGCGGGCTGGGTCACGGCAATACCCATGCGCCCGTTTTCGCGCCGGCAACACCGCAGGAGATGCTGGATATCACCATGCTCGCCTTCGACCTGGCGTTCAAGTACCGGAATCCCGTTGTCATCCTGGGCGACGGCTATCTCGGCCAGATGACCGGAAGGGTCACTCTGCCCAGAACCATGGTCCGTCCGGGAATCCCGGAGTGGGCTGTCCACGGCGACCGGAATCACCGTGCAAACCTGATCAGCTCCATCTACCTGAACGAGCAGGATCTGGAAAACCACAACCTGAAGCTCATAGACAAGTTCAACCGGATGGCGGCGGCGGAGCAGAGGTCGGACCGGTTCTACTGCGACGACGCCGAGATAATCCTGATCGCCTGCAACACCCCCTCCCAGATGGTGAAAGGCGCCGTCCAGGCGCTGCGCAACCAGGGCGTGAAGGCGGGCATGTTCCGTCCCATCAGCCTCTGGCCCTTCCCGATCGATGCCCTGCTGCCGGACCTGCCGCACGTGAAGCGCCTCGTCGTGGTCGAGGCGAGCCACGGCCAGCTCGAGAACGAGCTGCGCCTGGCGCTGAGCCACGCGGGGGTTCACAAGCCGCCGGCGATCGAGCACGTCCGGCACTACGGCGGCATTTTGCCGCAGCAGAAGGAGATCATCGACCACGTGAGGGCAAGGCAGGAGGTGTATTCATGAGCACGGCATTTTACAGCCGCTTCGAGCGGCACGCCCACGGGCAGGGCCTCAAGGGCCACTCCACGCACTACTGCCCCGGCTGCGGGCACGGGCTCGCGCACAAGTACCTGGCCGAGGCCATCGACGAGCTGGGGGTGCAGGACCGTACCATCGCCATCTCTCCGGTCGGCTGCAGCGTCTTCCTCTACTACTACATGGACGTGGGCAACACACAGGCTCCGCACGGGCGCGCGCCCGCGGTGGCCATCGGCCACAAGACCGCCAATCCCGACGCAGTGGTCATCTGCTACCAGGGAGACGGGGACCTGGCCTCCATCGGGCTGGCTGAGATCGTCGGCACCGCCCAACTGGGCACCCCGATCACGGTGATCTTCATCAACAACGCCATCTACGGCATGACCGGGGGGCAGATGGCGCCGACGACGCTCATGGGGCAGAAGAGCTCCACTTCGCCGTACGGGCGGACGCGCATCAACGGCCTGCCGATGCGGGTTGCGGAGCTGATGGCCGAACTCGACGGTTCGGTTTATGTGGAGCGCGTGGCGCTGTTCGACAACAAGCAGAGGGCCCGCGCCAAGAAAGCAATCAAGAAGGCGATTCAGCTCCAGACGGAAAACAGGGGTTTCACGCTCGTGGAGGTGCTGGCCGAGTGCCCGACTCACCTGGGCCTGACGCCGTTGGAGACGGAGAAATGGGTCAAGGAGAATATGCTCCCCGTGTTCCCCCTCGGGGTGAAAAAGGACCTCACCGATGCGGAACCGCTCCCCTCGGCCGGTGAACTTGTTTTTGACCCGCAGCGCGTGCTCGAAGTGATCGAAGCCGCCGCGGAGCCGGCCCCGAAGTTCTGCCCGGGATTCCCCGAACACATCGACGGCAAGGACATCGCACTGAAGCTGGCGGGCGCCGGAGGAGACGGCGCGCAGACTGCCGCCATGCTGATCACCTATGCCGCCATCCACGAGGGCTTCGATTCGACGCACATCCCCAGCTACGGACCCGAGTCGCGCGGCGGCACCTCCTATGCCGATGTGCACATCGCCAAGGATGAGGTGCTTTCCCCCTCCTCGCCGACGCCGCACATCCTCGTCGCCTTCAACGCGCCCAGTCTGGCGAAGTTCGGCCCTGCGGTCCTCCCGGGCGGGACCGTCATCTACGACAGCTCGGTCATCGCCTCGGTGCCGCCGCTGGCGGACAAGGTGAAAGCCGTGGGCGTGCCCTTCACCGAGATCGCCAAGGATCTCGGAAAGGTCGTGGTGAAGAACGTGGTAGCCCTGGGCGCTGTTCAGGCTGCCACGAACCTGTTCCCGGAGGGCACCTTCCTAACCGCGATCCGGATGGCGCTGAAGGAAAAGTGCGCGCTCATTCCGTTGAACGAGGAAGCTTTCGCCTGGGGGATCAAATCCGCGCGGCAGAACGGCGCGTAGCCATTCCCATGGGACAGCCACGAGTTCCGCGGACCGCGGAATTCGTGGCTGTTTTTTTGTGCCGGGTGTGGAATGCGGGCGGCTACTTCTTGAAGAGGTCGTGAAAGGCCTGGTGGCGGCTGGATTCGGCCCGGGTGCGCGCGGCGGCACTCACGCCCTTTTTTTCGACCAGCAGCTTGGACTCGAAGTAGGTGCACAGGTTGTTCTCGCTCTTGTTGGCGACGCGCACCTCGATCGGCTTGATGCACTCGTTCCGCGCCGAGGGATCAAAATTGATGCAGTTGCGGCACGTATGCAGGTCATTGCCGCAGTTCCGGCATTTGTCCGTTACGCTGATCTGACCGTCGATCGGCAGTTCCGCCGCACAGTTGTTGCACCGGGTGGTCAGCTGGAAACGAGTCTCCACGCGACCTCCCGACCCGCGCGGCCGCTGCGGCGGCTTGGGTCTTTTTTCCCGGTCCGGATCATCCTGGTAACCACGTTGTCGATACTTTCTATCCATCTCTTCCTCTGTTAGGAGAATTCTCGAGCGGGGCGAGCCCGCCGAGACAACCCGGCTTCATGACAATGGCCAATGAGCGTGACTTCAGCCGAAGCGCCAGTAAGTGGACAGCCAATGCCCCGCCGCCGACCAGGCAACAAGAATGCTTTGTATCGCGGGGCCGGGAAAACTCAACAAGCAGGTGAAACATAATATTGACTCAGGAAAGGGTGCCGCGTCCACTATTTTGTGCGACCCGGCGTCAATTTGAGGGGACTGCCTCCGGACAGCAGTGCGGCCCGTGCGTAAGGCAATCAAGGGCAGGGGCGCAACAGCCTGACTCAGCCAACAGCGTGAGTCAGGGATTCCCTGGGGCCACTTGCGCCACCGCGACCTCGAAGTTTGCCTGTATCCAGGCGCATCAAGCGGACTCCAGGGCGGCCAGCTCGGCCTGAAGCGCCTCCCACTCCTCCATGAGCGCCGCCAGTTCCCGCTGCAGGTTCGCATGCTCTTCCATCGTTGCCCTGAACAGCACGTGATCCCGGTACAGGTCCTCCGACGAGAGCCTGCTCGCCAGGACGGCAACGCGCGTTTCGTGCGTGTCGATCGAACCCTCGAGGGCTTCGATTTTCTCCTCGATCTGCCGGATCCTGTAGGGATTGACCTTTCTCTTCGATCGCTGCCGGCCCGCAGCTTCATCCGGTGTTCCGACGCGCACCTGCTCCGCCTCACCCGCGGTTCCGCCTGCCCGCTCCGCCTCCACCCTCTTCTTGGCCAGATAGTCTTCGTAGTTCCCCAGATAGGGGATGGCGTTCCCTTCCCCGACCTCCAACACCTTGGTGGCCAGCCCATCGAGGAAATACCGGTCGTGGCTGACGAACACCAGCGTACCCTCATACTCTCGCAGCGAATCCATGAGGATGTCCTTGGAGCGGATGTCCAGGTGATTGGTCGGCTCGTCCAACAAGAGGCAATTGGCGGGGGACAGCAGCAGCCGGCAGAGCACCAGGCGGCTCCGCTCCCCGCCGCTCAGGACCGAAACCGGCTTTTCTATGGTATCCCCCGAAAAGAGAAAGCACCCGAGGAGGCTGCGCAATTCCGGGACAATGTGCCTGGGCGCAACGGAATAGACCTCGTCCCAGACCGTGGAGGACGAACCCAGCAGGTCGTCCTGGTCCTGGGAAAAGTAGGACACGATCACGTGGCGCCCCTCCACTCTCTCCCCCTCGGTCAACGGCAGGCAGCCGGCGAGGATCTTCATCAAGGTCGACTTCCCGGCGCCGTTGGGACCGACCAGGGCGATGCGCTCGCCCCTCTCGATGAGCAGGTTCAGGTCACGAAAAACCGGCCTGTCACCATAACCCGCCGTGGCGCCGCTCAGCTCGAGAACAATCCTGCCCGTGCGTGGACCCTCGGGAAAGCGGAAGTGGATCCTCTTCCCTTCCTCGGGGATCTCAATCCGCTCGATCTTCTCGAGCTCCTTCAGCCGGCTCTGAACCTGCGCGGCCTTGGAGGCCTTGTACCGAAACCGGTCCGCGAAAGCCCTGATCTCGGCAATCCGCCTGTCCTGGGCCTCCTTTTCGGCCAGGAGCTGCGCCAGCCGTTCCTCCCGCTGGCGCAGGAAGTCCGAGTAGTTCCCGCGGTAGAAATGCACCGCGCGGTTGCGGATCTCGACCGTCCGGCGGATCGTGGCATCCAGAAAGAACCGGTCGTGGGAAACCAGCATGATGGCGTGGGGATAGGCTTGCAGGTAATCCTCGAGCCAGTTGCGGGCTTCCAGGTCGAGGTGATTGGTCGGTTCGTCCAGCAGCAGCAGGTTCGGCTGCTTCAGCAGCAGCTTGGCCAGAGCGATCCGCATCTGCCAGCCGCCGCTGAACTCCTCGCAGGGCCGATCCCAGTCCGGTTGGGCGAAACCCAGGCCGTTCAGGACGGCCCCCGTTCTGGCTTCCACCGTGTAGCCGCCCAGCAGCCGGAACTGCTGGGTCGCGGCCGAGTACCGCTCGGTTTTCTGCCGGTACGCCGGGTCGCCGTGATCCATTTCCGACAGCTCGCATTCGAGCGCCCGGCACTCCTGCTCGAGGGATTTGAGGTTCTCGAACACCGAAAGGGCCTCCTCGAAGACCGAGCATCCCCGCGCGAAAAGGCCGTCCTGCGGCAGGTACCCGAAGGTGAGGGTCCGTGCGCCGGTGGTCTCGCCCTCATCCGGCAGGCAGAGCCCGGCCAGGATCTTCATGAGCGTGGATTTCCCCGTGCCGTTATCCCCCACCAGCCCGATCCGGTCCTGCTCGTTGACCTGGAAATCGAGCGAACGGAAAAGCCAGACGCCGCGAAATCCCTTCCCCAGCCCCTTGATTTGAAGCATTATTCCCTCAAAAACCGGCTATTTTAGCATACGGCGCAGGGAGCATGGACATGGACCGGAAGGCGGTGGTGCTGCTGAGCGGAGGGGTCGATTCCACCACGACGCTGGCGCTGGCGAAGCGGGACGGGTTCGAGCTCTATGCCCTCAGTTTCGACTACGGCCAGAGACACCGGCGGGAACTGGAGGCCGCCCGCCGCGTGGCAGATTCACTCGGGGCCCGCGAACACGTCGTCGCCAGAATCGACCTTTCGGCCTTTGGCGGCTCCGCGCTGACAGCGCAGATCCCCGTGCCCAAGGGCCGGCGCACGGAAGAGATGGCGCACGAAATCCCGGCAACCTACGTCCCGGCGCGCAACACCGTCTTCCTCAGCGTGGCTTTGGCCTGGTGCGAAGTCCTGGGGGCCGAGGATATATTCATCGGAGCCAACGCCGTGGATTACTCCGGCTATCCGGACTGCAGGCCCGAGTTCCTGGAGCAGTTCGAGCGGCTGGCGTCGCTGGCCACCCGCGCGGGAGTCGCCGGACGCGCCCGCTACCGGATCCACGCCCCCCTGCTGCGGTGGACCAAGGCGGAGATCATCCGCGCGGGCAGAGAAGCGGGCGTGGACTACGCCGCGACGCACAGCTGCTACGACCCCGCAGCGGACGGCGCGGCCTGCGGGCTTTGCGACTCCTGCCTGTTGCGCAGGAAGGGCTTCAACGAGGCGGGCCTGGAGGATCCCATCCGCTACTCAGACTAGAATGACAGCCGCCACGGATTCCACGGATTGGAGGATTCAAACTGAGCCATGGGCGCGATTCGAAGGATACCGCCGGTGAAGGCCTTCACAGGAGTGCTGACTTCGATCCCGGATCTGATTCCTTCAGTGAAGAGCCGGCTCGAAGTTATCCTCGGGCCCATCGATCTCTGCAGCGAGTTGTTCCCATTCGACAGCACAGACTACTACAACGTGGAAATGGGGACACCCATATGCCGTTATTTTTTTGGATTCCACGGGCTGATTGATCCGGGGAGCCTTTCGGCGCTGAAGATCAGCACCAATGAACTGGAAAAAGCTTTCGCGTCAGCCTGCAGGGATGTTGCCCGCCCGGTCAACATCGACCCGGGTTACCTGGAACTGAGCAAAATCGTGCTCGCGTCCACAAAGAACTTCTACCACCGGATTCTGATTGCCGACGGGATATTTGCCGAGGTCACGCTGCACTACGAGAAGGGGGCGTGGCGTCCCTTCCCCTGGTCCTTTCCCGATTTTCGCAGCGGCCGCTACGATGCATTCTTTGCCGAGCTCAGGAGCGCATACAGGGTGCAGCTGAAGGGCAGGGAATGAACGGCGCGCGGGGAGAAAAAAAGCCTGTCCACGGGCCGGGAGTTCCCCTCACCGTTAACCCCAATGGCCCGTGAACAGGCGTCCTGCAATTCGTTGTTGAAGAGGATTATACTTGCCGGGGCAGGGAAGAGAAAAATATTCCGTGCGATGCCGCCGTTCACGATGTGAGACCTCCTTCTGCGCGGCGTATTTCTTCTGGTAAAGTGGGAATTGAATTCGTTACTATTGCCTGCTGAGTCGTGGGGCCTGTCAAGGTCCTCGCCTCATCCCCTGCGGAGAGGTGCTGGAGTGGCCGAACAGGGCTGCCTGCTAAGCAGTTACACTGGCAAAACCGGTGTCGGGGGTTCGAATCCCCCCCTCTCCGCCACGAGCACACCGCCCTGAGACTCTTCGGCCACGTGCCTCTGTAGTCAAACATCCATAGACAGAATCATCCACAAAGACACCAAAACACAAGATTTCCCAGCGCAACGAGCCCGCAATCGAGGAAAGCCGAATTGAAGATATGCAGTAAACAGAGCCGCGAACGCCAGTGAGCGGTCATGTAACCCGGTCAAGCAACGCGACCCGTCGCTGCCGCTCCGGGCTCCGTGGGCTCCCGACCGGCAAGCACAGCCGGCAGATTTGGCAACGCAGAACCATATGAGAATGAAGGAACTCGTTACCTCCCTCCGTCGACTGATCGACGCGGAGAAGTAGGGCATCCCTTCGAATCCGGTTCTCCCCTGATTCCCGCCGAGGCCCGGGATGGGCGGAGCATGAACTCCACGGCAGTGCAGCCCGTATCATTTTTCTCCCGGTAGCGGGTATAATCCGGCGGTCATTGCGTCCGTTGCCTTGCAGAGCTGGCTGCCACACACGCATCGGGCCACCATGGAACGGTCATCCCGGAACTTCAAGGAGAACATGGCATCGCCGGTGGAACTGAGCGTCATTGTGCCGACCTACAACGAAAGGCCAAACGTCGGTCGGGTTGTGGAAGCGCTCGATGCGAGCCTTGCAGGGATCTCCTGGGAGGTCATCTTCGTGGACGACGACTCCCCGGATCGGACCGCCGAGGCCGTGCGCTCGCTTGCGCGGCGCGACCGCCGGGTTCGCTGTCTCCAAAGAATCGGGAGGCGCGGGCTCTCCTCGGCCGTAATCGAAGGGGCCCTGTCCAGTTCCTCCCCCTACATCGCCGTCATCGACGGCGACCTTCAGCACGATGAGCGACTGCTCCCGGAGATGCTGTCCCGCCTGCGGGAGGGGCGGCACGATATCGTCATCGGCAGCCGCTACGCCCCGGGGGGCGGAACCGGAAATTGGGAAAAGAGCCGCGTTTCGGTCAGCCGTTGGGCCACGCGGTTGAGCCGTGCCGTTATCCACACGGACCTGAGCGATCCCATGAGCGGCTTCTTCATGATCACGCGCGATGCGTTCAGCGCCCGCGCGAGGAACCTTTCGACCCTGGGCTTCAAGATCCTCCTGGACCTGTTCGCCTCCGCGCCGGGGGGGTTGAGATACCTGGAATTGCCCTACCAGTTTCGCCAGAGGAGCCTGGGCGAAAGCAAGCTGGACACCCAGGCCATGTGGGAATATGCCATGCTTCTCGGCGACAAGCTCTTCGGCAGATTCGTGCCCATCCGCTTTCTCGCATTCGTCTTCGTGGGCGGCCTGGGTGTCCTGGTCCACCTGGCGCTCCTGGCGCTGCTTTACCGTGTAGCCGAACTGGGCTTCGTTACGAGCCAGGCTGCGGCCACGCTGGGCGCAATGACTTCAAACTTCGCGCTCAACAACGTGTTGACTTATCGCGACAAGCGGCTCAGAGGCTGGAGATGGCTGCGCGGCTGGATCTCCTTTTGCGCGGCCTGCAGCATCGGGGCCCTGGCCAACGTCGGCATCGCGTATTTCCTTTTCGAGATGGATACCCAGTGGCTTCTGGCCGGATTGGCGGGCGTGCTGGTGGGAGCGGTCTGGAATTTCGCCCTATCCCAGACCTACATCTGGAACCGCCCGCACAGAGCCTGAGGCCGCCTCATTCAATCCGCCCCGCCGTGTCCCGCTGAGATGCTTTCGCGAATGGCGTGAGTCGGCTATTCTTTAGGCTGCGCTTTCGAGGACCGAAGACATGAAGAATTCCGTAAGGGTTCGCTTCGCACCCAGCCCCACGGGCTACCTGCACGTCGGCGGGGCGAGGACGGCGCTCTTCAACTGGCTGTTCGCGCGGCATCACGGCGGGAAGCTCATCCTGCGCATCGAGGACACTGATCTTTCGCGCTCGTCGGACGAGATGGTCGAGGGCATCCTTGAGGGCATGCGCTGGCTCGGACTCGCATGGGATGAGGGCCCGTTCTTCCAGTCGCAGCGCTTCGAACGTTACCGGGTGTTCACCGCGGAACTCCTGGAGAAGGGTCTGGCCTACCGCTGCTTCTGCCGCCCGGACTCGCCGGCAGCCGCCGATGCCAACGGCGAAATCCCGTCGTGGTCCTACGACCGCCGCTGCCGCGCGCTCGAGCCCTCGGAGGCGAGGCGCCGGGCCGAGGCGGGAGAGCCCTGCGCGGCCAGGTTCCGGGTGCCGGAGGGCAAGACCGCCTATCGCGACCAGGTGTACGGCGACATAGAGGTCGAGAACGAACAGGTAGAGGATTTCGTCCTGCTGCGGTCCGACGGCATGCCTACCTACCACCTCGGCGTGGTCGTTGACGACCTGGACATGCAGATCACCCACGTGATCCGGGGCGCGGATCACATTTCGAACACGCCCAAGCAGGTGCTGCTCTACCGCGCGGCAGACAAACCGCTCCCGGAATTCGCGCATCTCCCCCTGATCCTGGGACCGGACAAGCAGCGGCTCTCCAAGAGGCACGGCGCCACCTCGGTGATGGCTTATTCCGAGATGGGCTACCTGCCCGAGGCCTTCTTCAACTTCCTGGCGCTTCTGGGCTGGTCACCCGGAGACGACCGCGAGCTTCTTTCCCGGGACGAGCTGATCTCGCTTTTTTCGCTGGAGCGCGTCGGGAAAGCCAACGCCGTGTTCGGCATCGACAAGCTCGACTGGTTCAACAGCCAGTACCTGACACGCTGCGACACGGCAACCCTCGGAGGAATCGTCTCCCGGGAGTTGTACGCCGCCGGCGTCTGGCGGGACAGCACCGAGGCTCTCCCGGAGGAGGGGATGCACCGCACGCTGGAACTGCTGAAGCCAAGGGCGCGTAAGATCGGGGATTTCAGCGGCCGGTTCCGGGCGTTCTTCACCGACGATTTCAGCTATGATGAAGCCGCTGCAGCCAAGTTCCTGTCGGATTCCCGCCTGCGGGGCTTCGTCCGATCATTGATAGAGAGGTACCGGGAGGATGACCAATTCACGCTCGGGTCGACCGAGAAGCATCTGCGCGGCCTGGCAGAGCGTGAGGGGGTCAAGCCGGCCCTTCTGATGCATGCCCTGAGGGTGGGCCTCACCGGCCAGGGAGTCGCCCCGGGGCTCTTCGACGTGATGGTAACGCTGGGACGCAGCCGAACATTGAACCGGCTCGAACGGCTCTGCAGCCGGCTGGCCGGAAAGAACGGAGAGTGAGATGAAAACGACCAACCTCGGAGTGAACATAGACCACATCGCGACCATCCGGCAGGCGCGCCGCGCCATCGAACCGGATCCCGTGGCGGCTGCCCTGCTGGCGGAACTGGCAGGCGCGGACGGCATCACGGTGCACCTGCGCGGCGACCGGCGCCATATCCAGGACGAGGACGTCGCCCGTCTGCGCCAATCGGTCACCACGCGCCTCAATCTCGAAATGGCCGCCACCGAAGAAATGGTGCGCATTGCGGGCCGCTTGCGTCCGGATCAGGTCACGCTGGTGCCCGAAAAGCCGGGGGAAATCACCACGGAGGGCGGGCTCGACGTGCCCAAAAACATGAAGGCGATCACTCGGGCGATCGTTCAGCTGAACCGGAAAAAGATCCAGGTGAGCCTGTTCATCGATCCGGAACTCGACCAGGTAGAAGCGGCAGCCAAAACAGGCGCGACTTTTATCGAGTTGAACACGAAAGCCTATGCCGAAACCTGCCCCAGAAGCCCGGACCTTGCCGGGGCCGCCCTGGATCGCGAACTGGCGAAGATCATGGATGCTTGCGACCTGGCATCGGACAAGGACCTCACGATCCTGGCCGGCCACGGCCTGACCTACCGGAACGTCGGGCTGATCTGTGAAAATCCGTACGTTGTCGAACTCAACATAGGCCACAACATCATCGCCCGCGCCTCGCTCGTGGGCATCGAACGGGCCGTGCGCGAGATGAAGGAAGCCATGGCCCGCGGCGATGCCCGTGTCGAAGAATTGGATTGGGACGCGGACTTCCAGTGATGAGCAAAGACCTGGTTCATGAGGATGATGCCGTAGAGGCCCGCAGCGGGCCCGCGCTCTACCTGATCGCCACACCCATCGGCAACCTGGAGGACATCACGCTGCGCGCGCTGCGCCTCCTGAAGGAAGTCGACCGGATCGCCTGCGAGGATACGCGCAGAACCGCCCGCCTGCTGCAGCATTACGCGATCACCACCCCGAGGGAAAGCCATCATTCCCACAACGAGGCGGCGAGCACCCAGCGGCTGCTCGAGATCCTGCGCAGGGGCGGACAGATCGCCCTAGTCACCGATGCCGGCACGCCGCTGGTTTCAGATCCCGGGTACGCGCTCGTCGCCGCGTGCCGGCAGGAGGGCGTCCCGGTCATTCCCGTTCCAGGCCCCTCGGCGGCCATCGCTGCTTTGACCGGGTCCGGACTGCCCACCGATTCCTTCTGCTTCGCCGGCTTTCTCCCCGCCCGGCAGGGACAGCGCAGAAGACGCCTCGAGGAACTGGCCCCCCTGCGGTGCACCCTAGTGTTTTACGAAGCCCCACACCGCATTCTCGCCGCCCTGGCCGACATGCATCGGATGCTGGGTCCGCGACGCGCCTGTCTCGCTCGCGAATTGACCAAGCTGCACGAGGAGTGGATTCACGGCACGATCCCCGAAATCCGGAGCGCTCTCGAAAAGCGGGAGAGAATCCGCGGCGAAATCACCCTGGTGGTGGATGGCGCGGGATCTCGGGCCGTGGCGCCCCCCGAGGGCTACCCCGAGTCCATTTCCCTGCACCTGCTGGAGGAAATGAGGGCCACGGGCCGGGAGCGCGGCGAAGCCCTCAAAGCCGTCGCCGCGAAGCGAGGCCTCAGCCGGAAGGAAGCCTACCGGCTGCTGGTCGAGGAACGCTCGGCAAAGGATTGAGGCGGGCCGGCCAAAGCCCTACGCAAGGATGCAGTCCGGTTTTGTCCGCGTTCTTTCGCGGCCCAGGATCCTCGCCGCGCACGGTGTCGTGACTCATTTGGCTAGGGTAGAACTCCCCGGCCCTCCAACTCGCCGGGGTGGAACCCGGCTTTGCGGCCGCTGTCATAAACCTCCTGCCGCTCCGACCGCAGCTGTTTCAAGCGGAGATCCAGATCCGCAACCTGCCTGCTCAATTGCTCCGCCGCCGAAGCACCCCCGGCCCGGCCCGCGCTCAATCCCCTGGACTGATCTTTCCGCGCCGCCTCTTCCCGCGCCTTCAACAGCTTCAGCCGCTCATCGGCCTGGCGGATTTCACGGTCGAGCCGCTCGATGCGCGACCGGTAGTATGCCGGGGAGCCGCGGTTGTCGGCTTCGCGCGACACGGCGGCGCGGTTCGTCCCCTGCACGGAGATGGTCAGGGAGCCATTAGGGGCCAACATGGAGGGATCTCCCGGCCCGATGACTCTGCCCTCGATCCCCTGCCTCTCGAGTTCCTTTCGCCGCGCCGCCTCCTTCCGCGCCGCCTCGGCCAGCGTCTGCCCGCGTGCCGGCACCATTCCCGCGGCCGCCGCAAGTGCAGCGATCATGAAGCATACACGCCATTTCATACCCTTTCTAACAGGGGAGCCGGGTTTTGAGCGGCTTTTTTGACATTTCTTGCCTCGAGCGCGGCGTGATTCCGGCCATCACGACTCCCAGGCACAGGGAAACCGTGAGGCGGGGCCGGAAGGGACTACACCTTCAGCGGGGGCGGCGTGAGGGGAAAGGTCTGCTCATAGGCGGCCGCAATGTTCAGCAGGAGGTCCTCGCGAAAATGCGGACCGAGGACCTGCAGCCCTACCGGGAGTCCGCCCGAGGTGAAGCCGCAGGGTACGGACAGGGCGGGAATCCCGGCCAGGTTGGCGGTCACCGTGTAGATATCGGAAAGATACATGGCCAGCGGGTCGTCCGCCTTCTCCCCGATCCGGAATGCGGGCGTGGGGCTGACCGGGGCCAGCAGGCCGTCGACTTCCGCGAAAGCCCGCTGGAAATCCTGCCGGATCAGCGTCCGCACCTTGAGCGCGCGCCCGTAGTAGGCCTCGTAGTAGCCGGAGGAGAGAGCGTAGGTTCCGAGCATGATTCGGCGCTTCACTTCCGGACCGAATCCCTCCTCCCTGCTCCGCCGGTACATGTCGTCCAGCTCCCCGGCGCCCTCCGCCCGGTAGCCGTAGCGCACGCCGTCGTACCGCGCCAGATTGGAACTGGCTTCCGCGGGGGCGATGATGTAGTAGTCGGCGATGGCGTAATCGGTGTGGGGCAGCGACACCGGGGCCAGCTCGCAGCCGAGCTTTTCCAATTGCGCCAGCGCGGATTCCACGGCGGACTTCACCCCGGGATCCAGTCCTGCGCCGAAATACTCCCGCGGAATTCCCAGCTTCAGTCCGCGCACCGCTCCGCTCAGTGCTCCGCTGTAATCTCCGGCCGGCTCCCTGGAGGAGGTCATGTCGTGCGGGTCGTGCCCGGCAACAGCCTGCAGGAGGAGCGCCAGGTCGCGCGCGCTGCGGGCCATCTGGCCGATGGCGTCCAGGGAAGAGGCGAAGGCCACGAGACCATAGCGGGATACGCGCCCGTAAGTCGGCTTCAGTCCGAGGATGCCGCAGAAGGAGGCGGGCTGGCGCACCGAGCCGCCCGTTTCGGAACCCAGCGCGAGCGGACACATTCCGGCAGCCACCGCGACGGCGCTTCCGCCGCTGCTTCCGCCCGGAACCCGGCCGAGGTCAAACGGATTTCGCGTCACCGCGAAAGCGGAGTTTTCCGTGGATGAACCCATGGCAAACTCGTCGCAGTTCGCCTTTCCCACCACCACTGCCCCCGCCATCTCGAGGCGGGCCACGGCGGTGGCGTCATAGGGGGGGATATAGTTCCCGAGAATCCTGGAGCCGCAGGTAGTGCGGAGTCCGCGGGTGCAGATGTTGTCCTTCACCGCCACCGGAACGCCGGCCAGCGGCAGTTTCGCCCGTTCGCCCGGCTGCAGGCGGTCGATGGCTTCGGCCCTGGACAGCACCCGCTCCCGGTCTACCGTGATGAAAGCGCGGAGAACGCCGTCGGCTTTCCGGATGCGCGCAAGCGCGGCCTCGGCTACCTGCCCTGCCGTCACCGCCCCGGAGCGCACCCCCTGGGAGATGTCCGCGGCGCTCGTGAGATCCACCATCGCCTGCCTCCGCTGTCCGCTCCGGCGCATGCCGGTCAGATGACGCTGGGAACCCTGAAGTGACCTTCCGCCCCGTCCGGCGCCTCCGAGAGGGCATCCGCCTCGGGCAGCGATGTCCCGGCGGCATCCTCCCGCATGGGGCTCCCCTGCTCCCCCTCGGCGGCGGGCGCGTGGCTCGTCGGCTCGATGCCCCGGACGTCGATTTCCTCGAGTTTCTCGATGTACTCCAGGATTCTCTGGAATTGCGCGGTGAAGGCCTCCGCTTCGCTGTCCGTGAACCGCAGCTTGGCCAGGCCGGCGATCCTCGCCACCTCTTCCCGTGTGACGCCCATGTTCCCGCTCCTCAGCCCGAAGATCCCAGCACGGCCGTGCACCCTTCCACCTGGTCCAGCCAAGCCAGGTAGCGCCGGGCGCGGATTATATCCCGGCGAATCTGCGCGACGAGACCTTCGACTTCGCCAAAGCGCATTTCCTCCCTCAGCCGCACGAGGAACTCGAGATCCACGTTTCTGCCGTACAGGTCTCCGTCAAAGTCCAGGACATGCGTCTCGATGCTCAGCCGGGCCGCGGTGTCCCCGGCCGTCATCGTGGGGCGGAATCCGATATTGGTCACCCCCGCATGCCGGGCGCCGTCCCACACCAGAAAAGTCGCGTAAACACCCCGGCGGGGCAGCAGCTCGTTCGAGGTCAGGAGATTGGCCGTTGGAACCCTGATGCCGGATCCCGTCGAAGTGCCGTGTCCCACGCTTCCGCGCAGCGCAAAGGGGCGGCCGAGCAGCCGGCGGGCCAGGCCCACGTGTCCCGACACCAGAGCCTGCCTCACCCCTGTGCTCGATACCCGGCTGCCGCGAAACTGCACCTGGTGGATCTTGCCGACGAAGAAGCCCTTCTCCTCGCCGACTTCCTTCAGCAGGTTGAAGCTTCCCTCCCGCCGGTGCCCGAAGGCGAAGTTGGGGCCGACATAGATCTCCCTCAGCCGGAGTCGTTCCCAGAGCACGCCGACGGCGAACTCGCGCGCGCGGACCTGAGCCAGCTCCCGGGTGAAGGGAATGACAACCGCCAGGCGGACACCCATGGCCTCCATCACGCCGAGTTTCTGCTCCAGGGTCTGGATCTGGCGAGGGGCATTGTCCGGGGCCAGCACCTGCAGGGGATGGGGGTGAAACGTGATTACGGCCGGCGCGGTGCCGATCTCCCGGGAACGGGCAACGAGGTCGCGCAGCAACTCCTGGTGCCCGAGATGCATGCCGTCGAAGTTGCCTATGGTGGCGACCGGCCTCGGCCAGTCCGGCGGCAGCGCTTCCAGGTTGCGGATCACATTCATGGGTTGGCCTGTCTTCTTCCGGAATACCCCGGCTTAGAATTACGGCGGCGAACCGTCCAGCCGGGGCAGGGACGCGGGGCCTCTCCCCAAAACCGTCAGGATCCCCAGACCGGGATTAAAGCTTTATCTGTTTGACCTTCGCCATGTACTTGATGCGGAGTTCGTAGAGAATCCCTTCCAGGAGCGGTTCCTCCTCCTTCGAAAGGTTCCCCTTGGTCTTCTCCTTGAGCAGCCCCAGGATATCGATCATGTGCCTGGCCCCGGCCAGATCCTCCTCCTTTTGCCCGCTGTAAGGATTGGGCACCTCGCCGAGCAGGACGAGCCCTTGCGTGTAGTAGGAAAGAATGTAGGTCGGGAAATCGATCTTCTCAGCGCCTCCCTCCTGGGTTGTCCCGGGGGGGGGTTCGGGAGCCGGCTGCTTCGGAGCCGCCCGTTCCCCGGATTCCCGCACCTCGTCGCCGGCAGCCTCGCGGGTGTCGCCTTCGCTGGTGAACGAACGCTTGTCGGTGACCTTGAAACCCTGTTCTTCCTGTTCTTTTGACATGACGTTGTCCTATGATTACATTTGCCGGTGCGGAGTGAAAAATGCTATCACCCGCGCTCCGGCCGCTCAAGCAAAATTGCCCGGCGCGCGGACCGCGGGCGGAAGGCAGGAAAGGAACGAATTGCGGTGGCGGAAAGACCCGCGGACATACAGAAGCTCGTAGACCTGGTGGCGCGCCTGCGCGGGGAGGAGGGCTGCCCGTGGGACCGCGAGCAAACGCGGGAAACCCTGAAGCCGATGCTGATCGAGGAAGCCTATGAAGTGCTGGAGGCACTCGATACCCCCGATCCGGCGGAACTCAAGGAGGAACTCGGTGACCTCCTCTTCCAGATCGTCTTCCACGCCCAGATATCGAGCGAAAAGGGCGAGTTCTCGCTCTCGGACATCATCGACCGGCTCCACGAGAAGATGATTCGCCGGCACCCGCACGTCTTCGACCGTGCGGAGCTCAAGACCTCGGGGGATGTTCTGCGCAACTGGGAGAACATCAAGGCCGCCGAAAAGGGGCACATCCCTGCCTCCAGCGCCGATTCCCAGAAATCTCTCCTGGACGGCATCCCCGAGAAGCTCCCCGCGCTGCACGAGGCCTACCTGCTCACGGCGAAAGCCTCCAGGGTCGGTTTCGACTGGGCGCGCCTGGAGGACGTTCTGGCGAAGCTGGAGGAGGAATCCGCCGAGCTTTTGAGCGCCCGCGCAGGAAACAACGGCCGGAACCTCGCCGATGAAGTCGGCGATCTGCTGTTCGTGGCGGTGAACGCGGCCAGGTTTCTCGGAATCGATCCCGAAACCGCGCTCAAGCGAAGCAACAGGAAATTCTGCCGCCGCTTCCGCTACCTCGAGGCGGCGGTGAAACGGCAGGGGCGGGATCTCCGCGAGGCTGACCTCGAAGAGATGGACGCCCTGTGGGAAGAGGCCAAGCGCAAGGGCCACTAGCGCGGGCCAGAGCGGATTCAGGCCGCAAACGGGCAGAGGCGCGGAACCTCCCGAGGGAGCCTCGCCCCGCGCCTCTGCATCTCTTCTCCGTCGCCTACTGCAGCCCAGGCGGCGCTCCGGCCCGCCGTCAGGCGACGATGTTGAAGTGCTCGATGTGGAGCGACGGATCCGCTTTGACCATGACATCGCGCCGGAGGATGTGCCGGATCTCCTCGAGCACGGCGGATTCGGCCTCCCGCAGAGCCTTGGCCACCTCGGGGTGCACCCGGATCATCACCTCGCCGCGCCCCTCCAGCTGGCGGCCCATCTTCTCCATCTCCTGATAGATCGAGTGGCAGGTCGTGGCCATGGACTTGACCATGCCCGAGCCCGTGCAGTAAGGGCAAGGCTGGCACAGCGTGCGCTCCAGGGACTGTTTCACCCGCTTGCGGGTGATTGCGACGAGGCCGAACTCGTTGAACTCCAGGATCTTGTTGGGCGCCTTGTCGCGTGCGATCTCCAGCGACAGCGCCTCCATCACCTTTTTGCGGTTCTTCCACTCATCCATGTCGATGAAGTCGATCACGATGATCCCGCCGAGATCGCGCAGCCGGATCTGCTTCACGATCTCCTTGACCGCCTCGATGTTCGTCCGCGTAATGGTCTCCTCGAGACTGTTCCCCTTGCCGACGAACTTGCCCGTGTTGACGTCGATGCTCACCAGCGCTTCGGTCTGGTTGATGACGATGTAACCGCCGCTCTTGAGCCAGATCTTGGGATGGAGCAGCTTTTCGATCTCGGGCGAAATGCCGAACTCGTCGAATATGGGATTGTTCTTGGTATAGAGCTTTGCGCGGTGGACCAGGTTGGGATAGATCTTGTCCACGAACTCCACGACCTTCTGGTACTCCTCCTCGTCATCGACACGGATGGCGGCGAATTCCGGCGAGAGCTGGTCGCGCAGGAGCCGCTGCACGAGATTCAGTTCGGCGTGAATCAGCGCCGGCGCAGAACTTCTTTCGGCTCGCGACCGGATATCTTCCCAAAGGCGCACGAGGAAATTGAGATCCGCCACCAGGTCCTGCTCGCTCCGTTCCTCGGCCGCCGTCCTGACGATGACCCCGCCCGGGAATTGGCTCCGGTTTTTGAGGATGACGTCCCGCAGCCGGAACCGTTCGGCATCGGAGCCGATTTTGCGGGACACGCCGATGTGGTCCACCGTCGGCATGTAGACGAGGTACCTGCCCGGCAGGGCGACGTGGCTCGTGACCCTCGCGCCCTTCTTCGCGATGGATTCCTTGGCGACCTGGACGATGATCTCCTGGCCTTCGTGCAGCAGGTCCCCGATCGACTGGCGCTCTTCCTTCTGGGTGTGGCGGGCAGCCGTGTATCGCTTCCTCCGGGCCCCCGATCCCCGTCGCCTCGGTCCGTGTCCCTTCCTGGCTTCGCCGTCCGCGGCGAAAGGCTCGACGTCCTGCCCCTCCCTCAGGGCAGCGCTCGCCGGCTCCGGGTCGGCTTCCGCCTCCGGTATCCCTACGTCGGGCGCGTTCCTTTCGGCCGCGGCATCTCCGCCTCCGGCCGCCGCCAGCTCCATCGGAGGGGGAATCTCCGACGGGGGAATTTCGCCCGTCCCATCCGGCAGGATTCCGGCAGCCAGTTCGGTCTCGGCCGCCAGAAACCACTGGCCGGTATCAGGCTCCGGTGGCGGTGCGGCGGCGCGGGCGGCGACCTGGGTTTCGGCCTTCTCCCGCCGTTCCCGCCAGCGGGATTTCTCGCTCCTGCGCTCCCGCCGCTGTGGCCGCTCCCGGGTTTCAATCTCGGCCATCGCGGTTTCCACCTTGTCCTCGGCATCGGTGAGGACCTTGTCGTATTCGTCGGTGTCCTCTATGAAATCGGAGACATAAAGAAAGGCGTCCTTCTCGAGGCCCACGTTGACAAAAGCGGACTGCATGCCGGGCAGGACTTTCGTAACTTTGCCTTTGTAAATGTTGCCGAGGATTCCGCGCGTGCGATTCCGCTCGATATAGAGCTCCGCCAGCTGGTCGTCCTCCAGAATGGCAACCTTCGTCTCCACAGCCGTGCTGTTGACGATCATTTCCTTGACCATGAATACTCCTATCCCGCTGCAGCGGGCGCCGACCGGTCAGGATGTTTGCAGGTGAGTGGGTTGGCGGGACGGACGAGAGCCCGGGGCGGAATCCTACCGCCGGGTCATGCACATGAAGCCTCGAACCTCGAGTTAAATCCCGGCCTCATTGGCAATCTTGGCAAACCGCGGGCGCCGCAAGGCGCCGCCGCGGATACGCGCCGCTATTCCCTGATACGAATGCCCCTAAGATACCTTATCTTCGGAGCGGGCCGGCTGGGGGGGCGCAAAGGCTGCGTACTGCGCTTCGTGGGCCATGCGTTTCATTTCCCCGCCTGCTCCCGAGGCGGCTGTGCCGCCCTTTCTGCGAAGCCGTGTGGCACGATCAGGGCAAGTGTAAACTCTTCGTACGACCGATCCCTGAAAACTCCGAACTCAACCGCTGCAAGCAGTCACCCGTCAGCGTTGGTTGGACAATCTCTCTAGTTTGACAGACCTTTTATTGGCGCCGGATACAAGGCGCTCCAACTCTTGGCCGGGGCTCCCGGGTTCTGTCATGCACCCGGCCTGAACCCCTTATCGGCCGTCGGGCAGGCTTGGCCGCACAAGGAAATCCGCCAGTGTGCGGCGCGCACACACGCAGCTCTGCCCGCAAGATGCCTATGATATGGGAGCCGGGGATCGAATGCAAGCGCCCGAGAGCATGGCTCAATTGACGTAGCGCCGCATCCGAATGTTCAGGCAGAGGCCCATGCCGGCATAGAAAGCGAGGAGGGCCGAGCCGCCGGCACTCATGAGCGGCAGCGGAATGCCGGCGATCGGCAGCAATCCCACCGCCATCCCGACGTTTATGAATACGTGGAAGAGAAAAAGCGCCAGGACGCCGGCTACGATCATGGTGCCGAGCCGCTCCTTGGCCTCCCGCGCGGCGCGCAGCATCTGGAACGAGACAACGGTGAACAGACCCAGCACTGCAATACTTCCCACGAAACCCCATTCCTCAGCGAGGACGGCAAAGATGAAGTCCGTGTGCCGCGCCGGGAGAAAGCCGAACTGTCCCTGGCTCCCTTGTTTGAAGCCCTTCCCCAGGAACATCCCGGAGCCGACGGCAATCTTGGACTGGATCGTCTGGTAGCCGAGATTGTGCGGATCCCGCGAAGGATCCAGCACCGTCTGGATCCGTCCCCTCTGATAGTCCCTGAGCATCATCCATCCCGCCGGCAGGGCCACAACGGCAGCAAGCGCGAGGACGAGGACGTGTTTCCTGCGCAGGCCTCCCAGGAAGGAAAGGGCAGCGTACAGAGGCACGTAGGTCATCGCCGTTCCGAGGTCGCCCTGGAGAACCACCAAAAGCATCGGCACAAGAACTATGCCGCCTCCGGTCAACAGGTGGGCAAGTCCGAGGCGTTCCCGGTCGACGGATGCGTAGTATCGCGCCAGCGCCACGATGACGATTACCTTCATGAACTCGGAGGGTTGAAAACCCAAAAATCCCAGGCTGAGCCAGCTCTTCGTGGAGTGGATCGTTTTGCCGAAAAACAGGACGAGAACCAGCAGCACGATGCCGGCAAAATACCCGAAAACAACCAGGTCGGAGTAAAGGTGATAATCGAAATAGAGAACCACCAGAAGGAGCGCGAGGGCGGCCAGGGCATATACCGCCTGCCGCTGGAAGTATCCCGAGAGGCTGGTGCCTTCCGTTGCGCTGTAGATCGCCGCCAGTCCGGCGGCCGTCAGGCAGACCAGCGCCAGCAGCCAGAGCCAGTCGATCCCGCCCGTGCTGCGCCTCTCGACGCTCACCTTTCCTCCTCCCGGTCAGGCGGCACCAGGCTCGTCAGCAGAGTGCGCCGCTGTTCACCGAAGTAGTAGGATTCGAATATCTCCCGCGCCAGGGGCGCCGAGACCGCGCCCCCGCCGCCGCCGTGTTCGACGAACACCACCACGGCGATTTCCGGATTGTCCCGGTTGGCGAAGCCCACGAACCAGGAGTGGTTTTCGTACTCCCTCACATCCTTCGCCAGTTCCTTCTTTCGCTCGGCGCTCATCACCTGGACCGTGCCGGTCTTTCCGCAGACATCCAGGCCGGAGACGGCAGCCTTGTTCCCCGTCCCCCACTCGTTCACGCCGGCCCACATCCCTTCCCGGATTTTCCTGGCGTTCTCCTCGGCCACGGCCAGCTGCTTTTCCGGCCAGGCGGGCCGGCCGCCAGGCATCCCCTCTGCGGACAGAAGGATGTGCGGCGTCACCAGCCGTCCGCCGGTCGCCAGGGCGCTGACGGCCCGGAGGAGTTGAATCGGCGTCGTGGTGACCGCGCCCTGCCCGATGGAGACCGAAATCGTCTCGCCCGCGTACCATTTCGTGCCCCGCACCCTGCGCTTCCACTCCGGCGAAGGCATGACCCCAGCCTTCTCCCCGGGCAAATCCACTCCCGTCCTCTGCCCCAACCCCAGCAATCCGGCATGATCGGCGAGCTTTTCGATGCCTATCCTCCTCCCGATTTCGTAGAAGAAGATGTTGCAGGATCTGCTGATTGCCGTCCCTAGATCCACGAGCCCGTGGCCGCCGCTCGCCCAGCAGCGGAAGGTGTGATCGTAATAGCTGGCCGCTCCCGAGCAATGAACCCGCGTGAAGTCCTCCACCGCGCCCGACGCAAGTCCCGCCTCCGCCACGATCAGCTTGAAAATCGAGCCGGGCGGGTAAGCATTCTGGATAGCCCGGTTCTGCAGCGGGTGCTCGGGATGGGATAGGAGATCTTCCCATTCCGCGGGCGAGAGCCGGGAGGCAAAGCGGTTCGGATCGAACGCCGGCGAACTTGCCATTGCCAGGATCTCCCCCGAGCGGGGATCCATGGCGACAATCACTCCGACCTTGTCCCGCAGCAGCGCCTCGGCCGTCAACTGCAGGTTGAGGTCCAGCGTCAGTTTCAGCTCCCCGCCGATCTGGGCCTCCACGCGGTCCATCAAGCCTGTCTCCCGTCCGAGGCTATCCACCAGGACCCGCTTTCTCCCATCCTTGCCCGTCAGCAGCTTGTTGTAGAACCTCTCCGCCCCCGACTTGCCGACGATGTCGCCGGCCGCGGCCTCCGGGAAAACCGCGGCCTGCAATTCACCATCCGATACTTCCCCCACGTACCCGAGCACGTGGGCGGCAAGACCGCCGTACCGGTAGAGCCTGCGGGGCTGTGGACCCAGCTGGATCTCGGCGTGATCCAGCCGGTGAGCCTCGACCACGGAGATTTCCTCCATGCCGACATCCTCTTTCACCACCAGGGGGCGGTAGAGCGGCGTGCTTCGGCTCCGCTTCAAGATGCCCTCGAGGTCGCCCGGGTCGATGCCGAGCTTCTCCACCAGGAAGCTTCCCGTGCGCGCCAGGTCTTTCGCGAACTCCCGGTAGAGCAGGATGTTGTACGAGGGGCGGTTCTCGACGAGCGGGGTGTGGTTCCGGTCAAGAATCGTACCGCGCGGAGCAACCAGCGTCACTTGGCGCACGCGGTTGCGTTCCGCCTGCTCCGCAAACCCGGCGCCCTGGATGATCTGCAGCTGCCAGAGCCGGGCGGCCAGCAGCAGGAAGATCACGATCACGGGCAAATACAGCCAGCGCAGGCGCTGCTGCAAAAGCTGCCGGTTGACTTCATCGATCTGGCTCATTCAGCCACCCCGCCGGCCCTGGCCGAGGCGTAGGCATCTACCCCGGCCAGGAGTGCCACCGCGACGAGCGCCGTGAACAGCGCCTGGACCAAAGCGGCTCCCAGGAAAAGCGCCTCTGTCGAGCGCTGCAGCGCCAGCAGCAGCAGGAACACGCTGGCGGAGCTCAACAGGGAAGCTGCGCCCACGGCAAAGAAGCGTATCGCCCGCCCCGTCAAGGTGAAGTGCTTGCTCGCCCGGCCCAGGGCGAACGCCGCCAGCGTTTTTCCGAAACCATGATAGCCCAAGGGCCAGCCGAGAAAAGCGTCCAGCAGGATGCCCGTGATGGAACCGGCGAAAAGCGCTTCCATCCGGTTGCGGTAAAGCGCCCAGTACGCGATCAGGAGCAGGGACAGGTCGAGGAAATTGAACAGGAACACGATCCTGCCCGCGATCATCTGCACGACCACGACCAGCAACGATGACGCGGCAAGGACCAGGTACTTCATGCCGGCACTTCGACTATGGAGATCCGGCGCCGGATCGCGCGGTCGGCTCTTTTGCTCTCCATGGAATGATCGAGCCCCCTTTACTGCTGCCCGGCCTCAGGCCAGCGGTTTTCGAGGAGCACCAGGACCTCGCTCAGGCGCATCAGGTCGGCCGCCGGCTCCGCCACGATGTGCCGGTAAACCAGATTTCCCTTTTTCGATTCCGTGACCCTGCCCACGGGGAGTCCGCGCGGGTAGATGCCGTCCAGGCCCGAGGTCACTATCAGGTCTCCCACATCCACCTGCTCGGTGTTGCTGATGTAGGAAACCTCCATCGTGCGGGAACCCATGCCGCGGGCGACGCCCGGAATGCCCGTGCGCTGCACCAGGACACCGACGGCCGCATCCGTGTTGGTAATGAGCTGCACCTGGGATCCGATCGGCGACACCAGCACGGTTCTGCCGACCACGCCCTCGGCCGTCACCACGGGCAGGTCCGGTCGCAGGCCTGAGGTTGAGCCGCGGTCGATGAGAAGGGTACCGGCCAGGTAACCCGGGGCTCGACCCGTCACCTGTGCGCTCCTCCCCTTCAGGGGCAGGCTTTCCGCGAACTCCAGCAGGCTTCGGAGCCGCAGGTTCTGCTGTTTGAGTTCGCGGTATTCGGCTTCGCGCAGGGATAGAGCCCGAACGGACTCCCGCAGCCGGAGATTCTCCTCGCGCGCTCCCCGAAGCCAGACATACCGTGTCCAGGCCCCTTCCGCGGCGGTCCCCACGGCGACGGAGAGGTTCAGCAGCGGCGTCCCCAGGGTCAGCGCCCACTGTTTGAGCAGGATGGCTCCCGAGGGGCTTCGCACCTGCACCGAGATGAGCAGCAGGTGCACGAAGAGCAGGAAAACGAGCACCCAGACGCTGCGGATCTCCCTGCCCTTCGGGGCCAGTTCAACGGGCACATACCCTCCTGAGGAGGCCGATGTCGGTGAGCATCTTGCTTGTTCCTACCACCACGGAGGAGAGGGGGTCTTCCGCAATGAACACCGGCAGCCCGGTCTCGTCGGAGATTCGCTTGTCCAGCTGCTTCAGCAGAGCGCCCCCGCCGGTCAGGACGATGCCGCGGTCCATGAGGTCGGCCGAGAGCTCGGGCGGCGTGCGCTCGAGCGCCACCTTGATGGCGTTGACGATGATGCCGAGACAGTCTCCGAGCGCCTCCCGAATCTCCTCGTCGGACACCGACACGGTCTTCGGAACACCCTCGATGAGGTTCCGCCCCTTGACCTCCAGCGTCACCGGTCCATCCAGGGGTGCGGCGGAACCGAGCTGGATCTTGATGGCCTCGGCGGTCCTCTCGCCGATCAGCAGGTTGTGTTTCCGCTTGATGTACTGGATGATGGCCTCGTCCATTTCGTTGCCGGCCACCCGGACCGAGCGGCTGTAAACCACGCCCGAAAGCGAGATCACCGCGATGTCGGTCGTCCCCCCGCCGATGTCCACGATCATGTTGCCGCAGGCCTCGGTGATCGGCAGGCCGGCGCCGATTGCCGCCACCATGGCCTGCTCCACCAGGAAGACCTCGCTTGCCCTCGCGCGGAGAGCGGATTCCTGGACCGCTCGCTTTTCCACCTGCGTGATCTCGGAGGGAATGCCGATGACGATTCGGGGGCTCAGAAGGTGATTCCGCCGGTGCGCCTGCTTGATGAAGTATTTCAACATCACCTCGGTCACATCGAAATCCGCGATAACGCCGTCCTTCATCGGCTTGACCGCCACGATGTCCGCGGGCGTCCGGCCCAGCATCTCCTTCGCCGCGTGCCCCACCGCCAGGACCTTCTTGTTGTTCCTGTCCAGGGCGACGATGGACGGCTCATTCACCACGATGCCCCTGCCCTTGGCGAACACGAGCGTGTTCGCGGTCCCCAGGTCGATTGCCAGATCGCTCGAAAAAAAACCAAACAAAGACCGGAATGCCATAATCACCTATACCGCCACTTTGATAGTGTTCTTGGATAAAGCCTTGGCGCGGTACATCGCCGCGTCCGCCTTCTTGATCAAACCTTCTGCCGTATACGTGTGCTTGGGGCAGTTGGCCACGCCCACGCTCACCGTGAGCTGTACGCTCTTTTCGTGCACGAGGAAATCGTAGTCTTCTACGTTCTTCCGGATGCGTTCGGCGATCACGAGAGCTCCGTTCAGAGGCGTCTCCGGCAGGATCACGATGAACTCGTCCCCGCCGTACCGGCCGACGATGTCGGTGTCCCGGAGAAGGCTGCGCAGCAGCCGGCCCAGCTCCGAGATCGCCCGGCTTCCCACCATGTGCCCGTAGGTGTCGTTGATCCGCTTGAACCCGTCGATGTCCATGAAGAGCAGGGAGACTTTCTTTTTGTAGCGCAGGCAGCGCCGGACTTCGGTCTCGAGGTATTGCATCAGGTAGCGGTGGTTGTACAGGTTGGTCAGGTCGTCGGTAATCGACAGCCTCTCGGAGCTGTCGAACATCCGGACGGTGGTCACGGCCACGGCGATCGGCTCCACCAGCATCCGGACCAGTTCTTCGTCAGCGGCGGTGAAGCCGCCCGACTTCCGGTTCAGGATCTCGATCGCGCCGATCGTCGCGCCTTTGCGCTTCAGCGCCATGCAGAGCAGCGAGCGCACCGCGAAGCTCTCGCCGCTGAAGGGAACCTGGATCTCGAAGGCAAAGTCGTTGTGCACCCGGGGTGCCCCGGTCGAAACGACCGCCTCCACCAGCGGAGCGTTGAGCTGGTGGTCAAAAAGGTCCATTTCCGCGGGGCTGCCGGTGCTGTACACGCGATCGAGCCCCGAACCGCCCTCCGCGTAGAGGTACACCGAACAGACCTCCGCCTGGAGCCTCGCCAGGAGTTTGTCCATGAGCGCCTTCATGGCGTGTTTTCGGTGATCCGCATTCCACGTGGATTCCACGAGGTCCATGAAGGAATCGAAAAACTCGCGCGTATTCCCCTCCCGCTGCCTGGCCAGGGCGACTTCGCTCCGGTAGGCGCTGATCCGCGACAGGTTTTCGAAGAGGTGCTCGGCCAACGCATAATTCATCGGCAGGTGCACGAACAGGAGTCCGTCATCCGTCCGCTGGATGCCGGAGGATGGAGCGCTGGAGTTCAAGTAGCCTATGAGCTCCGCCCCGGGAAAGCGCCTCGCCAGTATCTCGTTGAGGCCCTGGAAGCGGCCCTCCCGGGGAAATAGAACAGCCAGGAAATCCGGCCGCACCGCCTGCGGCCCACCAGGGACCGAAGCCGCGGGAATGAACTCGATCGACCACGGAGCCTGTGCCGCGAGCCGGTCGTGGAAAAGCTCCGGCTTCCGGTCCCCGCACACGATCCCGATTCGCAGTCGCTCGGCCATGTCACCACTCCAAATTTCCGCGCCGGCGGGAGGGCCGCAGCGGCAAGATCCCCGTACCAGCCCGGCGGCAAACTCCGCCCACGCTGGGCGCAGACTGCTCCGTCCAAAAACCCCGACTATCCATCTTCATCGGACAATTCGAAGCGGGTTATTATATCGGAACGCCGTGCCAAAAGAAAAACCCTAATCCCATAAATTCAGTCAAATCATGATTTATGATTTCCGACCACAGGCACCATTCCTCGCCGGACGCTGTCCGGGGCCCGGGAGCTTCGGAGCATGTCAGGATTGCGGCGGCGGGGGATAACTTTCTTTTCAAGGCGCCTGCCTGTGTTATAATTTGCCGCTTTTTTGGACTCTAAGCCGGAGGTCATAGCCTGAAATGTTGGACATAATGCGCCGCAAGAAGCGGCTGAAAGCGGTTCTGTGGGTTGTCATCGTGAGCCTGGGCATGGGCATGCTCCTCCTGTTCGTGCCCGGGCAGAACATCGGGGGCGGCGGCAGCGAGAACGTCGTTGCCACCGTGGACGGCGATCCGATCTCGGTGAAGGAGTTTTACAACGCTTACCGCCGTATGATCGAAAACTACACCTCCGGCAGCCGGGGCAACATCGATCCCGAGATCCTCCGAAGCCTCGGCATCGAGCGTCAGGCGCTCACTGCCCTGATCAACGTGCGGGTAGTATCCTACGCGGCGAAACGGCTCGGCCTCGAGGTGACCCCGGAGGAAATAAGCAGGGCCATCGAGGGCAACCCGAACCTGCAGGAAGGCGGTGTCTTCATCGGAGTCGAGCGCTACAAGGCTCTGCTTGCAGCCAACAGGATCGAGGTGGAGGAGTTCGAGCAGGGCATCCGCCAGATGCTCCTGGCGCGGAAGCTCTCGGCCATTATTTCCGACTCGCTCGAGGTTACCGAATCCCAGCTGCGGGAGGAATTCGCCCGGACGACGCAGGAGGCCCGGATCCGCTACGTCCTGCTGAACCGGGAGGACTTCAAAAAGCGCGTCAACACGGCCGATTCCGAACTCCGCGCCTACTTCGAGGCCAACACGCAGAAGTATTTCACCAAGGAGGAGCGGCGCGCGGAATACCTTCTGGTTTCCATCTCCGGTATCGTTCCGACAGTCCAGGTCACCGACCAGGAAATCATCGAGGAGTGGAACCGCGAGCAGAAAGGGGAACTGGTGGAAGCCAGCCACATCCTGTTCGCCGTGAACGACCCGTCGACAGAGGCCCAGGTTCGGGCCAAGGCCGAAGCCGTCCTCAACCGGATCCGTGCAGGAGAGGACTTCGCTGAGCTGGCCAGGGTCAATTCCGAGGATCCGGGATCGGCGCAGCAGGGCGGGTATCTGGGATCATTCCCGCGCGGGCAGATGGTCAGGGAGTTTGAAGACGCGGCCTTCTCGCTGCCGCCGGGGCAGGTCTCCGGCCTTGTGAAAACGCAGTATGGATTCCATATCATCAAGGTACTGAAGCGGGAATCGCCCTCCCTGGAGGCAAACCGGGAATCCGTTGAGCGCACCGTCCGGTACAACAAGGCCACGGCGATCGCCCAGAGCAAGGCCAAGGAGGCCGAGGAGACGATGGTCAAGGAAGCCGGCCTCGCAGCCGTTGCCGCGAAGCTCGGCGTGCCCGCCGAGGTGAAGGACACCGGCTTGCTGACGAGGACCTCCGATCCCTACGAGGCCGGGATCTCCCAGCCGCTGCTGGACGAGATCTTCTCGCTCCAGGAAGTCAAGTCGGTGGGCAAGTCAATCCAGATCCCCTCCGGCTACGCCGTGCCTCAGCTGGCCGAAGTGAGGCTGCCGCGCGCGCCGGAGTTTTCCGCTGTCCGAGAGGCCGTCGAAAAGGATTTCGTGGCCTCGAAATCCGAGGAGCTGATGAAGGCGGAGGCCGCAAGGCTGTCGGACGAGGCCGCAAAGACCGGCGACCTGGAAAAGACGGCCCGCGCCGCGGGCTTCCAGCCCAAGAGCAGCGATCCCTTCAAGCGCGCCGGCTCCCCGTCGAGCGACATCCCCCACACCCCCGCCTTGAATGCGGAGGTCTTCAGGCTTTCCGTGGGCAGCGTGAGCCCTCCCATCGCGGTTGCCGGCGGAGAGCAGACGGCGGTGATCCAGTTGCTCTCCCTCACACCCTTCGACGAGGCCGAATTCTCGCAGGAGAGGCAGGAAACGCGGCAGAGCCTTCTGCTGCGGTGGCGCGAGGCCTACTTCGAGGAGTACATCAAGCGGATGACCGACAATCTCGAAAAGGCGGGCAAGATACGGATCAACAACCGGGTCATCGAGCGCGTGGTGGGAATCGGCTCGTAGCGTCTCCCTGCCGAATCTCCGGTGGGCAAGCGATCTTGCGGTGGGGTGCAGAAGACCATCCCCACTTCTTTCCGCACGGGGAGAATATCTCTACGTGGCGGTGGTGCGGGAACCCGGGCGGCTCAGGAGGCCCTGCCGATATGGGACGTTTCGGCCCGGTCCTGCAGGGAGACGGCATATGCGTGGAGCTTCTCCACCACCTGGATCAGGCGCCTCATTTCCGAATACAGCCGCTCCACGTCCATTCGCATCTTGCCCTCGCACTGACCGTTGAGCAGGATGAGCTGCGTGAAGCCCATGACGATGGCCAGGGGGTTGTTCAGTTCGTGGGTGATGTTGCGCAGCTTGAGCGCCACTTCTTCGAGAATCGCTCCGCCTTCCGCGCCGGGTGCAGGGGTTGCCGGCGCCGAGAGGAGAAGATACCCGCCGTCGGTCTCGCAGGGACCGTGAAGAGACGACAGGCACGCCCGCGATGGGATCGCGTTGCCGCTGCGGTCCCTGTGCGTGAGGCTGCCCTCCCAGATACCCGTCTCCCGCGAGATGCGGAGCATCTGCGGCACCTCGAAGAGGGAGCGGTCGGTGAGAATCTGGGTAATGGGGCGTCCCACCAGGTCCCCGACAGGGTAGCCCGTGATTTTTTCGGAATTGGGCGAGATGGAGCGGATGAGGGCGTCGGGTGAAAGCATAACCGCCACCCAGTTGGCGGCTTCGCCGTAAGACGTCATAAAGTCCCCTGGATATGGAGCGAATTCGGGACGGGCAGAGGCTTTACACCCCTTCCGGGCAGCCTCGCGGCATTCGAAGCGCCGTCCCTGGGGCTCACATTCATTACTCCTGGATTCCCAATCCCTATCGTCATTCCGGCGGGGTGAAATTAGTCAAATCGTGCGGCGCGCGCGTGCTGGGGGAAAAGGCCCGGCCGGCGCCGATTTGTTTTGACCCCGGGGGCGGGATGGGGAATGCTTTGCGGGTTCTGATCATCGCCCCCCGGGGCGCAGAAGAGGAGATTACCGTGGCCTACCAATACATCTTTACAATGAAAAACCTGCGGAAAGTCTATCCGCCAAACCGCGAAGTGCTCAAGGGAATCTGGCTCTCTTTTTTCCCCGGCGCCAAGATTGGGGTGATCGGCCTGAACGGATCTGGGAAAAGCACGCTCCTGAGGATCATGGCGGGCGACATCACGGAGTTCGGCGGGGAGGCCTTTCCAGCGGAAGGCGTGCGCATCGGCTACCTGCCGCAGGAACCCGCACTCGACCCGTCGAAGGACGTGCTGGGCAATGTGGAGGACGGCCTGCGCGAAGTGAGGGGCCTGCTTCAGGCTTTCGACCGGATCAACGAGCGGTTCGCCGGCGAGATGACCGAGGCGGAGATGGACAAACTGCTGGCGGAGCAGGCGCGCATCCAGGATGCCATAGACTCCTGCAACGGCTGGGAGATAGACAGGACGCTGGAAATGGCCATGGACGCCCTGCGCTGCCCCCCGGGCGACACCGAGGTGCGCGTGCTCTCCGGCGGGGAGAAGCGCAGGGTGGCGCTCTGCCGGCTGCTCCTGCAGCGCCCCGACCTCCTGCTCCTGGACGAGCCCACCAACCACCTCGACGCCGAGTCGGTGGCATGGATGGAGCGCCATCTAAAGGACTACCCGGGAACGGTGGTGGCCATCACCCATGACCGCTATTTTCTCGACAACGTGGCCGGCTGGATTCTGGAGCTGGATCGCGGCGAAGGCATACCCTGGCAAGGCAACTACTCCTCCTGGCTCGAGCAGAAGGCCGCCCGCCTCGCCCAGGAGGAGAAGCAACAGGGCGCCCGGAGGAGGACGCTGGAGCGGGAATTGGAGTGGATCCGCATGGCTCCAAGGGCGCGCCAGGCCAAGGGGAAGGCGCGGTTCAATGCGTACGAGAAGCTGCTCGCCGAGGAGAGGGAGGCCGAGAAGCGCGCCGAGGCCACCGAAATCCACATCCCGCCGGGCCCGCGCCTGGGCGATGTCGTGGTGGAGGCAAAAAACCTCCGCAAGGGCTACGGCGACCGGCTCCTGATCGAGGACCTGAGTTTTTCGCTGCCGCCGGGCGGCATCGTCGGCGTGATCGGCCCCAACGGCGCCGGCAAAACCACGCTTTTCCGGATGATCACGGGGGAGGAAAGCCCGGACAGCGGATCCCTCCGGCTGGGTGAGACGGTCATACCGGCCTGCGTCGACCAGAGCCGGGACAGCCTCGACGGCGAAAAGCAGGTCTGGGAGGCAATCAGCGATGGCCTCAGTGTCGTCAAGGTGGGTCAGCGGGAGGTCCCGGCAAGATCCTACGCGGCCGCCTTTAACTTCAAGGGTTCCGATCAGCAGAAGCGTGTGAAAGACCTGTCGGGCGGCGAGCGCAACCGGGTGCACCTCGCGCGGCTTCTCAAGAGCGGCGGCAACCTCCTGCTGCTGGACGAACCCACCAACGACCTGGATGTGGACACGCTGAGATCGCTCGAAAATGCGCTCCTCTCCTTCGCGGGCTGCGTCGTGGTGATCAGTCACGACCGGTGGTTTCTCGACCGGATCGCAACGCACATGCTGGCGTTCGAAGGGGATTCGAAAACGGTCTGGTTCGAGGGCAACTACGAGGAGTACGAAGCCGACCGCCGGCGCCGGCTGGGCTCCCTGGCGGATCAGCCGCACCGCATCCGTTACAAGAAACTGACCCCGGATTAGCCGTCCACACCATCCGGTCCCCTCAAGGCACAGCGTGGCATAGCTGCAACCGAGGAAAGCCGGGTTGAAGCGACGCAGTGCGCGGTCGGTCAGCTCAATCATGCGACGCAACCCGTCGCTGCCGCTCCGGGCTCCGTGGACTCCCCGCCGGCAAGCACGATTGGCAGATACAGCAACGTGGAACCACCGAGGAAAGCCGGGTTGAAGGGGCGTCGTAAACGGAGCCCCGAACGGCAGTGAGGGGTCGGGCGACCCAATCGCGCGACGCGACCCGTCGCTGTCGCTCCGGGCTCCGTGGACTCCCCGCCGGCAAGCGGGCTCGGCAGATCGGGCAGCGAGGAGCCGCACCCGCGGAGTGATCTTCGCACCTGGGGCAAGATCTTGCAGTTATGCCTTGCTCAGTGCCTTTTTGAGGACCTGGCCGAGGCGGCGCATTCCCTCCACGATTTTCTCGGGCGAGGCATTCGAAAAGTTGATTCGCATCGTGTTCCTGCCCGAGCCGTCGTCGTAGAAGGCCGAGCCGGGGACAAAGGCCACGCCGTGTTCGATGGCATCCTGCAGGATCTCGGTGGCATCCAGGTGCCGGGGGAGAATGGCCCAGATGAAAAGCCCGCCCTGCGGCTTCGTCCAGGTGACGCCGGGCGGCATGTGCTTGCCCAGTGCTTCCAGGATGACGTCCCGCCGCTCGCTGTAGACCGCGCGGATGTGCTGCACGTGCCGGTCCAGGAAGCCGCCGTGCGCAATCTCGTGCGCCACCATCTGAACGAAGGTTCCGGTGTGCAGGTCGGTTCCCTGCTTTGCCTGTACCAATTTCCGGATCACCTCGATCGGAGCGATGATCCACCCCAAACGAAGGCCCGGGGCCAGCGTTTTCGAGAAGGTGCTGAGGTATATGACGTTGCTGCCGTTGTGGTTCCCCTGCCGCGCCTGGGAATCGAGGACGAATACGGGCGAAATGTGCTCCCCTTCGAACCTGAGCTGCCCGTAGGGATCATCCTCGACGATCGGCACCCCATAATGATCCGCCATCTCCACGAGCTCCTGACGCCGCTTCAGCGAAAGCGTCACCCCCGTGGGATTCTGAAAATTGGGCAGAACGTAGACGAATTTCGGTCCGGACCGCATGGCCGCCTCGAGTTCGTCCGTGCACATGCCGTCCTCATCCATGCGCACGCCTTCGTACTGCGCCTGGTACATGTTCCACGCCTGCAGAGCTCCGAGATAGGTCGGCCGTTCCACCACGATCCGGTCCCCCGGATTGAGAAACACCTTGCCCAGGAGATCGAGCGCCTGCTGGCTTCCGCTGGTGAGCAAGATGCTGTCCGGTTCCACGACTATCCCGTAGCGGGCCGTGTGCCGGGCAATCATCTCGCGCAGCGCGATGCATCCTTCAGTCGGGCTGTACTGCAGGGCCTTGGTTCCGTTTTCGAGCAGGACCCTTTCCGCAGCCTCGGCAAATTCCTTTAATGGAAAAACTTCCGGCGCCGGAAGACCTCCGGCAAAGGAGATGAGGTTTGGGCGCTCCGCAAACTTGAGCAGCTCGCGCACGACCGAGCTCTGCACGCGCTGGGTCCTTTGCGCATACCTCTGGGCCCATTGTGTATTCATGAGTCCTCCCTACGGAACGGGTACGGGGAACCAGGTTCCGGGCGAAATGATCCCGCACGAGAATATCAATACTGTAAGACCGGGCCTATCTTCCCACAATCACGGTTGATTAGAAAGCAGTTCCGGCCGGCCCCGGTGGGACCCGCCGGCCAACTTGCCGGAAAGGTCCGCGGCAGCGGCGGGACGGCCTCATTGCTCTTGCCGCAGGTCTCAGCGCCGGTTTTTCCGTTTGCCCGTTTGACCAGCCCGGGCCTTCCGCCCGGCCTTTTCCTTTTCCAGAACTTCGATCAGTCCCTTCACCAGCAAGGGCCATACCAGCGTGGCATCGGACAGCACTTCAGCGTAGCGGCCACCCTCTTCACGCGGGAGGAATTTGCCCCACGAAATGCCCTCGGAGTAGGAACAGCCGCTCAGTCCCCCCCAGTAGTCCGGTTCGGGGCATAGCCGCACGCCGTACTTGAAGCGCGGCGTGGCAAAACTGGTTCCCAGCCGCGAGTTGATGATGTCCAGGTAGGGACCGACCTGCTGCGCCCAGTTCCGCGGAACCCCGCCGCCGACGGTGAAGATCCCGAGCGTTTTGTGCTTCGTTACTCTGCGCACGTAGCTGTTGAGATCCAGGAACGGATTGAAGTCGGGGATTGCAGCCAGGCAATCCGGCAGCCCGAGGCGCACCGGACGCTTTCCGCCCACCTGTGCGCGCTTCGCTTTCTGGAGATGGTTCATCGTCCACGTGGCGATGTCGAGACCGAGCTCCGAGTCGGTGAAGGCGGGAATGAAGACCGGCACCTCCTTCAGGAAAGCGCTTTTCAGAATCCCGTCCCCCTCGTAATACTCGGCAAGAGTCCTTCCCAGTTCGCGCGTGATCAGCTCAGAGTGGAGCACCGCGTCCTTGGGCATGCGTTCCAGGGTGGTGCTCACCACCCTCTCGACGCTGTTGAGGTTGGCCTCCATCTCGAGGGTGTCGTACACGCGGTTGTAGCCCATGGCGAAGAGCTTCCTGTCGCTGACGTCCGGGTTGACCTTGTAGTGGGTGCAGCCGATGGATTCGCTGAAACCGTGGGCCACAAGGGCTCCCGTCGCGACCACTGCGTTGATCATGCCGTGATCGATCATGCGGCAGATGATGGTCCCCATCTTGGCAATGGTCATCGCCCCCGAGAAGGTGGCCACGACGAAGCATTGCGGGTCGAGGATCATCTCCTGCATGACCTCGAATGCTTCCCCGAGCCGCCGGCCGCCGAAGGAGGTGCGCCCCATGGCCGTCAACAGGTCCGAAAAGGAGCCGATTTTGTCGGGATTGAGTGAGAAGACGGGCTCCAGGCCGTCCTTTCGTCCGTCGTGTAGCTTTCTGCGCATTTTTCTCCTCCTCTCGGGGCTTTGGATGACGTGGAGTTCCGATTGTAAGGGCGGCGCGGGCTGTTTTCCAGGCATTCAGGCCGCCGAGAAGCACCCACCGAACACTACTTGATCTTCCGTGCCGCTGGTCTGCCGGAAGCCCGGGAAGTCCGGGCGCAATCTGGCCTGCAGCCGCCGGGGCAACTCAAGCCCGACCGGACGGCCGCGGCTGGGTCCGGGTGACGGACACCGGTTCCTTCTCCTGCAGCGCCGACATGACGGCAGCCGCCACCTGTTCGACCGTGAGGCGATCGGTGTTGAAAACAAGGTCGAAGCAGTGCGTGTTGTCCAGTGTCTGCTTGAAATGGTATTGGATGAAGCTGCGCCGTTCCGCATCAATCCGGAGCATTCTTCGTGCCGCTTCTTCCGGGGGGACGACCCAGCGCTTGCTCAGGCGGGCGATTCTGACTTCGGGGGAGCCCGTCACCCGCACGTGCAGCCCCGGTTGCCCGGCCAGGGCGAATGCGCCGCCATGCCCTACAAGAATGGCGCACCCCTGCGCGGAAAGCATCGCCAGGGTCTTCAATAGCGCTTCCCGGTACTCTTCCTTGCCGAAGGATCCTCCGAGGGCCAGCCGCAGGAGGCGGTCTACCGTGTCGTGAATCAGGCTTCTGGAAGTCTCATCCAGGTCCTGAACCATGTTCAGCCGTACGTGGCTGTTTTGGGCGATGTAGTCGACGATTTCCCTGTCGAAGACGTTCCACTGCAGCTGCGCGGCCAGTTCCGAGGCGATGGTGTCGCCCATGGAGCCGACGTCCCGCGAAATCGTGAGAAACCTGTACCTGGGCGATTTCCTCTCGGCGGGACCCTCCCGCTGCGCACGGAGTCTCGCGTGGTAGAGGAGCATCTGGCGTTCGACCAAGCGCCCGGTCTCGGAGTACCCTCCGGATCCTGCATCTTTCATGGCTGCTCCCCGGGAAATGCCGGTTTTATTTTATGGTAACATCTTTGGCCGCCTGGGGAAAACCGCTGCGGTTTCCTTGCCTGCGGCCGGACGCGGGGTCCGGCTCCGGGCGCGCACGGAGAGAGCCTGCCGCCGCGGCGAATGAGTGCCCAGGCAGAGGAGCGGTGCGACCCACATATGCGCGAGAGCCAACCTGCGTCCGCTGAGCCGCCGGCAGCACCGTCAGGAGCGCCTGTGGCCGGGAAGGCGTGGATCCTGTGGGGGATCGGCGGCATCCTGGCGGGTCTGCTCGCGGCCGGGGCTGCGTGGTGGCTGCTCACGCCACGCGAAGTTCCCACCCCCCCGCGTGTATTGAGATTCCTCATCGATCTCCCGCTCGAGGCTCCGCTGGCGCAGCGCGGAAATCCGCTCGCATTCTCGCGGGATGGGGCCTACCTGGTTTTTGCGGCCCAGGGATCCGGCGCTTCGCGGTTGTTTGTCAGATCCCTGGATGAGTTTGAAAGCCGCCCCCTGCCCAACACCGACGGCGCCTACAGCCCCTTTTTCTCGCCCGACGGTTCCTGGATCGGCTACTTTGACGCGCGTGACGCCAAGCTCAAGAAGATACTCAGAACGGGAGGGGAGCCGGTGACGATTTGCCCGGCACCCTTCGGGCTGGGCGCCGCCTGGACACCGGAGGATCTGATTGTTTTTTCACCGGATTCCTTTTCGGGCCTCATGAAGGTTCCGGCCGGCGGGGGAGCGCCCGAACCGCTGACGAACCTGGAGGACCAGGAGTTTACGCACCGGTGGCCCGCCCTGTTGCCCGACGGCGAAACCGTGATGTTCACGGCGGGCATGGCCGGCACCCCGGTGCACGCTCGGACGGCCTCCGTCTCGCTCCGCAGCGGGATGCGCCGGATCCTGCTCGAAAACGCCTCCCAGGCGCGATACGCAGACTCCGGGAGCCTGGTCTTCCTGCGGGACAACGCCCTTGCGGCCATACCCTTCGACTCCGGCCGCCTGGAGGCCTACGGTTCCGCCGCCGGCCTGGTCCCGGATCTCGCCATCGACCAGTCTTCGTGGGCGGGCAGCTACGCACTTGCCGGGAACGGCATGATTGCCTATGCCACGAGAGACAGCAATCACTACCTCCGGTCGCTGGTCTGGGCCGACGGCCATGCGGTCCCGACGCGGGCTGTGGTGAGCCGCGGTCTTTTCTCCTACCCGCGCTTCGCCCCGGACGGGCAGAGGCTCGCACTGGTCATTCAATCCGAGGAGAACCGGTCCGAGGTGTGGATTGCCAATCTCGCCAACGGCTCCTTCAGCCTGCTGACCTCGGGCGGGAGCAACACGATGCCCGTCTGGACTCCGGATGGCGAGAGGGTGGTCTTTGCCTCGGACCGTGGCGGTCAGTGGAGCCTGTTCTGGATGCCCGCGGACGGCAGCGCTCCGGCAGAGCTGTTGCACCGGGGCGAACATCCGCAGCTGCCGACGGGCTGCTCTCCGGACGGCCGCTATCTCGCCTTCACGGAGTTCCATCCCTCCACGCGTGCGGATATCTGGATTATGCCGCTCCACCCGGGCGGCAGGGCAGAACCCTTCCTGCGGACGGGCGCTGCAGAGTGGGGACTCGTCTTTTCCCCCGACGGACGGCAGGTCGCCTACGCATCGGACGAGGGCGGTTTGAACCATGTCTATGCGGCAGGTTTCCCCCGTCCCGCAAGCCGTTGGCAGGTATCCACCGCCGAGGGAACGGAGCCGGTGTGGGCCCCGGCGGGGCACGAGATCTATTTCCGCTCGATCAGGGGTTTGATGGCTGCCCCGATACCGGGCAACCCCGAAGACCCGCCCGGTCCGGCCCGGCGCATCCTGCGGGACCAGTACGCAAAAGGCGCGTTTCCCCTTTTTCAGAATTACGACATTTCGCCGGACGGAAACCGTTTCCTGATGGTTTTCAGCGACAGGCCGGCCAACACCCGGATCCACGTCGAACTGAACCGCCTGATTTCGGGGACAGGCGCCATAACCTCGAAATAGCTGCTGCTTTTATACGGGTCCAACCGCCGGAATTTCGAGGTTATGGCGCCTGTCCCGAACGACGCTTAAAAAAGAAGGAATCGCCGTAATCACTCTGAACCGCCCCCAGGTCCTCAATGCCATGAACCAGAGGCTGTGGCTGGAAGTGAAGCAGGCCCTGGCCGACGCCAGCGAGGATGACGGCGTGAAGGCCCTGATCTTTACGGGGGCGGGACGAGCTTTCTCGACCGGAGCGGACCTCAAGGAATCCAAGGGCAGGTCGCTGCAGGCTTACCGGAATTACCTGGAGCAGCTCCAGGAGGTTTCCCGCCAGATCATCCGCTACCCCAAGCCCACAATTGCCGCCGTGAACGGGTTTGCGCTGGGAAGCGGTTACGAGCTTGCGCTCGCCTGCGACATCCGGATCGGCGCGGAGGAGGCCAAGTTCGGCTCCCCCGAGGCCCGTGTCTCCTCCTCCGTGACCGGCGGCGCCCTGCGCCTTGTCCAGGATCTGGTGGGGCCCGGCAAAGCCAGGGAGCTGCTGTTCACCTGCGACTACATCGATGGGAAGGAAGCGGAGCGCATCGGCCTCATCAACAAGGCGGTTCCTCTCGAGAAACTGACGGATGAGGCGCTGGCTATGGCCAGGAAGATCGCCGCCAACTCGTTGTTCTCCATTCAATTGATCAAGAAAGGGCTCAACATGGCCTCGGAAGTGAGCCTGGAGGCGCTGATGGACTACGAGATCGAGACCTGCCTGGCCACGGTGTCGGCGCCGGAACGAAAGGACAAGCTTGCGGAGTTTGCGGACCGCAAGAATCAGGGATGGACACCGCGAAATATCTGGGTTCACGCAATCCTGCGGAACTCCAAGACCGGGAACATTCATGCCGCCTTCGATCCGAGGGGGCATGGGAGCGCGGCGGGATTCTAACAAGCGAGGCGGATAACCGCCGTCACCAGAGCCGGGCGGCGCCGCGAACCCCGCTGGAGTCCCCGTGCGCCGCGGGAACCAGAGGCGTGCTGACGGAATCCGAAAAAGCGTATCGACCCCACTTGCGGGGCACACTGTCGTAGAGCCTCTTCAGGTTCGACATGCCGCCGCCCAGGACAATGACATCCGGATCGAGCACGTTCAGGATTCCGGCAAGCGCCCGGGCCATGCGGTCTTCGTAGCGGAGCAGGGAAGCCTCTGCGGCGTCCTCGCCCGCTTCCGCGCGGCGCACGATTTCTTCGGGCGGCAACTCCCTCCCGGTCGCAGTCCGGTAGTCGCGGGCCAGGCCGGGTCCCGAGAGAAACGTCTCGATGCAGCCCGACCGCCCGCAATAGCAGGGCGGCCCGGGCCACTCCCCGGCGGCGGGCCAAGGCAGGGGGTTGTGTCCCCACTCACCGGCAATGGCATTGGGACCGGTCAACACACTGCGGCGGACAACCACGCCCCCGCCGGTCCCCGTCCCCACAATCACGCCGAACACCACTTCATGATCGGCGCCCGCCCCGTCGTGCGCCTCGGAGAGGGCGAAGCAGTTCGCGTCGTTGGCCAGCCGGATTTTTCGGCCGATCGTGTGTTCGAGATCTTCGAGCAGAGGCCGCCCGTTGAGCCACACCGAATTGGCATTTTTGACCAGGCCGGTAGCGGGCGAGATCGCGCCCGGCATTCCGATCCCCACCGTGCCGGTCGCCCGCAGCTCCGTTTCCATCTGCCGGACCATATCGGCCACGGCCGCAACCGTGGCCGCGTAGTCGTCCCGCGGCGTGGGCGCACGCCGCCGCAGCAGTTCGGAGCCGTCCGTGCCGAGGGCAACGCCCTCTACCTTGGTGCCTCCCAGATCAATGCCTATCTTCATGATGCGGAGTGATCATCCGAAAGCGCCCACACCTTACCACAAAAACCTATGCGCGGCCCCGCGCTTAGTCTCAATTTCCGGGCAAATCCCCCGCCATCTGAACCCGGCCGCCACGTATCATTCTCAGGCCGGGCAGGGTATCATCACGCATCCATGACCTCGCATATAAGGAGACTGCCGATGCGCAAGTTCCAGAGAGACGTATCCATCGCAATCCTGATCCTGGCCGCCCTTCATCCGGCCTGTGCAATGCGCGGCCGGGCGGCCGAAACGGAGGACGCCGCCCTTCGCAGCAGAATCGAAAAGGCCCTCGCAGGCTTCCGCGGCGATGTCGGAGTGTACGTCCGCCATCTGCGCACCGGGCGGTCCGTATCCATCCGAGCGGATGAACTCTTCCCGACCGCCAGCATGATCAAGGTTCCGATCATGGCCGCGCTCTTCGACCGCATCGAACGCGGCGAGATCGACTACCGTTCGATACTCACCTACCGCGAATCCATGCTGTACGCGGGCGAGGACATTCTCGGCTCGTTCAAGGACGGGGAGCAGATCAGGCTCAGCAAACTGGTGATGCTGATGATCACGATGAGCGACAACACGGCCTCCCTGTGGTGCCAGCAGTTGGCCGGGACCGGCGCGGCGGTCAACAAATGGCTGGAGGCCAACGGCTTTGCCGGAACCCGGGTAAATTCCAGAACTCCCGGGCGCGAGGAGGACTGGAAGGCTTACGGCTGGGGACAGACGACGCCTCGCGAGATGGCCGACCTCCTGGTGCGTATCCGCGAGGGAAAAGCGGTCAGCCCGGCTGCCAGCGACGAAATGTACCGCGCCCTCACAAGGATCTACTGGAACAAGGAGGCTCTTTCGCAGATCCCGCCGACGGTCCAGGCCGCCTCCAAGCAGGGGGCCGTCAGCCGGTCCCGCTCGGAAGTCGTCCTGGTCAACGCCCCGTCGGGCGACTACGTCTTCTGCATCATTACAAAAAATCAGCAGGACACATCCTGGATCCCCAAGAACGAGGGCTACACCCTCATCCGGAACATCTCTTCCCTGCTCTGGCAGCACTTCGAACCTCGGTCCGGCTGGAAGCCCGTTGGGGGCGCCGAGCGGTGGCGGTAACCGGATTATCCCCGGATAAAGCGCCGGCGGCAACCAGGTAGCAGCCCGCGCGACGTGGAACCGGATTGAAATGTCCCGCCCGGCTGGTCGTATGGTATGAATGACCGCCGTCATGGTGAAGGCGTAACGAGGAGAAACGTATGAGAGCATCGGCTGCCCTGTTGTGGATCGCGATACTGGCACTGACCCTGCCCTCTCTCGCCGCCCAGGAACCGCCAGTCCAGGCGGAGGACCGGGCCGCCCTCAAGGCGGCAATGGCCCAGACGGACGCAGCGTCGCGCCGCGCGGCGCTGGAAAAGTTCCTGAGCGATTTCCCCGCCAGCAAGCTGCGGGATGAGGCCGCCTTCCAGGTAGCCCAGGGGATCAGGGAGCCTCAGCAGCGGAAGACCGCGCTGGCGACGTTCCTCTCGGATTATCCGGAGAGCAGCTACGTGGAGCGCGCCCGGTATCAGCTGATCAGCCTCATCCGTGAACCGAAGGAGCAGCGGGAGGCACAGGAGCGGTTCCTCGCCGAGTTTCCGGAGAGCACTTTCGTGCCGACGATCCACCGCACGCTGCTCGAATCCGACCTGAGGCAGGTACCGGTGGACGAAGCCGGCATTCGGAGCCGCGTTGACGCCTACCTGGCCGCCCTCGCGAAGACATCTGCTCCGGCGCCGGGCATGCCGGCCGCCCGCGCCCTCGACAACTACTCAGCCGTCACCGAGCGGCTGCTCACCCACAAGGTGCTCCCCGACCTCGCGCTGCAGCTCGCGCAGAGAGCGGTCAAGGAGCTTCCCGAAGACGCCGCGCCCCGGCTCCGCGCCCGGCACCAGTCGATCCTCGGGCAGGTCTACCTGGCCGGTGATCAACTGGAACAGGCGGAAGAGTGGTTTCACCGAGCGATCGACGCGGGGGGTCTCGAGCACGGCTCGGAAGCACGGTTCCAGCTCGGGAAGCTCTACGAGAAGCGGAACGACCACGAGAAGGCGCTGCAGGCGTTCTTCGAGGCCGCCGCCTGGATGCACAGCGCAGCCCTGAAGGAGGCGCTGGAGAAGAGCTATGCGAGGAAGCACGGAAGCACCGAGGGCCTGCACGAGGCTCTGGATGCCATCCTCCTGGCCAAACCCAAGCCGTTCGAGCCGGGCCACTACACCGCGCCCGCGGCCGGCGCGGGGAAGGTTGTCCTGGCCGAGTTGTTCACCGGGGCGCAGTGCGGCCCCTGCGTCGCAGCCAACCAGGCCTTCGACGGCCTGATCGAACGGTATAACCGGGACACCGTGGTGATCCTGGAGCACCACGTGCACATCCCCGGACCGGACCCCATGACCAACCCGGATACGGAGCGGCGCTCGAAATATTACGGTGTCACCGGCGCCCCGACCGCGGTCATCGACGGAACCGACAGGCATGTGGGCGGCGGAACCACCGAGGCAGCGCGCAGGACGTTCGACGTTTACGTCGGGAAGATCGAGCCGCGCCTCTCGGCGGAGCCGTCGCTGAAAATCAGCGGCCTGGGCATGACGATTGCCGGCGACCTCCTGAGCGTCAGCGGCGCCGTGCGCTGGCGCGACGGCCGCGAACCGGCGCCCGGCCGGAATCGAATTCGACTCGCCCTGGCCGAGGAGGTGGTGCACTACACAGGGAGCAACGGCGTCCATTTCCACCGCTTCGTGGTGCGCCGGATGCTCGGACCCGAGGATGGAATCGTGCTGCCCGATTCGGGGATCTTCGAGATCGCCGAGTCGGTGGACCTCGCAGAGCTCGAAAAAAGCCTGGAGGCCTACCTGTCGGAATTCGAGAAATCGCGGGAGGGTTTCAAGTGGCAGGAGCGGACCAGCAGGCTCGACCGTAAACTCCTCGCCGTCGTGGCTTTCGTGCAGAACGATGAAACAAAGGAGATCCTGCAGACCGCCTTCGCCAGGTAGCGCTCCAGATCTGGGAATAAAAGGCAGTCACACAGAGAACCACTGAGAAGCACGGAGAGCCACGGAGATTTTTATTTCAAATTTCTCTGTGGTTCTCCGTGCTCCTCGGTGGATCTCCGTGCAACGCTTTTCCTGCCTCACGTTCAGGATTCGGAGACTGCGGGGCGCACCGCCCTGAATCCTAAGCGCGCTTTGACATCCGCGACGATGAGGTAGAGCGCGGGCGTCACGAAGAGCGTGATGACCGTTGCCGCGATCAGGCCGAAGGCCAGGCTGACTGCCATCGGGATCAGGAACTGCGCCTGCGGGGACCGCTCGAACAGCAGCGGCGCCAGCCCGGCCACCGTGGTCGCGGACGTCAGAATGACCGCTCGGAACCGCGACTGGCCGCCCCACACCACGGCCTCTTCCACCGAGGCCCCGGACGCGATCTTGCGGTTGATGAAGTCGATCAGCACGAGCGAGTCATTCACCACCACGCCCGACAGCGCCACGATCCCGAAGAGGCTGAGCAGCGTGAGCGACAACCCCATGATCAGGTGCCCCCAGAGCGCGCCGATCAGCGCAACCGGTATGGCGCACATCACGATGATGGGCTGGATGTAGGAACGAAACTGGGCGGCGAGAAGACAGAAGATCGCAAGCAGCGCATAGACATACCCGTTCAGCAGGCTGGCCACCGACTCGCGCGACTCCCTGGCCTGGCCCTCGAGGTCGAAGGAAATGCCCGGGTACCGGCGCTTCAGCTGGTGCAGGAAGCCTTCCCGAGCCGGATTCCCCTTCAGGAGCCCCCCCTTGTTGGCGCCGTTCCCGTTTGCCGGGGAGCCTTCCCGCGAGAGGCTCCCGATGATCTCCTCGGCGTTGGCGAGCGTTTCGTCGATGTCGGCCGTGACCGTCAGCGCCCGCTGCCGGTTTACGCGCCGGATGGTCGAGTAGCCGCGGCCGAACTCGATTTCCGCAACTTCTGCGAGAGGCACCTCCCCCCGCTGCGGTGTCCGGATGCGCATCCCCTCCACCGACGAGCGCGAGCGCCGCTCCTCGGCCGGGTACCGGACCATCACCTTCACATCGTCGCGGCCCCGCTGGATTCGGACGGCTTCGTCGCCATAGAAACCCTGGCGCACCTGCCGGGCGATGTCGCCGAGATTGAGCCCCAGGTTCCTGGCCTCGGGGCGAGCCTTGACCTTGATCTCCCATTTGCCGGGGAGGAAGTCGTCGCGGATGTCGAACACGCCCGCGTAGGTCGCCAGTTCCTTTTTGAGCTCCTCCGCTGCAGTCTCGAGGTTTCTGAGGTTCTGGCCCACCAGGCGGACTTCAATCGGCGCGCCGCCGGGTCCGTGCTCCGCCTCCTCGAACATCAGCTGCTCGGTCCCGGGGATCTCGCCCGTCTCCTCGCGCCAGAGCTCCATGATCTCCTGTGCCGGAATCCGGCGCCGCTCCGTGGTGAGCAACTCCACATACACCTGCCCGGCGTGCGCCCCTGTCACCCCCTCTTCGCTGGCCTGCCGGGAGATGTCCCCCAGCGACGTCACCATGTGCCTGACCAGCTGCTCACCTTCCTCCAGCCGCGGTTTCAGCTTTTCCTCTACGCGCCACATGGACTCTTCGATCTTCTCGAGGGCGGCTTCCGTGGTGGCGGCCGGGGTGCCCTGCGGGAAGATGACCTTGCCGAAGACATAGTCTCCGTCGATCTTCGGGAAAAGAACGAAGCCCAGCCGCCCGCCCGTCACCAGCCCGATGCTCACCATGACTCCCGCGGCGGCGAGCGCAACCGTGAGATAGCGGTTGCGCAGCGACGGGATCAATGCCGGCGTGTAAACCCTGTCGATGAACCTCTGGATGGTCTCATTGATCTTTTTCCGCCGCCGCTCCGCCGTTTCGTTCACGACCTCCCTTGTCGCCTGCTTTTCGAAAGACTCCTTCAGGTGGGTGGGCAGTATCAGGAACGCCTCGACCAGCGAGACCAGCAGTGTGGCAATGACCGCGACCGGCATGACGGCGATGAACTTCCCCATGATCCCGCTGACGAAAAACAGCGGGGCAAACGCCACGCAGGTGGTCAGCACCGAGTTCACCACCGGCCAGCCGACCTCCGCGGCGCCGTCCACCGCGGCCCGGTAGGGCGAGGCCCCGCGCCGCCGGTGGGCATGGATGTTTTCGCCCACGATGATGGCGTCGTCCACCACGATGCCGAGCGCCATGATGAAGGCGAAGAGCGAGAGCATGTTGATCGTCGCGTCGGCTGCCTTCAGCACCCAGAAGGCGCCCATGAAGGATATCGGGATGCCGAGCGCCACCCAGAAGGCCAGCCTCCACCGCAGGAACAGCCAGAGGACGAGGAAGACGAGCATGAAGCCCTGCAAGCCGTTGGTCACCAGCAGATTGATGCGGCTGCGCACGGGATCGGATGAATCCTGGAAGGTTGCGATGCCGATCCCTTCGGGAAGTTCGGCGCGCCTCGCCGCGATGTACCGTTTCACGGCATCGACGACCGTGATGACATCCTGGTGTCCCGTCTGCATGACCTGCACCGTCACAGCCGGTTTTCCCTTGTAGCGGGAGTAGCGGTCTACGTCCTCGAAACCGTCCACGACCTTGGCCACCTGTCCGACCGTGATGATGGCGCCGTCGGGCAGCGTCACCAGCGGTATGTCCTCGTACTCTCTCCCGGAATACCGCTGCCCCTTGGCGCGCAGCAGGATATCCCCGCCCGGCGTCTTCAGGACGCCGGCGGGCAGGTCGAGGCTGGCGCGGGAGATGGCCCGGGATACGTCGTCGAACGTCAGGCCGTAGCGGCGAAGCGCCGCCTCGCTCACCTCCACCGAGATCTCGTAATTGCGCACGCCCGCAAGGCCGGCATCTGTGATCTCGCCCGTCGCCGTCAGTCCATCCCGGATGCTCTCGCCGATTTTGCGGAGCACGCCTTCGCCCGCATCGCCGAAAATCACGACGTTGATCGCCGGGCGTCTGAAGACAAAACTCGATATGACCGGCTCTTCGGCTTCGAGCGGAAACGTCGTGATCTGGTCCACCCGGTTCTTGAGGTCGTTGAAGACCTTCATCTGGTTGGTGCCGGTTTCGAGTTCGGCGATCACCACACCGACGTTTTCCCTGGCGGAGGACCTGATCTTCTTGATTCCGTCGATCCCATCGATCTGCTCCTCGACCTTGATGCAGATCCCTTCTTCTACCTCTTCCGGGCTGGCACCGGGATAGGGGATGGAGATGGTGATGAAGTCCAGGACGAATTCGGGGAACATCTCGCGGCGCATCCGCATCAACGAGAACAGCCCCCCGGCAATGATGAGGACCATCAGGACATTGGCGGATACCGGGGTGCGCGCAGACCAGCGGGCCAAAGGTTTCATGGCAGATCTTCCCGCCGTTCCGCGCCAGGCCCGGGTTGTTCCCCGGGACGGTCTTTCAGGATCGGCCTCAAGACCATGCCCTCCACCGGGGCGCCGATCGGGGAGACGACAACGAGGTCGCCCGGCTCAATTCCCTGGGTGATATAGGCCTGGCTCCCGGAGACGCGCAGGACCTCCACGCGCCGCGACTGGAGTTTTCCCTCTGCAACGAGGTAAACGATGTCATTCTGGTCCACCGCTCCCCGCGGCAGCACAATCACGTTTTCTGCTACTTTCCCTTCGATGGCGATTTCCAGGAAGGCTCCCGGGACGAGCGGCGCGCCGGCGCCCAGCCGGCCTTCTTCCCTGACTTCGACGAACACGCCGACCGTGCGCGTCGCCCGGTCGATCTGCCCCTCCACCCGCGAGACCGCCCCTTTCCAGGTCTGCCGCTGCGAGCCGACCCTCATCCTCACTTCGGCGCCGGCTTTCGCGCCGCGGACGGGCGCCCCGTTCTCGGCGGGCGGGAATTCGAGCCACTGGAAATCCTCCAGCGGGATGTCGAGCGGGATCTCCATGACGCCGGTATCGTAGATCTCTGCCAGGGCCGTTCCGGTGGTGACAAACTGACCGACTTCCACCAGCCGGCTCAGGACCCTACCGTTGAAGGGAGCCGCAACCTCCGCGTGCTCCAGACTGAGCTGTGCTTCCCCGCGCTGCGCGCGAAGCTGCTGCAGCCTGGCCTCGGCCGCGGCATAGTTACCCGGCCACAGCGCCAGCTGGTTCTCGATGGTCTGCGCCTTCCGCCGCGCATTGATCCAGGCCGTTTCGGCCCGGTCGCGCGCGGCGTCGGAATGGGTTCCGCGGCGCACCAGCTCCTGCTCCCGTTTCAGGTCCTGTTCGGCGAGCCTGGCCTCGTTGCGCGCCAGTTCGAGGTCTGCTTCAGCATTGGCTTTCTCCAGGCGGAGGCGCTCCAGCTCTATTTCACCCTGCCGCACCTGCGCCTCCAGCCGCTGTACCGCCAGGCGGTAGGCCCGCGGGTCGATTCGCAGGAGGGGTTCGCCGCGGCCCACGAAGTTCCCCTCGCGCAGGGCCGGCGCCATGTAGACGATCTCGCCGGGAACCTTGGCCACCAGCTTGAGCGCGGTCTTGGCGCGTGCCGTGCCGTTGCCGGTTACGGTCATCCGGACGGTTTCGGCTTCCGCCCGGATGACTTCTACGGGAATGGCGATGCTTTCCGCGTCCCACTTTTCAGGTTCGGGTCGCGTCCAGGTGAGGATTGCCAGTATGAGCACACCCGCCGCCAGTGCCAGAACAACCTGCAACGGGCGGGAAGACAATCGAAATCTGGTCATCGGACTTTCACCTTTTGAATGCGTGCAATGAAGACAAGATCGGAATTATTGCACCCGTGGGACCGCCAGACAACCACCAAGTCCTGCCCGCTGCAATTAGCGGGTCCCTCTGCCAATCATTTTCACTGTCTTTATGCCGCAATTCGCCGCCCCTTTGCGGCCGCGGTTTGCTATGATTTGGCGCCATGAAACCAAAAGAGAACAGCAAGCCGAGAGTGGGCATCCCGTATCGCATGCTGAAGGAAGAGGCGGCCGGGCAACGGGACAATTACGAACAGTACGTGCGTGCCGTCGCGGCCGCAGGCGGTGAGCCCGTCGAGGTTTCGCTGCGGATAAGCGAAGCGCAGTTGCGCGAGCTGGCCGGCACGCTCGACGCGCTGGTCCTGACCGGCAGCCCTGCCGACGTGGACCCGCGCCATTTTGGCGCCGCACGGCACCCGCAATGCGCCGAATCGGACGCCGACAGGGAGCGGGTGGACTTCGCACTGCTGGCGCACGCCATGCGGGAGCGACTGCCGGTTCTCGGCATCTGCTATGGAATCCAGAGCATGAATGTCTTCTTCGGCGGGTCGCTGATCCAGGACATCCCCAGCGGGCTCGAGAAGCCGCTGCAGCACAGCTGGGTCGGACGCGCACAGGGTGCGCCCGAGCCATTCCACCAGGCTTCGTTCGAACCGGGATCGATGCTGGCGGGGCTCGCCCGAGGGATTGAAGCAAGGGTGAACAGCTCGCATCACCAGTCGATTCTGGAGCCTGGAAGGGACCTGCGGATCACGGGCAGGGCCCCGGACGGCATCATCGAATCCGTGGAGCTGCAGGATGCTTCCCGCTGGGTTGTGGGCGTCCAGTGGCACCCGGAGAGGATGATGGGCGATCCGCTTGCGGACGCGCTCTTCCGCGAGGTGGTCGGCCGCGCCCGTTCGCGGAGAACTTAATAAAGGCCAACCACCAAGAAACGAAGAATCACAGCTCAGCATGGCTGCAATCGAGGAAAGCCGCATTTGTGGGACGCGCAAACGGCAGTGAGCGGTCGCGTTGCCCGATCTTGCCACGCAACCCGTCGCTATCGCTCCGGGCTCCGTTGACTCCCGGCCGGCAAGCATGGCCGGCGGACAAATCAGCGTGGAACCGTCGAGGAAAACCGTGTTGAAGGAATGCGGTAAACGGAGCCGCGAACGCCAGTGAGCGGTCGGGCAGCCCAACTCGCTTCCGTTGCTCCCATCGATCATCTAATCTCTGAGCTTTTTCAGGATGTGATGCGCGAGATATTCATTGATTTCCCGGTGCCGCGGGACGGGCTGGCATGCGCCGGTATTCGGATTCTGATACCAATCGTGGCGCCCGCCATGACGCAAGAGAGTACAGCCGTTCTGTTCCAGCAGCCTCAGAACTCGGTTAATCGATGGCCGAGAAGAGGCAGTTCGAGTTTAACTTTTTA
>JBBIMP010000035.1:0-8597 GCA_037444305.1 Acidobacteriota bacterium
TCCGACGATTTTCCCCGACCAGCCCGCCTCCTCCCGGAAACTGCGCATCACGGCAGTGCCGGGCGCGGGATTGTCGGCGGCATTCAGCCCGGTGACCGCAACGTTAAACGTCATCGACGAGCCTGTAGGTCTTCAACTGGCTGAGGAACTGCGTCGCATCCCTGTAGAGGAGATCAGCGGGCGCATCGTACTCCTCCTCCAGGAAGGAGAGAATCTCGGTTTTGGTTTTGCCTTCGCGCAGCAGCCGGATGATGTCCAGGCCGGTTTCGTTCGTCGTGAAAGTCTGCCCCGTGGTTGGATCGAAGATGAAGCCCGAATCGTTCAGGGCGAGCATTTTCAGTCTCTGGTTGGCCGGTTCCATGCTCACCTCGTCCGGAGCAGACCCCACAGGTAGCCGGCCATGCCGGTGTGCTTGAATCCCAGCTTCTGGCAGATCGCATCGTCGGCCGCGCACTGGTTGCGCGAGAGTTTCCCGGTCCAGAGAGCGGATTCGAACGTCCCGTTTTCGAACCTGGGTTCGATCTCCATATCCTTTACGTACAGTCCCTGCTTGACCGGGAAGGAATAATGCGCGCCCTCGTCCATCTGGTTCTTCACGTTCGGCGGGTAGAGCGAAAGGCCCAGGAAGAGCCCCTTTTCGGCCGATTGCACCTTGACCGAGAGAATCAGCTTGCCGAACTGGTTTTTGGCGAGCTCGTAGCCGAACTGACGCCCATCCGCTTGACTCCACGCGGCGGTGCAGAACACCGTCGCCACGAAAACGACCTTCGCAAATTTCATAAGCACCCGCCGTGCAACCTGCTTGCCCGAGACTGCGGCATCATTTCTTCGGAATGAAAAGCCGGATGCGGGAAGCCGGGTCGCGTCTTTATGCACCCGCTTCCCCGGGACCGCCTTCCGACTGCCGTCCACCCTCACCCGGTACTTATCGGCATGCCCGACGATGCTAATAATATCAGACGGCGAAGCTGCGGTGTCCCCATGATGATTTTCTGAGGGGCATGGGGCCTCCAAAGATCGCGATTGCCTGCGCCGAAAAATCCCCCCACGCCCGCGTTACGGTCCTGGAGAAAAGCCCCCGTTTCCTCGCCAAGGTCCGCATTTCGGGCGGCGGGCGCTGCAACGTGACCCACGCCTGCTTCGATCCCCGCGAGCTTGCGGCGGGGTCCGGCTGAGCGAGGTCGATTTCAGGACTATGGAGAGCCGGCTCTGCCCAGGACTGCATTTCGCCGGCGAGCTGCCGGACATCGACGGGGTCACGGGCGGCTTCAACTTCCAGGCCGCCTGGACCACCGGCTGGATTGCCGGCCGCGCGATGGCGGCTGCCCTATCCTAGCCGACCAGCCGGTAGAGGTACTGGAGGCTCACTCGCAGCGGCCCCCCGGGCAGCGGGCCACGATCAGCATCCTGAGGACGGCATCGTATTCCGAGCCGCTGACCGCGCGCCGCCGCTGCGCCGGTCCGTGGGGCGACAACTGCCGGATGTCCGTCTTGTGCGCCACGACCATGTCCAGCTGCGGGAGGATGGTGATGTACTGCCCGCCCGCGCCCATGCCGGTGTAGGCGCCCATGAACGGGCCCGGCGAGTTCGGCGCGTCCCACACCCACCACATGTAGCCGTAGCCCCAGCGGTTCCCGCTTCCCAGGGAGCGGTAGGACGGCGGGTTCATCTCGTTGAAGGGCGTCACCAGACCGGCAATCCGCTTCACCCAGTCTCGCGGCACCACCTGCCGGCCGCTCCACTCCCCGCCGCGGAGCATCAGCAGACCGACGCGCGCCATGTCGCGCGTCGACAGGTGCATGTGGTAGGCCATGTGCTGCGACCGCTTCGCGTCCCCTGTCTTCCTCTGCAGCGCCCGGTCGAAATCCTGCATCCCGATCGGCTGGGCCAGGTCGGCCTGAAGCGCGTCGTAGATGTCCCGGCCCGTCATCTTTTCGAAAGCGGCACCGGCCGCGTTGAAGTCCCAGTTGTTGTAAAGGTAATAGGTGCCCGGCCGCTGCGAGCCGCGGGGCGGGGCGCTGGCGGTGCTGTCACCCGAGTTCGACGCCGGGTGGTAGACGCCGGAGCGGGCCGTGATCAGGTGCTCCACCGTGGCCTGCAGCTCCTGCGGCATCAGGCCTTGCAGGTCGTCGAGCTCAATGTCGCGCAGCGTCCTGCCCAGCGCGATCGTTCCGTTCTCGACGTATTTCCCGTAGAGCATCGCCAGGATGCTCTTGCGCACCGAGGCCAGGTAGCTCAGGTGGGAGAGGTCGCCGTACTCGAACAGCGAGCGCCCCCCGACCGCCACCATCATCGCCGTGGTGTCGATCGACTCGAGCCAGGACCGCAGACCCTGCAACCGCGCCGACGAATAGCCGGCCGACTCGGGCTTCTCGATCCGCTCCCAGTCCTTTTCGGGGAAGGAGGGCCGGAGCAGTTCCGCCGGCCGAACCCCGATCTGTGCCGCGGCCGTCTGACCGCGGACCGCATCCATGACGAGGCCTGAGAGCAAAAGCGCCGCCGCCAGCAGGGCCAGTGCCCTCCCGGCATGGCGTTTTCGGTGCAGTCGAATGAGTGCGTTCATGTGTGCTCCTCCTTGTCGGGGGCCGGCTCCAGCCGGTTTCAGAGAAATGCCGGACGCGTGGAACGCGGCCATTTTCGACCTGCCGCCGCCGGGGTGTCAATGCGAAAGCGCTGCCATTCGCGGCCGGCGCAGGTGGATCGGCATCGGATCAGACGGATTCCGCCGGCTGCCGCAATGCGGGCCCGTCAGCGCTTCGATCCCCGGAGCTCTTCCAGCCGGCGGCCGCGGCCGCAGCCGGCGCGGTACATCTTGTAGTGCCCAGGGTTCTTAAGGCCGCAACGCCTTTCCCCGCCGCAGTACGACCCAGCAGCCGACGGGCAAACAGGGCAATGGTTCTTCTTGATTCTCAAAGGGGGGTCGGTAAGAATACCCGGCATGGATTTGGCTTTGGCAGCACGCATCGCGGAAGAACTTGCGCTTCCCCCGGAGCGGGTTGCCGCCACCCTCGCCCTTTTCGAATTGGGCGCATCCGCCCCTTTCGTCGTTCGCTATCGCAGGGAAGCCGTCGGCGGCCTCGACGAAAGGCAGATCCGCGCCATCCACAATCGATTGGGCCGCCACCGGGAACTGAGCCGCAAACGCGAGGCCGTCCTCAAACTCGCCGAGGAACAGGGCAAGCTGACCGCCGAACTGAAGGAGCGGATCGAAGGCTGCGAGGATCGCTTCGACCTGGACGACATCGCGCAGCTCTTCCGGCCGAAACGCAAGTCCCGGGCGGCCGATGCCGCCGAGCAAGGGCTGGAGCCTCTGGCCGAATACATCTGGGGGCAGGAGCACGACGCCTGGAGCCTGGAGGAACACGCCGACGTCTACATCAACCCCGATAAGAACGTGACCTCCCGGGAACAGGCCCTCGAGGGCGCCGCCCAGATCATCGCCGGCTGGATCGCGCAGAACCTCGACCTCCGTAAAGCCCTGCGGGCTATGCTCTGGGCCGAAGGGGAGGTCGTTGCAGCCGTGGTCCCCGCCAAGGCGGAGCAGAAAACCAAGTACGGCATGTACTACGACCGGCGGGAATCCGTGTCTTCGATCCCCTCCCACCGCGTGCTGGCTATCCGCCGCGGCACCAAGGAGGGCATCCTAACCTCCTCCATCCGCTGCAACGGCTACAAGGCGATGGAGCTCGTCCTGTCTTCGGCCATCAAGGATCCCGAGTCGGTCTTCGCCCCCGTGCTCCTGCTGGCCGCGCGGGAAAGCTACACGCGCATCCTCAAGCCGCTGATCGAAACCGAGGTGCGCGCCCGCCTGAAAGAGCGGGCCGACCGCGAGGCCATCCGCGTTTTCCAGCAGAACCTCGAAAACCTCCTGCTTTCGCCCGCCGCGGGAAAACTGGTGGTGCTCGGCGTCGAGGTCACCAGGAACGAGGAGTGCAAGATCGCGGTCGTCGACGGGGAGGGGACGTTTCTCGAGGAGGCGTCCATTGCGCCGGCGCCGCCCAGGAGCGACATCGAGGGCACGCGCACCACGATCACGGACCTGATCGGCCGGCACGGCATCCAGGCCATTGCCGTCGGCAGCGGCGCCGCTTCCAGAGAAGTGGAGGGGGTGCTGCGCCGGATCCTCGCGGAGGAAAAAATTGAAAACGTAATTATCGCGGGCATCAATGACGCCGGCCTCACGGTCTATGCCTCATCGCGGACCGCCCGGGAAGAACTCCCCGATCTCTCCCCTTCGGCCAGGGCCGCAGTGAGCATGGCCCGCCGGCTGCAGAACCCGCTGTCCGAGCTGGTGAAGGTCGATCCCAAGCTGATCGGCGTGGGCCAGTACCAGCATGATGTCGACCAGAAGGAGCTGCACCAGAGCCTGGTCCGCTCCGTCCATTTCTGTGTGAACAAAGTCGGGGCCGATCCCAACCGGGCCGGCTTCTCCACGCTGAGACACATCTCCGGGCTGGGCGACCGGCTGGCCCGCAGGCTCATCAATCACCGGGATTCCAACGGGGCCTTCGCCTCCCGGGAGGCCCTGAAATCGGTCCCTGGCATCGACGACAACGTCTTCTCGCAGGCGGCCGGCTTCCTGCGCGTTGCGAATTCGGAAAATCCGTTGGATGCGACCTCGATCCATCCCGAATCGTACCCGATCGTCGAGAGCATCGCAAAATCGCGCGGCGTCGCCATCGGGGATCTGATCGGCAACAGCGAGCTTCTCGCCGGCCTGAACCTCGAGGAGTTCGCCTCCGAGAATGTCGGACTCGCCACCCTCTCCGAAATCAGGGAAGAGCTCCTGAAACCGGGAAGGGATCCCCGCAGGACATTCGCCGTCGCGCACTTCCGCGAAGACGTCAAGAAGATCGATGATCTCCAGGAGGGGATGGTCCTGGAGGGTACGGTCACCAACGTCACCAATTTCGGCGCGTTCGTGGATGTGGGCATCAACCAGGACGGCCTCGTCCACCTCAGCCAGATGTCCAACCGCTTCATCCGGGATCCCCGGGAGGCGGTCAAGGTCGGGGACGTGGTCCAGGTCAAAGTCATCTCGGTGGAGCCCGAAACCAAACGGATCGGCCTCTCCATGAAGGCCCTCATGACGCCCGCCCCGAAAAGGCGCAAGCCGCGCCGCAAAGCAGGTAGCCCGCCTCCGAGACGCCGTCCCAGAACGGCCGCCGAACCCGCCCCGCCCGGAAGCGAAGGCGCACCCGGGCCGGACGGGCGGCCGCGCGGACCGCGGCGTCCGCGACCGTCGCGGCCGCCTCGAAGGCCCGCCCCGCAAGAGATCGCCGCCCAAAACTCCCCGGTGCAGAGGAAGCCCCAACCGGAAAAGCCCGCGGAGCCCGAGAAGTCGCTCCAGGAAAAAATCGCGATCCTTCAGTCCAAGTTCCGCGGCATCAGCTGATCCGCCCCGGCCGATCGCAGGACCGCCCGGACGACCCGGATGCGGTCCTCCGCCAGGTTCCTTTTCATGTTGAGCAACTTCTGCCGCGCAGTTGCGCCCATGAGCAGTTCCAGCCCCGGGAGCGGAGCGCCGCCGCCTGCCGGCGCGTCTGTTTTGACCAGGCGCTTCTCGAACCACGCCAGCGATTCCCGCGTCTGGTCCTCCCAGCGGACCTCCCGGAAGCCCGACTGTTCCAGCGAACGGAGGAGGTTTGCGGGATCGAGCAGAAAACTGATCGAGGGTTCCTCCGCCCAGGGCACCGGAAAATGAACCGGTGAGATCGCCCCGGAGCAGATCTCGAAGAGCGCGAGAATCCCTCCCGGAACGAGAACGCGGCGAACCTCTTCGAACATTCGTTCCTTGTCTTCGACATTCATGCCGACGTGCTGGCAGAGAACCGCGTCGAAGCTCGCCCCGCCAAACGCCATTTCGAGCGCGTCCCCCTGCTGAAAAACCGCCAGGCCGTCGAGCTTCACCAGCGCGGTGAGCATCGAGGCCGCACGGCAGTACTCATCGGACAGGTCGATCCCGGTGACCGAGCAGCCGAACTCCGCGGCCAGCGTTCGAGCCGGGCCGCCGATGCCGCACCCCACGTCCAGGACGCGCGTGCCGGCGCCCAGGCCGGCCAGCCGCGCCAGCTCGCGGGTCGCTTCCCTGCCGCGGATGTGGAACTCGTCGAACGCGGTGAGATCGTCGCGCGTCAGGGCCCGGCAATCCCTGCCGGCCCGCTCGAGTGCCGCCAGAATCCGGCCGCCGAGACCGGATTGCCCGTAGTGATCCCTGACCGACTTTGAATCCTGGGCCATGGTTGCGGGGAATCAGCGCGATTTTTGTGAGAATTGAAGCACGACTTCCCGGCCGATCCCCTTGCCCGGCCCCAGCCGGAGCGTCCATGAACCGGAAGTGACGGGGGTTTCCGGAACCAGGAAATAGAGAAACCGGTCGCGCGTGAGCGGAGCGAGAATCGGGCTGCCTGAGTGGCACTTGTCGGCGAAATCCTTCTCGACGAGGGCCTTTTCGTATGGAGAGAGGTCTCCCGTCGAGACGGTGCCGCCTCCGGGGTTGAACACGATGTCCACGCTGGGGCGCCCCCAGGGATCGTATCCCCCCGAACCGGGCTGCCGCGGGTCGTACGTAGGGTTGCGCCGGGGATCCCGTCTCGGGTCGTATCCCGGGTTCGTGGGATCCCTCGGGTCCCCGTCCGGCGGCGTTTGCGCGACCACCACGCCCGGGTTTCTGGGCTCATACCCGGCCGTGAGCACCCTTCCCTGCAGAATGGCCTGGGCGACGGAAGCGGGATCGATCAGCGGGTGCTGTGCCCCATCAGGCCCGTTCAGACGGATGGTATCGAACGGCAGCGTTACTTCATGTTTTCCCCGGTTGAAGACCGCGAGGCGGATCGCGATGACGTTGGCGGGCGTCAGCTCCTTGTAGAAGTAGTCCTTCTGGTCGCTCCCCTTCAGCAGAAGGTCGGCGGCGAAGGTGACTCCGTCGACGACGGTTCGCGCCTGGAACTGCTCGGGCTTTTTCGGCTTGACCAGTTTGACTTTGAAGCCGGCCTGCAGGCCCGCGGCCAGGAAAAATACTCCGACAAGCGGCAGGGCTTTTCTCATGGTTTCGCTCCCCCTGGGATGCCATTGTGATCCAGATGCGCGTCCGGGCCAACCCCTTTGTAGCGCCGGTGATCAAAATCCTTTGCCACGGATTTCACTGATTACACGAATCCTTCTTCGCTGGTTCCGGCGCGCGAATTCGTGGAATGCGTGGTTGCCGTGTTTGAAGGGTTCGTGAAGTCTCCTGCGAATTCGCGTACAATTCCGCATGGTCCGAGGAAGCGACTTTGTCCAGTGAAGCTGCCGGGAGTTCGCTGAAAATCTGCCGCACGGCCTTCTTCGTGGCTGTCGCGGCCTTCGTCTACGGCACGACCTTCCCGTTTCACTTCCACTTCAACACCGATGCGATCCGCCAGGCCTGGGCGTCCGCCGGCGTGATCCCCTTCTGGGACGTGGCCCGGGGGCGCATCCACAGCTTTCCCGACATGACCGCCAACCTCCTGCTCGGCTCCCCGATCGGTTTCTTCGGATACCTCTGGCTCTATCAGGCGGGCAGGAGAAACGGAATACTCCGCTGGGGGGCAATCGGGCTCGCTTTCGGGCTCTTCGCCGAGACCGCCCAGCTGGCGCTGCCCCATAGGACCTCCGGCCTCACCGACGCGCTCTGCGACGCCCTGGGCGCGCTCGCCGGCGCCGCCGCAGCCGCCATCTTCGGCGGCCGCGTAAGGTCCTTCCTGGAGGGTTCCTTCAAGGACGTCCTCCACGCGCGGCTGTTCCTGGCCGGAAGCGCAGTCGTTCTGACCGCCCTTGCCCCGCTGGACGTGACGCTGGATGTGTCGCAGGTGCGGCGGGGATTCCTGTCCTTTCTGGCAGATCCCTGGGAACTGGGAGCTCCGATAGGAGACGAGCTCGTCGTCGCCTCGATGTTCGCGATCTTCGGCGCGCTGGCCGGGCGTTTGCTGATCGGCGCACGGCGGGCTCGAAGAAATTCGGAGTACTTTGCCGTACTGCTGGCGCTGGTCTCCCCGCTGCTGCTGGAGGTGGGCCAGGGGTTCATCGCCTCGCACTCGCCTTCGCTGCGCGACCTGGCGCTCAACCTGGCCGGCGCGGGATCGGGCTTTGCCGCCGCGCTCTGGATGCGGCGCCTCGCAACTCCCGTCGTCGGGCTGCTGGCGCTGTCCGCCTCCCTCGTCGTTGCCGGCGCCAGCCCGTTCGTCTTCGCACCGCAGGCCAGGTTCCAGTGGAGGCCGCTGGTGGAGTACTACGTCTCGACCACCGCTTCGGCTCTCTACGACGCGATCTTCGGAATTGTCGCCTTTGCGCTCTTTACCGTCCTGATTCGCAGTGCCTGCAGCGTTCCGCGTCCTGCCGCCGTGGCCGCTGCCGCGGCCCTCGCGGGCGCAATCGAGGCGCTGCAGATGTTCGTCCCCCAGCGTTATGCCGGCACTACCGACATCGTCACGGCCGCCCTGGGAGCCTGGGCCGGCAACACCATCCACGATGCGCTGATGCGAATGGGGAGGGAAAAGCCCCGGTAAGCCGAGTCCGAGGAGCCTCTACCCTGGCATATCGGCGGATGTCAACGGAGCCCGGAGCGCCAGCGACGGGT
>JBBIMP010000035.1:8697-22504 GCA_037444305.1 Acidobacteriota bacterium
CATATCGGCGGATGTCAACGGAGCCCGGAGCGCCAGCGACGGGTCCTGTGGCTTGTCGGGGCTACCCGACCGCTCACTGACGTTCGCGGCTCCGTTTGCCCAAACCACAAACACGGAACACCGCCCCTCCGTCCGCCCATTTCAATTCAGACGGGAGGTTCTTCCATGCCGTAACTGGTCCATTCCTCTTTCGCAGGCCCGAACAGCCCCGGGACCTTCAGACCCGCCTGCCGCATCAGCACCGTCATCTGCCCGCGGTGGTGGACTTCATGCTGGATCAGCACGCCGAGCGTCGCCCCGCGGCGCCACATCTCGCCGTACATGTCGTCTTCGACCTTCAAGGTCTCGTCCGACCACTCCTTTGTCACCTGCTCGAGGAGCGAATCGGCCACCTGGCCGTAGCCCCTGCCGATCTCCGCGGCGGTCGCAGGCGCCGGGTCGTCATGCTTCGGGCCCGAGAGTTTCAACCCGACCCGTCCGCTCATTTCGGCAACGGTCTGCACCAGGTGCCACGCCATCCGGCCCAGGTTGCGGTGCCCCTCTCCGACCTTGTGGCCGAGCGAAGCGTCATCCAGCGCCGCCAGCATTTTCTTCGTGCCCTCGGAGGTCATCTGCCACGCCTGCCTGAATTGTTCAATTGTTGAAAACATGAGCTCCTTCCTTCAAACGGTGTCTTGAAAAAAGCAAAAGGCCACGGACTGCACAGGAAATCGTACAATCCGTGGCCGTTTTTTCAAACCCGGAGTTATTCCACGACGAACGGGAGGCGACGGAAAAGGTTCGTGTCCGAGACGCCGTCGTGGATGTGGAGCTGCAGCGTGTAGGTCCCCTTCTTGAGCTTCGACAGCGGCATTGCCAGCGTGACCGGCACCACGTCCTTCGGCTCTTTCGCCCACTCGTTCACCACGTAGCGCTGCGTCTCGAAAATCTTCGTCCTGTCCTGCAGAACCAGCATCGAGACCTCGACCGAAGGTTTCGCTGTCGCCGCTTCCGCGGCCGCGCCATAAACGTGGAAGTAGACGTAGAGGTTCTGCCGGCTCGTGAACACGTGGCCGATGCTCGGGATGATCCGCTTGTCGCCGATCACGAGCGGGTCGAATTTGATGCCCAGCGCCTCGAACCGCTTGCCGATCCCCCGATGCGCTACCGCTCCCGTGTTGTCTTTCGTATCCACCAGGCGGCCTCCGAGGATGACCGAGCTGGTGTCCAGCCCCGGCCCTTCCATCGAGGGGACCGCAAGGTTCTGCTCGAAGCTCCCGATCTTGCCGGTCCGATTGTCCCGCACGAGGAACTTGAGCTTGTATTCGCCCGGCCTCAGCTGAAAGCCCGTCGTGTAGATGATCTGCCCGCCCTGGATTTTCTGCGCCGTCTGCGCGGGGAGCCGCACCTGCACTGTGTCGCGGGCCACCCCGGCCACACGACCCTTAGGCTCCACCACCTGCGCCAAGAACTCGAAACCCGCCTCCCGGCTGTTCCCCTTCTCCTCGAACTTCACCCCGTCCCCCGCCAGCTGGATCGACAGGGGCACCAGCCGCGCCGAGGATTCGGTCTTGAAGTAATCCGCCTGCAGGATGAACGGGACGTCGGAGAACGGGAAGTCGACGTTCATGGCCTCTTCCAGCTGCCGGTCGCGTTCGTTCTGCGTCAGGCTGGTGAACTGCTTCGACGCGAAGTAGCCGGGCCGGTGCTGCAGCTTGAGGTCCGGCCGCGCGACCTCGATCTTCACCTTGCGGAACTTGCCGTCCTCCTTGGTGTTCGAACTGTAGTAGCCAAGAATGTAATAGGTCTGCGTGTCATTCAGGACCTTGGAGAACACCGGCGCCAGGTCGTTCGTGTCCTGGAAGATTTCCCCGCCGGTGTCGATCGCCAGGGTGGTGAGCGTCTCGCGGCTGGCCGAAAAGCTCGCCATCTGGTTCCGGACGCCGCTGCCGGAAAACATGGCCCGCCCGCGCGCAGCACCCCGGCTTGCGTCCCCGCCCGGCGGAAGCGCTTGCAAACCCCGGCTGTCCACGGTGTAGATGGACATGTTCGACTGGTTCGCCACGTCGACGGTAGAACGGATCTGCGAGTAGTTCTCAACCCCGGTCGTGCTCATCCCGCTGGAAAAGTAGATGAGCGACTTGCGCTCGGCAATGTCGCGGTACATCTTGGCCACGGTTTCGAGCGCCGTGAGCCGCCGGTCGGTGTTGAAGATGTTGAACTGGACGGCGTCCGGGATGTAGACATCCTCCGACGGTTCTTCCTCGCTGAACTCCTCGGACGTCTCCCCCGCCTCCAGCGGGTTGAGCATCTTGAGGGTCTTCAGCAGAACAGTCTTGTCGTTGGTCAGGTCCTGCACCAGCTCCAGGATGCTGCTGTAGGTGGCGATCGCGATAAGGTCGTGCGGCGTGCTCCGCTTCTCGACGAAGTCGCGCGCCGCCTCCACCGAACGGATCAGCTCCTCGGTCTGCAGCGAAGACAGGTCGAAGAACAGGATCACGAGCCGCTTCTCCTTGAGATCCTCCTTCTTCTGCTGGGCCACCGGGATGCTCTGCAGGTTGATGACCGGCGCCGGAGGCGCCGCCGGGGCGCCGGCGGGCACCGCCCCTTCGGCCAGCGTGCGCACGACTGCCGGGTCTGGTCCCATCGGGATCTTCTCCAGGGAAAACGTTACGATCTCCTGGGCGATGTTGTCCTCGAGGATCCGGAAGTCCTCCCGCTTCAGATCTTCGATCAGGTTCCCCCTCCTGTCGCGCACCACGACGTCGATGATCACGAGGTTGGACTGCACGCGATACACGGGGGTGCGCTGCCTTTCGCTCACGGCCCGCTGCTGCGACTGCGCAGACAGAAAGGCCGCGTGGCACAGGACGAACACGATCACCACCAGCCGGAAAATCCCGGCCCTTGATTTCACCGAACTCTTTGCTCTCGAATTGTCGATCAAGGCCATCTTCCCCAGGTTGTCAGAAGTTGATGCGGATGTTGAAATCCATCTGGCGCATGGCGCGCGTGCCGGTGACCCGCCCGAAGTTCAGGGCGTTGACCGTCGTCCCGAGACCCGACCAGTTGGGATGGTTCAGGACGTTGGAGACCTGCCAGCGGAACTCCAGCCGCCGGTTGCCGTCGGCCAGCCGGAAGCTCTTGCGCATTGCCATGTTCAGCGTGTTGCTCCCCGGGCCGGGGATCGTGTTGCGGCCGGCGTTGCCGAAAACTCCGGGCGCGGGGATCGCAAACGCCTGCGTGTTGAAGTAGTGCCCGGTCGTGCGCTCGCCCCGCGGCAGGCTGACGATGCTGCCGGTGGCGTCCGGCCGCTCGGCGTTGTTGGATCCCGTGCCGCTGTTGTTGGCGACGTTCCCCAGCAGCCGCGCCGTGACGGGCGAGCCGCTCGCCAGCTGAAAGGTTCCGTTGAAGTTCCAGCCGGCGACGATCGCCTGCAGGAACGGCCCCACGTTCGACAGGTACTTCCGGCGTTCGCCCAGGGGAAGCTCGTAGCTGAACTGCGTGTTGAACCGGTGCCGCTGGTCGAAGCTGCTGAGCGAGCGCTCGGCGTCGATGTTCCGGTCGTCCTGGACCACCGTCAGCCGGCCCCCGCCGACGCCGGAAGCATTGTCGATGCTCTTGGCGAAGGTGTAGCTGCCGCCGACGCGCGCGCCGCGGGAGAACATGCGCCCGAGGCCCAGCGTGGCCGAGTGCATGATCGAGTCCGCGCCGGAACTCTGGTAAACGAAGTTGCCCGCGTTGCTGATGACGCGGTTGTCTTCGGTTGTGCCCGGCAGGCTGCCCGAGGGGGCGCGGTTCGGAGCCCGCAGGATGTCCAGTCGTGTACCCTTGGAGCCGTTGTACCCCAGTTCGAGCGAGTAGAGGCGGAAGAGCTGCGTCTGCACGTTCAGGTTCCACTGGTGGACCAGCCCGATCCGGTAGTTGGGATCGATGGCGTAAGTGTTCAGGATCGTCACGCTGGGATCGACCGGGAACCCGTTGGTGAGTGTGAGCGGTGCGGACGTCGTGGTCAGGATGTCCTGGTTGACGGCGAAGGGCGGCTGTCCCACCAACTGCCCGACGATCATCGGGTACACCGACGGGTTGAAAAACAGCCCGTAACCCGTCCGAAAGACCCACCTCGAGCGCGGGCTCGGCTTCCACGCGATCCCTATGCGCGGCCCGAAGTTGTTCCTGTCCGAGCGGACGAGGGATCGGGGATACTTGCCCGCATAGGGCCCGGTCGCGCCGGGGAACACCTGGGCGACCGCGGTGAAGCCGGGCGCCACGTCCAGCCCCACGATCCGGTCATACTTTTCGTAGTAGGGCTGGGCGTACTCGTAGCGCAGGCCTAGGCTGACGGACAGGCTGGGCCTCACCCGCCAGTTGTCCTGCACGTAGAGGTTGATGCTCTTGCCGCGCAGGTAGTTGTTGCTGCTGCCGAACCTGCGCGAGGTCGAATAGGGCAGGCCCAGCAGGAAATCCGCCAGGTCGTGGCCGCTGCCGGCGATCGGCCGGCCGGCGGCGTCGAACCGGCTGGTGGCGTACCCGGTGAAATCGTAGGTTCCGCGGGCGTTGCTGTCCTGCTGCGTGTTCCGCTGGTTCCAGGCGATGTCTCCGCCGGCCTGGAGGGTGTGCCGCGTGCCGATTTTGTTGATGCTGCCGCGCAGTGTGAGTGTCTGCGTGCGGTTGAGCGAGGGCGTGCCCAGCGACAGGTCACCGTAGTTGGTGAAGTTGATCGTCGGGAGGCCGAAGTTGATCGGGTCGCGCGATCCGCCCTTGATCCCCAACTGGCCGGCAACGTCCTTGGTGTAGGCAAAATCGTTGGAACTGAGGTTGCGCACGCGGTTGAACGTGGCGCTGTAGTTGAGGACAAAGGTGGTCCGGAACCGGTAGACGCCGCCCAGCGCCAGATTCTGCGCGCGGTTGCCGCGGTCGGTGTCCAGGCCCGGGAAGATTGCGCTGGAGATCGACCCGCCGCGCCGGAAACTGTAGTTGATGTAATTGGTGCCGCGGGTCGAAATCGAGGTGTTGATCCGGGCCGTGATGCTGTCGGAGGTGTTGACCAGACCGCGCTGCATCGTGAAGTTCTGCACCGACCCGGGGAGGTTGGGCAGCGGGATGTACTGCAGCAGAGCGGCCGCCGCGGGATTCAGGCGCGTCGCCGGGATCTTCGCCCCCTGGAAAAGCGTGGGCGTCGCGGCGGCGGGATCGTAAAGAACCACGCCCTGGCCCGCCAGGGGGCCGGCTCGGAGAAACGTCTGGGAGAAGTCGCCTGCGCGCTCGAGCGCCGTCGGAACGGTGGTGAGGCTGTCGTAGGGATTCCTGTTGCGGCTGCCGCTGTAGCTCACGAACCACTGGCCCCGGGCGATGTTCATCCTGCCGCCCCCTCTTCCACCCTGGCCGCCGCGTTGTGCGCCGGCACTCGAGGTCGCCATCCACGAGGGGAGGACGCCGCCCACCGCCACCTCGAAGTTGTTGCGGATCTGGACCGGCTTGTCGACCTCTTTCCCCGTGATGGAGTACGGCCGGGCGTTGAACACGGAATTGGTGTAAGTGGAGGTGATGCTGCCGTTGATTTTGGACTGCTGGAACATTCCTCCGCGCCCCATGCCTCCGCCGAAGCCGCCGATGCCCAGGTAACCGCCGCCCCCTCCCCCGTCGCCCCCGAAGGCCGCGACCACGTTCTCGAATCCTCCGAACCGGCCGGCCGCGCCGCCGCTGCCGTCGGCCGACATGATGGAAAAGCCCATTTCGCGTGCCATGCCCATGATCCGGTCGCGGAAGCGCGGGTCGTTCCAGTCGCCGGCATCCATGCTGGCGGTGGGATTGCCGGTGATCACCAGCAGGTCGGAGTTGTCCTGCCGCCCCAGGATCGCGCCCGGGTCGATGCCCGCCGCACCCAGTTCCTGCTGAAACCGTTCCATCCCGGGGATGGCGGACAGTTCCACCTGCTGGAAGCCCCCCTGCGGGGCCTGGGCGGGCCGGGCGCCGGCTTCCGGCGCAGTGCGTCCCGCGCCGGCCGCGGCCACGCGCGTGATGGTTATGGTCAGGCCCGCGCTCTCTTCTGCGGCCGGGTTGATCTTTTCGCGGGTGGTTTTCTGGAATCCCTCCATGGAGACGACCAGGCGGTAGAGTCCCTCAGGAAGGTTTTCGAAGCTGAAGGTTCCGTCAAACTCGGTGAGCGTGTCGGTGGAGGCTTCGGCGTCCTGCGCGAACAGGCTGACGGTGGCGCCGGGCACGGGCACGCCCCTGGCGTCGACCACCTTGCCTGCGATCGAGCCGAGCTCCTGCGCCCCGGACAGGGCGGGAAATGCGAGGCAGCAGAGGAGCAAGCCGCCAGGAATTAACTTCTTGATCCCGATAGATTTGATCATTGCACACCCTCACCCCAAGGATCTTCGTGAAAATAGCCCCGCCCCGCGCAAACCTGTGGGCAACCTAAATATACGTTGGCCTGTGCTCGTCGTTACCCGCATTCGGCGGCACCCGGCCTCGCTCTGCCCTGAATCTACGTCCCATCACTGCGGACTCGGTATTAAATGATGGTAAAACGGCAATTTACACCCTCTTAACATGAGCCCGCCCGGCCCCATAGAGGTTGAAGAAACTCACCCATCACACAGCCGATCGAAGGGGCTTACCGGGAGAGTTTAGCCGCCGCGGGCAGAGCGGAAATGCAAGGAAGCCGGGTGACTCTACCAGATGGACTTGATCTGCGAATACCTGCGGATCTTCTCGTCCTTGGTTATGACGGGGAACCCGTGGATCATCGCTGTGGCGATGATGACCCGGTCGGCGGGATCTGCATGCGGATAGCCGGGCAGAAAAACAGAGCGTAGAAAAGTCGCGTTGTCGACCGGCACAAAATTGAAAAATGGCAGCGCCTCGCTCTTGGCGATCCAATCCTGCGCGTCGATGGTCAACTCAATGCGGCCGACGCCCGCGAGCATCGCCATTTCCCACACGCTGATGGATGAAATGTAAATCGAGCGGGTCGGCATGGCGTCCGCAATGGCCTTGCGGGCGCGCACGCTCAGCTGCTGCGGGTCATTGACAAACCATATCCAGGCGTGGGTATCGAGAATGATCACTTGAGGGCTTCCCAGTCTTCCAACCCGACCGGCTCCATCGGGCTTTCATATTTCACCACCGAGTTGCGCAATTCCCTCAGGATCTCCTCGGGATTCTCCGAATAGGGCACCACTTTCACCACCGGCCGCCCCCGGTCGGTGATGACGATGGGCTTGCGGCTCTGTTCCACGATCCGGAAGTAGTGCAGGGCCCGTGCCTTGAACTTTGATTTGGACACAGCGGTCATGGCGCCCCCATAATGATCATGGTCATAATACCCTGGTCACATGGCAAGGGTCAAGACGCTCCCCCTGTCCAACGGGAACTGGCACGGGCATATCATCGTGGCCGGGCGAGTGAACCCGGATTCGGGCCTCCAGAAGCGATCGAAAATTGAGTCCGGGACCGGTTTTGCCCCTCGTCTTAGCGGTTTCTCTGTGAATTACAAAAACTTGTCCTGGTCCAATCCCGATTGGTCGACACGCACGAGTTCGTAGCGGGTGGTGCCGAGCCCCATCTGCTCGGCGAAGGCAAGCTGCAGCGAGCCGTCGCGGCCCGGATACGACATGGACTCCAGCGTCCGGCCCGCCTTTTCGCGGATGAGATCCAGCGTGGCGCGGTCGATGGCCACCGGGTCGAGCGAGGCCAGCACGCCGATGTCCTCCAGCAGCGGTTCCTGCTGCAGCGCCAGGCAGTCGCAGTCCGCAGTCACATTTACCAGCACGGTGACATAGGCGATTCGCCCCGGCTTGTCACGCACCACCGCGGCCGCGTGATCCACGATGCGTTCCTGCAGCCGCTCGCCCGCAATGGACCAGTCAAACTCTACGGCGCCCTCGCGGCACGTGGCAACGCACTCGCCGCAGCCGATGCAGAGGCTCTTGTCTATCGACGCATGCTTCTCCACCGTAATGGCATCCGGCGGGCACCACTCGGCGCAGGTGCCGCAGGCCACGCATGCATCGGGATCGATGCGCGGGTGCTGGCCGTGGTGCTGGCGCAGCTTGCCCTTCCGTGACGAGCAGCCCATGCCCAGGTTCTTGAGGGCACCGCCCAGGCCGGTGCCCAGGTGGCCCGTGGCGTGGGTGAGTACGAGCATGGAGCGCGCCTGCACGATGGCCGAGGCGATCGCCACGGTGTCGAACTGCCGCCCGTTCACCTGCACCTCAACCTCGGCGCTCCCCTGGAGCCCGTCAGCCGGTACGAAGGGCGCACCCACCGCATCGATCGTGAAGCCGTGCTCGTGGGCCACCAGCGCATGGCCGGGACCATTGTCGCGCCGGCTCCGGTAGAGCACGGCCGTGTCGGTGAGGAAGGGCGTCACGCCCCGCTCTTTCATGAGCCTGACCAGTGCGGCGGCGTAGGAAGGCGGCACGAACGTTCTCCTGCCCGGCTCGCCCACGTGCAGCTTGAGCGCCGAAAGATCGTTCTGCCGAAAGCAGTTGGCGAGCTCCGCAGCGCGCCACAGCTCCCCGAGCCGCCCGGCCACGACGTCGCCCCCCGCATTCCGGTCCAGCCGCACGAGATGCACCTGGCTCATTTTGTCCTTTTCCCCTGCCTGCATTCCGGTTTCTCCGATTGGCCCCCGGACACTTCTTCAAACGCTAAGCCACCAGGACGCGGATCGGGGTTCATCCGCGCAAATCTGTTGGTGACTCGATTTTCAGCCGGCAACTCGTTCGGCGCCGGCATATATGTTCATCGATTTTTCCCGCACGAAGCCGGCCAGAATCATGCCGGTCTGCCTGGCCAGCTCCACCGCCAGCTGGGAGGGTGCCGAGACAGCGCACACAGCCGGTATGCGCGCCGCCAACCCTTTCTGGACAATCTCGAATCCGGCCCTCCCGCTCACCAGCAGGACGGAGTCTCCAATGGGCCAGGAACCCGAGAGCAGGGCCTTGCCCACCACCTTGTCAACCGCATTGTGACGGCCGATATCCTCGGCCAGACAAATAAGTTCCCCTTCCGGAGAGAACAGGGCAGCGGCGTGGAGGCCGCCCGTTTTGGCAAAGGCCGCCTGCGACTCCAGCATCTTCCCCGGGAGTTGCTCCAAGACCGCGCGCGACAGAACTACGGTGGGCTCCAGGGGCTCCGATACTTTGCACGCCTCCTCGATCGTGGCCTTGCCGCACAGCCCGCAGCTCGAATTGGCATACCGCTGCCTTATCGCGTGAAGCCCTTCGGGCACCCGTTCCCGCGGAACGTAGACGTTCACGATATTGCGCACTTCAGGATTCCCCGGGTGGGCACAGCGGGTGATGTCATAAATATCTTCGCGGGAGCGAATGATCCGCTCTGTGGCCAGGAAACCCGCGGCCAGTTCCGCATCCCGGCCCGGCGTGCGCATGGTGACGGCGATGGACCTGTCGTTGACCCGGATCTCCAAGGGCTCCTCGATGGCGAGAAAGTCCTTCTCCGTTCGGCCGTCGCCGCCGTTCCATCGTTGGACATCCGTCACCCTGGTCATCGCCGTGCTTCCATCAGACATCACTCACACTCCAGAGACCGAGCCAGATCCCCCCCGCGAGAAACCACCGAGCGGGCAGAGGCTCGAATTATATCCGTTTCATCCCGCCAATCCCATTCTGGTCCGGGCGGCCAAAAAACACTTTGTATTAAACATAATACATATTATCCTTACCGTGCAGCCGCAGGAGAAAAAATGGCATTCATTTCCCGCAGGGACTTCATCAGCCGGGCCTCCGCCTCGTTTCCCGGGCCAGCCTTTGCGAGGCAAGCATGGGCGTGGCCGCCCGTGCAGTCACGCCCATCCGGAGAACACGACGCAGACCTCCTGATCGTCGGCGCGGGCCTGGCCGGCCTCTCCGCCGCGATCACCGCCGCGGACGAGGGAGCCAGAGTGCTGTTGCTCGACAAGCGCTACAAACCGGGCGGCACGGCTCTGGGCGCCGGGGGCAGCTTCAGCGCGGCCGGCTCGCGGATGCAGCGGGAAAGAGGGATCGAGGATTCCCCGGAGCTTCATTTCAGCGAAGCCTTCAAAATCGGCCGCGAGAAGGCCGACCCGGAAATCCTCAAGCTCTACACGGACAACGCCGGCCCAACAATGGACTGGCTTCAGGACCTGGGAGTCCAGTTCGATCCGGCGGCTGGCCGGGGAGATCGGCGTTCCCGCCGAGGCCCTGCTGAAAACCATCAGCGCCTACAACGAAAATGTGGATGCCGGCCACGATCCGGAATTCCACCGCAAGGAGCTGGTCAAAATCGAGACCGGGCCGTTCTACGCCATCATCGCCAGCGGGGTGATCTTCATGACCATGGGCGGAATAAGGACCAACACCCGCCTTCAGGTGCTCGGCGACGACGGCGGGACGATTCCCGGCCTGTATGCCGCGGGCGAAGTCCAAGGCGCCGCCCAATGGATGGGGGACGGCTTGGTTGGGGGAGCCGGAAACGGCGCCGTCCTGGAGTTCACCGGGTAGTACCCATTCCGGCGCCAGGCACAACGCAGGCATTTCGCTGCCCCGGGGGATTCGACCCGTGGCCGGTTGCTCACCCGTCAAGGGTCACGCCCCACTCCCCGGTCCGGCAATCAAGGCTTACTGCCCCGGATACGCAAGCCGCGCCAGCCGGTCAACCAGTGCTTCCAGGTAATCGCCCAGTCTCTGCCGCGATACATTGCCCGGCGGCACAAGATCGACGCCGAGCCGGATCTGGCCGAGCACCCAGCTCAACTGGCCGGGTGTCAGGCCGGAGTCCTTTTCAGCAGCGCCGCGAAGGGCATCCTCAATCCGGTATCCCTCGGCCTCCAGAGCCATGACATCGACGAGGTCACGCACCTCGGCCCGGGCCAGGAGCGCACAGAGTTTGTTCGCCAGAATCTCTTCCGGAGGGTCTACGCGGATACCCCGAATGACGGGCTTGGCCGGCACGAGCTGTGCCACTCTGTCGCGCACGAGGTCGACGAGCACAGTCTCCTCTTCCCGTTTGAGCAGGAAGCGTCGGAAATCCGGCGACGTCAGAACGGGCTCGATTGTAGCGCCGAGTTCGCCTGCAACCTCGCGGGCCGCAGCCGCGCCCTCGTCGAGCGCATCCTCCAGAACGAACAGATCGAGATCGTGGGTTTCGCGATGAGACAGATGAAATCCGGCAAGAGCAGCTCCTCCGGTGAGGAAGAAGCGCCTCTCCCGACGGAAGAATCCGGCAAGAAAATCCTCCTGCAACCGCCCGAGCCGGCTATCCATTCAGCAACCCCGCTCTCTGCCAGCGCCGCAGGAGAAACTCCCAGAATGCCCGTCTCCGCCCGAGACGGATCGAAATCTCGGGCCATTGCCGCAGAACCTCCTCCGGGCCTGTGAACCTCCAGACATCGGTGTCCCGGGCCTCGCGCAGAATCTTGGCCAGCAGGCGCAACCGTTCCTCCGTCGAGGCAACCCGCAGCCGCCTGCGAAGTTCGGCCACACTCATGGGCTCATCCCACAGGAAATAGGGCACCGCCGACGCGTCATCCAGCCTCGTGGAAAGAATCACTGCCACGGTTCTCCTCTCCGGGATTCAAACGGTTGCGTCAAGAATATTGCTTCCGGAGGCCAGGTGCAATGTCATTCCTAGGCTGGAAGCGGCTGGGCAGCCCGAAGCAGGAGTGCCGGAGAATTCAGGAGTCCCGGTCCCTCCCCTGCGTCCACCGCGGATCAGGGAAGCGGAGGGGTGTAGGGCATCCCCTCGCCGCCATCGAAGAGCTCGATCTGGAACCCATTCGGGGCAAGCAGCGTCATGGCCCGGTGCCGGCCGAGTTCGAGGCTTTCATACGCCACGGGTGCGGCCACCACGTGCAGTCCGGCGCTCCGCGCGCGCTTTGCCATCTCCGCGACGTCGCGCACGGGGAAGCTCCACATGACGAGCCCGCGGTTGGGCGGCCTGGGCGCGACGCCCGTGGAGTGCCGCCCGGGCTCGCGGAAGTCGAGGAAGAGCAGGTGCCCGCTGTGGGCGCCGGGCGCATAGAGGATCGAGAAACGGAAGGCAGTGCCAGGAGATGATGATGGGCCTCGTCGAGAAGGCCGACGTGTTCATCGAAGGCTTCCGCCCCGACACGCTGGAGCGCTGGAATCTGGGGCCCGACCGGCTCCTCGAGCGCAACCCGCGGCTCGTGATCGCGCGGATCACCGGATTCGGTCAGTTTGGGCCCTACCGCCGCCGGCCAGGCTTCGGCACCCTGGCGGAGGCGATGAGCGGCTTTGCCGCCATCACGGGCGAGCCCGACGGGCCGCCGACGCTACCCCCCTTCGGCCTGGCCGACGGCATCACGGCGCTGGCCACCCTCGGGGCCGTCATGTTCGCTCTCAACGCCCGGCAGACGACCGGCCGGGGCCAGGTCATCGACATGGCCATCCTCGAACCGATTTTGACCATCCTCGGCCCCCAGCCCATCTGGTACGACCAGCTCGGGGTGGTGCAGGAGCGGCGCGGGAACCGCTCCGTCAACAACGCGCCGCGGAACACCTACACCAAGGCGCCGAACCGGCAGAACCAGTTCGGGGGGACGCTCGGCTTCCCGATATACGGGAACAAGCTCTTCGGCTTCGGCAGCTACGAGGGCTACCGCCTGCGCCGGGGCGACTCGCGCCTGGTGACCGTGCCCACGGAGGCGGTCCGCCAGGGAAACCTCTTCGCCTACCTGGATGCCAACAGCAACGGCGTGCTCGACGCCGCGGAGCAGCCGTTGTGGCCCTCGGCGCTCGCCCCGCTGTCGTCGGCCGAACTGACCGCCTGGCAAACTCAGGGAGTCCTGCCCGGGCGCGTCTTCAGCCCGGCCTCGGTCGCCATCCTCAATCTCCTCCCCAAGCCGACGCGGGCCGGAATCGCCAACAACCTCTTCGCCTCGCCCGCGCGCAAAATCGACCAGGACCAGTTCACCGCCAGGCTGGACTGGCGGCCGAATGCAGCGGACTCGGTCTTTGTCCGTTTCCTCTTCGCCAACGTGAACGGCTTCCAGCCGTTCGGCGCCGGGGCCCTGACTTCCGTGGGCGGCCGCAGCATCCCCGGCTTCGGGAGCTTCCTCACCAACGACTCGCGCAACCTGGCCGTGGGCTGGACGCGCTCGCTGTCGCCCCAGCTGATCGGCACCTTCCTCTTCGGCACCAACCACGTCGAGGGGGGCCAGGTGCATGAAAACCAGGGGGAGGCGGGGCAGAAAATCGCGGCCTTATTCACCGGCGTCACACAGAATCCCGAGTATGCCGGCTACCGCCAGCCGGCCGGGACCATGCCGACGCTGTCGGCGAGCGCCTCCCGGGCCACGCGGGATGCCGCCAAGCGCTTCCCCGCGCTGGGCGGCGCCGTGGTCCAGTCGGACAACGGGGATTCCTGGTACAGCGCCGGGATCGTGAAGCTGACCAAGCGCTTCTCCCGAGGCACCTCCTTCTTCACCAGCTACACCTTCGCCAAATCGCTCGACACGGATTCCTTCGGTGCGGCCTCCACTGCGGCCAGCAGCACCGGGCAGGACCCCTTCAACAAGAGGGGCGACATGAAAGGGCGCAGTGATTTCGACGTGCGCCACCGCTTCGTGTTTTCGGGCGTCGCCGAGCTGCCCTTCGGCAAGGGTCGCCGCTACCTCAACAGCAGCGGCTTCGGCAATGTGATCCTCGGGGGCTGGTCCGTGACCTCGATCGTCACGCTGCAGTCGAACTCGCCGCTGACGGCAATCCTCAACTCCAGCAACATGGATACCGGCAAGGGGAGCGGCCAGCGGCCGAACCAGGTCGGCGACCCGAACACCGGTCCGCGCACGCCCGAGCAGTGGTTCAACAACTCC
>JBBIMP010000035.1:22604-45157 GCA_037444305.1 Acidobacteriota bacterium
TCCACCCTCATGTTCGGAACCATCGGGCGGAACACGCTCGAAGGCCCGGGCTACAAGAGCGTCGACATCTCGATGCTCAAAAACTTCAGCGTCAACGAGCGTATGCGCATGCAGTTCCGCGCGGAGTTCTTCAACCTGTTCAACATGGTCAACTTCAGCCTGCCGAACAACGTAATCAACACGGGGCAGCTGCTGGCGGACCGCACCCCCAATCCGGCCATCAACCGTTTCGGGACCATCACCTCGGCCAAGCCCTCGCGGCAGGTCCAGTTTGCGCTCCGGCTGATGTTCTAAGGAAACAGAGACCGCGGATTGCACGGCATTCCAGATCGGAATCCCTGCAATCCGCGGCCGGCATTGCCGTCCCTGCCCGCCACGGCTATAGACCTCTACGGCGCGAACTTGCCAATGGCTTCCTATAACATCTCGCTCTTCGCCGGCTCCCGTTCGAGATTGCTGGAGGATTCTCTCGACAGATCGATAGAGGCAGTGGTGTCGAGAAGCACAGGCTTGCCACATCCAGTCCCGCCTATTCTTAAAATCTGGGGCAAGCGCGCTTTTCCAGGACCACTTCGAGCGCTTCCGTGTATGATTAAAACCGTGAGACCTCAACCGGCATGCGGCATCTGTTGAATTTGGATGTGAAATCGGCCCGGCAGAGGGCGGTCTCGATACGGCACCAGCAATTTTGCCGGCCGCACAAGGCGCGCATGATAATGGGCCGATGGTGGGAGGATTAGCGATGGCTAGACTCTGGGTAATCGTTTTGATTGCGGCGGTCGGCGCTGTCGCCGGGCCCGCGCAGGAGAAGGAGAAAGAACGCCTCCAGGAATGCGCTACGGTGCTGAAAGAGATCCTGGACATACCCGACAACATCCCCCAGGAACTCATCGACAAGGCCGAGTGCCTGGTGGTATTCCCCTCCGTCAAGAAGCTTGCCATCGGCATCGGCGGGAGCTACGGGCGCGGCGCCGTGGTGTGCCGCTCCGGAAAGGACTTCACCGGTCCGTGGAGCGCGCCGGCGCTGTTTGCGCTGGAAGGGGGCAGCTTCGGCCTCCAGCTGGGCGGCCAGGCAACCGACTTCGTGCTTCTGGTCATGAACAACAAGGGCGCCGAATCGATCCTGACGAGCAAGGTGAAGCTGGGCGCCGACGCCTCGGCTGCCGCGGGACCGAAGGGGCGGACAGCCAGCGCGGCCACCGACATCGTGATGAAAGCGGAGATCCTGGCCTACTCCCGGTCGAAGGGGCTCTTTGCAGGAGTCTCCCTGGAGGGCTCGACGATGCGCTTTGACGGGGACGCGAACAGGAACATCTACGGCCGGGAGCTGACGGCGCGTCAGATCGTGCGCGAGGGTGCGGTTAGGACGCCCGCAGCAGGCCAGGCGCTGGTGAACCGGCTCAACGCCAAATCTCCCAAAAACCTCAGCAAATAAGGCTTATCTGGGTCCGAGCCTGATGGCGACGGTTGCGGTGACGTAGCGCGGATCCTCGGAGGGGGAGAAGGCGACGGCGACCCGCTGCCAGCCGCCCTGTTCCTCCACCAGGCGCCCGCCTTCGACCTCCCGCACGCGCAGGCCGCCGCGCACGCGAAACACGTAGGTCCTCCCGGAGAGAATCTCCGGCTGGTAGCCGGGCCCATGATCGAACGTCAGCTGCGCGAGCCGGCGCAGGTAGGCGAAGGCGGCGTGCGGCCTCTGGTATTCGTACAGCCCGGCCGCGACGAAGCCGGTGAGAAAGGGCCACACGGCCCCGTTGTTGTAACCGACCGGGTTGTAGGCCGCGCTCTCCCGGCTCAGCATGCGCGCGCCCCAGTCTGTGGCCATGCGCGCCGACGCCAGCGCGTCAAGCGTGGCCGCGGCCGCGCCGCTCTCGGCCTGTCCGTAAAACAGCGGCATCGCCAGCCAGGCGGTCTCCTCCAGATTCCGGCCGCCGCTTTTGGTCAGCGCGTGCGCAAACCTGCCGGTCTGCGCATCCCGGTAGCGCATCTTCAGCGACTCCACTCCGCGGTCGTGCCGGCCTGCCGCCTCCGCGGACAACTCTCCGTCGCCCATCAGCGCGCCCAACTCCCGCATCGCGCGGCTCGCCTCGATGTGCGTCGCGGCCAGCAGAAGCTTCAGGTCCGGCACGAAGCTGACGGTGATGGTGAGCGGCCGCGCCGTGTCGACATCCAGGAGGACGATCGTCCCCGCCTCCTCGATCGGCGAGAAGCAGGTCGCGCGGATCGTGAAGAGCTGGTTCGAGGCCGTCAGCGTGGTCGACTCCGGCCGCACCACGACGCTCTCGACCGCCGACGCGAAATCCACCGGCGCGTCCTGGCCTTCGACGCGGATGCTCATCCGGGCGTCGTGCAGCAGCTTGACGGGAAAGACCCACGACTCGAACACCCCCGGCTCGCGGGACGATCCCGGCCAAAAACCGGATGACCAGGTCGTTGTAGAAGGAGTGGCTTGTCCACCTGCGGCATCCACAGCCCTTCGCCGCCGACGTCGAAACGAACGGTGTTGTGCAGGTAGGCGCTCACGCTTCGCATTGGCGGAGCGGCAACCAGGAGCGGAATCGCCAGCAGCGGGATCACGACCAGGGGGAGTCTGCGCATGGGGCTTCCTTTCGCTTGCAGGCAAAATGCTACCGGCCTTTTTTAGCACAGATTCCTTCTCTTGCCACGAATTGCAGGAATACACCTGCTTCCGGAAAGAAATTTCGTGTAATTCGAGGAATTCGTGGCTCGTTTATTGTTCCAAAGTGGGGGCTGCAACCAGTTCATCACCCAGAGGACGCTCGGTTCGCGCAGCCTGCGCGACGGGCAGCTCGGCATCATGCTGGCGGCCTTCATCAAGCTCGCGATCCCCTTCATCATCGTTTTTCCCGGCATCATGGCGCTGCAGCTCTACGGCGGCCAGATCGTCAACGGCGACGAGGCCTACCCGATTCTGATCAAGAACCTTCTTCCCGTGGGACTGCGGGGTATCCTGTTCGCCGCGCTCTTCGGCGCGGTCATGAGCAGCCTCGACTCGATGCTGAATTCCGCCTCCAGCATCTTCACGATGGACCTGTACCGGCGGCACCTGCGCCCCGACCAGGGATTCACCTTCGACGCGCGGACCGACCTCGACTACGACATCAACAGCAAGTTCGCCAAGGGCGGCCTGCAGCTCAACATCGGCGGCCCCAGGATCGCCATCGGGTCGCCCGTCATTTCCATCCCCAGCCTGCCCAATACGGCCATCCAGCCGGAGCGCGGGCGGAGCTTCGACGTGGGGGTGAAGGTCGAGCAGCGGACCTTCCGCGGGAGCATCGGCTACTTCAAGAACGACATCAAGAACTTCTCCCAGACGATCATGTCACCCAGCTACTGCATCGCGCCCAATCCCGCACTGGGCGTCGTGGCGACGCCCTTCCCGCCCTGCCTCTTTTCGCAGAGCCACGCCGTTCAGTTCTTCCAGCGGATCTCCCGTGACGCCAAGGCGCATTTCAGCGGCTGGGAATTCAGCGGCGAGGTCGCCATCCCGCTGGCGGAATACGGCAGCCTCACGCCGTTCGCAACGTTCAGCTACCTGAAGAGCGTGGACGACGCGCCCAATACCCTTCCGGCCTGGTTTCGCCAGGCCGGACGAGGGTCGAATGTCCACAATTTTCCCCGCCCGGGCCCATTGGTAATGAACATAAGACAATGTTAGAATGCGGCCGCCGCCCCGCCCGGAAGACTGGCCGGCGGGAAAGACCGCGCGGAGTGACCGGGTGTGGGTTTTTGGGAGGGATCGTCATGCCGACAAAAACAGTGCAGGGGGAATCCAGGCGAAAGCCGCGGGCGCCCCATTTCGTCAGCGACGAGGTCCCGCTCTACTACCAGCTCGCGAGCCTGCTGCGGGAAAAGATCATTGCCGGGCTCTACGCGCCGGGAGACCAGATTTCCACCGAGGCGGACCTGGTGGAGGAGTACGGCCTCAGCCGGATCACGGTCCGGCAGGCGCTGCGGAATCTCGAGGAGGAGGGGCTCATCCGCCGCGAGCCGGGGCGCGGCACCTTCGTCACGGACCACCAGCCCTTCGCGGGCCGGCTGGAACTGGACGGCACGCTCGAAGACCTGATCTCGATGGGTCTGGCCACCTCGGTGAAGCTGCTGGAAATCAGCGACGCCGTGGCCACCCCGGAGGATGCCTCCATCCTCAAGATCGAGCTCGGTTCCCCTATGAAGCGCGTGAGCCGCCTCCGCTATTACGAGCAGGAACCCTATAGTTACATCGTGAACCACATCCCTGCGGACATCGGGCGCAAGCTGAGCCGCACATATCTGAAGCACGGTTCCGTGCTCAAGTGGCTCGAGCAGGACCTGGGCATTCCGCTGCGGGACGCCAACCAGAGCGTGCGGGCAACGCTGGCGGACGCCAACCTGGCGCGCTGGCTGCACACCCGCATCGGGGCGCCGCTGCTCTTCGTCGACCGGGTCGTGCGGACCGACGATGAGCAGCCCGTGATCCGGACGCTCACCTACTACAGGAGCGACATCTACTCCTTCAGCCTCCACCTGACGCGAAATCCGCAGAACGCCAAGGCGGCGCACGCCGGGTGGGAACTGCGGCAGCTGCGCAAGCCGGCAAAATGAAATGAAAAAGCACTACCCCTGGATCATCGTGGCTTCGGCCCTGTTCGCCCTTTTTGTCTCCAACGGCGTCATCATCGGCGGCCTGAGCGTCTTCGACGAAGAACTCCTCTTCTCCCGCCCCTCAGCCGTGGGTTCCCTGGTTAAAGTTGACGATGATGCAATCCGAGGCTAATGTTGCTTGATGTCGCGACCGGCGTCCGGTCTGCGGCCCCGAAGCCGGCGGGCCGGCGCCGGGAATCGCCGGCAGCAGAGGCAACGGGTTCCCCGAAGATCAGGTGACGGAAACGGAAATGGAAATAAATATCGCACACAGCCCCGATTCGGACGACGCCTTCATGTTCTACGCCCTGGCCGCCGGCAGGCTGGACACCGGGCCCTACCGCTTCACCCACACGCTGGAGGACATAGAAACCCTGAACCAGGAGGCCCTCAAAGGCGTGTACGAGGTCACCGCCGTGTCCATCCACGCCTACGCCTACCTGGCGGACAAGTACGCCCTGCTCTCCTCCGGCGCCAGCATGGGGGAAGGCTACGGCCCCATTCTCGTCTCGCGCGAGCCCCTGGAGGCGGACGCCATTCGCGGCAGGCGCATCGCCGTTCCAGGCCCGCTGACCAGCGCCACTCTCGCCCTCCGCCTCTTCCAGCCAGACTTCGAACCGGTGGTCATCCCCTTCGACCGGATCATGGCGGCCGTCCGGCGCGGGGAGGTGGACGCCGGGCTGATCATCCACGAAGGCCAGCTGACCTACGCGGCCGCGGGCCTGAGCAAAGTCCTCGACCTGGGGGAGTGGTGGCATTCCGCCACCGGCCTGCCCCTGCCGCTGGGCGGGAACGCCATCCGCCGGGACCTCGGCGCGCAGCACATGAGGGAGATTTCCCGGCTGATCCGGGAAAGCATCCGGTATGCCCTCGACCATCGCGAGGCGGCGCTCGAGCACGCCATGCAGTATGCCCGCGACCTCGACCGGGCCCAGGCGGGCCGCTTCGTCTCCATGTACGTGAACGAGCGCACGCTCGACTACGGGCGCGAGGGCAGGCAGGCGGTCCGCACGCTGCTGAGCGCCGCGGCCCAGAATGGACTAATCCCGCGCAGCGTGGAGGTCGATTTCATCGAATAGCGATCCCCGGGACCCCGGCCGGAAATTTGCCCCTCCCGGGTTGACGGACGGCGGGATCGACGTTATATAAATGCGTCCATTTTTGCAGATTGCGCAGGAGGTACCCGGCAGTGCCGATTTACGAATACCAGTGTTCCAAGTGCGGCGACGTCTTCGAGGCCTTCCAGAAGGTCAGTGACCGGTCGCTGAAGAAGTGCAAGTCCTGCGGCGGCGGCGTGGAGCGCCTGATCAGCCAGAGCAGTTTCCAGCTGAAGGGCTCCGGCTGGTATCTCACAGACTACGCCAAGAAGTCCCAGCCCGCGCCTACCGACTCCGGCACGGACAAGAAGAGCTGCGCGGCCGATAAGTGCGGCAAGAAAGAAAGCGCGCCGGCCGCGAAAACCGACTAGCGCGGAGAATCCGGCGGTTTCCCGACCCGCCGGTCGCCGTCCCGCGGGAGGCATCGAACCGTGAAGCTGCCGGCCCTGGCACAGGACATGGTCAGGAGTGCCATGCACGAGGCCGAGGAGCATACCGCGCGCTACTACTGCTTCCCGCCCCACAAGTGGGAAAAAATCCCCTACGATCTGCTCACCCTGTCCGATAGAGGGTGGAGCCCCCTGCCCCACGGGATTCTCGCGGAGCTGAGCCACATCAAGGAATGGAGCCGCGGCAGGAGCGCGCCGTTCGATTTCTACCGGATCCAGCTCAACGATCCCGGCATACTCGGGATGTCGCTGAGGGAAAACCTCCAGGAGCACCTCTACTCGTTCCTGGTATTCATCCTGACGCACGAAATGGTGCACATGGTGCGCCTCAGCAGCATTCTCGAAGGCGTGGAATCCCATCCCCACTGGATTGCCGCCGAGGAGGAAAGGGTGGATCGGATCTCGCGTCACATCCTGTCGGCCGCCGAGCAGAGGGTCTTCGCCCCGGTCCTGTCGAAATTGGCGCTGTAGGAACGCACGGGACGCGGAGGAACGCAACCCCCCGCGGAAAGAAACAGACCGAATCCGCGCCCCCCACCCGGTATATACTCATGACCTATGGCTAAAACCACTTCCAACAAAACCCTGAATCACATCCTCGCGGCCGACGTCGGCGGAACCCACCTCCGCCTCGCGATCTTCGCCCACCGCGGCGACGACAACTTCCGGAAAATCCGGGAAACCACCCGCCTCAGCCGCAAGGTGAAGGATTTCCCCGCCCTCCTTCACAGATTCCTCCGTCACGGCGCCTCCGGCTTGCAGCCGCCGGTCCGCACAGGCGCTCTCTGTTTCGCCGGCCCCGTGGGCGCCCGGCGGTCGGTGGCCGCCCTGACGAATCTCAACTGGCGCTTCACCGCCGCCGAAATCAGGGAGAAAACCGGCCTCGAGGAACTGATTCTGATGAACGACTTCGAGGCCGTGGGCTACGGCTTCGAGGTCCTGCTGAAGACGCGCCCCGAGGCCTTCGTCCGGCTCTCCCGCGCCGGGAAGCTCCCTCCGCCGAAGGGCCGCCGGCCGACCGCCATAGTGATCGGCGCCGGCACGGGTCTGGGCACTTCGATCCTGGTGCAGGACGCCTCGACCGGACGCTACCGGCCGGTGCCGGGCGAAGGGGGGCACTGCGACTTCATCCCGCTCTCCTCCGGGGAATTCGCCCTGGCGGAGTGGGCGCGCGCCAACCTGAACCGATCGGCCAAAAATCCCGCCGACCGGGAGACATTCCTGAGCGGCCCGGGGCTCTTCAATCTCTGCCGGGCGCTGCGCGACCTGGAGCCGGGAATGGGGGATCCGGCCGCGTGGAAGGCGATCGCGCGCAAGGATCCCTACGACAGGCCCGGCGAGATCGTCCGCAGCGCGCTTCAGGACCCGCTCTGCCGCAAGGCGCTCGACCTCTGGCTGCGCGCCTACGCCCGCGTGGCGCGAAACTCGGCGCTCTTCCCGCTCGCCCCGGGCGGCGTCTTCCTCGCCGGCGGCATCGCCGCGAAGATTCTGCCGGAGCTGCGCTCCGGAGTTTTCATGGAGGAGTTCGCGCGGCTGGACAAGGGGAGCATCCGGGCCATCCTGAAACGGACGCCGGTCTTCGTGGTCATCGAAACGGGGATCGGGCTGTACGGCTGCGCTTCCGTGGCTGCGGATCCGCGGCAGCTCGGCTGAGCCGGAAACTTCAGTCGTCCAGGTCGGGGCGCATGGCCAGTGCGGCGATTTCGAGGGTCTTCGACAAGCCCTCCCCTTTGTCGCAGGTCGAGTAGCCCACGTTCATCCGTATCGACTGGAACCCCACGCTCTGCCCTGCGCGCCAGGCCTGGTAGATTTCGCGCAGATGCCGCACTCTCGCCGGCAGAGCTTCGGCGCCGGTCCCCGGCAGGAGCAGCAGCAGGCTCTCCTCGTCGTAGACCAGGAGCGACTCGCCCGGCCCGGTGCCGGCGGCGAGTCCGGAGCGCGCCGCGCCGAGGAACTCCGGCCCGAAGGCGGCTGCCCGGGTCCCTGTATCGGCCGCCTCAAACTGCAGCACCACTACCGATACCACATCCTCCTGCATCACGGCGGGATCGCCCGGCGGCGGCGCAGCCGGCGCTTCGCCCGGGTTGAAGGCCAGCATCCGCAGGTGCGCGATCATGCCGGCGAGGATCCGGAGAACGCGAATGTGGTTGTCGTTGAAGTACCGCGGCAGGGAGTGGCTCAGCAGCAGCGCGCCCAGGACCGCGCCGTTGCCGGTAATCGGCAGGCTGGTCAGCGACCGCACCACGCCCGGAAAGTCGATGGTGTTGAACCTCGGCTCGCGGTAGACGTCCGGGATGTTGAGGATGCGCGGGGAATCGGCGACCAGCTTCGCCACCTCCGCCTCGAAGTCCGCGTTGCCGAGCAGGCTCTCACTGGAGTGACAATAAACGAACTTGCGATCCTCCTGGACGCCCTCGAGGCAGAAGCGCGCCTGCCCGGAGGGCCTGGATTCGTAGAGGATGATGCTGCAGTACTCCGCTCCGAAGTCCGACAGCACGCAGTCCACGATCACCGAGCAAATTTCCTGGAAATCTCTCCTGGACTTGATCCCCTCGATGATCCGGTAGAAGCCGGAGAGAAAGCCGACGTTTTCCTCCAGCAGGCCGTTCACTTCGTTCACGGCGCTGCGGTAGCTGTTGATGATGCGCTGGTAGAGGTTGCGCTCCTCCTCGAACGGGTCGTCGTCGAAGGGCTCGTCCTGGCAGGCCATCGCCTTCAGCTCTGCGTGATTTCGCTCGTCGTTTACGAGGATGGATTCGATCCGGGAGCGGATTCTGCTTTCTATGTCCATGGCCGCCTTTTTCCGCGCTTTCAGTAGCCGATGTGGAAGAACTCGTCGACCTCTTTCTGCTTCTCCAGCATGAAGAGGTTCACGCGTTCGAATTCCGCCTCTTCCATCCGGAGCATCTCCTGCAGCCCCGCGATTTCCGCGCTCCAGCGGTTGTCGCCGTCGTGTCCTATGGCGTAGCGCTTGGCCAGCAGGTCGGCCATCGATACGGCCGCCACCAGCGGCAGGTTGCTGCTCAGCGGGTTGTGGTGCTGCCGCACCACGCTGGCCAGGTCGGGCGGCAACCCCCACTGCTTGGCGAGCATCGAGCCGAGAACCGAGTGGGTGATCCCGTAGCCGTTGAACTCGTGCGTGGAGATGTCGGGATCGGTCTCCTGCTTTTCCATGGCAAAGAGCTTGCAGTAGCGGCGGGAGTCCTTCTTGAAGTACACGACCTTCCCCAGGTCGTGCAGCAGGCCGCAGAGCAGGGCGAATTCCCCCTCGACCCGGTTGCTGCGGCGCGTCCAGATCTCCTGGGCGCCCAGCCCGACGGCGAAGCTGTGCATCCACAGGGCGTTGACGTGGACGGTCTCGTCGCGCAGGCCCTTGGTGAACGATTCGAAGATGCCGACGCCGATCGCCAGGCTCTTCACCAGGTTCAGCCCCAGGAGCGCGATGGCGTGCGAAATCGTCTTGACCTCGTTGCGGAAGGAGTAAAAGGCCGAGTTGGCCAGCTTCAGGATCCGCGCCGACAGGGACGGGTCGTGCAGGATCAGTTCCTCGAGCCTGCGCGCGGAAGCCTTGTTGTCATCCACCAGGTGGAGGATTTTCGTCAGGACGATCGGGACGCTCGGCATCTCGAAGTTCCTGTCGATGTGAATCTGAGAGGTTTCTCTTGCTATCGCCATGGGCATTTGCTCGGTTGAATTGGGCAATGCTTCCCGGATTAACAGCCGCCACTATACATTTCGTTCATTCGTCACAAATCTTTAGGGGCAGAACGCCGATTTGGACACTCCGGCACAAGCCGTCAGCTTGCCAAGTGAAGGGTGTAATGATCGCAAACCATGGAAATGGAATAAGATATTGTCATGCTGCGGGGAAAACTGTGCGTGCGCAGGACCGGGGGCTGTTGACGGCGGTGCCGGCGACGACGAAAAAAGCACCGCATGTTCCTTGAAGGCACTCACTTCTTCTTGAGTTGCTCGATCTGGCCATCCAGCCGCTCCGCCCCTGCCCTGTCCCCCTCGCGGAGCATCAGGTCGCGCAGCGCCTCCAGCCGCTTCCGGATCAACTCGATCTCCTCCTCGTGCTCCCTTCGGAATTCCTCAATCTCGCCCTGCGCCTGCTTCACCCCTTCTTCGGCCAGGGTCTTCATCCGCCCGAGCGCTTCTTCGGCCTCCGCCCTGTGAGGTGAACTCCGGAACTCCTCCATCAGCCGGCTGGCGTGCGTCCGCAGCCCCTCCCAGTATTCGAGTGTCACCCGCCTGCCTTCCTCCAGCAGCGACACTCTGGGGTTGCGGCCCTGCACCTTGTCGCCGCCGGCGAACGGTTCGCCCGCCGCCTCCGGCGTCGTCACCTCGATGGCGTTCTGCCCTATGAAGCCCAGCAGCGACGCCCGCTTCAGGGTGAACTCCGATCCGCGCGTGATCTTCGGCGCGTAATCGTCCTTCAGCCGGATCTTCACCCCGATCTGGTTATCCACCAGCGGCTCGATCTTGTCCACCTTGCCGATGTTGAAGGTCTTCCAGACCACGGGGTCCCCTTCCTTCAGGTCGCCGACGTCATCGAACAGCACGACGAGGATGAAGGGCGAGCCGCCGAAAAGCAGCCAGAGCAGCACGCCGACCAGGACGGCCGAGATACCCAGGCCCCACACAACCTCCTTGTTTTCCCTCCAGGACATAAGCGCCTCCGATCCGTTTGCGGGAAGGCTATAATAGCACCGAATCTCCGCGCCGCGGCAGGTGCGGCGGCGCCCCGGCGAAAGGAGCAGCGATGAGCCGGCCCGCCCCATCCGAAATGCGACGCCGGCCGAGAATCGGCGTGATGGGCCCCTCGGCCTGCCCCGGCCGCGCCCTGGAACTGGCGCGCCGCATCGGAACCCTCATCGCCGAAGCCGGCGCCATCCTGGTCTGCGGCGGCGGTGCCGGCGTGATGGAGGCCGCGGCCCGCGGCGCGAGGGAAGCGGGCGGGATGACGGTCGGCATCCTGCCGGGCGCGAGCGCCGGCGAGGCCAATCCCTGGATCGACCTGCCGATCGTCACCGATCTCGGCAACGCCAGGAACGTAATCAACGTTCTCACCAGCCAGGCGATCATCGCCATCGCCGGCGCCGCCGGGACCCTGTCGGAGATCGCCCTGGCCCTCAAATGCGGCACGCCCGTGGTCGCGCTCGAATCCTGGGAACTGCGGACCCCCGAGGGGGAGGCTCCGGCCGGGATTTTCCCGGCCGCGTCGCCCGAAGAGGCCGTGCGCGAGGCGCTCCGCCTGGCCGCCGGCACACGGACGGCACGCTGACGGCTTTTTCGGAACTTATCCGCCTGCGGCGTGTTTGCACAATGCCGGGCAAAATCAGGGCCCTCGAACCCGCGCTATTCTCCGCGGGCCTCCGTGCCGCTCCGTGCAACGCTTTCAGCCTGCGCTTGATTCCAAGCGCTCCCGCATGGCATGATAGCCCACACCTTCCCATAGCCGATTCCAGCAATTCCGCCTGAATCCGGACTGGGGAGAAAGTTGCCATGCCTTCCTCGAAGCCGAAAAACACCGCCGCCGAACACAGGGAGAAAGCCGTCGCCTCCGCCGTGGTCGCGGTCATCACGCTTTCCAGCACGCGCACGCTCAAGGACGACGAGTCCGGCGACATCATCCAGAAGGCCCTGGAAGCCAAGGGCCACACGGTCGCCGTGCGCAAACTGATCGCCGACAGCCGGAACGTCCTGCGCGCCACGATCCGCGAGCTGGTCCGCCAGAAAAACATCCACGCGATCATCACCACGGGCGGCACCGGGGTGGCCGCCTCCGACATCACCGTCGAAACCGTCCGCGGCCTGCTCGAGAAGGAGCTGCCCGGCTTCACCACCCTCTGCATGATCCTCAGCTACCCGCAGGTCAAGAGCGCGGCCATGCTCTCCCGCGCGGTGGCCGGCACGATCAACAACAAGGTGATCTTCTGCCTCCCCGGGAGCCCGCGGGCCTGCAAGATGGCGATGGATTCGCTCATCCTGCCCGAGCTCGGGCACATCCTGATGCTGCTGCGCGGATGATGCCGGCCGCAGTCCCGCTGGTCCGCAGCGTCTTCCTCTTCGACCTGGACGGCACGCTGATCGACTCCCGCGCCGACATCGCGCTCTCGGTCAACCTGGCGCTGCGCCGCATGGGCTTCGCCCGCCTCCCCGAGGGCCGGATCCTGGAGTTCGTGGGGGAGGGGCTCGCCACGCTGATGGAGCGCTCGCTGCGCGAGAGCACGGGTGCGGAACCGGATCCGGCGCGAATCCGGGAGGCTGCAGGAATCATGATGGAGGAGTATTCGCACCACCTGCTCGATTCCACGATCCTCTACGACGGCGTCCGGGAGGCGCTGGGCGGGCTGCGCTGGGGGCGCTTCGGGCTGGTCAGCAACAAGCCGGAGCGGTTCTCGCGCAGCATCCTGGAGTCGTTCGGGCTGGCCGGAAGGTTCAGCGTCATCCTGGGGGGCGACAGCATGCCCGAGCGAAAGCCCGATCCGAAGCCCGTGCTGGAAGCCATGCGCCGCTGCGGCGGGACGCCGGGCGAAACGGTGATGGTCGGGGACAGCGCGGTTGACATCCTGGCCGGGCGCGCCGCGGGGGTGCTCACCTGCGGCCTGGCCTCGGGCTACAGGACCCGCGCCGAGCTCGAGGACGCGGGCTGCGACCTGATCCTCGAAAGCATCCGGGATCTCCTCGCGTGTTTTCTCCCTCCGCCTTTGTGACGCAAAACTAAAGCCGCCACAGGAACTGCAGCGTGAGAAAAGCCGGATTCACTCCACACGCCGGGTGAAGCCGCAAACGCCAGTGAGGGGTCGGGCTGCCCAGTCAAGCGACACAACCCGTCGCTATCGCTCCGGGCTCCGTTGACTCCCGGCCGGCAAGCAGGATCGGCAGATACCGAATCGTGTCGCCACCGAGGAAAGCCGTGTTGAGGGAATGCGGCAAACGGAGCCCCGAACGCCAGTGAGGGGTCGGGCTGCCCAGTCAAGCGACACAACCCGTCGCTATCGCTCCGGGCTCTGACGAATTTCGACCGACAGGCGAGGAGTCCTCACTTCCCTTCCGGGGGCTTGGTCGGCGTTTGGTACTGGATGGTCGCCTTGGACCCGAAGCGCTTGTACCGCTCGTAGGTGATCGTCTCCTCCACCCGCACCGACTGCCCCGGGAAATGCAGCGTGCTGTCGGCGTACGTCCAGACCGGGAACCAGTACATATTGTCCACGACCTGGCGCAGCGTCTCGAACTCCGGGAACTGGTTGTCCCTGTTCTGCGGCACGGCCTTGCCCATGGTGCGCACGATCTGGAGGTCCTGGTCGTCGACCCAGATCTTCCCCTGGAAATAGAACCGGTTCCCCTTCGTCGACTTGGGCCTCACCGAGAACACGTGCGTGGTCAGCTCGTCCACCCGCTCCCGGCCTTCGTACTTCAGGTTGTAGAGCGGGAGCTCCTTCGCGGTCAGGGCGAAGGGCTGGAGGTTGGTGATCACATCCTCGTCCTCGGCCGTCCAGCGGACGCTGCGCAGGCGGCCGCTGCGCTCGACCAGCTTGACCTCGCGCGTGCCGTCGTCGTTGAACACGACCTCGTAGACGAGCACCATGCGCTCCCGCGACTCGTAGCCGTCGACGGACAGGATGCGGATCGTGGCCACCTGCCGGTAGGTGTACTGCATCCAGGCCTCGTAAAACGCCGATTCCTTTTCGGCGAACGCCTGGATGATTTCATCCGGGGTCATCGCTTTCTTCTGCTCCTGCGCAGCCGGCTGCTGGGCCGCGGTCAGGGCGCCGGCCAGGAAGAGCGTCATGATGATCGAGAAGATTTTTTTCTGCACCTTGTCACCCCCGCGCTGTATACATACAGATTGGACGGGCCTGGACCGGAATCGGTTCACGCGGCTCCCGGTCCGTTCGCGGATATTTTATCAATTGCCGTTAAGCATTATAAGCGGGGGCGGCGGTGAACGGAACCCTGGACAACATCACGATCGTGCTGGTCGGCACCAAGCACCCGGGCAACATCGGCGCCGCGGCCCGCGCGATGCGCAACATGGGGCTGCGGCACCTGCGCCTGGCGGCGCCGCAGTGCCGGCTGAGCGAGGAGGCCGTGCGCATGGCGAAGGCCGGCGCCGGCATCCTGGAAAACGCGCGGCGCTTCACCAGCCTGGCGGCGGCGCTTCGCGGGCTGCGGCTGGTGGTGGGCACCACCGGCAAGACCGGGGGCAACCGCGAGCGCACGCTCACGCCGCGCGCCTGCGCCCCGCTGATCCTCCGGCAGGCGGCCGCACAGAGGGTCGGGATAGTGTTCGGCCCCGAAGACACCGGACTGGTGGACGAGCACCTGATGCTCTGCCAGCGGCTCATCCGCATACCCGCGGACCCGGAGGCGCGCAGCCTCAACCTGGCGCAGGCCGTGCTGATCGTCGGCTACGAGCTGTTCCTGGGCCGCCTGGAAAACAGCCCCGCCCGGCCGCCCCGGCTGGCGCCGGTGGAGCAAACCGAGGCCATGTACGCCCAGCTTGAGCAGGCCCTGCTGCAGATAGGCTTCCTCCAATCGCAGAATGCGAAGCACATGATGTTCCGGCTGCGGCGCCTCCTGGGCCGCGCCGGGCTGGAGCGCCGGGACGTGGGCATCCTGCGCGGGCTTGCGCGCCAGATCGCGTGGTTCGGCGCCCGGAAACCCGAGCAATAGTCGCGCGCCCGCTTGCCCGCCGTGCTATCCTCACGCGCATGCTCGATGCCGTGACCGAATACGTTCTTTCGCTCAGCCCGGCGTGGTTCTACCTCGTGCTGTTCCTGAGTTCCTTCGTGGAGAACATCTTTCCGCCGCTCCCCGGGGACACCGTCACCGTATTTGCCGGCTACGTCGTCGGGAGGTCCCAGCAGGGGTACCCGGGCGTCCTGCTGGCCACCACCGCCGGGGGAATGGCCGGCTTCATGGTCTTCTACATCCTGGGGCGCCGCATCCCGGAGGAGTACTTCCTGCACCGCCACACCCGGCTGTTCCCCGCCTCCAGCTTCATCAAGGCCGGCGCCTGGTTCCAGCGCTACGGCTACTGGGTGCTCCTGGCCAACCGGTTCTTCTCGGTGATCCGCACGGTGATCTCGATCGTCGCGGGGCTCTACCGCCTGCCCTGGTACCGCGTCCTGCTGACCGCCGGCCTCGGCTGCCTGATCTGGAATTCCCTGCTGATCTGGGCCGGCTACACCCTGGGCGCGAACTGGCGCAGGGTCGAGACGATCCTGAGCCGGTACAACATGGTCCTGCTCACGCTGGCCCTGGTGCTGGTTGCCGCCTGGTTCCTGCGGCACCGCCTGCGCGCGCGGCGCGCCCGCCGCTGAAAACCGCATGCCCGAAGAGACACCCGATGCCGGATCCGCGCCCCGTCCCCGGGGAATCCTCGTGGACCTCGCCCTGCTGAGCGTGATCCTGATCTGGGGGATGAACTTCTCCATCATGAAGGGGCTCTACACCTGGTTCGATCCCCTGGCGTTCACCGCGCTGCGGTTCGCCGTCTCGGTCATGACGCTGGTGGCCGTGATGAAGCTCGCCGGCTACCCGTTGCGGGTCGAGCGGGAGGATATGCGGGCTTTCTGGGGTCTGGGTATCCTGACGACGGCGGCCTACCAGGTCCTCTTCGTCATCGGCCTGGACAACACCCGCGCCGGCAACGCCGGCCTGCTCATGTCCTCCACGCCGGTGTTCGCCTACCTGACGGGGCTGCTGCTGAAGCGGGAGCGGTTCGAAAAGGGCACGCTTGGCGGGATCCTGCTCTCCATGGCGGGCGTCGCGGCCATCGTGGTCTTCGGTCCGGCCGAGATCCGGTTCGGCGGCCAGTGGCTCGGGGACGCGATGATCCTGGCCGCGGCCTTCTGCTGGGGGTGGTATACGGGGAGCTCCCCGCGGCTGATCGCGCGTTACGGCGCGCTGCGGGTGACGCTCTGGGTGATGATCACGGGGACGGCGGTGCTGCTTCCGCCGCTGGTTCCCTTCGCGCTCAGGCAGGACTGGGCGGCGGTCCCGGCGCTGGCCTGGGCCGGCTTCGGCTACTCCACCTTCCTGTCGATCGTCTACAGCTACATCGCCTGGTCGTGGGCCATCCGGCACCTGGGCGTGTCGCGCACGGCGGTCTACTCCAACGTCACACCGCTGGTGGCGCTGATGGGCGGATGGGTGCTGCTCGGCGAGACGCCCGCCTGGTCGCAGCTGGCGGGGGCGCCCATGATCCTGCTGGGGGTGTTCATCGTGCGCCGGCCAAAGAAGCGTGCCCGGGTATAGTCCCGGCACCGGTCAGGGAACGCAATTTGTGCCGGGGATCCAGGAACCTGCGAATCTCCTTCTCATCAGTGTCCGCCTGCCAATGAAGACTGCGAGACTGTTTGCCCGTCCACTGATCAAACGCGAACGATCGGCGGAGTCACACCAGGCTGCTCAGCGGGGCGGAAGGAGCCTGTCGAGCTGCAGGCGCAAGCCGCGCTGCGCCTTAGCCTGGGTCCAGGGCACGCCGAAGGAGTCGAGCAACAGCTTGTCGGCGCTGAACTGGATGTTTCCCCGCGCGTCCCGGTACTGGAAGAGCGACAGCCGGTAAGTGTTCGTGGTCGCCAGGCCCCCGGTGCGTTCGTAGGAGAAGACGCCTTCGAAGGTTCCGACGTTGTTGCCGAACTTGTCGGTGACCGGCAGCCCCATGAGAGCGTCCGGGGGGAGAAACTTCAGGAGCGAGTTGGTGAGCGGAAGCAGGGTTTGGGGTTCGCCGACGGTGAGGATTTTTTCGAAAGGGAGAGCGTGAGCGGTCAGGGAGTCTTCTACCGGACCGGAGAACCGGTCTGGGGCGATCTTGCCCTGGGCGCGGATTTCCTCGAGGCGGCGGGAGATCTCTTCGTAGTTCACTCTTCCCGCGGCGTCGTTCAGGCAGCGGTCGACGACCTCCCAGCGGAGGATTTTCGGTTTGCCGCGGGTTTTGACCTTGCAGGGGAGGCCGGTGGCCGCGGATTGATAGGCCGAGGCGATCACGGCGTCGATGCTTTCACGGATTTCAACGGATATTTCCTGCCCTTGGAGCGGAGCGGCCGCTGCGGCCAGCAGGAGGCCGCCGGCCAGGATGGCATTTGTTACAAGGCGCATTGTATTCCTTCCTGTTCGTAGGCTTCCGCCCATGCCCAAGCAGCTTCAGGGCACCTGCCCCAGCAGCTTGCGGATGGCCACATCCGCGGCGGCCGCCACGCCGGCGTCTTCATCCTTCATCAGCGGCCTCAGGTTCTTCACGTGGTCCGCGGTGCCTATCAACGCCACGGCCGTGATGGCGCTCTGCCGCACTCCGGGGTGCGCATCCTTGAGCGCTTTCAGGATGGCGGGCATGGCCTTCACCGCCGCCATCTCCGCCAGCCCCTCCACCACCGCCGCCCGTACCTCCGGCGCTTCGTCGTCCGCGGCCCCGATCAAGGCTTCCACCGCCTCGTCGGTCTTCACCTCGACGAGCATCTCCACCGCCTTCTGCCGCGCCTCCAGGTTCGGGCTCCCCGAGAGCACCGCCACCGCCTGCTCGGGCGAATCGACGATGTCGGCCGAGGTCTTGGTGATGCTCCCCGTGCCGATGTAGGAAATGCTGGGCGCCCCCGGCGGAGCGGCCCGGGTGAATACGCGGACCAGCTGCACGCGGTTCAACCCGGCAGCGTCCTTCCCATAGTAGAATATTGTGTTCAGATCCCCGGCGATTCGTCGGATCGCCTGTTCGACCGGTACGGCATACAGAAAAACCGACACGTTCGGGTTCTCGTGCGCGGGCACCTCGAAGACCGTCCCCGTCCACGCGGCCAGCTCTCCGAGCGCCCTCTGCATGGGCGTGGATCGGATCTCCGCGCTGACCCGCCCGTCCTCGACGCGCAGCTTCATGGAGCCCGTCGGCGCGGCTCCGGGCGGAGCCATTTCCGGCCGCGGCCGCGGCCGCCGCTGCCCGAACTGGGCCTGTGCCGGCACGGCAACCGCGAGAAGCACTATCACCGCCGTCACTGCCGCCACGAATCTCCAGCGCCGGTTTGTCGTCATCATGATCGCCTCGCACACCGTGGAAATCGGCTTGGAACTCCCAGCCGCATCGGCGAGAATACTGGCACATTTTCCGGATCCCGGCAAGCGCGCGGCAGCAAGCAGAAAGGAGCATTATACGGGGGGCGACAGCTCAGCGCAGCCGCAATTGGGGGAAGCGTTATTAAGGATTCGCCGTAAACGGAGGTGCGAACGCAAGTGAGCGGTCGCGTAGCATAACCGGCAGATACGGTCGCGTTTTTTGCGCACGGGCCAGGTTGTGCTGATTATAATCAGCGAGGTTCACGGAGAGCGGCGGATGGTCCTCAAATTCCTGATCCACCGGCACAAGGCGGGCAGGCCGCACTACGACCTGCGCCTGGTCGAGGCGGAAGGCATCCGCTCCTGGTCGATGCTGAAGGACCCCCCCTCCCGCCCCGGGGAGCGCCGCCTGGCGATCGAAAGGGAGGTCATTTCGGCCGAGGCCGCCGCCGGGAAATTCATACTCGAAGAGGCCTTCGGAACCGGCCGGGCCTTCACCTGGGACGAGGGCGAGGCCGAAGTTTTGCTACTATCCCCGGAAAAACTCATCCTGAATCTCAGCGGCAGGCGAATGACGGGAAAATACGAACTCGTTCGGATGAAGTGGTATCCGGGCAACCGCTGGCTGCTGAAAAAATCGGGTGCCCCCCGGAGGAATTTGGCTTGACAGAATGTCCCCGTCCATTAGAACCTGTGCCCACTGTCATGATCGCTGGAAAGGGGGCCTTCGCCGCGCGGGCGGACGGCGAAGGCAGGCAATTGTGCACCCATAAGAGCTTGTTTGATAAACCGTTTGGACGGTCTCCCGTTCCAATCAGCAGGAGCTAAAATTATGACCAAGTTTTTGGAAAGAATGGCATTGGGATTCGTTTTCGGGTCGTTGATCCTGGCGCTGGCGCCCCCGGCCGCGGCGCAGCAGGAGAAGATCCCGCCCCGGTCGGACTATCAGTACCGCAAGGACTACGCCGAGGTCGAAAAGATCCTCCAGGAAGCGAACCCGCAGAAAAAGGAAGAGCTGCTGATGGCCTTCACCAAGGCCTTCCCCGAGTCCCGCATGCTCCCCGCCATCGCCATCCACATCATCACGCCTTACATCCAGGCGGGCAACTGGCAGAAGGTGGTCGTCGTGCTGGAAAACTTCATGGGCAAGGTCCACGAGGAGGAGAAGCCCCAGCTCCAGCCCTACCTCATGAGCGGCTACTACCAGACGAAGAACACCGCCAAGGCAGCCGCGGTCGGGGAATCGATCTACGCCCAGTCGAAGGACAAGGTCCTGGCCTCGCAGCTCACCACGCTCTTCCTCGAGCTGAAGAACTTCGACAAGTACCTGGTCTACGGCGAGACGGTCTGCAACGAGTTCCCGATCCAGCAGTCCTACCCGGTCGCGCTGCAGATGGCGCAGATCTACCTGCAGAAGCAGAACGTGGGCAAGGGGCTGGAGTACCTGGACAGGGTGATGGCCGCCTACGGCGACGCCGTCCCCCAGGGGGTGAAGGAGGCGGACTGGAATCCCACCCGCGCGTTCGCCTTCGGTGTCAAGGGCGCGGATGCGTACGCCAAGAAGGACTACGCCAAGACGATCGAGCACTACTCCAGGGTCACCAAGTTCGTCCCCAAGACCGCCGACGCCTGGTACTACATCGGCATGTCGATGTGGCGCGAGAACAACCAGGAAGGCGCGATCCCGGTGTTCGCCAAGGCGGCCGTGCTGAAGCAGCCGATCTCCGAGAAGGCCCGGGAGTACCTGGAGCAGCTGTACAAGGCCCGCAACAACGACAGCCTCGAAGGGCTCGACGAGGTCCTGAACAAGGCGAAGGCCGAGCTGGGCATAAGCTGACCCGGCGGGTTTGAGACCCGGCTTCCGGGACGCGGCTGCGCGCGCCGAGCGCTCTCCGCGTCCCGGAGCATCACTGCGACCGGACCGGCATCTCCGGTCTTTGGACAAGCGCACAGTTTCATGTAAGATTTTCTTGACGTTCCGTCCGGCGGCTGCGGCTCGCATCTCTTCAACCACCCCGCGCAGGAGCCTTCATATGGCGGAAAAAGAATCCCGATCCGGCAAGCCCTCCCCCGAAGACAAGAAAAAGCTCTCGATCCAGGAAGCGCTCGACAAGGAAGGCGAGCAGCTCCACATCAGCGAGCTCCAGGCGCTCAACATCAAGGAGCTGGCGCGGCTGGGCAAGAAGTACGAGCTGGCCAACCTCGGCCGGCTGAGCAAGCAGGACCTGATCTTCGCCATCCTGCAGGCGCAGGCCGAGAAGCACGGGCTGATTTTCTCCGAGGGGGTGCTCGAAACGCTCAACGACGGCTACGGCTTCCTCCGCTCCCCCGACTACAGCTACCTCCCGGGACCGGACGACATCTATGTCTCGCCGTCGCAGATCCGCAAGTTCGACCTGCGCACCGGCGACATCGTCTCCGGCCAGATCCGCATGCCCAACGAGGGGGAGAAGTACCTCGCGCTGGTGAAGGTGGACGCGGTCAACTTCGAGCCGCCGGAGGAGGCTCGCCGCCGGATTTTCTACGACAACCTGACGCCGCTCTACCCGCAGGAACGGATCCGGCTGGAGACCGCGCCGGACAACCTGTCGGCGCGCGTCATGGACATCTTCACGCCGATCGGCAAGGGCCAGCGCGGCCTCATCGTATCGCCGCCGCGCGCCGGCAAGACGATGATCCTGCAGAACATCGCCAACTCGATCAGCGCCAACCACCCGGAGATCTACCTGATCGTCCTGCTGATCGACGAGCGCCCGGAGGAGGTCACCGACATGGAGCGCTCGGTGAAGGGGGAGGTCATCAGCTCGACCTTCGACGAGCCCGCGTTGCGCCACGTGCAGGTGGCGGAGATCGTAATGGAGAAAGCCAAGCGACTGGTGGAGCACCGCAAGGACGTGGTGATCCTGCTGGACAGCATCACACGGCTGGCGCGGGCATACAACACGATCATCCCGTCGAGCGGGAAGGTGCTGTCGGGCGGCGTGGACGCCAACGCGCTGGAGAAGCCCAAGCGCTTTTTCGGCGCGGCGCGGAAGATCGAGGAGGGCGGGAGCCTTACCGTCGTGGCCACGGCGCTGGTCGACACCGGGAGCCGGATGGACGACGTGATCTTCGAGGAGTTCAAGGGCACCGGCAACATGGAGATCATCCTGGACCGCAAGCTGGTGGACAAGAGGATCTTCCCGGCGATCGACATCAACCGCTCCGGGACGCGCAAGGAGGAACTGCTGCTGGAAGGCGCGGATCTGAACAAGATCTGGGTGCTGCGCAAGGTGCTCAACCCGCTGTCGATCGACGAGGCGATGGACCTGCTGCTGGACAAGCTGAAGAAGGTGGAGACCAACGCCGACTTCCTGACCTCGCTCACAAAGGGATAGCCCGGCGCATGCCCGAGGAGCCCGGAGCGCCAGCGACGGGTTGCGTCGCACATCACCACCAAGGTGCAAGGCGCCTCCGGCCAGGCATTACGGCGCATGCCCACGGAGCCCGGAGCGCCAGCGACGGGTTGCGTCGCCCAATTCACTAAACCAACCCACGCCGACCACCTACATATGCCGGTATGGTTGTGCCCTCAACACGTTCACCCTGGCATTCCAGCACATACTCAATCGCCCTGAGCACGCTGTCTTCATCCCATAAATACCGGGCGCTCCCCCCTTCCGCCCATCTGCGGATTGCCGGCGGATCCAAACCGGCTTCGTTCAGTTTCCTGCTGGCTGCTGCCTTCAGGGCGCCGTGGATACGCTCTGGAACCTCCCTGGCCGCTATCACGCAATGCACATGGGCCAACCGGCACTGCGCTGCAATGATGTCCCATCCCCGCCGAAGTCCCAGATCCACAATCGCAGTTGTGACCAATCGCCGGTGGGTCACAGTCATTACAAACGGTTCCTGTCGCATAAGGTTTTGGTGCCATGCCTGCTTTTTCGGGTTGGCCGGCAGCCGGGGGGTTTCGTATCGATTGTGCCGGTGATCCACAGATCCACGTTCATCGTGATGGAGCCGGGAACCGTAACAGCAAAAGGTGATCATGTAGGCCAGCGGAATCGCCCTTGGTCGTTTCACATAATTTCAAACAGCGGACAGGTGATTTTGATCCATATATGCGGACGGAGCCCGGAGCGCCAGCGACGGGTTGCGTCGCACATCACCACCAAGGTGCAAGGCGCCTCCGGCCAGGCATTACGGCGCATGCCCACGGAGCCCGGAGCGTTAGCGACGGGTTGCGTCGCACATCACCACCAAGGTGCAAAACGCCTCCGGCCAGGCATAGCGTACAATCCAAATAATCGCCCTGGCATCGGCCAAT
>JBBIMP010000035.1:45257-51588 GCA_037444305.1 Acidobacteriota bacterium
CGCCTCCGGCCAGGCATAGCGTACAATCCAAATAATCGCCCTGGCATCGGCCAATAGAGCTTAATATATTTAATCGTTTGTCGACCGCGGAGCGTATTGGGAATCGCAAACAGAGGAATCACGCATGGAAACCGCCGCGCACATCCACGAAATCAACCGCCAGGTGAAAGACGAAAGCGCCTTCATCGAAAAGCTCCTCGCGGAAGTCCACCGCGTCATCGTCGGCCAGAAATACATGGTGGAACGCCTCGTCATCGGCCTGCTCACCCGCGGCCACATCCTGCTGGAAGGCGTCCCCGGCCTGGCCAAGACGCTCGCCGTCAAGACGCTCTCCGCCGCGATCGATACCCGCTTCCAGCGGATCCAGTTCACGCCCGACCTGCTCCCGGCCGACCTGATCGGCACCATGGTCTTCTACCCGGGCGACGGCAGCTTCCGCCCGCGCAAAGGCCCGATCTTCACCAACATCCTCCTGGCCGACGAAATCAACCGCGCGCCGGCCAAGGTCCAGAGCGCGCTCCTGGAGGCGATGCAGGAGCGCCAGGTCACCATCGGCGACGCCACCTATCCGCTGGAGGAGCCGTTCCTCGTCCTGGCCACCCAGAACCCGATCGAGCAGGAAGGGACCTACCCCCTGCCCGAAGCGCAGATCGACCGGTTCATGCTGAAGCTCAAGATCGACTACCCGGACATGAAGGAAGAACGCCAGATCCTGGACCTGATGGGCCGCGACGAATTCATTGCCGTGGGCCGCGTGGTCTCCCCGGCGGACATCCTCCGGGTGCGGGAGGTGGTCAAGGACGTCTACGTGGACGAGCGCATCAAGGATTACATCGTCCGGCTGGTGTTCGCCTCGCGCAGGCCGAAGGAGTTCAAGCTGGACATCGCCGGCCTGGTGCAGTTCGGGGCCTCGCCGCGCGCCACGCTCTACCTCGCGCAGGCCGCGCGGGCCCACGCCTTCGTCAAGGGGCGCGGGTACGTCACGCCGGAGGACATCAAGGCCGTCGGGCTGGACGTCCTGCGACACCGCATCATCCTGACCTACGAGGCCGAGGCCGAGGAAGTGACTACAGAATCGATCATCAGTCGCATCTTCGACGCCGTCGAAGTGCCCTGACAAAGCTGGAGGGGAGAGTTGCTGCCGCGGGAACTCGTCCGGAAGATCCGGCGCATCGAGATCACTACCAACCGCCTCGTGAACGAGTCGCTGGCCGGGGAGTACCACTCGGTCTTCAAGGGGCGCGGGATGGAGTTCGACGAGGTGCGGGAATACCAGCACGGCGACGACGTCCGCACGATCGACTGGAACGTGACCTCGCGCACCGGGCACCCGTTCGTGAAGCGCTACGTCGAGGAGCGGGAGTTGACGGTGATGCTCCTGGTGGACGCCAGCGCGTCCGGCGCATTCGGTTCCCAGGGCAAGCTCAAGGCCGAGATCGCGGCGGAGATTTCGGCGCTGCTGGCTTTTTCGGCCATCAAGAACAACGACCGGGTGGGCGCGACGATGTTTACCGACCGGGTGGAGAAGTTCATCCCGCCGCGGCGCGGGAGCAAACATGTGCTGCGGGTGATCCGGGAGTTGTTGTACTACCGGCCGAAGGCGCGCGGGACGAGCGTCCAGGCGGCGCTGGATCACCTCAACCTGGTATTGCGGAAGCGGGCGGTGGTTTTTCTCATCTCCGACCTGCTGGACCAGGGTTTCGAGCAGGCGCTGAAGGCGTCCAATCGAAGGCACGACATGGTGGTGATCCAGATCGTGGACCCGCGCGAGCGGGACCTGCCGGACGTCGGGATCCTGGAGGCGCGGGACGCGGAGACGGGGGAGATCGTGCAGATCGACACATCGCTGGCCAGGATCCGGGAGACGTACCGCAGGAATTGGGAGAAGGGGCACGAGAAGCAGTTGCGGTTGTTCCAATCGCACCGGATCGATCATGTGGCGATCGACACGGGGAGGGCGTACGATGTGCCCCTCGTGAAATTTTTCAAGGAGCGCGCCCGGCGGCACAGGTAGACGAACAGCTTCCGAATAAACAACGTTGCGCAGCGTAGCCGGGCTGCAGCCGAGGAAGGCCGGATTGAAGACACGCAGTAAACGGAGCCGCGAACGACAGTGAGCGGTCATGTGACTTAACCCGTCGCTGGCGCTCCGGGCTCCGTGGAATCCCGGCCGGCACGGTTAATGGGCAAGGTGCGGAACCCTCTCCGCGGAGTTTTATTTTCGAGCGGGAAAGATTTTGCGTACTGGTAGTACAAAGACCTCGGAGGAAAGCAGGAGAATGACGACCCATTGTGCAATCCTGGCTCTTCTGTTGCTGCTATCTTCGCCGGCCGCAGCCCAGACCCGGATCACCGTCAACGCCGAACCGAAAACCGCCACCGTCGGCGACCCGATCCGCATCGACATCGAAATCCCCCTCTCCGCCGGCTCCAGGGCGCGTATCCTCCCGCCGGGACAAAGCCACGGCGAGTTCGCCATTCTCGAGTTTGAAGAAACCCCGGGAGAACAATCCCACCGCGCCCACTTCCGCGCCGCCGTCTATCAAACGGGGGAATTAGAATTCCCCCCTGTCCAGGTCCTTCTGACCGACGCCGAAGGCAACGAGACCACCGCCGAAACCCCGCCGATCGCCATCACGATCCAATCCGTCCTGACCGGCGAAGACGACGCGCTCAAGGACCTCAAAAAACAGGCCGAAATCACCGAACCCTTCCCCTGGCTCCGCTGGCTGGGGATCGGCGCGCTGCTGCTGGCGCTGGCCGCGCTCGCCTGGTGGCTCTTCCGCCGGAAGCGCGAGAAAAAGCCGCTTTTCCAGCCGCTGCCCAGAATCGATCCCTTCGACCGCGCCGAGGCGCAGCTCCGGGAGCTGCTGGCTCAAGACCTCCCCGCCAAAGGCCAGGTGAAGCAGTTCTACGTCGCCCTCTCCGACATCGTGCGCGCGATCCTCGAGGCGGGCTACGGCATCCACACGGTAGAGAAGACGACTTCGGAAATCATGGAAACCCTGGCGAAATCCTCCGCCGACGGCCGCTCCGGCGCCGCCCTGCGGGGCATCGAATCGTTCCTGCGCGGCTCGGACATGGTGAAGTTCGCCAAGTACATCCCTTCGCCTCCTGAAAACGACGAGGCCGTCGCCGCGGCCTGCCGCATCCTGGCCGACTGCCGGAAGATGCGCGAGCCGGCGCCCGCGCCCGCAGTGTCCCCGGCGCCGGCGGAGGGGGCGTCCTGATGCTTCAGTTCGCCAACCCCTGGCTCCTGCTGCTGCTCCTTCTCCTGCCCTTGCTGGCCTGGAGTTATTACCGCCGCGTGCGCAAAGGGAGCGGGAGCCTGCGCCTGGCGTCAACCGTTTCGCTCGAAGGCGTCCGCTCCCCCTGGAGCGTGCGCGCGCGGCACGTCCTGTTCGGCCTGGAGCTGGCGGCGCTGGCGCTGCTGCTCGTCGCGATGGCGCGGCCGCAGCGCGGCGTGGAGGAGGAGGAGGTTCTCTCCGAAGGGGTGGACATAATCCTGGCCCTGGATGCCAGCGGCAGCATGGCGGCCGAGGACTTCGCCCCGCGCAACCGCCTGACGGTAGCCAAGATGGCGGCCGGGAAGTTCATCGCCGGCCTGAAGCAGGACCGCGCCGGCCTGGTCACCTTCGCCGGCAAGGCTGTCACCAGCTGTCCGCTGACGGTGGATTACAGCGTCCTGCTGACCGTCCTGAACGCCGTCGACCTGGACCGGATCGAGGACGGCACGGCGATCGGCAGCGCCCTCGCCACCAGCCTGAACCGCCTGCGCGAAAGTAAAAGCAAGAGCAAGGTGATCATCCTGCTGACCGACGGCGTGAACAACCGCGGCGAGATCCAGCCGCTGGACGCCGCGCGGATCGCGGCCACGCTGGGCGTGCGCATTTACACCATCGGCGTGGGCAGCCACGGGACGGCGCGCTTCCCGGTGAAGGATCCCAACCGGGGCACGGTCTACATGAACCTGCCGGTGGAGATCGACGAGGCCTTGCTGCGGCAGATCGCCGAGATGACCGAGGGGATTTATTACCGCGCGACCGACAAGCCGTCGCTGGAGGAGATTTTCGAGAGCATCGGCAAGCTGGAGAAGACGGAGATCGAGGTGAGAAGCTACACGCGCTACAGCGAGCGCTTTCCCGCGCTGCTCCTGCCGGCGCTGGCGCTGGTCCTGGCGACGACGCTGGCCGGGAGCACGCGGTTCGGCAAGCTGCCGTGATTGTCATGCAGCCTCGCGCCTCGTTGGTGGATTGGGTAAACGGAGCCGCGAACGACAGTGAGCGGTCATGCGACATAACCCGTCGCTATCGCTCCGGGCGCCGCGGAATCCTTAACGGGAAGGAAACAAATGCACTTTGCGCGGCCTGAATACCTGAACCTGCTCTGGGGGCTGCCGCTTCTGGCAATGTTCTTCTTCTGGTCGCTCCGCCGCCGGCGCCGGAGGCTGCAGCGGCTGGTCTCGCCGGAGCTTACCCCGCTGCTGGCCGCGGACTTCAGCCGCGGCAAGGCGTTCCTCCGTGCGGCGCTGCTTCTGGGATTCTTCCTCTTCGCGCTGCTGGCGGCCGCGCGCCCGCAGTGGGGGATGAAGACACGCGAGGTGCGCCGCCAGGGAGTGGACCTCATGCTGGCGCTGGACGTCTCCTACAGCATGAACACGGAGGACATCGCCCCGTCGCGCCTGGTGCGGGCGAAGAGCGCGATCCGCTCGCTCGTCGCGCGCGTGCGCGGCGACCGCGTGGGCCTGGTGACCTTCGCGGGCAATGCCGTCGTGCAGTGCCCGCTCACGCTGGATTACGGCGCCGTCAGCCTGTTCCTGGATGCGGCGGGCCCGGAGACGATCCCCGAGCCGGGGACCTCGCTGGCCGCCGCGATACGCGCCGCCACCGGGGCGTTCATCGCCGAGGAAAAGAAGTACAAGGTCCTGGTCATCTTCACCGACGGCGAGGACCTGGAAGGGCAGGTCGACGAGGCGGTCGAGCGCGCCCGCGAAGGAGGGGTTATAATCTATTCAGTCGGCATAGGCTCGCCGGAAGGCCGGCCGATCCCGGTGCGGGACGCGGCCGGGAACATCCAGGAGTACCGGCGCGACAAGAACGGCCAGGTGGTGATCAGCCGCCTGGACGAGCGCTCGCTTGCGCGCATCGCGGATGAAACCGGCGGGAGGTACTTCCGCTCGACGGTCGGCGAGGGGGAGCTGGAGGAGATCTACGACGAAATCGCCGGGATGGAGAAAAAGGAGCTGGAGGCGCGGATCCACCAGAATTTTGAGGACCGGTTCCAGTACCCGCTGGCGCCGGCGATCGCGTTGCTGGCGGCGCACTGCTGGCTGACCGAGCGGCGGCGGTTGAAGAAGGGAGAAAGAGATTGATGCCTTCTCTTTGCGTCTTTGCGCCCTTGCGTCTTTGCGTCCTTGCGTCTTTGCGTTGTGCTTATATGAAGCGCTATTACCGAAGGAAACCAACCATGTTGGCTGCAGTCACCGCCGCAGCCGTTCTCTTGGCGGGCGTGCCTGAGATCCGCGCAGCATCCGCCGGTTCCAGGAACAAGGACGGAAACCGCCTCTACGAGCAGGGGAAGTATGAAGAGGCGGAAAAGGCGTACTTCGATGCCCTGGCGAACTCCCCGGGCAGGCCGGAGATCACGTACAACCTGGGGAACGCCCTGATCCGCCGGCAGAAGTACGACCAGGCTTTGCAGGCGCTGCGCGAGGCGGAGTCGAAGGGGGAGGGAGGGCTGCGCGCCGACAGCTGGTATAACATCGGGAATGCGTTGTTCGAGATGAACCGGTTCAAGGATGCGGCCGGGGCGTACATCCAGGCGCTGCGCCTGGTGCCGGGAGACCGGGAGGCGAAGCACAACCTGGAGCTGGCGTTGAAGCGGCAGAAGGAGCAGGAGCAGCAGGGTTCCGCCGGCGGGCACAGCCAGCAGCAGGAGCAGCAACAACAGCAGCAACCGGCCGGCGGGCAGCAGGAGCAGCAGGGACCCAGGCCGGGGGATCCGCAGTCGACGCAGGGGGATCCCCGGGACGTGCAGTTCACGCGCGAGCAGGCGTTGCAGATATTGGACGCGCTGCAGAACCAGGAGTTGCTGGAGCAGAGGAAGATGCTGGAGCGGCGGTTGAAGCGCAAGGCTGGAGGCAGGGATTGGTGAGAGGGGTGCGATTGAGCCCGATAGTTGTTGCGCCGGGGCGCCATGTTTGTCCGTGCCTGACCCCGGGCCGCGCCGCTGCGCGGCTTGCCCGGGGCTATCGTCTTCCCGCCCCTCCGGGGCGTGCCCCCAATTGCGCCCCGAAGGGCGACAGATCCCCTCGGTTTTGCGCCCCGAAGGG
>JBBIMP010000035.1:51688-56961 GCA_037444305.1 Acidobacteriota bacterium
GATCCCCTCGGTTTTGCGCCCCGAAGGGCGACAGATCCCCTCGGTTTTGCGCCCCAAAGGGGCGCAACAGGAAAGCCCAGGGCGTAAGCCCTGGGTTTGCGGGAGACACTTGGACTTAGCCCTGAAAGGGCGACACTGTGTCCTCCGGGGCCCCGCGGAAGGACGGGGATATGCCCCCGAAAAGCGGCAGCCGCCGACGGCGCCCCGGCAAGGGCGCAACAAAACCATGCGCCATACCAACCGCACAACCATCATCGCCATCCTTCTCCTGACGATCTTCGCCTCGCCCTCCTTCGCCCAGAACATCGACGTAACCGCCTCGGTCAACTCCACCACCATCGGCGTCCAGGACCAACTCCAACTCACGCTCACCGTCTCCGGCCGCGAAATCGGCGACGCCCAACCGCCCCGCAACCCCTCCTTCCCCGGCTTCAAACTCGCCTCCGGCCCCAACGTCAGCACGCAATTCCAATGGATCAACGGCCGCGTGAGCAATTCCAAATCCTTCACCTACACCCTCCTCCCCGAAAAGGAGGGCCAATACACGATCGACCCGATCGACGTCATCATCTCCGGCCGCACCTACCGCACCGAACCGATCTCCATCCGCGTCACCGCCGGCGGCGGGCGCGTGCCGGCGCAGCCCCCGGTCGATCCTTTCGGCGACGTCTTCTCCGACCCGCTGGAACGCCTGCGCCGCCCACGCTCGCAGGACGGCGAGGTTTTCATGGAGGCCGAACTCGACCGCAAGACCGCCTACGCCGGCCAGCAGGTGACGCTGTCATTCCTCCTCTACACCCAGGTGGGCGTGACGGGCATCCAGATCCAGGAAAGCCCTCCTCTGACCGGCTTCTGGGTGGAGGACCTCAACGTGGACTCCAACCCCAAAGGCCGGCGCCTGGTGCTCGACGGCAAGGAATACACGGCCTACCTGGTGAAGCGCCAGGCGCTCTTCCCGAACGCTCCCGGCAGGCTGAAGGTTCCGCCGTTTACCTTTGCGATCTCCGCGCGAATGGGCGGCGACTACTTCAGCTTCTTCTCCCGCCCGGAAACCATCTACCGCAAAACCGGTGAAATCGGCCTCGAGGTGAAACCTCTCCCCGCCGCCGGCCGCCCCGACGGCTTCTCGAACGCGGTGGGCTCTTTCTCGCTCACGAGCCGCCTGGACAAGCAGGAAGCCGCCACGGGCGACGCGGTGGCCTTGAGGGTGCGCCTGTCGGGCCGCGGGAACCTGAAGATGGTCCCCGACCTGCAGCTGCCGAAGCTGCCCGGCTTCACGGTCTACTCATCGAAGCGCACCGACAACCTGAGCCCGTCGGAAGGCGGCGCCATCGGCGGCGAGAAGACCTGGGAGTACGTCCTGGTCCCCCGGACGCCCGGGAGCCACACGCTGCCGCCGGTTTCGTTCTCCTACTTCGACCCCGAGCGCGGGACGTACGAAACGCTTTCGACCGCGCCGCTGCAGCTTGAGGTGTCGCTGGGCGCCGAGGGGGGCGACGCCCTCGGCGGGCTCTCGGGCATCAGCAAGCAGAGCCTGACGCGCGTGGGCACGGACATCCACTTCATCAAGCTCGCCGGGGATTTCGAGCGCGCCGACGTCCCGCCCTATCGGTCCTTCTGGTTCTACGCGCTCGCGGTGATCCCGCTGCTGGTCAACGCCGGCGCGCTGCTCTACCGGAGGGAGGAGCGGAGGCGCTCGGGCGATCCCGTGACGGCGCGCAGCCGCAAGGCGCGGCGCGAGGCGCTGAAAAAGCTGAGGGCGGCCGCGAAGGCGGGGAGGAGCGAAACGGTGAAGTTTTACGACGGCGCCGCCGCGGCGCTCTCGGGCTACCTGGAGGACCGCTTCGACCTGCCGGGCATTTCCCTGACGGCCGACACGCTGGAGCGCGCCCTGCAGGAGAAGTCGGTGGCGCCGGAGACGGTGGAGGAGGCGGTGGCATGCCTGCAGGAGTGCGACTTCGGGAGGTTCGTTGCCGCCGACGCCGGTCCCGGCCGCGCCGCGCGCCTGGCATCCCGCATCCGCAAAGCGATCGACGCGCTGGAGAACGCCGGCCGATGAATGCCAAATTCGCTCCGCGCCTCCTGCTGCTGATTCTCCTCTTTTCGGTCTTTCCTTCGCCGGCGCCCGCCGCGGACGCGCGCTTGTTCGCCGAAGCGAACGCCTTGTACCAGGACGGGGATTTTGCCGGGGCGGAGCGGCGCTACCTGGAGATTGCATCTTCCGGCAGGGAGAGCGGGGCGCTTTTCTACAATCTTGGCAACGCGTGCTTCAAGCAGCGGAAGATCGGGGAGGCGATCTACTGGTGGGAGAAGGCGCGCCGGAGCCTGCCGGGCGACACGGATGTGGTGGAGAACCTGGAGCTGGCGCGGCTGCTGATCGTGGACCGCGTGGAGGTCCCCGAGGATCCGCTGCCGGTACGGATGTTTTCTTCGGCGGTGCACGCGTTTTCGATCGAGCAGGAGAGCCGGATAGCGCTGGGGCTGTTCGTGGCGGCGAATGCCTTTTTTTTCGTATGCGTGCTGGCGCAGCGGCGGAGGTTTCGTGCCGTGATGCTCTGGCTGTCGGTCTCAGCGCTCTGCCTGGCGCTGTTGGCGGCGGGCTCGCTGGGTTGGAAGCTCTACGAGCGGGAGCACCGGCGCGAGGCGGTGGTGGTGGCGGAGCGGACGGAGGTGCGGAGCGGGCCGGGCGGGGAGTACATGACGGTGGTGGCGGTGCACGAAGGGATCATGGTGCGGGTGCGGGGCGAGGCGGGCGGCTGGGTGCAGGTGGCTTTGCCCAACGGCTGGAGCGGCTGGCTCCCCAAGCCCACCCTGAAGCTTTTCTAACTTAAGAAGCGCCTTGAATCGGCCATCATGGTTTTCAGTCATCCCTCCTGTTGTTTCGCCGCTCCGGGCTTTATTTCAATAAGACACAGGTCAGGAAAATGGGACCTTCCTGTAGCCGGTTTCCCGATCCTCCATTCGTGAAATTCGTGCAATTCGTGGCAAAGGTTTTTGTGATCATAATCGGTAAATTGATGGGATCCTCGCCGATGCATTGAGGATTTCGATGCCGACCACGCGGTTATCCTTTGTGGTATCCAGGTTGACGCCCTCGGAGACTTCCACCGCACCATCGGGCTGTTCCTTGGAAAGCTCGAGGTAGACGCATCAGCGACCGCATCATAATAAACCTTCACTTTTCCGCCCTCCTTTTCAGCGGATACGCTGTGACGAGGATGATTTCGTCTCCCGCCAATTTGTAACTTGAATGGATCACCGTATTCAATTTGTCAAGTCCAAGGCAGTTCTCCATGTCCTCCGCGCACATCCGTGAAATCCGTGTACCCCTTTTTTCTGAGCTTCCTGAATTCCATGCCATCAGCACCCATAGGATTAACGGCAGCGTCGCGAAAAGCGTCGCTCATCTGCCGATTCGCTCGTTTGGATGTTAAGATATGAGTCCGACAATCTTTCGCGAGCGCGGATACCGGTTTCTTTTCTTTTCGAGAGAGGAGCCTCGCCTTCACGTGCATGTTCAAGGCGGCCGGGGAGAGGCAAAGTTTTGGATAGAGCCGCATATCGAGCCGGCATCCAGTCATGGATTATCGTCACCCGAGCTCCGCGTCATCCGGTCCATTATAGAGGACAGGCAAGATGAGATCAGAAGCTGCTGGAAAAGGCACTTCCAAAGCTGAGGTCACCAACATCTCGAGGCACGGAATCTGGATTCTGGTGGGAGACGAGGAGCTTTTCCTGCCGATGAAGGACTTCCCCTGGTTTGCCTCTGCGCCGGTATCGGCGGTCCTCAACCTGGTGTGCCCTCGGGCAGGGCATCTATACTGGCCCGACCTGGATGTGGACCTTGAATTGGATTCCATCCGGCACCCCGAGAAATACCCGCTGGTCTCAAAGGTCTGCGATCCCTCGGGGCAATAGCTCCCTCCGTGCTTATCCGTGAAATCCGTGTGCCGCTTTTTTTCTGCGGGCTAAGGCGCCCACTGCTCCACCAGCCCGGAGCTCAGTATCGTTCTGTCCTTGGTCAGCAGCGGTCTCTTGAGGACGATACTTGTAGCGACAATCACCCGGTCGGCCGGATCACGATGAAAAGCCGGGGGGAGTTCCGTAATCTTGGCTGCAATCGCTGCATCAATTGGGACCATTCGGACAGAACGCCGATGGGTGGCTGCCTCGAGCCAATCTTCGAAGGGTATGGAAAACCTGAGCCGTCCTCTCTCGACTAGGGTCGCAACCTCCCAGAGACTTATATCGGAAATGCACGGCCGGTCGTCCTCAGGCAGCGCATCGAGTGCCGACAGGGAACGGGTTCCGAGCCGCTGATCGTGATCCACCCACCAGACCCACGCATGGGTATCCAGGAGCGGAGCGGCACTCATTTGAGCGCCTCGACTTCACTTTCCTCCACAGCCGGCCGGAGCGGATCACCCACCCAGTGCGCCTTTCCCCGCATTTTCTCCCAAGGCCTGGCATCGCCGTCCCCCACGAGACTTGCGACGACCTTGCCCCGTTTGGTAATGACAATCCGCTCGCCTGACTTGTGGACCTTGTCAATAAGGGCGAGGCACTTGGCTTTGAATTCGGTGGCGGTGACTTTCATGTGGTCAGTATGAATGACCATTTTCCAATTCGTCAAGCCCAATGCATTTCTCCGCGCCTTCCGCTCTTCTCCGTGAACTCCGTGTAACGCTTTTTTCTTTTCTCTGCTAGATTGTGAGCTGTCCATGCCACACGCACAGAGACTCAGATGGGGCGTCCTCGGCTGCGCGGGTTTTGCATTGCGCCGCACGATCCCCGCGCTTCTGGAAACCCCCTCCGCCGAGCTGATCGCCGTCGCCGGCCGTACGGTAGAAAAGGCCGAATCCTTCCGCCGCCGCTTCAATCTTCCCCGTGCCTACGGCAGCTACGAAGACCTGCTGGCTGATCCCGCGATCGACGCGGTTTACATCCCGCTTCCCCACAGCCTCCACGCCGAGTGGATGCTGAAGTCGATCGCCGCGGGGAAGCACTGCCTTTGCGAAAAGCCTTTTACGGTGAATGCCGCCGAGGCCGGGCAGGTCCGCGATGCAGCCGAGGCCGCCGGGATCCGGGTGATGGAGGGTTTCATGTGGCGTTTTCATCCCCAGCACGCGCGGGCCACGGAGCTGGTGAAGAGTGGCGCCATCGGCCCCGTGAGGCTGATCCGGGCGTCATTTGCTTTTCACTACTCCGACCGGAGCAACTTCCGGATGGATCCCGCTTTGGGCGGCGGCTGCGTGCTGGACATCGGCTGCTAC
>JBBIMP010000036.1:0-54170 GCA_037444305.1 Acidobacteriota bacterium
CCTGAAACGGACGTAGGCCGTCGCCTTCACAACCGCGTCACCTCTCGACTCTACTGGGATTGCCTTGGATGTCACTGTCAACCCTGATTCTCATCAGGAACGTTGATAGCCCTCAGGTGATAGTCGGCCATCAGAATCGCCGCCGCCCGCTCCCCACTGCCGATCCGCCCGACGCCCGGCGGAACAACCAACATGGCGTCGGCCCGCGCGAACCCGACCACATCCCCGGAACCCTGCCACTCCAGCGGCTCGATCTCGCACCGCTCCCCCGCGAGCGCCACCCGCGCAGGAAGGTATGAGGTCCGGCCCTTGGCCTGTTTCACCTCGCCCTTGAGCACGCCGCGAACTTCGATTTGCCCCGGACCTTTCATTCCGTAAAGCCGGGCGAGCGCCGGCCGGACGAACAGCTCGAAGGCCACGAAAGCCGACACCGGGTTGCCGGGAAGGCCGAAAACGATATTGTCCCCCCTGCGCGCAAACACGGTCGGTTTGCCGGGCTTTATCGCAACCTTGTCGAACAGGATCTCGAGGCCGGCCGCGGAGAAGACCTCCTTGACGAAATCGTACTCCCCGACCGAAACCCCGCCGGTCATGATCAGAACGTCCCGCTTCAGGCCCTCCTGCAGAAACCTCTCCAGGTCCTCGCGTGTGTCGCGCGCGATCCCCAGGTACTCGGCCTGCAGCCGCATCGTCTGCACCTGGCCCATGAGCGACCAGGCGTTGGAGTTGCGGATCTGCCCCGGTCCGGGCGTCTCCTCCACGCCGACCAACTCGTCCCCCGTGGAGACGATGGCGACCGAGGGCATTCTGCGCGCCTTCAGCTTCTGCATGCCGCACATGGCCAGAACTGCCATCTCCGAGGGACCCAGGAAGCGCCCGGCTTCCAGCACCCGGCCGCCGGCGCGGGATTCGGAGCCGGAATGGCGGATGTTGGCCCCCTTCTTGACCGATTTCATGATTGTGACGGTGCGGCGGTCCACTGAAAGGGTCGTTTCCTCCACTTTCTGGACCGCGTCGGCCCCTTTGGGAACGTGGGCGCCGGTCATGATGGCCTTGGCCTGGCCGGGCTGGATGGCTCCAGGGTTGCCCCCGCCGGCACGGATTTCCCCAACGAGTTCCAGTCGGGCAGGGGTATCGGAAACATCGGCGGCGCGGAAGGCGTAGCCGTCCATGGCGGAGCGGTCGAACGGCGGCATGTCTTCCGGTGCCAGAATATCTTCCGCCAGGAGCCGCCATGGCGCCGAGCGGAAAGGCACCTCTTCCGTTTTCGGCGCCGGGATCGATTCCAGTATTCGGCTCAGAGCCTCTTCAACCGTAATCAAAGCCATATCATTCTTCGCCACGAATTTCACGAAATTGAGGGTTCGTGCAATTCGTGAAATTCGTGGCCGGAGAAACAGTTTCTATTTTGATTTCTTGTCCGGTTCGGAGGCGAACCTCTTCAAGCCGACGGCGAATTCCTTCAGCCTCTTCCCGACCATGAAATTGATCGACCCTTTCGGATACGCCCCGTTCTTCTTCACGCCCGCGGATTTGCCGGTCAGGATCTCGATCCCTTCGTCGATCGTCGACACGGAGTAGATCCGGAACTTGCCCTTCTTCACCGCCTCCACGACGTCCGGCCGCAGCATCAGGTTCTTCACGTTCTGCACCGGGATCATCACCCCCTGGTCCCCGGTCAGGCCCTTGGCCTTGCAGACATCGAAAAATCCCTCGATCTTCTGGTTCACCCCGCCGATCGGCTGGATGTTCCCGTGCTGGTCAACCGAGCCGGTGACGGCGATCCCCTGGTTGATGGGCACCCCCGAGAGGCTGGACATAAGCGCGTACAGCTCCGTGGACGAGGCGCTGTCGCCGTCGATCCCCTCGTACGACTGCTCGAAGCAGATGCTGGCCGAGAGCGACAGCGGCTGGGCCTGCGCATAACGCGCCCCGAGGAACCCGCCCAGGATCAGGACTCCCTTCTCGTAGATCTTCCCGCTCATCTCGACTTCGCGCGCGATGTCCACGACGCCGCTGCGCCCCATGAACGTCTTGACCGTGATCCGGGAAGGCTTCCCGAAGCGGATGTCCCCGAGATCGATCACCGAGAGGCCGTTCACCTGCCCGACCCTGGCGCCGGTGACGTCCACGATCAGAGTCCCCTTGGCGATGAATTCCTGGATGCGCTCCTCGACCAGGTTGCTGCGGTAGTACTTTTCGTCCACGGCGCGGCGAACGTGCTTTGCCGTGACCGTCTTGCTGCCGGCCTCCTTCGCCCAGTAGCTCGCCTCGCGCAGGATGTCGGCGACGTCGCTGAAGCGCGCGGAGAGCTTCTCCTGGTCGTCCACCAGCCGCGCGCCGTAGCCGACGACCTCTGCCACGCCCGTCGGGTCGAAGTGCAGGAGCTTCTCGTCGTGGCAGCGCGAGCTGATGAACGAAAGGTAGCTCTGGATCGAATCCTGGTCGTTCTTCATCTCCGAGTCGAAGTCGGCTTTGACCTTGAAGATCTTGCGGAAGTCCTCGTCCAGGTTGTAGAGCAGGTGGTAGATCATCTGGTTGCCGATCATGATGACCTTGACCTTGACCGGCACCGGGTGCGGGCGCATGCCGGCGACCGGGACGAGCCCGTACTGCTCGCCGAGGTCCTCGATCCGGACCTCCTCGTTCCGCACGGTGCGCTTCAGCGTCTCCCAGACGCCGAAGTTCATCAGGACGTCGTGCGCGCTGACGACCAGGTAGCCGCCGTTGGCCTTCATGTACGACCCGGCGCGGATCATGGTGAAGTCGGTGAGCAGCGCGCCCAGCTGCGCGCGGCGCTCGACCCGGCCGAAGACGTTGTAGTAGGTCGGGTTGGTCTCGATCACGACCGGGGCGCCCTCCAGGTCGGTGTTGTCGACCACGACGTTCACCCGGTACTGGATGAACGGATCGGAGGTCCCTTCGAGCTTGAGCTGGCCGGCGGACTTGGATCCTTCTTTTTCCCCTTCCTCGGTGAAGTCGGTGAGGTTGGAGAGAACGTAGTTCTCGACGTCGTCGAGGTAGGACGCAACGTTGTCGTAGCCGGCGAACTGCTCGCGGATGCCCTCCATCCGCGAGCCCACAACGTACATCCCGAGCCGGCGGTTCAGCTCGGCGACGCTGTCGCGGCTGTCCTTATTGACATCGCGCACCTGCCGCAGGAAGGAGTTGATTTCGTTCTGCAGCTCGCCGCGCTTCTTCTCGATCTCCTGTTTCAGCTTGTCTTCCAGCGCGTCATACTGCTCCTGGGACACCGGCTGGCCGTCGACGATCGGGATCAGCGACACGCCGAGCTTGGTGAGCTCGATCGAAAAGCCCTGCTGCTGTGCCTTCTGCGACAGCTGGTTGAAGAGGTCCTGCTGGCGCTGCTGGTTTTCCTGGATCAGCGTCTGCATGTTCTTCTCGTATTCCTTGCTGTCGAACGCCTTGGGGATCTCCCGCCGGAGGTGCTGCACCAGCTCGTCCATCTCCATCTTGAAATGCCGCGCCGTGCCCGCCGGGAAGTTGAGCGCCATGGGGCAGTTCGGGTCGCGGAAATTGTAGACGTAGCACCAGTCGTCCGGCGTCGGCTGCGCCGTGGCGATCTCGTCCAGGAACGACTTGATCACCGTCGTCTTGCCGGTGCCGGTCAGCCCGCTGACGTAGATGTTGTAGCCGGGCGAGGTGATGTCCAGGCCGAAGCGGATGGCCTTCACGGGGCGCTCCTGTTCGACCAGGCCCTTCAGGGGCGGGATGTCGGAGGTGGACTCGAACGGAAAGGCGGCGCAGTCGCAGCTCCAGCGGAGCTGCCCGATCGGTATTTCGAATTTTCTCAGTTTCATGGCATCCCCCAGTAGAACGGACCGCAGGTGATCAGCGCTTGTAGCCTATCTTTCGCAGGAACTCCCGGCGCGCCCTGGCGTCGGCCTCGGTCTCCACGCCCTTCGGCGGCGACCCGTCGATCACGCCGAGTATCCCCCGGCCCTGCTCCGTTTCGGCGACGATGGCCTGGAGCGGGTTGGCGGTGGCGGCGAAGACGCGGCAGACCTCCGGGCACGACTTGACGGCGTTCAGGACGTTGATGGGAAAGGCGTCCTTGAGCATCAGCACGAAAATGTGCCCCGCGCCCAGCGTCAGCGCATTTTCAGCGGCGGCATTCTTGAGCTCCGCGTCGTTCCCCTCCACGCGGATCAGGCAGGGGCCGGAGGCTTCGCAGAACGCCACGCCGAACTTGGAGTGTGGGCAGCTCGTGGTCACGATTTCGTAGAGATCCTCTGCGGTCTTGATGAAATGGCTCTGGCCCACGATGATGTTGCAGCCTTCGGGAATGGACAGCGGGACGATTCTGGTTTCCATTGTATTTCCCTTTAAGAAAAGCTCATCGTTTGACCGATTAGTAATATGTGACGGACCGTGTGAAAATACCCGCCAAGATATTATCACGCGTGCAGGGTAGCATTAATTCGGTTTGATAGGATAATTCGCGGCTTGGGTGCCGGATCGCCTGGCATCGGTTGGAACGAGCACCCCGAAGGGGTGCGGCGGGAAAGCCCGGGGCGTTTGCACCTCGCTGCAGCCGGGTGCGCGGATATTGCCCCGGGCTTTCCTGCCGCACCCTTTCAGGGTCCAATCGTTCAGGCATTTCCCATGAGGGCATAACCAAAATGTGCGGAATCATCGGATACATCGGCCCCAAAAACCCCGTTCCAGTCCTTATGGACGGCCTCCGGCGGCTCGAATACCGCGGCTATGACTCGGCCGGCCTGGCCGTCGTCTCCGACGGCCGGATAGCGATCCGGCGCTCCTCCGGCAAGCTCGTCAACCTCGCTCAGGCGCTGGAGAAAAAGCCGCTGCAGGGGGCCTACGGCATCGGCCACACCCGCTGGGCCACCCACGGCCGGCCCACCGAGGAGAACGCGCACCCGCACCGCGACTGCTCCGGCAACATCGTCGTCGTGCACAACGGCATCATCGAGAACTACCTCGAGCTGAAAAAGGAACTCCAGGCGGCCGGTCACAGATTCGTCACAGAAACCGACACCGAGATCATCGCGCACCTGGTCGAGTCCAACCTGTCGGACTCGGATCTCCTGGCAGCCGTTCGAAAATCCCTCCCCCGGCTGCGCGGCAGTTTCGCCGTGTGCGTTCTCTCGGCCTGCGCTCCGCAGACGATCATCGCCGCGCGCAACGGCCCGCCGCTGGCGATCGGGCTGGGGGATGGCGAGTACCTCGTCGCCTCGGACACGCCCGCGCTACTGGAGCACACCCGCAACATCTACTTCCTGAACGACCGCGAGGTCGCCGTCCTGAACGAAAGGGGCGCCGCGGTGGAGGACTTCGAAGGCCGGCCCGTGGCTTTCGAGCCGCAGCACATCTCCTGGACCCCGGCGATGGCGGAGAAGGGGGGCTACCGGCACTTCATGCTGAAGGAGATCCACGAGCAGCCGCGCGCGATCCGCGACACGATCGCCGGCCGGATTTCGCTCGATTCGGGCCAGGTCTTCCTCGACGAAGCCAACATCACCGAAAAGGAGCTTGCCGAGATCGACCGGATCCACATCGTCGCCTGCGGCACCTCCTGGCACGCCGGGCTCGTCGGGAAATACATCCTCGAGGAGATGGCGCGCATCCCGGTGGAGGTCGACTACGGCTCCGAGTTCCGCTACCGCGACCCGATCCTGGATCGGAAATCGCTCGTGCTCGCCATCAGCCAGTCGGGCGAAACGGCCGACACCCTGGCAGCCGTGCGCGAGGCCCGGGCCAAGAACGCCCGCATCCTGGCGGTGTGCAACGTGGTCGGCAGCATGCTCACGCGGGAGAGCGACGGAACGCTGTACACGCGCTCCGGCCCGGAGATCGGCGTCGCCTCCACGAAGGCCTTCACCGCCCAGCTCACGGTGCTGTTCCTGCTAGCGCTGCACCTCGCCCAGCTGCGCGGCACTGTCGACCCTGCGCGCGCCGCGCGCCTGCTGGCCGACCTGACGCGCGTGCCTCACTGCCTCAAGCACCTGCTCAGGCTGGACGAGCTGTACCAGAAGATCGCCTCGGTGCTTTTCAAGAGCTACAACTTCCTCTACCTCGGGCGCGGGATCCACTTCCCGATCGCGCTCGAGGGCGCGCTCAAGCTGAAGGAGATCTCCTACATCCACGCCGAGGGCTATCCCGCCGGGGAAATGAAGCACGGGCCGAACGCGCTGATCGACGGCGACCTGCCGGTGGTGGCGCTCGCCGCGTGCGACCGGTCCGATTCGAAGTCGGTGCTGCGCTACGAAAAGATGCTCAGCAACATCCAGGAGGTCAGGGCGCGCGAAGGGATCGTGATCGTGGTGGCCACCGAGGGGGACATGGAGGCCACGGCGCTGTCCGAACACGTCATTCACATCCCGGAGATGGCCGACTACCTGACGCCGATCCTGCTGTCGATCCCGCTGCAGATGCTGGCCTATCACATCGCCGTGCTCCGCGGCTGCGACGTGGACCAGCCCCGCAACCTCGCCAAAAGCGTCACCGTCGAATAGGCGTACGCTTAACCCTGCCCGAGACGCCTCAGACCTGGTTGACGGTGCAAGTAAACGGAAGCCGCGAACGCCAGTGAGCGGTCGGGCAATCCTGTCAAGCGACGCAACCCGTCGCTCCCGCACGACAAGCTGTGAGGAGGCCCCTTCATACCGCAGCCCGGAACACAATCCGATCCAGTCGCCATATCCTTGAGGGTATGAGCGCGGTCCGTTACGCTTTCCTAAAGGGAAAGGAGGCGCCCCCACCATGAAAACGTTTTACCTGATTTTCGGAGCCGTGACGCTGGCCGTCCTGTGGCTGGGCTTCGGAAGCAGCATGCCCGGGATTGTGCAGGGCTCCGGCGAGCCGGCAGACCCGCAGGCGCACAAAAAAGTCTACTCGACGGCGGCAAAAGGATTGGTCATGAAGGACAAGGTCCAGAAGACGAAAGCAGAATGGAAACGCGAGCTCACGCCGGAACAGTACGAGATCACGCGCGAAAAGGGGACCGAGCGGGCCTTCACGGGCAAGTACTGGGACCATCACGAGAAGGGAGTCTACCGCTGCGTCGCCTGCGGCAACGAGCTGTTCAAGTCCGACACCAAGTTCGACTCGGGATCCGGCTGGCCCAGCTTCTGGGCGCCGATCACAAAGGAAAATGTCCGGACCGCCGACGACGACAGCCTCTTCATGCAGCGGACGGAAGTGCTGTGCAGCCTGTGCGACGCCCACCTGGGCCACGTGTTCGACGACGGGCCCAAGCCGACCGGGCTCCGCTATTGCGTCAACTCGGCTGCGCTGGATTTCACGCGGCAGAAATGAACGCCGCCCCGACCGCGCTTCACGCCCCGTTTTCGGCGCCGTGGGTCTGGAGGTAGAAGCAGTTGCGCCCGAGCAGCTTACGGATGAGGCAGTGCTCGCGGAAGTAGATGCCGCACTGCAGGCAGATGTCATCCGCCGAGCCCGAATGCTCCACGATCCGGGCCGAGAGTCGGTCGAGCTTCTCCGCGGTCTCGCGAAAATCCCGTCCCGAGAACGACGAGAAGAGCTCCTGCAGCTTCTTTTCCCTCACCTCTTCGTACGCCTGCAGGATCCTTCTCCCCGGTTCGGTGAGCGAAAGCAGGATCATCCGGCGGTCGCTTTCCCCCTCCATGCGCCGGAGCAGCATCTTGCGGACGAGACGATCGACCGCCTTGCTCGCGGCGGCGTTGCTCACGCCGAGGAAGGCGGCGACGCCGCCGATGGTGAGCTTTTCGGTGTTGTCCACCAGTTTGAGCAGCTTCAGCTGCGGGACCGTGATGTCCTTGCCGGCGGCCTCGCGCAGCGCGCCCTCCTCGATCAGGTCGGTGACCACTTTGGCAAATACGTGAGCGCTGGCCAGGAATTCGTCGAGCGCGTCCGGCGAGAATGCCTCTTCCATTGTCGTTTTCTCCTGTTTGAAGTGGCTAATATTAGCATCCCCGGGGGAAGGGAAAAACAAAAGCGTTGCACGGAGATAAACCGCAGAAGCAGGGCGGACAACGTCTCTTGCCCCCCGACAACGCCTTATCCCCGATTGCAGTTTTTTTGATACTTAGGTGGACCTCAGCCCCCAAAAGCAATATCCTCTTGGGCGGAATTTTCAGGCTGTCCGCACCTTCGACGGAGAAAACCATGCATCGATACAGCTTCTTCACCTCCATGATCGCGCTGGCCGCTGTCCTCCTCCCGCTGCTCGCGCTGACGCTCTCCTGCTCCAGCCCCCCGTCCGCCCGGCCCGCGGACCCCGAATCCAAAGCGCTTGCCCTGCTGGCGCGCGCGCCGCTCATCGACGGGCACAACGACCTCCCCTGGGCCCTGAAAGAGCTCGTCGACGGCGACCTCTCCAAGGTCGACCTCGCAACTGCTCAGCCTGAGCTCCACACCGACATCCCGCGCCTCGAGGCGGGGCGCGTCGGCGGGCAGTTCTGGTCCGTGTACGTCCCGGGGACGCTCCGCGGCGAAGCGGCCGTGCTCGCCGTCATGGAACAGATCGACCTCGTCCGCCGCCTGTCTGGGAAGTACCCCGAGAAGTTCCACCCGGCGCGCACGGCGAAGGACGTGGAGATGGCTTTCGGCGCCGGCCGGACCGCGGCGCTCATCGGCCTGGAAGGCGGCCACTCGATCGGCAATTCGCTGGCAGCGCTGCGCATGCTCCACGAGCTGGGCGCCCGCTACATGACCCTGACGCACAGCGCCAACGTCGACTGGGCCGACTCCGCCACCGACATCCCCCGCGCCCGCGGCCTCACGGAGTTCGGCCGGGAGGTCATTCGGGAGATGAACCGCCTGGGCATGCTGGTGGACCTCTCGCACACTTCGCCCGCGGTGATGCGGCAGGCGATCGAGCTCAGCGCCGCACCCGTGATCTTCAGCCATTCGTCGGCCCGCGCCCTGTGCGACCACCCGCGCAACGTCCCGGACGACATCCTGGGGATGCTCCGCGCCAACGGCGGCATCGCCATGGTCACCTTCGTCCCGGCGTTCCTGACCGAGCCCGCGAGGCAGCACTCCGCGCTGCGGACGCAGGAGGCGGACAGGATCCGGAGCCTGGACGGGTTCACGCCGGAATTGCTCCGGCCGGCGCTGGCCGAGTGGGACAAGCTGAACCCGCAGCCGCGCGCCGCGATCGCCGACGTGGCCGACCACATCGACCACATGCGCAAGATCGCGGGCATCGATCACATCGGCATCGGCTCCGACTACGACGGGACGACCTTTCTCCCCCAGGGGCTGGAAGACGTCTCCAGGTACCCGGCCCTGGTGGAGGAACTTGTCCGCCGCGGTTACGCGGACGAGGAAGTGATGAAAATAACCGGACGGAACATCCTGCGGGTCATGAGCCGCGCGGAGGCCGTGGCCAGGCAGCTGCAGAGGGAACGCCGGCCTTCCGAAGCGCGGATCGCCGATCTGGACGGGCCGCGCGAGTAAGCCCTCCCAGCGGAGATCTTCCGGAGTCGGTACGGCAGCAGGCGAAGGAAAATGAAAATAATCTACTCCGACAAATTCGACCTCAAGCTCGGCGACCACATCTTCCCGTCGGTCAAATACCGTATGACCCGGGATCGTCTTCTGGCCGAGTCCATCTGCGCTTTATCGGACATCCTCGAGCCGCCCAACATCGACAACGGCGACGTCGCGCTCGTGCACACCGAGGAGTACATCGCCAAGCTGAAAACCGGAAACCTGAGCGTGGAGGAGCAACTGCGGATGGAGGTGCCCTACTCGCGGCGGCTCGTGGAAGCCGTATGGATCTGCGCCGGGGGCGTCAAGGAAGCCTGCCTGCGAGCCCTTGCCGACCGGATATGCGTGGCGCTCTGCGGCGGCTTCCACCACGCATTTGCCGACCACGGCGAGGGCTTCTGCCTGCTGAACGACGCAGCTATCGCCGTGCGCGCGCTGCAGCACGGCGGCCGCATTTCCCGGGCGCTGGTCCTGGACTGCGACGTGCACCACGGCAACGGGACGGCGGCCATCTTCCGCGACGATCCCTCCGTGTTCACCTTCTCGATCCACCAGTTCCACAACTACCCGCTGGTCAAGCCGCCTTCGGACCTGGACATCGACCTGGCCAACGGGACCGACGACGATGAGTACCTGGAGAAGCTGGAGCAGGGAATGCGGTCGGCGCTGTCGGAGTTCGAGCCGGACCTGATCGTGTACCTGGCCGGCGCGGATCCCTATGAGGAAGACCAGCTGGGCGGGCTTTCGCTGACGCTGAACGGCCTCAGGAAGCGGGACCGGCTGGTGTTCGAGACGGCGCTGAGCCGCGGGATCCCGGTGGCGGTGACGCTCGCCGGCGGTTATGCCTGGAAGGTGGAGGATACGGTCTCGATCCATGTCCACATGGTCCAGGAGGCGATCGAAGCGGTGAAAAGCGTAAAAGCGCCAATCGAGGGAGGCCCGATTGAAGATCGGCGGCAAACGGAAGCCGCGAACGCCAGTGAGCGGTCAGGTGACCCCATCAAGCCACGCGACCCGTCGCTGGCGCTCCGGGCTCCGTGGGCGCCCGCCCGGCAAGGCTGGATGGAGTCGCCTCGCACCTCGTGGGTGGTTTGCGTAAACGGAAGCCGCGAACGCCAGTGAGCGGTCAGGTGACCCCATCAAGCAACGTGACCCGTCGCTGCCGCTCCGGGCTCCGTGGGCGCCCGGCCGGCAATAATAGCCGGCAGGCAATGTAGCGCGGCGCCGTTGTCGTGGGGTCTTCTGCTCGCACGGGAAGAAAAACCTGCAGCCCTCCCTCCAGCGGATCATGGCTTTGCCGGGGGCCGGCGGCGGAAGAAGACCTTAATCTTGATCTCCTCCTCCCCGCGGAGCACCTTGAACGCGGCGGCGTCCCCCCATCGCTTTTCCGCCAGCAGCCGGTTGAACAGCTCCCGGTCGTGCACGGAGACGCCGTCCATCGAGAGCAGGACATCCCCATTGCGGAACCCCGCCGCCATTCCCGGCGTGTCCTTCTCGACCGAGATTACCCGTCGCCCCTTTTGCGCCTCGGCCTCGGTCGTGGAAATCCCGAGGTAGGGATACTGCGGATCCTTCTCCGGCGGCAATCCCCAGAGGAAATCGGCGTAGGATGCCTGGACGATTTCCACCGGGCGGTCCTTGCCGTCCACCACGCGGATCGGCACCACGGAAAGCATCTTCCCGTCGAACCACTGCGCCGCCTGCCGCTGGATCCCCAGGTTGTAAGCCACGTGGCCCGAGCCGATCAGCACCACCATGACGGTGTTTTCGTCCCCGTGCTCTTTTAGCGCGCGGACGGCGTTGTGCCCCATCGTCGCGTCCCAGGTGCACTGCGCCTCGAACATCGCCCTCCACTGCGCCTCGTTCATGCCGGAGTGCATCCCCTCGGCCTCGGCAAAGAACGCCCGGAAGAGCGTGAAGTGGTCGGCGCTGTCGGTGTCGATCTTCGACGGGATGTGCGCCGCCTCCTCGGGCGTGAGGTTCTGGAAGCCCTTCTTGCGGACGGCCGAAACCACCTCGCGCGGCGTGTTGACGGCGTACATCCGCAACTGGTGGTCGCGGGCGAACAGGAACAGGTCGCGGTAATAGCCCCAGTAGAAGCCCCAGTTGCGGTACCACCGGGAGTGCCGGAGGAAGCCCTCTTCGGTCAGCAGCCCGGCCGACCAGTCGTCGAGGTGCTTCTGCTCGGTGTAGGGATACATCTCCAGGCCGATCAGGACCTTCTTGCCCATCCGGTGGAGGCCTTCGATGACGCGCAGCTGCGCGAGGTGGAAGTCCATGCCCGTGTGGCTTTCGCCGAGAAAAATCATCCGGGCGCCGGCCAGCCGCTCCAGCATCTCCCCTGGGGTGACAAGCTCCCCCGAGGTCGTGTCGGTGACCGCGTCCAGGACCAGCTTCGCTTCCTTGTCCTTTCGCGCGGGATCGCCGATCGGCAGGCGCAGGCTCTTGTCCGCCGCAAAGGCGGATACGGCAAAGGCTATGAGCAGGGCGGCAATTCTGATAAGCATGGATCCTCCCGGTGCAAAAAAGCCACAATATCACGATTTGGATTGGGGAGACAAAACACAGAATCTTCCCCGCGCCGGGAGAAAATTTGAGCACGACTGAGATCATGGCGGACGTACGGCGCACGCGGCTTCTGCGGCGGGGATTCCTGCTCTGCGTCGCCACGGTGGCATGGAACATTGTCGAGGGAGTCATCGCCGTCGCTGCGGGCGTGGCGGCCGACTCGATCGCGCTGTTCGGCTTCGGCATCGACTCCTTCATCGAGACGGCCAGCGCCGCGGTGGTCGGCTGGCGGCTCTCCAGCGAGCTGAAAGGGGCGCCGCCCGCAGCCGCGGAAAAGGCCGAGGATCGCGCGGCGCGGATCGCGGGGGCGCTGCTTCTCCTGCTCGCCGCCTACATCCTGTTCGACGCGGCGCGTCTCCTGCTCGGCTACGGCGCCGAACCCGCCGCCAGCCTGGTCGGCATCGTCCTGACCTCCGTTTCCCTCGCCCTGATGCCGCTCCTGGGACGGGCCAAGCTGAAGCTCGCGCGCGAGCTCGCCAGCGGGGCGCTGCGCGCCGACGGCTACGAGAGCATCAGCTGCGCCTGGCTGTCGCTGGCGGTGCTCCTGGGGCTGGCGCTGAACGCCGCGGCGGGCTGGTGGTGGGCCGATCCCTTGGCTGCGCTGGCTCTCGTGCCGCTGATCGTGCGGGAAGGCCTCGAGGGGCTCCGCGGCGGATGCTCCGACTGCTCGCGGGGGCGTGTCAGATGAGGCCGGCGGCGAGGCCGAGCGCGACCAGCACGAGGAGCAGCGCCACCAGCAGCTGGATGGTCCGCATCGTGACCTTCCTGACCAGGCGCACACCGATGAACGCCCCCAGGAAGGCGGATAAAGTCGCCGCCGCCAGGATGCCGGTGTTCTCCCGCAGGCCGTCCACGGCGAAGTGCGCGCTGTAGATCGTCAGCCGCGTCATGTCCACCAGGCAGGCGATGGCCACGCCGCTGCCTATGAAGCTCTCCTTGGACAGCCCGCACTTGACGAGGAAGGCGCTGCGCATCGCGCCCTGGTGCCCCGACAGCCCGCCGAAAAACCCGCTCAGCAGGCCGCCCAGCGAAAGGTACTTGCGGCCGAACTGCATCTGCTCGAACCGCGGCACCAGCTCCTGCAGCGCAAAGCCGATCATCAGGACCGCGATCACCAGCTTCACCGGCGCAACGCTCAGGTCGCGGCCCAGGAACCGGTACTGCCAGAGCGCGCTCATGTCGGAGAGCCAGACCAGCAGCGCTGCGCCCCCCAGCGCGGCAACTATTGCAGGCAGGCCGAAGCGCAGCACCACCGACCGGTCGGCGTGGCGGCCCATCAGGGCGAGCTTGAAAAGATTGTTCAGGAGGTGAACCACCGCCGTGAGCGCCACGGCGACGTCGAGCGGGAAGAAGAGGGCGAAGGCGGGCATCAGGAGCGTGCCCAGGCCGAAGCCGGAGAAGAGGGTCAGGCCCGAGGTCAGCAAGGCTGCCGCGCACACCACCAGGTAGTCCGTCATCGCTGTCACGCCTCCATCACTTGGTGAAGATCAACGCAGATATGCGGAGAAACATGGATCACACGGAGGAAATCCCTCAGGGGGCTAGAGGCGCCGTCCGCCCTGCTTTTATCCGTGCCCTCCGCGTTTTTCCGTGTGCCTGCCTTTGCCTTTCCCCATTCCTTCTTGATTTCCCCCGACCGCAGAGGTAAATACACCTCCTTATGCAACCAAAGACAGAACTAAATACCACGTCTTTCCTCGACGGCTCCAGACTCATCACCGAAGCCTGCGTGCAGGCCGGAGCCGACGTTTTCATCGGCTACCCCATCACCCCCGCGAACCTGCTCTACCTCTACGCCGGCAGCCGCTACCCCTCTATGCTCGCCGCCCCGGACGAGATCACCACCCTGCAGTGGATGAGCGGCTTCGCTGCCGCCGGCCGCCTGCCGGTCACCGCCACGTCGTTCCCCGGCTATTCTCTCATGGCCGAGTCGATCAACATGGCCTTCATGATGGAACTCCCCATGGTGATCATCCTCGTCCAGCGGCTCGGGCCCGCGACCGGCACGGCCACCTGCGGCGCGCAGGGGGATCTCTCGGTCATCCAGGGGACGCTCTCCGGCGGGTTCTCGCTGCCGACGCTCTGCATCAGCAGCGTGCGGGACTGCTGGCAGCTGTCGGTCGAAGCGATCCGCGCGGCGGTGCGTTTGCGCAGCCCCGTCGTCCTGCTCACGTCGAAGGAGATGGTCATGACGGTGCTCAACTTCGACACCGCGCAGCTGGGTGCAATCCGACCGGTGGAAAAGCCCCGGTACGAGGGGGACGGCCCCTACCGGCCGTACGCTGCGGGCGAGGACCTGGTGCCGCCCTTCCTGCCGGTGAACCAGAACCGTTTCCAGGTCCGCCTCACGGCCTCGACGCACGACACACACGGCATCCTGCAGAGCACGGCGAAGGAGGCGCTCAACAACACACGAAGGCTGCAGGCCAAGCTGGAGAAAAACCTGGCCGAATACTCCTTCTGGGAACTGGAGGAGGAGAAGGGCGCGGAAGTCCTGCTGATCTCGTACGACGTGACGGCGCAGGCGGCGCGCGAAGCGGTCCGGGAGTTGAGAGGGAAGGGCCGGAAGGTCTCCCTGCTGGTGCCGAAGACGCTGCTGCCCGTGCCGCCGGTCTATCTCGAGGTCGCGGCCCGCTATCCCCGCGTGGTCATTGCCGAGGAGAACCTCTCCGGCCAGCTGCGGACGCTGCTTTTCGGCGCCGCCGGCCGCAAGGGCCTGTCGGGCGTCAACGGGATGGGGAAGATGATCAGTCCCGAGGAAATCGTGCAGGAGGTGGCGGGAGATGAGTGAAGCGAGATTTCTCACGGAATCGGAACTCCCCTACTGCAAGGGGTGCGGGCACTCGCTGGTGGCGCAGAACACCGAGCGGGCCCTGCAGAAGCTCCGGCTGGACCCGCTGGACGTGGTCCTGGTGACGGACATCGGCTGCCACGGGATCATCGACAAGAGCTTCCGCACGCACACCGTGCACGGCCTGCACGGCCGCGCCGTGGCCCTCGGCGCCGGCGTGTCCGCGGGGATGGACGACCCGGCGCGCAAGGTGATCGTGTTCATCGGCGACGGCGGGGCCACCATCGGGATGCAGCATCTGATCGGGGCCGCGCACCTCGGCTTCAACCTGACCGTGGTCCTGCACAACAACATGCTCTACGGGATGACCGGGGGGCAGCCGTCGGAGTTCACCCCGCTGGGCTTCCGCACGCCGACGCTCCCTCAGGGCGCGGGCAAGGCCGGGTACGACATCTGCGAGCTGATGGCTGCCGCGGGCGCCTCCTTCGCGAGCCGGGTGATCGGCCTCGGGGACTACTCCGACACGCTGGCGAAGGCTTTCGGCGCGAAGGGCTTTTCGCTGGTGGAGGTGATGGAGATCTGCCCCAGCTACGGCGTGAAGTCCAACCCCGGGATGAAGCTGGCGCGCCTGGTCGAAGAGGCTGGGCTGGCGGTGAAGGTGTTCGCCGACCGGAGCGACAAGTCCTACAGGACACCCGCCAACGAGGATGCCCGGAGCCTGCTGGGCCCGGAGCTGGAGGTGAAGGCGCGGCACGCCCACAGCCTGGAGCGGCCGCTCGGCATCATGCTCTCCGGGTCGGCGGGCGAGGGCGTGCAGTCGGCGGCGGAGATGTTTGCCAGGGCCGCCATCAGCGCGGGGCTGAACGCCACCAAGAAGGGGAGCTACCCCGTCACCGTCGGCGTCGGGTTCTCGGCCTCGGAGATCATCGTTTCGCCGGAGCCCATCCTCTACACCGGCTCTGCGACGCCCGATGTGCTGATCATCACCTCGGACGACGGCCTGGGGTATGCGCGGGCCGCCGCCGGCAGGATGAAGAGCGGGCTGCTGATGATCGACGGGTCGCTCGAGCCGCCGGAGAGCGGGGCCGAAACGGTGCGGCTGCCGCTGCGCGAGAAGGCGGGCGGGCGCAACAGCGCCCTGCACAGCCTGTTCCACCTGGTCGGGCGCACCGGGATGTTTCCGCTGGAGTCGTTGAAGGAGGTCTTCCTGGCCGACCGCATGTCGGAGAAGATCGAGATCGAAAAGCTGCTGCCGTAGATACGCGTGGTCCCCCGACCTGTCCACCAATGGTGACATCTGCTAGGATTGTCCGGCATGGACTTGCTGGCCGCTCTCAACCCGCAGCAGCGCATCGCCGTCACGCACGGTGAAGGACCCGCGCTGGTCCTCGCCGGCGCCGGCAGCGGCAAGACGCGCGTCATCGCGCACCGCGTCGCCTACCTCATCCGCAACGGCGCCACGCGCCCGGAAAACATCCTGGCGGTGACCTTCACCAACAAGGCGGCCGAGGAGATGCGCGACCGCGTCCAGGGCCTGCTCGGCCCCGGCCGTTCCGCCGAACCGCTGATCTGCACGTTTCACTCCTTCTGCGTCCGCCTGCTGCGCCGCGAGATCCCGCGCCTGGGCTACAGGAGCGACTTTTCGATCTACGACACCGACGACCAGAGGCGGCTCATGAAGCAGATCCTGGAGGAGCCGGCGTTCCGCGCTTCCGACCTGGCGCCGAAGGAAGTGCTTTCCCGCATAAGTTACGCCAAGAACCACGGCGTTGCCCCGACCGAATATGAGCGGCGGTTCCGCTCCGACATAGCCGAATTCGTCGCCGAGCTTTACGAGAGGTACAACGAGCGACTGCGCCAGGCCAACGCGCTGGACTTCGACGATCTTCTGTTGAAATCAGTGGAGACGCTCAGGCGCTTCCCCGAGTGCCGGCAGGTTTACAGCGACCGCTACCGCTACATCCTGGTGGACGAATACCAGGACACCAACCGCCCGCAGTACGACCTGCTGAGCCTGCTCACGAGCCGGCACAGGAACCTCTTCGTCGTAGGGGACGAAGACCAGTCGATCTATAAGTTCCGCGGGGCGGACATCGGCAACATACTCAGGTTCGAGAAGGATTTCGCCGGGGCGAAGATCATCCGCCTGGAGCAGAACTACCGGTCTACGCAGACGGTGCTGGACGTCGCCGGCGCCGTCGTCAAGAACAACACCGAGCGCAAGGGCAAGACCCTCTGGACGGAGAACAGCCGCGGCGACGTCGCCGAGTGCCGCAGCTGCCAGACGGCGAGGGGGGAGGCGGCCTGGGTGGTGGCTAACATCGAGCAGATCCTGAGCGAGGAGCCCGACTGCCGCATCGCGATCCTCTACCGGGCCAACTTCCTGTCCCGCAATTTCGAGGAGCTTCTGCTGCGGAAGGGAATTCCGTATGCGTTGGTGGGGAGCGTGTCGTTCTTCGGCCGGCGGGAGGTGAAGGACATGCTGGCCTACTTGAGGGTGATCTTCAATCCGGAGGACGACGTTTCGCTGCTGCGCATCGTCAACACCCCTGCGCGGGGAATCGGCGACACGACGGTCCAGCTGCTGACCTCCACCGCGCTCGAAAAAGGCATCCCGCTTTTCGAGGCGCTGCGGCAGCTGACTGAAGCGCCGGACAAGGCCGGCCGCGCGGGACGTTCTTTGAGCAGGTTTCACGATATGCTCCAGGGGTGGAGGGGTGCGTGCGACTCCCTGGAACCGCGCCATCTGATCGAACGCATCGCCGCCGACACGGGCTACCGGCAGATGCTGGAAAAGCAGGAGTCCGCCGAGGAGGCGGCCGACCGCATGGCCAACATCGAGGAACTGGTCCGCGCCGCCGCCGAGTCGGAGGACCGGGGCGAGACGGTGTTCGAGTTCCTCGACCGCGCGGCGCTCTCCTCCGAGCTGGACCACCTGGATCCCAACGCGCGCGTTTCGCTGCTCACAATGCACAGCGCCAAAGGGCTCGAGTTCGACGTGGTTTTCCTCGCGGGGCTGGAGGAGGGCCTTTTCCCTCACAACCTGTCGCTCACCTCGAAGGAGGACATCGAAGAGGAGCGGCGGCTGTGCTACGTGGGGCTGACGCGCGCCCGGAAGAAGCTGTATCTCACCTGGACGCGCTACCGGCGGACTTTCGGGCCCAACAGCGGTATCCCGGCCCAACCCTCCCGCTTTCTGGATGAAATGCCGCGCGAACTGGTCGAGTTTGCGGACGAGGACGCTTCCGCGGTCTGGGAAGAGGAGGATGAGGACTACGGGATCGGAGAGCGGCAGGAGATTGCCCCTATCGGCAAGATTCCGCCGAAGTCGTTCCGCCACCTCCCCGACGAGGAGATCCCCACAACGATGGCCGGGCTCCGCGCCTACCTGGAAAAGCAGCAGGGTGCGCAGGCCGGAAAGGATGCGGCCAAGGGGAAGCTGCTGCTGGCGGGGACGCGGGTGCGGCACAAGCAGTTCGGGGACGGGATCGTCCTGCGGCGGGAGAAGCACGGAAACGACGTGAAGATCACGGTGACGTTCAGCCGGGCAGGCAGGAAGACGCTGATCGAGCGGCTCGCCAACCTGCGGCCGTTGTAGTCGCCTTGTTGCGCGACAGATTCTTTTGCCACGAATTCCGCGAATTCCACCAATGGGTGAAAATTCGTGGAATTCGTGGCCAGCGAAGGAGATGACGATTGGGCAAAAATATTCGGAATTACAAGGCCGAGGCCATCCTGCGCGACGGCAGCTCCATCCTGATCCGCGCGCTGCGCAGCGACGACACCGACCGGCTGCACGACCTCTTCAGCCGCATGAGCCGGCGGTCGGTCTACTTCCGCTTCTTCCACACGCAGGAGTGGATCAGCCTGGACGCCCTGGCCCACTTCACCGACCTGGACTTCGACCGCCACGTGGCCCTGGCCGCGGTCGTGCGCGAGGAGGACGAGGAGATCATCGCCGGCATCGGCCGCTACTCGGTGATCGACGGCGGGCGCGGCAAGCCCACCCGGGCGGAGACCTCGTTCGCCGTTGCGGACCGCTACCAGAGGCGCGGCATGGGCACCCTCCTGCTGGAACACCTGGCGCGGATCGCCCGGGCTCGCGGCATCGAGGAGTTCGAGGCCGACGTCGTGGGCGAGAACAACCGGATGATGAAGGTCTTCGCCGGCAGCGGCTTCGGCGCGAAACGCTCGATCGAAGGCGGGATATTCAGCATCTCGCTCGCCACCAGGGAGACCGAGGAGCTCCGCGAGGCGCAGCTGCGGCGCGAGCAGGAGGCCGCGGCCCAGAGCATCCGGCCGATTTTCTGCCCGGCGTCCGTGGCGGTGGTCGGTGCCTCGCGCCAGGAAGGCTCGATCGGCGCGGCGCTGCTCTCCAACATCGTCCGCTGCGGCTATACCGGAAAGGTCTATCCGATCAATCCGAAGGCCACGGAGATCAACGGCCTGACCGTCTACCCCAGCCTGGCGGAGGTTCCCGGTCCCGTGGAGCTGGCCATCATCTCGGTCCCGGCGCCGATCGTCGAGCAGGCCATCCGCGACTGCGCCGCGGCCGGCGCCCGCGCGGTAGTGGTCATCTCCTCCGGCTTCGGCGAGGCGAGCCCCGAGGGGCGCGAGGCGGAAGAGAGAATCCGCGAGCTGGTGCGCGCCTCCGGCATGCGGATGGTGGGACCCAACTGCATGGGAATCGTCAACACCGACCCCGCCTACTCGCTCAACGCCACCTTCATCCCGCCGTGGCCGCCCGCGGGCAACATCGGGATGATGTCGCAGAGCGGCGCCCTTGGTTACTCCATCCTGGAGCGGATCCAGTCTTTGAACATAGGCCTTTCCACGTTCGTCTCCGTGGGCAACAAGGCGGACGTCTCGGGCAACGACCTGCTGGCCTACTGGTCCGAGGATGAGCGCACGAACGTGATCGTGCTCTATCTCGAGAGCTTCGGCAATCCGGCCAAGTTTTCGCGCATCGCCCCGGAGATCGCGCGCCGCAAGCCGATCGTCGCGGTGAAGTCCGGGCGTTCGGCCGCCGGGACGCGCGCCGCCTCCAGCCACTCGGCGGCCCTCGCCAGCCTGGATGTTGCCGTGGACGCGCTCTTCGAGCAGGCCGGCGTCATCCGCACGGACACGCTGGAGCAGCTCTTCGACGTCTCGCTGCTGCTCTCCACGCAGCCGATCCCCCGCGGGCCGAACGTCGGGGTCATCACCAACGCCGGCGGCCCGGGGATCCTGCTGGCGGATGCGTGCGAGGCGAAGGGGCTGAAGCTTCCGGAGTTTTCCGAGTCGACCGTCGAACAGCTCCGCTCGTTCCTTCCTTTCCAGGCCGGGGTGACGAATCCCGTGGACATGATCGCTTCCGCCACGCCGGAGCACTACCAGCGCGCGGTGGAAATTGTGGGGAAGGATCCGAAGGTCGATTCGGTGATCGTGATCTACATCCCGCCGCAGCTGCACCCGCCGGAGGAGATCCCGCTGGCGCTGGGCCGCGCCGCGGGGAACGTTCCGCTGGAGAAACCCGTACTCACGGTGTTCATGTCCTACCGCGGCGCGCCCGCCGTGCTGAGCCGCGGGCCGCGGGGGCGGATTCCATCCTACAGTTTTCCGGAGAACGCCGCCCTGGCGCTCTCCGCCGCGGAGAAATACGGCAGGTGGCGCAACCGGCCGGCCGGGTCGGTGCTGCAGCTGGACCCGTTCGCGCGGGCCGCGATCCGCGCCGTCATCGACCGGGTGCTCTCGCGGAGTTCAGGGTCGGTCTGGCTCGATCCGCACGACCTGGCGACGGTGCTGAGCGCCGCCGGGATCGACCTTGCAGCGTCCGAACAGGCCAGGGTCGGCGAGGCGCTCGAGGCGGGGAGACGGATGGGATATCCGCTGGTGGTTAAAGTGCAGTCCGACCAGGTGCTGCACAAAACCGACGTCGGCGGGGTCCTGCTGGGGATCGAGAACCGTGATCAGCTGAAGGCGGCGATCGAAACGCTGACGGAAAGAATGGCCGCGATCGGCGTGACGCTGGAAAACGTGTTGCTGCAGCGCGAGGTGCGAGGAGGGATTGAAGCCCTGGTGGGGGTCACGGCCGATCCCACTTTCGGGCCGCTGCTGGTCTGCGGCCTGGGCGGGGTGCTGGTGGAACTGCTGCGCGACGTTTCCTTCCGGCTGACGCCGGTGAGCGACATCGACGCCGCCGAGATGATCGGCAAACTCCGCGCGTCAAAGCTGTTGGACGGTTACCGCGGGGCTCCCGCAGGGGACCGCGAGGGACTGATACGGATCATCCGGCAGGTTTCCGCGCTCGTCGACATCGTGCCGGAGATCCGGGAACTCGACCTCAACCCGGTGAAGGTCCTCGCGCCGGGGCGCGGCGCCGTAGCGGTGGACGGCCGGATGCGCATCGCGCGCTGAGCGCGGGGATTTACTTTACCTCGCCGATCTCCAGCATCTGGCGCTCTTCGCTTTCGGTCATCTTGTGCATCGTAATGCCCGTGAATCCGAAAAGGATGTTCACCAGCGGCACGACCAAGTTGAAGAAGGCGAACATGAAATAGGCGCCCGCGCTCACCCCGAGGACGCCCCCCATGAAGGCCCCGCAGGTGTTCCACGGCACCAGGGGCGAACTGAGCGTCCCCGATCCCTCCAGCAGGCGCGAGAGGTTCTTGGGGTGCAGCTTCATCCGCGTGAAGGCGTTGCGGTACATCCTGCCCGGGACGACAATTGACAGGTACTGGTCCGGGGCGATCAGGTTCATCCCCAGGCAGGTCATCACGGTGGCGGTCACGAGCGAGCCCACCGTGCGGGCCAGCCTGAGGATCGAGGCCGCGATCTTCTCCAGCATCCCGCTCCCTTCCATGACCCCGCCGAATCCGAGCGCGCAGAAGATGAGCGAGATCGTGGACATCATCGAGAGCAGCCCGCCGCGCGAGAGCAGCTTGTCGACGTGCTCCACGCCGGTAGCCGCTTCGAAACCGCCGAACGACACCCGGATGATTTCCACGAGCGGGCTCCCCTGCGCGGCCGCCGCCACCACCGCTCCCAGGATTGTCCCCCCGAGCAGCGCCGGCAGCGCGGGGATCTTGAATATGACCATGAAGATCACCAGCAGGGGTGCGGCCAGCAGCCAGGGTGAGATGTGAAACGAATTCGCGATGGTTTCCAGCATGACCGCGACGTCCGGCGAGTCCACGCCGCCGGACCGGTATCTCAATCCAAGCACGGCGTAGAGCAGCAGCGCGATCAGGAGGCTGGGCACGCCCGTGTAAACCATGTGCCGGACGTGAGTGAACAGGTCGGTCCCCGCCGTGGCCGGCGCCAGGTTGGTCGTGTCGGACAGGGGCGACATCTTGTCGCCGAAATAGGCGCCGGAAACAATGGCGCCGGCGACCATCGCCAGGGGGATGCCCATGGCCGCGCCAATTCCGATCAACGCCACGCCGATGGTCCCGGCCGTGGACCAGGAACTTCCCGTGGCGATCGAGACCACCGCGCAGATCAGGCAGGTGGTTGCCAGAAAGACGGAGGGCGCGATCATCTTGAGGCCGTAATAGATCATGGCGGGGACGATCCCGCTCTGGATCCACGTGCCGATCAGCGAGCCGATGATGAGCAGGATCAGGCAGGCGCTCAGTCCCAGCGTGATGCCTTTCACCAGGTGGTCCTGGATCTCCTTCCAGCTGTAGCCCAGCCAGGAGGAGGCAGCCGCGGCGGCCGCCGTCCCCAGGATGAGCGGTATGTGGGATCCGCCGCTCTCCAGGTCGAGGCCCAGGCCGAAGAGACAGTAGCCGAGCATCAGGATCAGCAGGATTACGGGGATGAGCGAAATGAGCAGCGTCGGTTGCCTGTAAGTTTTTTCTTCCATGTCCCGCCCTTGGAATGTGGGTGCCTCCGGCCTTTCGGCCGCCAAAACCCACCCATCATAACTATAATTTCGGGGATAGGCTACTCAACCTCCAAACCCCTGGCTGGGGGAGGAGCTTGCCCACCCGGGAGTTTGGAGGTTGAGCAGCCTGTCCCGAATGGCGCTTAAATAAGGAATCGAGGACCCTGAAAGGGTCCAACAGGAAAGCCCAGGGCGCAAGCCCTGGGTAAGGCGGGATAAGGGGAGAGAGAAGCCCTGCAAGGGCGACACCGGCTGTGCCGCCCTTACAGGGCTCAATCCCGGCATGCGCCGACAACCCAGGGCTTACGCCCTGGGCTTTCCCGCGTCGCCCCTTCGAGGCTTAAGCAACTGATTTGGCGACGTTCCCAGGTGATTTCGTTCACCCTCAACCAAGCGCCATTCTAGCCTGTCCCCCAATTGAAATTGGGAGGAGCTCATGTCGCTGTTCCGGACAAAACCGATCGTGCAGGCACTCGCCGATGGCGGAGACGAAGCGCACAGCTTGAAGAAGACCCTGACCGCCATCGATCTCACCGCTCTCGGCATCGGGGCCATCATTGGCGCGGGCATCTTCGCCGTGCTCGGCTCGGCGACCTCGGGAGGCACCGGGCAGCCGCCCGCCGGACCCGGCGTGACGCTTTCCATCGTCCTGACCGCGCTCGTTTGCGGCTTCTGCGCCCTCTGCTATGCGGAATTCGCCAGCACGGTGCCGGTTGCGGGCTCGGCCTACACCTACAGCTACGTCACGCTCGGCGAGCTGCCGGCGTGGATTCTGGGGTGGGATCTGATCCTGGAATACGCGGTCGGGAACAGCGCGGTGGCCATCTCCTGGGCCGCATATTTCCGCCAGCTCCTCATGGGAATCGGCCTCGAAATCCCCGCGTGGCTTGCCGCCGACATCCGCTCGGCCGGGCTGGCCGCCAAGGCGGCCGCGGAATCGGGCGTCAGTTCGCTCGGGCCCGAGGCGCTGGTCGCCTACCAGGCCTGGAACGACCACGCCGAAATCTTCGGCATCCAGATCGTTTTCAACATTCTGGCCGTCACCGCCTTCGTCACCTGGATCCTGGTCGTCGGCGTCACGGGGATGATCCGCTACACCAAGCTGGCCGGTTCCGCCGACCCGCTGGCCGTGGCGCTCGACCACGCCAACCAGCACTGGGCCGCGGGGATACTGGCGTTTGGCGCGGTGCTGGCTATGACGGCGGTGCTGCTCGTATTCCAGATGGGCCAGCCGCGCATCCTGATGACAATGTCGCGCGACGGCCTGCTCGGCCCCTGGTTCAGCCGGATCCACCCGCGCTACCGCACGCCGCACGCGACGACCATTCTGACCGGCGTGTTCGTGGCGTTTTTCTCGGCGGTGGCCAACATCGACGTGATCGTGCAGCTGACCAACATCGGCACGCTCTTCGCGTTCGTCATGGTCTGCATCGGAATCCTGGTGCTGCGGGTGCGCGAGCCGAACCTGCCGCGCAAATTCAAGGTGCCGTTCGTGCCGTGGGTGCCGCTGATGGGAATCGGCATGTGCCTGGTGCTGATGGCCGGGCTGCCGTTGTTCACCTGGATCGGCTTCGGACTGTGGATCGGGGTCGGCCTCGTGATTTACTTCCTCTACGGCATCCGCCACAGCCGCCTGCGGGGCCGCGCCTAGGGACAGGCTACCCTGTCCCTCTAGCGGGGCCGCGCCTTGGAGGGCAACACGGTAGCCTGTCCCCCCCTTTCGCCGGCGCGGATGGCGACCGGGAGGCGGTTCTCCTCGGGCGGCAGCGGGCAGCTGTAGCTCCCGCCATAAGCGCACAACGGGTTGTACGCGCGGTTGAAATCCAGTTCGTATACCCCCGAGGTGTTCTCCTTCAGGTCGAGGTAGCGCCCCGCGCCATAGGTTTCCCTTCCGGACGTCAGGTCCCGGAATGGGATGAATAGGTAGGGCGTGCCCGCCTGCCCGCCTCCTTCCGTCCGGTAGACCTGCAGTCTGCAAGCCTCACCGTCGACCTCGAACTCGAAATAGCCGTACTTGATCGCATCCCGCATCTCTCCCGTGTTGGTGGCAAGGCGCAGCCTTTCGGGACGCTCGTACCGCCGGAGCCTCACACGAAAGCGCAGTCCCGGATCGACCGGATAGTAGGAAAGGCCCTCGAAGCCGGCCCTATCTGCCTCGGGAATTGGGGATTCCGATCCCGACTTGAACGCAAGGTCCTTTTGCCTGCGTTCACTGACAATCGGGTCCTCTCCCCCGGCCCGCGGCTCGGTGCCCCGGCCGGCGCAGCCGGCCAGCACTGCGCAGGCCAACAGCAAGATCACGGGATTCTTCGCCACAACTCCTCCACCCCAAACCGCATCGGTACAGAAAATTATAGCGGATGCAAGGTGGAACGCCACTGCGGCTGCCTGCTCTGCTTGCCGGCCGGGAGCCCACGGAGCCCGGAGCGGCAGCGACGGGTTGCGTTGCTTGATTGGACAGCCCGACCGCTCACTGGCGTTCGCGGCTTCGTTTTCATCATTCCTTCAACGTGGCCTTCCTCGGCGGTTGCACGCTGCTGTTTGTGCCAATCGTGCTTGCCAACCGGGCCAACTTGCTTAATTCCCTCAATTCAGCTTTCGCCGGCTGCGGCCTTGCCCCGCTTTCTTCCTTTGTCTCATCTGGTACACTGGGGCTGGAACTTCCACAACCGAGAGGCGTACGGCAGCAATGCGCAACCTGAAATCCCGGATCGCGGCAGTTTCCACCGTCGCCCTGCTCGCCGCGCAAGCACTCCTGCCGCCTGTCCCATCAAAAGAGGCCGCGGCCCGGCCGTTGACCGCCTCCGAGTTCGGGCGCCTGATCCAACGGATCAGTGAGGAGGGCGGCCACTTCTGGAACGACAACTACGTCTCCAACGAGGAGTCCTACCTCCACCCGCTGGGAAAGATCCAGGAGCTCGGCATCCGGGGAGGCGTGTACATCGGCGTCGGGCCAAGCCAGAACTTCACCTACATCGCCAAGATCCGGCCCAGCTACGCCTTCATCCTGGACATCCGACGCCAGAACCTCCTGCAGCACCTGATGTTCAAGGCGCTCTTCCACTTCTCCCGGGACCGCCGGGATTATCTATCCCTGCTCCTCAGCCGGCCGCGCGGACCCGACCTGCCCGACGGGCGGGAACCCACGGTCGGGGAACTCGAACGGCATTTCCGCGGCCGGGAACCGGACGCGCGGCTCTTCCGCCGGACACAGGCCCGGATCAGGAACTTCCTGACGGAGGCGTGCCGCGTGGAGCTCACCGACCGGGACTTCCTGACCATCCACAAGATCCACCGGGCGTTTTTCCTCCGGGGCCTGGCCATCAAGTACGACTACATCCCGGTGCCCAGCTACGGGGAGTTTCTCCTGGAGACCGACCTGCGCGGCCAGCGGCAGAATTTCCTGAACAGCGCCGCGGAGTTCCGCTTCCTGCAGCACATGCACTGGGAAAACCGGATCATCCCCGTGACGGGCGATTTCGCGGGTAACCGGGCGCTGCGCGAGATCGGGGAGTGCCTGCGGGAGCGCGGCGAGAAACTGACCGTGTTCTACACCTCGAACGTGGAGCAATACCTCGTCCGCTCGCTGACCTGGCAGGCGTTTCTGGACAACCTGCGGGAACTCCCGCGGGACGACAACGCCGTCTTCATCCGGGCGTTCTGGAGCAACCAGATCACCCACCCGGAGGTCGTGAAGGGCTACCGGTTCACCCAGACCCTGCAGTGGCTCCAGCCTTTCCTGGCAGACTCCGGGCCCGGAAAGTACGAAACCTACTGGGACATCGTGACCGCGCACACCATCCCGCTCCGGTGAGCGGCCGGGTCCCCCGCGCGCTCAGCCGCTCACCGGGCCTGGCGCCGGAACGCCCAGTGCAGGAAGGCGCACAGTGACATCGCCGCGTTTATGGCCACGTCCTGCAGGCCCGTCTGCGAGCGGTAGTGCCGGATCTCCGACCGGAAGCTGTCGTCGACCCGGAAACCCAGCCGGGTCGTCAGGACCGCGATCTCCTGGGCGCAGCTGTAGCGGATCCCCCTGTAGTGACGGAGCAGGGGCGGGAGCACCCCCACCCTCATCGCGCGGAAGCCCGACTCGACATCCCGGTAGCGGCGCCCGCTCCAGAGGCTTCCCCAGAGCGTCATCAAAAGGTTCCCAAGGCGCTTGTGGGCGGGGTAGAGGCTGAAGTCGCGGCGCGTGAGCGCCACATCCAGCCGCAGCTCCCGCATGTGCGCTTCCAGCGCGGGAATCTGAGCCGATTCGTGCTGGCCGTCGGCATCCAGCGTGAAGAGGACATCGCCGGTCGCCAGCTTCCCCTGCGCCAGCTCGCCGGCGAGGTGGAGGAAACCCTCGCGCAGCGCCGCCGACATGCCGCGGTTTTCCGGCAGCCGCAGCAGCGTGACCCCCTCGTCCGGCCCGGCCCACTCCTGCGCCAGCCGATACGAGCCGTCACGGGAGCCGTCGTCCACGACCACGAGGCGGTCCACCTGCCGGCGGATCGTATCCAGGACGTCCAGCAGCGTGGCCGCCTCGTTGAAAACCGGAATGAGCGCAATTTTCTTCATCCTCTCACCCGGTAGAGCACCACGCGGTTGCTCGAGAAGACAGGTTCCAGGTTCCGCTCCCGGAAGCCTTCGTCCAGGAAAATATAGACGCCCCGGCGCTCGGCCACGCCGGGCAGCGGCGCCATGCCGTGGTAGTTCAGCAGCACGTGCGTGATCCTCGAGGCGCGCAGCGCGCCCAGCACGCCCGCTTCGCTCTCCTGATGCAGCAGTTTTTCGCCCTCGACCGTGAAGGAATAAAGGGTGGGCACCCGGGAATAGAACTGGGCCGAGTCGTTCAGCAGCAGGACGCGGTCGTTCGGGGCGAGGTGCGCGTTGATGTAGCCGTAGACATGAATCGAAGGCACGTCCCGCAGCAGGTACTCCTGCGCCGTCTGGCGGCCCGCCAGGTATCGCGCCGGGGACTGCCAGCCGTGCCAGTAGGTCCACTGCGTAACCGAGCGGGCGTACAGGGGAGGGAACGAAAGTACAGCTCCGGCCACGATCGCAGCCGCACCCGCGATCCGCGCCGCCCTCCCCCATATGCCTTCCCCCTCCGCGCGCTCCACGGCCGGGAGGAGGCCCTTTGCCGCCAGAACCGCGAGCAGCGGCACGAGGGGGAGGAGGTAGCGGATCTCCTGGGCGGTGAACGCCCAGGCACAGAAGTAGCATGCCAAGGGCACGAGCGCCGCCCGGACCACGGAATCCTTCGGCCGGACCAGCGCCAGGACGAGCGCGGGGAGGAAGATCCACCCTGGGGTGCCGTTGAACGGGCCGGGCGAAAAGCTCACCTTCAGGGGCAGCGCCAGGAATTCCAGCGGCGTGCGCGCGATCCCTTCCCTCTCGTAAACCGCGGAGGCGGCTTCCACCATGGACGGCGGAAAATAGGGGCTTTGAAAGAGCCCGTTCGCCGCCGGAAAGACCGGGTTGCCGGTGTAAGACCAGGCCCGCCACATCCACGGCAGGAACAGAACAAACCCGATCAGGCCATACCCGGCCAGAAGCCGGACGGCTGCGCCCAGGCCCCGGCGTTCGCGCCCCAGCGTTCGGAACAGGATCAGAATCGCGGCCGCGGGAAGCCAGAACACCGCATGATACTTGCATCCCAGGGCCAGGCCCAGGGAAGCGCCCGAGAGCAGGAAGAAGGGGCGTCTGCCGGAGCGCACCCACTCGAGAAGGGAAAAAACCGCCACGGCCGAATACAGGGCCAGCGGCAGGTCGATGAGCGCGGTGGTGCCTTCATAGAGCGCGACCGGGGAACTCCAGAAGAGCAGGGCCGCGGCCGAGCCGTGCGTGAATCCCCACCAGCGCGACGCGAACCGGAAGACCACTCCGCCGCAGGCAAGATAGCAGAGAAAATTGAACAGCTTTGCCAGCGTCGCGCCGGAAAACAGAAACGCCGTGATGTAGGACATGAGCGGCAGCGCCGGCATGGAGCTGCTCCAGTTGTTGGGCGCAAAGGCGATCCGCCCTGCCCCGGCCGCGTCCCGGGAATAGGGGAGATGCACATTCAATGCGTCGAAGGAGGTTTCCGGGGCGAGTGCGGAGCCGAATACGATCGTCATGTGAAGAGCCGCAAGCGTCCACAACAGGCTCGCGAGCACCGTCCGGGATGAGAAAGGAATCTGCGGCCGCGGGCCGGCCGCCGGGAAATGCCGGTGCAGCCTCAATCCCAGGAATATCGCGGCGGCGGAACCCAGGACCAGCCACCTCTGGAGAAGGCCGGCAACCCCGAGCAGCAGGATCCACAGGCCCCAGGCGCCCATCCCAAGCGCAACCGGCACTGCCAGCCCGGCCTCTGCGCGCGCGAACCCGAGGCGCCGCATCAGCCGGCGACCGAGCGGCAGCCACAGCAACAGGGCAAACGCCGCCCAGATCGTGATGTCCGCCGCCAGTTGCGTTCTCAAGAGATCCTCTTTTTCCCCGCGCGCGCGGCGTGGGTACGCCGGAAGAAACCGTGGTTTGCGGTCGTAAACTCTTGAAAGACCCTACTTACCGGCTCCCGAAAGAAAATGCAACTTTTTTGGGGTGATTTTCGTCTGTATGAGTATCCATTCAACAACCTCCTTCGAGGGCGGTGGGATCAGGAAACCGTGTTTCCGGTCCCGCCGCTATTTTTCTGTTCCCTTGAACCCGGACACGCCCGGTCGCGTCCAATTGTCAGGGACACCGTAACTCAAGGTAGGGTCCGTCCTGGCTTACGGATAGGGGAAACCGCCTTAGAGAGAGATCGCATCCTCCTTGTGGCACCTGCCAGGGCCATGTTAGTATTGCAAGTCAGGGTAGCACCGCCGCAGAGGGCGGCGGGGGAAAGGAAGAAAGCCATGAAGAGAATGGGAGTGCATTTTGCATTAGCGGTACTGGTATCGCTTCTGATTTTGCCCGCCCATGCCCAGGAGGAGCGTACGCGCCCCGCCACAGCGGATCCGGCGGGCGGCGGGCAGGCCCGGGGAATGACTGCAGCTTCACAGGCCGCTCCATCCATCGCCTCGCGGGGCGTGGCTTCGTCCACCGCGACCAGCGCCCCCGCCATGACCTCTTCGCGCGAAACGGGGCGCAATGAGGGAGTTTTCGCCGGCAGTTCCCAGGGCGGGCGCATCAATCCCATGGCAGCGCCGGACCTGAAGGGAAGCTCGTTCGTTTCCAACGGCGCCTATTTCGCCTGGCAGGAATTCTACTACAACCTTCAGCAACGGTATTTCTTTGGTTCCTATGATGTTGCACGGTTCTACCGGAACCGCGAGCCGCTGCTGACGCCCAGGATCCAGAAGGCTGCCCTCAGGCAGTCCATGAACTACAGCGGGCGGATGGTCGCAGCGGTGGAGGAACTGGAGATATTCCTGGATGCACTCGAGGCGGGCGCGGCGATCGACAAGAACGAGATCATCGGCAAAGCACGGGAAATCCGGGAACTGGCGAAGCAGCTTCGGAAGGATCCCCTGCTGAGCTTCACCGACCAGCGCGAAGATCGGGATCTGCTTCGCGGCAGAGACAAGGAACTGAAGCAGCTCGGTCTGGATGCGATCGAAGAGCTGCGGCAGATGATCGTCGACGTGGACACGCAGATGAAGGGCATGTACAGGGAGACCCGGACCTCGACGATTTCCCTGGACACGCTTTCGCAGCCGTCCTTCGCCTCGCTCTCCAAGGGAATCGAGCGGCTGTCCAAGGTGATCGAGGACTCTGCCAAGCGTCTGTAGCCATCCAGAGGGTGACGCACATCCCCCGGCTTCATCCTCCTGCGTCGGTTCAACCCCGCGAAATGTGGCAAGAAACGGGCAAGGCGGATTGAACGACAGGAGCAACCGGACAGGAATCGGGGAAATCGTCATCCCATCCCCCTCCCCGATGCCCCCCGGCGAGGGTGTTTCTCGATCATAACGTCCTGCCCCGATTCTTCCGATGTGGCCTAGAGTGAACAGTCTGAACCATTGCCCGGAAGGCGGTTTGTCCGGGCACCACACGTTGAAGGCTATGCCCTTTTGCAATCCAGGAGCAATCCATGGCCGACCTTGACGACTTTTCCGCCAACCTCAGGGCCGAAGCCCGCAAGATGCTGGAACCGCATCTGCAGGCGCTCGAGGAGGAACTCCAGGGATTCGGCAGCCGTTTCGCGGAAGCTTCCGGCCGGATCGAGCAGTATCTCGCCTCCATCCGGAACCTGGATCTGCGGGACTCCGCCGCCTTCCTGACCGAGGCGGTCGCGCAGGCGCGGGACGAGACTGCTCGCGAGGTGGTCAGCGAAAACGACAAAGCAATGAGCTTCCTCGCTCATTACATCCACGACGTCCGCCACCGGGAAACCCAGGAGGAAATCCTGAACCTGCTCCTGGACGGAGCCCGGATGTTCGCCCCCAGGGCGGTGCTGTTCGTGGCCCGCGGCAACAAACTCATGGGCTGGTCGTCCAGGGGATTCTCGGAAGACCTGACTTCCAGGATCAAGGCGTGGATTCGCCCCAGGACGGCTTCATCGTTTCTGAGCGGCGCGCTCGAAACGGACAGCCTCGATTCCTGCAACGAAATCGCCGGGGAGGAGGAGCTGTTCGAACTGCTCGGAAGCGAGGCCTCCGCTCCCTGGCACGCCTTCCCGCTCCGGGCCCTAGGCCGCCCCGTGGCGGCCCTCCTGACCGCGGCCACGCCGGGAGAAAAATGCAGGCTGGAGGCCCTCTGCATGCTGATCGACGCCACCGGGCTCTGCATTGAAAACCTCGCGTTGAAGATCCTGCAGGAGATGCGGGAGCGGGCCGCCGAGGAATCCGCCGCGGCGGTGCCGGAGACCGTCCCGGCGGCTGTGTCGGATGAGCCCGGGGAGGATACCGCAGAGGCTGCCGCCGTGATCGAGGAGGCCGAAGCCGGCCCGCCCCCGCAGCATGTGCCCGAAGCGCCGGTTGCAGAGGCGCCCGAGCCGGAGGTTGCAGAGGGAGTCCCTGCGGTCGCGGCCGACGAAATGCCGGCCGCTGCGACCGCCCCGGAGATCCCTGAAGTCGCCGCCGAGGAATCGCCGGCCGCCGAGGCTGCTGCCACGGTAGAGCCGGCAGTCGAGGAGCCCGAGGCCGAAGTGCCCGCAATCGAAGAGCCCATGATCCCGGCTCAGGGCTCCGCAGGGGCTGGCGGGGCGCTGGAGGAAGCCGAAGCGCCGGAACCCGTTTCCGCACCCATGCCGGCGCCCGAGCCGCCTTTCGTCATGCCTGCCCCGATGCCCGGGGCCGCTCGGCTGCCCGAACCCGAACCGCTGCGCGTGCCCCCCCTGCGGCCGGTGGAGCAGCTTTCCGAGGAGGAGAAGCTGCACGCCGAGGCCAAGCGGTTTGCCCGCCTCCTGGTCTCGGAAATCAAGCTTTACAACGAGGAGCGTGTCAGGGAGGGCCGCGAAAACCGCGACCTGTATGTGCGCCTGAAGAGGGACATCGACCGGAGCCGCGAGATGTACGAAAAACGCATCTCGTCCAGCGTGACGCGCAAGGTGGACTACTTTCACGACGAACTCGTCCGGATCCTGGGCGAAAATACGCCGGAAAAACTGGGAAGCGACTACCCGGGCCCGCGTGTGGAAAACTGAACCGCGCCGGCAGTCCCGGAGCCTGAATTCCCCCGGTCGTCGCGCTACGCTTGAGGGGAAGCTGGAAAGAGCCGTTTGGAGCCCAAGAACACACCACAGAACACCCAACGTCGACATCGCCGGCGGCCGGCGGCCGCGCTGCTGGTTGCCTGTCTTGCAGTCCAGCCGGCCGCGGGGAGCGTTCCCGCCCCCGGCATTCCCCAGGAGCTCGAAATCACCGCGCGGAGTTTTCCGCCCGAGACAGCCAGTGCACTCCGGGCCCTGGGAAAGGCGGTGGAGCACTTCACGGCCCAGCGATACGACGCGGCGCTGAAGGCCCTGCCCTCCCGCCGCGCAGCCGAAAGCACCGCCGTGGGCGACCACGCGCTCATCTGCCAGGCCCGCGCCCAGTTCGCGCTCGACAACTCCCGCGGAGCGCTGGAGACATTCCGGCATTTGCAGGACCGTTATCCCTCCTCCCCGCTCCTGAGGGAAGCCGTCGCCGGCGAGTGCCGCTCGCTGCTGAAGGCCGGCGACTTCCAGGCGGCACTGAAGTGCCTGGACAAGCCAGATCTCGAGCCCAATGCGGATAATCTCATGATGAGGGCGCAGGCCCTCGAGCGTACCGGCGACCCGGCGGGCGCCGCAGCGCTCTACCTGCGCGTCCTCGCAGCCTCCGCCGCGGCACCTCAGGCCGCGACCGCGGAGGCCCGCCTGCGAGTGCTCTCGCCGGGATTCGCCACCGCCCCCGCCAACTACGCCATCCAACTCGAGCGGGCGGCCAACCTGATCGCGGCCGGGAGGAACCTCGAAGCCCGGACACTGCTCAACACCCTGGCCTCCGTGCGGGCACCGGACGCCAAAGCGGCCGGCAGGCGCCGGCTCCTGCTCGGCGACGCCTGCATCAATCTGCGCAGGCTGACGGAGGCGCTCGGGCACCTGCAGAAGGTCGAGGCCGCGCACGCCGACCTTCACGCCCACGCCGTCTACCTGAGGGGCGTCTGCACACGGGCGCTGAAGAGGGAGACCGAGTTCCTGTCGGCCAGGGACGAGGCGCTGCGGCTGTACCCAGGCTCGCCTCATACGGAGCGCCTCCTCTATTCAGTGGCCACGTACTTCGACGTCAGCAACCGGGTCCCGGAGGCGCGCGCCGCTTACAGCAACCTCGCCGGCAGGTTCCCGAGGGGCCAGCACACCCATCGCTCGCTCTGGAAGCTGGGGATGTACGCCTTCGTCGAGGAACAGCACCAGGAGGCGATCCGAAACTTCTGGGCCGCTCTGCTGCTGGATCCCGGGGACCCGGCGGCTCCCGCATACTGGATGGGACGCTGCTACGAAAAGCTCGGGGATGCGGCCAAGGCCGGATATCTTTACGAGCGGGGCGATGCCCTGGGCAACCGCAGCTATTACGGGCAGAAGGCGCGGGAGGCGCGCGAGGCCCTGAAGAAGCCGGCCGTCTCCCCTTCGCTCCTGGTCCCGGGCGTGGACTTCGAGCTGGTCCGCCGCGCGCTGGACGGCGTCCGGTTCCGGCCGGAGTCCATCCCCGCCCCGACACGCGAGACGGCCGTCTTCGTGGAACGGGCTGCGCAGCTTGCCGCCGCCGGCCTGCACGCCGTCGCTATCGAGGAAACCGCCCGGGCCATCGGCCGCTACCCCGAGGAGCGGGCGCTCCGCTACGTGCTCTCGCGCCTGTATGACAGCCGCGACGACCACCTGCGGGCGATCCAGACGCTCAGGCGGGTCTTTCCCCAGTACAGCGAAAGAACGTTCGACACCCTGCCGGAGCCGGTCTGGGAGCTTTTTTTTCCGGTCAAACACTGGGAGATCGTAAGCCGCTACGCGGCGCGCCATGCCCTCGAGCCGAGCCTCGTCCTGGGACTGATCCGCCAGGAGTCCGCCTTCCAGACCAAGGCCCGCTCCCCGGCCGACGCCCGTGGCTTGATGCAGATCCTGCCTTCGACGGGTAGGGGTCTGGCGCGCCAGGCCGGCATGGCGAAATACACGACCGCGCAGCTGTTCACCCCCGACACGAACATCGCCCTGGGCACCCGTTATCTCGCTTCGCTCATCAAGCGCTACGACGGCCGGCTGGAACTGGCGCTCGCCGCTTACAACGCCGGCGACAGCAGGGTGGCCAGGTGGCTCGCGGAGTTCGGCGACCGCGACCTCGCCGTTTTCGTGGAAATGGTGCCCTTTGCCGAAACCCGCGGCTACATCAAGCAGGTGCTCACCAACCGGACCCATTACCACATGCGCACGGCGCGCGCACAGACAGCCGCCCCCTGAAACCGGGCACAGCAGCCTCTTTTCACGTCAAATCGGCTCATCGGCAACGGAAGTGCCGTGAAACAAGGGGACAGTTGCCAATTCCCGCAGCGCCTTGACGCCGGAATCCGCTTCATTCATCATGCTGAAGCCTCATTGCCAGGATATCCTCATCAAGCGGACGGCGATTTCCAGTGTGGCGAGAAACCAATTCCGATGAAGACCGCGAACTGGTGCTGAGCAGCCAGCAGGGGGATGAGGCGGCATTCGAGAAGCTGGTGCGCAAGTACCAGCAGACGCTGCTGAATCTCGTCTATCACAATGTGGGGTACCGTGCGGACGTCGAGGATGTCGTCCAGAAGATCTTTGCAAAGGTCTACTTCTCGCTCGGCAAATTCGACAGCAGCCGCCCTTTCTTTCCCTGGCTCTACCGCATCGCCGTCAACCAATGCTACGACGAACTGCGGCGGGTGCGCCGCAGCAGGACGCTCACCTTCACCGACCTCAGCCTCGAGGAGACCGAGAGCGTGGACAAGCTCATCAGCCAGGCCTCCCCGGCGCCGGCGCCGGAAGAAGAGCGGAAGGACCTGCACGCGCTCCTGCTGAGCATGCTGGACCGTCTTCCGGCCCAGCAGCGGATGGCCGTCGCGATGCGCGATCTGGAGGACGTTCCCTACGAGACCATTGCGCAGACGTTGAACTGCAGCGAACAGGCGGCGCGACTCAAGGTCTTCCGCGCCCGAACGCGGCTCCGCGACCTGATGCTGAAGTCCCTCCGCCGCCGCAAGGGCACGGCTGTTCCCTGAATCTCTTCCTTATCTTCCCGGCGGTTTCCGTCTTTCGCCCCCAAAAACCGCCCGGCGACCGCCCAGCGTTCCGCCGGGTCGGCGGTCGAGGATTTCATTCGCAGCGCCCGCGGTCCGGCTTCATGCACCGGAGCGAATCCAGCGCATCCCAGAACCCGGGGAAGCTCACGCCGGCGCACTCCGCCTGGTGAATGCGCGTCTCCCCGCGGGCCGCCAGGCCGGCCACGGCGAAGGCCATCGCGATCCGGTGATCGCCCGCCGGGTGAATGTCCTCGCCCCGCAGGGCCTGTCCGCCCGGGATGTTCATGCCGTCCGGCAACTCCTCCACCTGCACGCCCATGGCGCGGAGACCTGCAACCACGCCGGCAATTCTGTCGCTCTCCTTGACCCTCAGTTCCCCGGCATCCCGGATTTCGAGGCCTCCGGCCGCATGCGCCCCCAGGACGGCGAGCACCGGGAGCTCGTCGATCAGCGCCGCCGCGGTCGCCCCCTCGATTCGCGGCAGCGCGCCCTCGAGGATCCTGCCGCCGTGCCTGACCGTGACGTCCCCCCGGGGTTCGCTCGCCTGCACCGACTCGTTTTCCACCCGCAGGTCGAGACCCGCGCTGACGAGATAATCCAGCAGGGCCGTGCGCCGCCGGTTCAACCCGATCTCCGGCAGGCGGATCTCCGAACCGGGAACCACGGCTGCAGCCGCCAGGAAAAAGGCCGCGCCCGAGAGATCCCCCGGGATCGCGAGTTTCGCCCCCTCCATTTTCGGATTGCCGGCTACTTCCAGCAACGGCCCGTTCTCCCTCAGATCCGCGCCGAAATGCCGCAGGGCTACCTCCGTATGGTCCCTCGTGGGGAGCGGTTCCCTCACCGCGGTGACGCCATCGGCGTAGAGGCCGGCGAGCAGAACGCACGATTTCACCTGCGCGCTGGCCACGGGCATCTCGTAGCGGATCGCCGAGAGCCGTCTCCCGGAGATCTCCAGGGGCGCGTAATTCCCGTCGCGCGCCCTCACCGATGCGCCCATCAGCTCCAGGGGTTCCAAAATCCGGCGCATGGGGCGCCGCACGAGCGATTCGTCCCCGGTGATCGAGGCGTCAAAATCCTGGCCTGCGAGCATGCCGGCCAGAAGCCGCATAGTGGTGCCGGAGTTGCCCGCGTCGAGGATCCCTTCGGGCCGCAAAAACCCGCGCAGGCCGCAACCCTCGATCTCGACAACACCCCGGGACCGCCGCACCCTTGCTCCAAGCGCGCGCAGGCAATCCAGCGTGCGGCCGCAGTCATCGCTGGGCGAAAAGCCTCCGAGTTCCGATCTGCCTTCCGCCATCGCGGCCAGCAGGGCGTAGCGGTGCGAAATCGACTTGTCCCCCGGGGTGCGCACGCTCCCGCGCAGCGGCGCGCCCGGCCTTATGTGCCGGATCATGCGACCGGTTCCCCCGCCATCTCCATCTCCAGCTTCCTCAGCTTTTTCACCTGGTCGCGAAGCGCAGCGGCCTTTTCGAATTCGAACTCCCTGGCCGCCGCATGCATCTGCTCCTCCAGTTCCCGGATTTTGCGCTCCAGCTCGCCGAGGCTCCCGTACTCCTCCGCCTCTTCCGCCACCGCGGGCACGTCGTAGTAGTCGCCCTCGTAGATCCGCAGCAGCTCGGGATCCAGTGGCTTGATCACCGATTGGGGCGTGACTCCGTGGGCCCGGTTGTATTCGAGCTGGGCCGCCCTCCGGCGCCCCGTCTCCTCCAGCGCGGCCCGCATCGAGCCGGTGACCCGGTCGGCGTAGAAGATCGCGCGCCCGTTGATGTGCCGCGCCGCGCGCCCCACCGTCTGGATCAGGGAGGTGGTGGAGCGAAGGAATCCCTCCTTGTCCGCGTCGAGAATTGCCACCAGCGATACCTCCGGCAGGTCGAGCCCCTCGCGCAGCAGATTGATGCCGATCAGCGCGTCGAAGTCGCCCGCCCGGAGCGACCTGAGGATTTTCACGCGGTCGAGTGTCTCCACCTCCGAGTGCAGGTAGCGGACCCGCAGACCCAGTTCCGTGTAGTACTCGCACAGGTCTTCCGCCATGCGCTTGGTCAGCGTGGTCACGAGAACCCGTTCGTTTCTTTCAGCCCGCGCGCGGATCTCCTCCATCAGGTTATCCACCTGGCCGGCCACCGGACGGATCTCCACCGGGGGATCGGTCAGCCCGGTGGGGCGCACGATCTGCTCGACGATGACGCCACCCGTCCTGGCCAGCTCGTACGATCCCGGGGTGGCGCTAACGTAAACGACCCGGTTCAGGCGCTGCTCGAACTCCTCGAAATTGAGCGGCCGGTTGTCGAGCGCCGACGGGAGCCGGAACCCGTAGTCCACCAGGTTGCGCTTGCGGGACCGGTCGCCGTGAAACATGCCCCGGACCTGGGGAATCGTCGCGTGGCTCTCGTCGATGAACATGAGCGCATCCTTCGGGAGGTAGTCCAGCAGCGTCGGCGGCGGCTCGCCCGGAAGCCTGCCGGTGAGGTGGCGCGAGTAGTTTTCGATCCCCCTGCAGTAGCCCAGCTCCTTCATCATTTCGATGTCGAACATCGTCCGCTCGTGAATGCGTTGCGCCTCCAGGAGCTTCCCCTCGTTCTCGAAGGCCGTGCGCCGCTCAGCCAGCTCCGCCTTGATGCTCTCGATGGCCCGCAGCAGCTGCTCGCGCGGCTGTACGTAGTGGGACTTGGGATAGATCGGGAGCCGGTCGTGCTTCTTGAGCGTTCTTCCGGTCAGGGGGTCGATCTGGGCGATGGCATCGATCTCGTCGCCGAACATCTCTACGCGGACGGCGTAATCCTCGTACGTCGGGAAAACCTCGACAACGTCGCCGCGCGCGCGGAAGCAGCCCCGCTCCAGGCCGAAATCCTCGCGCAGGAACTGCATGTCCACGAGGGCCTTCAGGATTTCGTTGCGCTTGATTTTCTGTCCGCGCTCCAGAAAGAGGAGCATCCCATAGTAGGCCTCGGGGGAGCCCAGGCCGTAAATGCAGGAGACGCTGGCCACGATGATGCAGTCGCGCCGCTCGAACAGCGACCGGGTTGCGGAGTGGCGCAGCTGGTCGATCTCGTCGTTGATCAGCGCGTCTTTCTCGATGTAGGTGTCGGAGGCGGCGATGTAGGCCTCGGGCTGGTAGTAGTCGTAGTAGGAGACGAAGTATTCGACGGCGTTCGAGGGAAAGAAATTCTGGAACTCGCGGTAGAGCTGGGCGGCGAGCGTCTTGTTGTGGGCGAGCACCAGGGCCGGCCGCTGGAGCGCCTCGATCACCTTGGCCATGGTGAAGGTTTTGCCCGATCCGGTGACGCCGAGGAGAACGTGGTGCCTTTCGTTCTCCCGGAGCCCGCGCACGAGCTCCGCGATCGCCTCCGCCTGGTCCCCCTTCGGCTCGAGCGGCGTGGAGATTTCGAACTGCGACGAGTGGATCAGGGCGCGGCCGTAGGAGATGTCGCGGTAGGTGAGATCTCTTTCCCGGTCGGGGGGCTGTCTGGTCATTGCTTTCGGTTCCCGCGGTTGCCTTCGATTGGGGGACGGCTTTTCCTTCCCCTTACCGACCCACTCACAAAAATCAATATTATATAATGCCTTCTCCAGGAGGAGCAGGCAGGTTCTACGACGGCACCGCGGTGCACCGCGTCGTCCGGGACTTCGTCATTCAAACGGGACTGCTCTCCACGCGCATCCCGCCGATCCCGGAATTCCGCCAGGCTGATCTCGTCCGCCGGCTGAAAGCCGAGTTCAACGACACCCCGCACGTGAAGGGAATCCTGAGTTGGAAGACTTACAACGACCTGCTGATGACCTTCGGACAGAATCTGTGCGTGCCGGCTTCTCCATGGTGCAGCCGTTGCCCGGTGAAGCGCCATTGCGCCAAGGCCGGCCTCAAACGTTCAAGGTGAAAATCCGGCGCGTATTTCACGGCCAAAAAATTCAAGTGGGTAAAACGAAATTGCGGACCCCCAAAATATCAGCGCCCTTTCTCCGGGAAGAGAAAGGGCGCCGCTCGGGTGTAGGTGGGCATTAATTGTGGAAAGGAGGTTTGTATGTCGGAACCATTCTCCTTCTTATGGTTGTAACTTGCTCTATCCGGTTAAATAAACAGGCAAATGCCGTGCCAACCGTAGGCCTGAAGCGAGAAAAGGCAGAAAACCAAAAATAACAAGTACATACCTGTCGTTCGCAATCCTTCGGCTTATTGAAATATTCAACACAAAATGGGGTATATTCCCCACAACATGGCTAATTGCACCACCGGGAGCTGCGGAGGCCCGGTGGCTGGCGGGATTCAAAGGGCGCTTGCGCCCCAGTGCGGATCGCGGCACTCACCCTGAAGCCCGCTTTCGTGTTAACTTATTTGTATTATGGTGGCGCTGCACGGCAGGGATCGAAGGTATGGCCGCGAGGTGAGGCGGGTCCTGGTCGTCACCCTTCTGCTGAACCTCTCCGTCTTCGCGGCCAAACTCGTGGCGGGCATACTGGCCGGTTCCCTCAGCGTCATCAGCGATGCGGTGCATTCTTCGTCGGATATGCTGAACAACCTGGTCGGCATTTTCATCATCCGCCTGGCCAGCTCGGAGCCGGATGAGGAGCACCCGTTCGGCCACCACAAATTCGAGACGGTGGCGGCTTTCGGCATTGCCTGGCTGCTGCTAGTCACGGCCTTCCAGGTCGGCCTGGGGGCGGCGCAGCGCCTCCTGGGACACAGTTCCGGCCGGCCAGAGATCACGGCTTTCACCATCGCCGTCGTGACCGCGACGCTGATCGTGAATGTCTTCGTCTGGAACTACGAGCGCCGCAAGGCGAGGCAGCTGAACAGCAGCTTCCTGATGGCCGACTCCAGGCACACCCTGAGCGACATTTACATCAGCACATCGATCCTTGCGGGGCTGGTGCTGCTGCGTTTCGGCATCGTCGACCTTGACTCGGTGCTGGCGCTGATCGTTTCGGTGATCATCACCTGGTCAGCATGCCGGATCTTCGCGAACACGGTCCCCGTGCTCGTGGACAGGGCCCCTTTTGCATCCGACTACATTTCCGAGATCATCCGGGCCACGCCGGGCGTCAGGTCCGTGCACGACATCATGTCGAGAGGGGTGCCCGGAAAGGTCTTCCTGACCATGCACCTCGTGGTGGACCCGCGGGACACGTCTTCCGCTCACGCCGTGACGGAGGAGGTGGAGCGAAGGCTTGCCGAGCGGATTGGGCCGTGCCACGTCACCACGCACATCGAACCCGAAGACGAGGCCTCGAAAGCGGCCCCGCCATAACTCTGGCGCGGGCAGGCGATATATGGTAATTCTTTGCATTTCAAGGATATGAAGACTGAGCCGATGAGTGCGGATTCGATGGCCTTCGAGGACGTCTTCTCCATCGACGTCTCCTCGGGCCGCATCACGCTCGGCGTCGACCGCCACGTGCTGTTCGACGCGGACGCCTTGGGACACATGCGCCGTGAGCTGATCGACAACCTGGGCCGGGAGACGGCCCGCGGCATCCTCGAGCGGGTCGGTTACAAGTCCGGGCGCAACGACGCCCGGCAGCTCAAGGAAAAGCACCGGTGGCTGTCCAAGGAGGAGGGGCTCCGGGCCTGTCCCCGGCTTCACTTCCTGGAGGGCATCGTCAAGGTCGAGCTGGACACGCTCGAGCCGGGCGAGCCTTTCCGGCCGTTCCACGTCAAGGGGAACTGGATCGGCTCCTGGGAGGCGGAGCAGCACCTGAAGCACTACGGCGCCGGCGAACTCCCCGTCTGCTGGACGCTCGAAGGGTACGCGACCGGGTACGCGAGCGAGATCGTCGCGCGGAAAATCGTCTGCGTGGAGACGCGCTGCGTCGGCCGCGGCGATCCCGTCTGCAGCTTCGAGCTGAGGACCGCGGAGGAGTGGGGCCGCGCCGCCACGCCGATCGAGGAGATGCTGGGGGCCGAGCGCTTCGAGCGCTGCCTGCGCTCGATCAGCGCCATGGGGTGCGAGCTGGAGAAGGTTTCCTTCGACGCCATCATCACCACCGACTCCGCCGGCACCATCACTTCCTGCAGCCAGGGCGCCCACGAACTCTTCGGCCTCCTGCCCGGTGAAGCCCTGGGCCGCAAGTTCAGCGCCTTCCTGTCCGGCGGCGCCGGCGAAGCCCGCGGCCTGGTGCAGCGCCTTAACGATACTGGCCGCATTCGCAACTACCTGACGGAGATCACGACGCCTGCGGGCAGGCGCACGCCGATCGCCCTGTCAGCCTCCGCCATCCGGGACAACTCCGGCGCCCTCGTCGGCACCTTGAGCGTCGCCCACGACATGCGGGAGATCCGCCGGCTCGAGGACGAGCTGGGGCAGAAAAACCGGTTCATGGCCAACATCCTGCAGGATTCCGCGGACGCCATCATCACGCTGGGCCCTGAGGATGAAATCACCTCCTGGAACAAGGGCGCCGAGAACATCTTCGGCTTCAGCGCCGCCGAGGCCGTCGGCCAGTTGATCAACATCATCATCCCCCCGGACCTGATCGAGGCGCGGGAGCTGGCGGAGATCCGGGAGAAGCTGCACACGCGGGGCGTCGTGAACAGCTACCAGACGGAGCGCCTCACCAAGGACGGCCGCAGGATCAACGTGATCTTCACCCGCACGGCGATCCGGGACGACAAGGGGCACGTCGTGGGCAGCTCGGTCGTGCTGAAGGACGTGACGACCTTCCGCAGCCTGGAAAAGCAGCTGGGGGATGCCGAACGCCTGGCTTCGCTCGGCGAACTCTCGGCCGGCCTCGCGCACGAAATCAAGAATCCGCTCGCGGGCATCAAGGGGGCGATCGAGGTCATCCAGGAATCCATCCCGGTTTCGGACATGCACCGGTCGGTGCTCGGCGACGTGCTGCACGAGGTGAACCGCATCGACCAGATCGTCCGCGACCTCCTCAACTACGCCAAGCCCAAGCCTCCTTCGCACAGCTCCGTAAACCTGCCGGACATCATACAGAGGATTGTCGCCATGGTCCGCAAGTCCTCGAAAAACGAAGCCCTGCAGGTGAGCGTCACAAAGCCGGACGAGATTCCGGGCTTCACGGGCGATCCCATCCAGCTGGAACAGGTCTTCATGAACCTGCTGCTCAACGCCCAGAACGTGATGCCGGCCGGCGGCCGGGTGGACATCCGCATGTCCCACAACCGGAAGGAAAACAGCATCCGGGTCGAGGTCCGGGACAACGGCCCGGGTATCCCGCCCGAGAACATGAGGAAGCTCTTCCAGCCCTTTTTCACCACGCGGACCGACGGGACCGGCCTCGGCTTGGCCACCTGCCTGAAGAACGTCCGCTATCACGGCGGCACGATCGACGTCAAAAGCCGCGTGGGGAAAGGCACATCATTCACCGTAACGCTGCCGCTGCTCTCCCGGCTCTAGGAATCGAAGGAACATGCCCAAGGAAACCATACTTGTTGTGGACGACGAAAGGCTGGTGCGCTGGTCGCTCCAGCAGAAGCTCGAGCAGTGGGGTTACAACGTGAGCCTCGCGGAGGACGGCTCCACGGCGCTCGGCAGGGTCCAGATCGACAATCCCGACCTCATCACGCTGGACGTCAAGCTCCCCGACATGACGGGCATAGAAGTGCTTTCCGAGCTCCGCAAGAGGAGCGTGTTCGTCCCCGTGATCGTCATCACCGCCTTCGGCATCGTGGATGACGCGGTGCGGAGCCTGAAGCTCGGCGCGTACGACTTCATCGAAAAGCCGATCAACTTCGAGAAGCTCCAGAACGCCATCCGCAACGCGCTCGAGGCGCGCCGGCTGCGGACCGAAGTCGCCAGGACGCACGAGATCCAGCGGAGCGAGTTCAGCGTCGAGCGCATCGTCGGGGTTTCCAAGCACATCATCGACGTCCGCAACCTCGTCAAGCGGGTGGCGGCGAGCGAGGCTTCCACCATCCTCATTCAGGGGGAGAGCGGCACCGGCAAGGACCTCGTTGCCCACGCCATTCACTACGAATCGACGCGCAGGGACCGCTCCTTCTATGCCATCAACTGCGCCGCGATCCCCGAGACGCTGATCGAATCGGAGCTTTTCGGGCACGAGAAGGGCGCATTCACCGACGCGCGCTCGCAGAAGAAGGGCATGTTCGAGATGGCGGACGGCGGCACCCTGTTCCTCGACGAGATCAGCGAGATGACTCCCGGGATGCAGGCCAAGCTGCTGCGGGTCCTGGAAGGGCACGCCTTCCGGCGCGTGGGCGGCGTCAAGAACATCAACGTCGACGTGCGCGTCATCGTGGCCTCGAACCGCAACCTGGAGGAGGCGGTCCGCAGCGCCAGGTTCCGGCAGGACCTGTTCTTCCGCCTGTCCATCATCCCGGTGACGCTGCTGCCCCTGCGCGAGCACAAGGAGGACATCAAGCCCCTGCTGGAGCACTTCATCCAGTACTACAACGAGAAGTTCCGCAAGAATATCCAGGGCCTCACGCGCGAGGCCGAAGATCTCCTGATGAACTACGACTGGCCGGGCAACACCAGGGAGCTGCGCAACGCCATCGAGCGGGTGATGATCCTAGCCGACGGCAACCGCGTGGCGGCCAAGCACCTCCCGATCCGCATCTCGGAGGGCAGTTCGCTCGCGGTTTCCTCGGCCGCGATGGAGGGGGACGGCATGGTCCGGCTCCCGCCGGGCGGCCTCTCGCTCTATGAGGTCGAACTGGACTTGATCCGCCAGGCCCTGGAGCAGGCGCGCGGCAACAAGACCAATGCCGCAAAACTCCTCAAGATCACCCGCGACACCCTGCGCTACAAGGTGAAGAAGTACAAAATCGAATAGGCCGACGGCCTGCCCTCTGATTGCGTGATTGACGCCGGCTATGCGCCCGGTTCGAACCGAGGTCTCAAGGCCTGCCTCACGCTTGCCAGCCAGCGGCGGTAGAAGCGGTCCTCCGCGCTGTCGGGCGCCAGCAGGAGAGTGTCTTCGGGCTGCAGCGAAATGCTGAGGTGGATGTTCGGCGCGTAGCCGATCGGCAGGCTGTGCGACCGGCAGACTTCGTAGACCCGCGCGAAGACGCAGGCCATCTCTCCGGCGGAAGGCGGCGGGTAGCTCTCCAACTCCGCCCCGGCCAAGGGCCGGAAAATGCAGACCATGGGGTAGGCGCCGAGATAGCCGATGTATTCCACGGCCCTGAAAGTGTCTTCCAGCGGCTCCAGGCCGGCGATGACCTCGCCCGAGACCCTCCCCTTTCCCAGCGTGCGGGCGCAGTACTCCAGCGCCCGGAAGAAGGCGCCGCGTCCCACCACCTTGCTCTTCCCGGGCAGGTAGCGCTTGAAATACTCCTCGTTGAAGAACTCGAAGGCGAAAGAGATGTGGTCGGCGCCGAGGGCGACGGCCTCGTCGTACAGCGACAGGTTGCGCTCGGGAATGAACTGGATGCCCACGAGCAGGTCGGTCCGCTTCTTCAGCGCCTCCAGGTAGGGAAAGGCCTTGCGCAGGCCGTCCGTCCCCTGGTAGCCGCTGTTGAGCACCACGAAGGTCGTTCCCGACTCGTCCCGCACGCGGATCGCCGTCTCCACGACATCCTCCGGCGTCTTCTCGACTGCCTGGAAATCCGCCGCGCCCGAAGCGCAGAAACGGCAGCTCAATGGCTGTCCGGGAGACCAGAAGTGGCACGGGTCGCCGATGTAGACCGAGAGGCAGGTTCCGAGCAGGCTGCCGATGTCGAACATCCGGACGCCGCGGGAGGTGCGCGCCTCGAACCAGCCTGCGGGCGGGGCAGGACGGGCGGGATAGGAACACCGCTTTCTGTCGTCCCGGATCTCGTATCCGTCCGAATGCGGGCACAGGCTGTAGGGTGATTTGCGGGCGAACTCCTCGAGGACGGGCACATTCACGTACAGGTCCCGCCTGCTTCCCGGCAGGATCAGCTCGAGCCCGCTTCCCAGGCCGGCGCCGCTCCCCGCAATGGGCCGCGCCGCATCCTCCAGCCGGCACAAGGCATCGACGCGCATCCCCTTGCACAGCAGGTCGATCTTGAGCTCGGCCGCGTTGAGCCGTCTGCGGGCAAACGGGTCTTTGGCGCGTGCATTTCCTGATTTATCCGGGATCCGGGCTGTCATGGCTGCGTGTGCATAACCCCCGCTTCGTCTCGATGAACAGAATCAATCTAACCCCGGGGAAGGTCGCGGTCAAGGCACGATCTGCGCCGCCACGGGGCACACCGGATGGCAGCGGGCCACATCAGCGGGTCTGGATGGAGGAATCCTGATTGCTTTGTGGGGCGGGCTTTTTGTAAATTCCCGAGCGGACGTTCCGGCGGACGCTGAGCACCTCGCCGAGGACCGAGAGGTAGGAGCCGGGGCCGACCTTGCTCCCTTCGGCATTCGCCCAGGCGATCGGCACCTCGCGCACGACAAATCCGAAGAGCCGTGCAACCGCCAGGGCCTCGACATCAAACCCCCAGCGGTCGATCGTCATGCGCGGAAAGACCGCCTCCGCGCAGCGCCCGGTAAAGCACTTGAAGCCGGCCTGGGTGTCCCTGATTCCCGGCACGGCAAGCATCTGGATCAGCCGGTTGCCCATCCGGCCCGCCATTTCCTTGTACCAGGCCTGGTGCACCTCCACCCGGGAGCCGGGGACGTTGCGCGAGCCGATGACGATGTCGTAACCCCGGTTGAACCACCGCCAGAATGCCTCGATTTCCACGATCCGTGTCGAGTTGTCCGCGTCCATGAACAACCGGTAGTCGCCCCTGGCCTTGATCATGCCGAGCCTCACCGCGGCGCCCTTGCCATGGTTGCCGCCGTCGGCATGCCGCCGGAGATGCAGGATGGGCGATCGCGCGGCCAGTTCCTTCACCACCGCACCGGTGCTATCGCTCGAACCGTCATCCACCACGATCACCTCCGCGCCATAGCTCTGGCCCCGGAGGTATTCCAGGACGCTCGCCAGCGTTGCCGGCAGGCGCGCGGCTTCGTTGAAAGCGGGTATCACGACCGACAGGTGGACGGAGTCAACATCCGGCATATGGCCTGCTCCCGAAAACGGACTTCACACCTTACCAAAAAAAGAGCTTGCCGGCACCGAATTTGACGGCGGCAATCGGGCGCTTGCAGGCCGGGTGTGGATGCCGGCCTCGCTGCAGAGTCTGCGGGATCGGAGAAGGCGGATTTTGCGTTAGCCATGCCTCCGGGTGTCGGAACCTCATCCCGGAAATCACAGCGCGCGGCAGATCAGTCTGCGATGGCCGAGTATCCGGGCCTGGGATAGCCGTAGCGCAACACGACGATCTGCACCGGCCGACGCCCGAATTCGATGGCCCGTTCCAGGCTGGGGATGTAGATGTCGATTATCTTCCCCTTCACCAGCCCGCCGGTGTCCAGCACCCGGTAGATCCCCCGGTACTCGGTGTTCTCCAAGCGGATCAGCGAGCCGAGCGGAAGCACCTTCGGATCGGCGGCAACGATCCCCGGCGCTACGGGGATCCCGGATTTCGTGATCCCCTCGTCACAATAAGCGGTCGCTTCGAATTCGAGGGGATCGCTTGGGTAAGGGTCGCCGATCGCGATCATAAGGGGTTCGCCCAGCGAGACGTGCCAAGCGATCAGCAGGAGGCTGGTGACTACAAGCCGCCGGAACAGCGCGGCGAGAAACACCCGGATGCGCCTCGTCCAATTCCTGCAATTCTTGTTCTGAACCATCGTTCTTCTCCGGTTTCCCGCCCGTGGACCCGTCAGTCGGCAGAGAAATGCCGATTCCCCAGGTTTGGCTGGAGCAAGCAAGCAGGAAAAGAGTCTGGAGCAGTCATTGCAGTATCCGGTCGCCTTAAAGCAGAAAAGGGTATAGAACATTTCCCGGTGTTTCAACCCCCGGGGAGCCCAAAGCGCCCTCGAGCCACCTTGCCCGGGGAATACGCCCAAGACAGGGAAGAAACATAAATTCCGCCACAAGTAATTGTTGTTCAATTATTTACAAAACCTCGCTCCCCGTACAAATGCCTTATCCCGGCCACATTCGGGCCAAATATTAAAAATCGGGAAAAATGCAAAAAAAGCGGGCAAATGGGCGAATTTCGGGTTTTGGCGGGGTGCGGCCGGTTCCTCGTGACGCCCGCCGGTTATGCACCCCGGGCAGCCCAATTCGGCTCGTTTATGAGAGAAATGGAATGGTCATCGGGCCTTCCGGCAGCACCGCCACGGGCGCATCCCCCCCCGCCTGCGCAAGTTCCTCCCGAATGCGCCCCTCAATGTCCTCGACCGGTTCGAGCCAGGCGCGGCGCACTTCTCCCGGGTCCAACCGGCTGTAAAGTCCCACTCTGGCCTTGAGCCGGATCAGGGCCAGGATCTGGGCCTCCCACTGGTCGAACACCAGGTATCCCGGCCGGTGGATGGTTTCGAGGAGCGCCCCGGGGGAATTATGCTCGAACAGGAGTTTCCGGAAATTGCCGTGGCCCGGGAAGCCGTCTTCGCACTCGGAAGCGCACAGGATGTAGCCACCCTGGGACACGATCCGCGCGGCGGCCGACATCCCCTTCACCGCCTGGTAAAGATTCTGGTCCAACGGGTAGCCGCTGTTGGTCGTAACCACGACCGCGAAGGGGCGTGCGCAGGGCGTCATGGCATGCACCCTTGCCGCTTCACATCCCCGGGCATGCACGGCCAGCACTTCGCCGGCGAATATTCCGGTGATCTGCCGGAGCCGGTTCTGCGTGACGTTGATGCAGAAATCGACGGGGAGCAGCGAACCGTTTGCCCGGATCCGGTCCTGGGTCGGGTTGCCCTCGAGCCGCCCCCAGGTGCTGCCCGGGTTGCCGATGACGTCGGCGCCGTGATAGCGCATGATGGAGTCAATATCGGCCAGCGCGGGGAAGACACCCTTGTATCCGCCGGAGAAGCCGGCCATGAAGTGGGGCTCGATGAAGCCCAGCACTATGCGCCGGTCTGCCTCGACGTAGTCGCGGTTCATGTAAACCGTCCGCCCATCGGGAGACCTTCCGGCGGGCGCCAGTGTCGACGGGTCGTGGGCATCGTGGTTGACCACCCGGAAGCGGGACAGGATATCGCCGCCCACCATCGACGCCAGCTCGGCTTCGCTGTTGGCCCTGTGGGAGCCGGTCCCGTTGACGATGGTTATCCGTTCCGCGGGCACGTGATCCAGCTCCCGCAGGGTCCACCGCAAAAGCCGGTCTGTCACCAGCGGCCGGGTACTGTCGGGGATCACGATCGCCAGCCGGTCGCCGGAGCGTGCGACCTCCCGCAGCGGGCCTGTGCCAAGTGGCCGGCGGACGGAGGCAAAAAAGGCCGCCGCCTCGTCGTCCAGCGCGGCTGCGAACTTGGGGGCCAGGACTGTGACGTTCAGGCCTTGGAGATCGATCGCCAGCCCCTTCCTGCCGTACTGCAGCGTGACCTTCATCCGATCATTCCTCTTGGACCCTGCTGTGCTCCGCCCGGAGGCCGCGCGGCGCAGGCCTCAATAGCCCCGCTTTTTGTTCACCACGTTTCTCAGCTTATCTCCCCGGAGGAAACGGTCGAAGTTGTCCAGAAACACTTCCAGGGAAGCCTGAAGCGCGCCGGAGGTGCGGTCGGTGCTGCAGGTGAAGACTGAGACGGTGCTGTCACAGCAGCCACGAATTCCATGAATTCGTGGAATCCGTGGCGGCGGACGGTCCCCTCAGGCGACCGTGACTTCCTTGCAGAGGTAGACGTCCTGGATTGCGTTGAGGATCCCCACCCCCTCCTTCATGGGCCGCTGGAACGCCTTCCGGCCGGAGATCAGGCCCATTCCTCCGGCGCGCTTGTTCGTGACCGCCGTGATCACCGCCTCCGCCAGGTCGCTCTTGCCCGAACTGGCGCCGCCGGAGTTGATCAGGCCGGCGCGCCCCATGTAGCAGTTGACCACCTGGTAGCGGGCGAGGTCGATCGGGTGGTCGGAGGTGAGCTCCGAATACACCTTCTTGTGCGTCTTGCCGAACTTCAGCGCCTCGTACCCGCCGTTGTTCTCGGGAAGCTTCTGCTTCACGATGTCGGCCTGCATGGTGACGCCGAGATGGTTCGCCTGCCCCGTCAGGTCGGCCGCGACGTGGTAATCGGCGCCGCCCTCCTTGGTCTTGCTGAAGGCCGGGTTGCGCAGGTAGCACCAGAGGATCGCGGCCAGCCCGAACTCGTGCGCCGCCTGGAATGCCACCGAGACCTCCTGGATCTGCCTCTTGGATTCCTCGGATCCGAAGTACACGGTTGCGCCCACGGCCACCGCGCCCAGGTTGTAGGCCTGCTCCACGCTCGCGAAGACGATCTGGTCGTAGGAGTTCGGGTAGGAGATGAACTCGTTGTGGTTGAACTTGAGAATGAACGGAATCCGGTGGGCATATCTCCGCGCCACCGATCCCAGGACGCCGAGAGTGGAGGCGACCGCGTTGCAGCCCCCTTCGAGGGCAAGCTTCACGATGTTCTCCCCGTCGAAGTAGATCGGGTTCGGCGCGAAGGAGGCGCCACCCGAATGCTCGATGCCCTGGTCGACGGGCAGGATCGAAACATAGCCGGTTCCCCTGAGCCGCCCGTTGTCGAAGAGCGTCTGGAGGCTGCGCAGCACCGGGATGGAGCGGTCGCTGGGCACCAGGACCCGCTCGATGAAGTCCGGGCCCGGCACGTGCAGCTGATCCCGCGGCACCGTCCGGCACTTGTGCTCGAGATAGTACCTGGCCTTGTCGCCGAGCAGTTCTTCGATTTTTCCGATGTTGCTTTCCGCGGGGATCTTGCTCCGATTCGGCATGATGAAACCTCCTGTGTGAAACTGCGATGAATGTTGTTATTGGCTCGGATCCGGCCCGCAGCGTCCTTCAGGCGACCGCGGGCTTCTGCCTTTTCCAGCTCTCGATAAGGTAGGGCTTGAGCGCCTCGAACTGGCGGGCCTGTCCCTCGATGATCTCCTCCGCCTGGGCGCTGTCCAGTTCTCGCGTCCGGGTGACAAAGGAGGCCACGCGCGCGTAGTAAAGCGGGCTCATGGTGTCTACGAGCTGCCGCCGGTGCCGCTCCCACGCGTGGAAAGTCGCAGAAAAGTCGTAGACCAGCTTCGCCCATATTTCCGTGGGCATGTAGAAATCCTTTTCCGGCATCTCGGCCAGGGCGCGCAGGTGGGCGAAGTTTTCCGGCCGCACGACTTTCTCCCAGAACACGCCGAAGTGGTTGAAGCCGTCGCGGTAGATCCGGACCATCCTTTCGACGTCCACGCTGAAAGCCGTCGGTTCTTCGGTGGAATGCTCGCCGAAAGTGGCGACGGGCTCGCTCTGCCGGTTGTTCGACCAGTAGTCGTAGTACTGGTCCATCAGCAGGAAGAGCGTGAAGATGACCTGCCGGAACATGGGCCCGAGGGATTCCCCCGGGTCCTTCACATCATGCACCTTGGCCCCGAGGTGCACCTGGCAGACCGGCAGATCCTGGATGATGGCCGACAGGGTCATCCAAATGTCGATGCCGAACCTGGCAACGTCGGAGTCCCACCGGCCCTCCTGCGCATAGTAGCGGGCGAGCTGGTGCGAGAACCCGAAATCGCCGCCGATGGGCTGCCGGATTCGTCGGGCGAAAAGCGCGCGGGTGAGATTGTAGACGATGGTGTTGGTGATGGTGCCGTCGTACTTGTAGCGCGTGTAGAGGGGGGCCACGAAATGGAAATCGGCCTGCAGAACGGGCTGCAGCAGCGAGCGCACCCAGTCGGGCGAGATGCTGCGCAGGTCGGAGTCGACCACCGCACAGGCTTTCACGTTCAGGAAGCTGGCGGCCTCGAAAATCGCCCGCAGCGCCGTGCCCTTGCCGGGATGGCCCCGGTAGATCTGCACCAGCTTCTCGATGTAGGGATGGATGGCGAGCGCCTGCGCGATGTCTCGGGTGTCGTCGGTGGACCCGCCGTCCGAGACTATGATGAGCGAGCGCATGTCCGGATAGTGCTTGTGCAGCCCCTTGCTTACCGTCTTGATGACGTGCTCGACGGTGGACTCGTTGTTGTAGCAGGGGATGCCGACCAGAAGGTCCGCCGACCCGATCTTTTCCAGCCTCCGGCTCACCCATGGCCTGAGCGATGTCGTGTAATTCAAGGACGAATTCCTTTCAGGATAACTGTTGGAAGCTTACCAGCGGCACGGGGGACATGCAACACGGCAGGAGCGACGTTAAGGCGAGGCGGAGGAACCCGGTCACCGCCTTGGCCCACCCGGCCGGGCCTATGCCGCCGGCCTTCCCCAGGCGCGGGACCGCGGCGCACACCTCCGGGCCGCAGATCCCGCCCGGCTTCTGCACCAGTACGGCGTGGTCCCCTTCCCGCGCGATAAGTGGCCGCGGGAGCTGTGAGAAGAGAAATCGGCCCTCGTCCTTGACAATGTCTGCATAAATGCAGCATTATGCCTTTATGAGAACGACGTTGGATCTGCCGGATGCGGTGGCGCGCCGCGCCAAACTGGCCGCTGTGCGTCGGAATATGAGTCTGAAAGACCTGATTGTTGCTGCCCTGGAGCGCGAACTTGATGCGCGGAGCGTCAAACCAAAAGGCGCCGCGCTGAAGTTCCCGCTGATTCCGAGTCGCACGCCGGGCGAGCGCACGCTGTCGCCGGACGAAGTCCACGAGATTCTGTTGCGCGAGGAGCAGGCGGCTTATGAGGCTGCTCAGCGACGTTAATGTATTGCTGGCGCTGGCAGCGGAATGCCACGCGCGGCACGTGGAGGTTCGGCGATGGTGGGAGGGACAGCCAGAGGATGAATCGATCCACATTTGCCGGCCCGTGCAGATGGGCTTGCTGCGCCTGATGACTTCCGAGGCTGCGCTGGGTGCAGATGCCGTGGCACTTCCCGCAGCGTGGGCCCTATACGCCGCCATGCTGGCTTCGGGCCGGTTTACCTTCACACTGGAACCGCCGGAATTCGAGGCAACTTGGGAGATTCTCTGCCGGCCGTTCGACAGATCGCCCAAGGCGGTCATGGACGCGTACTTGGCGGCATTTGCACACGCCGGCGGATTCAGACTGATCACGCTGGATCGAGCATTCGCTCAATTTCCCGACCTCGACTACGCAGTGATCGGCGGCTGAGCGGCTGTGCGACCCATTCGCTGAAGCCGTCGGAATGATCCTCGCCCGTCCCGGCCTCTCCTCGAGGCCACTGTAACAGGGCCGGACCGACGCAGATTGAATACAGTCATTTCGTTAGCTTAAAAATAGCGGTACCGGAATCCACAAACGAGCCGCACTGGATTGCGCGGCAGCGATACGTCCGTGCCCTCGGAATCCGCAGTGTCAGCGGGCAATCGCGAGTAATGTTACACCGGAAGATTTCCCTGCCCATCCCCGCTCTTCTGCTCCCGCCCGGGAAAAGCGAACCACTATCTTTTCAGTGAGTTCTGCACCACTGCAGAGGAAGCTTGCCTCAGAGTCAGGACGCTCCCTCTGGGAAAGCGGTTGCGCATCCTTCCCCTGGGCCGATGGGGGGAGGCATGGTTTTTCGGGTGCATGCCTCCCCATGCAGGCGTATGCCTCAGCCCCGCTGCCGGGTCTTCCTACGGATGAAGCCGAACCTGAAGGGTGTTGTTTTCCTCGTCAGATTCTTCGAGCACGTTCGCGGCATCGATGAAGGCTTCGATCACCGCGCCCTGCCCAAGCACGAAGCCGGTGGAGTAAGCGGCGCTGCCCCCAGGGCGGCTCAGGTTCCTGGCCGGGTCAAGGATATTGAGCGGGATTGTGGTCCAGCTGTTGCCGTTCATCTTCAGGTAGAGATACGGTGAGCCGGCCGCGCCCCACAAGGCCGGATCGACTCCGGCGCGGCCCCTGTTCTGCACGATAACCTCGATCACCTTGCCCGTCGCCAGACGTATCTCGGTGACCGCCAGGTCAGGCTTCCGCTCTGCGGCCGATACCGTCCTGCCGGGTTGGAAACCTGCGGGTTTCAGACCTGCTGCCTGAGGCGAAAAGGCATTGTTGTTTTCGTTTTCCTCAAAGGCAACGCCCGAGGCGTCGATGGTCACGATGAAGCCGCCCTCTTTGGCGCCGGCAAGCGATTCGAAGGCATAGGTCACGGATCCCCCGGACCTCTCAAGGGCGCGTCTCGGGTCGAATACCTGAAGGGGAACCTCTTGCTTGCGGCCTTGGATCTGCACGGAAAGGGTCACGGCCTTGTCTGCCGGGAGGTGCCAGTAGCCCTGGTGCAGAACGCCGCGGCCCCGGTTTGCCAGCTTCACCTCCAGGAGCCCTGCCATGTTGACGGCCGCCTCCTCCACCACCAAGTCCGGATGGACCTTTGCAAAGCGCGCGACGGCCGGGTCAAAGTCCCAGTCCTTTCCCGGATACCCGATCATGATCCCGCCCGTGGCCTTGAAGCCCTCAACGTTGCGCACGATCACCACATAGCGGCCTTCTGTCTTTTTGAGCTCGTGCGAATCAACCGCATGCTTGATGGACTCGCTCGACCCCTCACCGCCGCAGTCGATCTGGCCGTGGAAATACACGGGGGGCTTCTCCTTCTTGCCGAGGAAGTGCGCTACGCTCTTGACAAAGTCGCGCAGCACGTCGCCCGCGATCCATTCCACGGGATTGTACTTGTTCACCTCCCGGCAGAACTTCTGCCACGTGCTCGGGTCCATCTTCTTGAAGGCCCGGCTATCCACTATGACCACCCGGATGGGCTCCAGATTGTGCACAATGGGCTTGGGGTCGAGCTTTTCCACCCTGAGAAGCACGTTGATCTCCCCCGGTCCTGTGAGCTCGAAAGGATAGTAAGCGCTGAAGGGATCCCCCTTCTTCGCGGCGGGAAGGGTGAATGTTTTGTGAATCATGGCCCCTCCCCCGGCATCGAAGGCCATGGTCGCGTCAGGCAGGAAGAACAGTACGGCCAGAAACAGGATAAAACCCGGCAGTGCTTTTTTCAT
>JBBIMP010000037.1:0-53648 GCA_037444305.1 Acidobacteriota bacterium
GGCGCAGCGGGAGAATTCCGGGAGATTTCCACGCCCACCCCTGCAATTCTGCTCCTGCCAAGGAAAAGCGAACTACTATCTATGATTTCTGCGATTGTCAGCTTCCGTATCTCATATGGATGCACCAATCCGGCAGTCGTGCATCCTGTGTCCCCCAGGATTGTCGGCGACGGCCGTTCTGGATCCAAACGCACCAGGCCGAAATGGCGTTTCTTCTCCCGGCCGGTCAGGACGCGGTACATCTGCCAAGTCGGCTTGATTTCCCCTTCCTTCAGTCGGTAGCCCGCATCGGTCTTGCAGATTGTGGCCGCCGGCTCATCGGCCGGGATCCACGGATTGATCCGTTGCGACCTGGTGCCCAGCGAATACGGAATGACTGCTTTGACCGGGATGGGCCGAAAAAGCGGTTTCGGAGGCAGGTTCATTTTGGACAAATTCCGTTGCCCACCTTCATCTTGAGTCGCTGGCAAGCTTTTCATAATATCCGCAGTGAGCTGTTGCGCCACAAGCTGAACACAGTGGGTTCTTTTCAAGGCAAATGCCGCTTGAAAGCCCAAATTCCAGCGATTGCACCTGACCGTAGGCGACGAAAATTATGTCAATGTAACGGATGGGATGACCCGTTGCGTCTGCAAACTTTCGTCCTTGAATAACCGTCTTGAGAAGCTGATCCTCGCTCTCGATCAGCCCCAGCCTTTTGAAAATACGGCAAATCACTCTATCGGGCTTAATGACACGGAAGCCGATATCAGTCAAAACGTGGTAAGTCGTGATCCTTCCAAGGCCAGCAAAGCGATACTCCAGTTCTTCTTTCAATAGCATGAGGTTTTCGAACGATTCCCGCGCCGAAAAGGAGTCTATATAGGACTGAAAGGACCCATACTCGGCAACGATGTCCTGAAAGATCCTGGCATTCTCAATGCATGCCTGCACTTTTCGATTATTCTTGATCATTTTCGGGTCGCTGATGATTTCATCGACCTTGGATTTTGGATAGTTCGCAACGGTGCCGTGATCCGGAAAGTATCGGAAGAGCAAGTCTAGTTTGGAGGTTACCGTAGCAGCCTTGAATCCCGCATAGAAAATTACTTGGACAATTTCCTGGTAATAGTCGGCATCCGAAAACACTTTGCCTTCGAAATGCTTGTATTCATCTAGGTTGGCGCGAATCTTTTCAGGCGGGAGAGTGACGGAACCCGCCTTGATCAAGGAAGACTCGAATCGCTCAAAGATGGCCTTGTAGTCTCTCATATCTGGACCTCACCCTCATTGGACCTGCCCTGGCAATGCAACGGACGCATTATCAGGAAATGGGGGCGAATACGTAAAGCGACTGCCATCATAAAAAGGGGAGGAACGGAGTTACCAATCTGTCGGATGCCCTCTTCAAAGGCCCCGGCGAAGGCAAATTTGTCGGGGAAGGATCCAAACCGCTTGAATTCCGGAAAGGTGGAACGTCTGAACACCCACTTAACCACTGGGGAACATGGAATGCCGTTGGAGGGGTGTTAAGCATCACCGAGGAGTTTAATCGCACAACCGGCAAGACACCGCATGTTAATGACATGAGCATGCCCTGGGGTGGCAGGTTCGACCTCGGTCCCGCATATGGAGGGGTCTGGTGGGGCCCTCCACACATTGCACATATGTGGGGAAAAAACGCAGATATTCCATATTCGAAGTTGGATCCTTATAGGGAGATCTTTCGGCAGATAGCTGAATGGTATGGAGGAAATCCTCTTGCTGAGGATACCCATTATCATCTTAGATTTGGGAACTGAGGGAGGGTATAGGCATGAAGCATTTGCTGACAATTTTCATTTTTGCAACGGTTGCCATGGCCCAAGGCCAGCAGCCCCCCAAGAAATTCGAGTTCAAGGTGGAAAAAGTGAATCCGCGTCCTCCGGCGGAGCCGGAGGAGGGCGACAAATTCGAAATCGATCCGTCCACCGGGGATCTGTTAATCGAATACAAGGATCGGAGCGGCAAGGTAGCTAAAGTCAGAATCGAAAAGGCTACGAAGGTCAAGCCGGAACTGACGGTCAGCTATCAGATGGTGGGGCCGGACCTGGTCCGGTATACCTACACGCTCGAAAACAAGCCCGGCGCCAGGCAAGACATTGAGATGTTCGCTATAGCGACGGATAATCCGGGCATGCTCAAAAATGCCACAACGCCCATGGGGTGGTGGATTTTGGGGCCCTCCCTGCCTGGTTCGGGCAATCCTGGTTATGCTTGGGCGGCGCAACTTGATGCGGTCCGTGAGGGTTTGCGCCCCGGCAAGAGTCGGGTCTCATTCTCATTCGATGCCCCGGCGCTTCCAGGCCTGGGTGCGGTTTATGTTCGCGGACTGGTGCCCATACAAATCATCGATATCGACAGCATGAGCGAATGGTTGTCGGACAGAATATACGAGGCAAGACGCTTCGAGAACAACAGCGTCCGCCCCAAAACGGTCGGCCCCAAGATCGGCATCCAGCCACAGCTTCCATCCGAGAGCATTCTCACCGCCATCGGTTCGGAGTTGATGGCAGCCATGACCGACCCGGAGTTTGAAGACGTAAGGGCCGAGATCCTGGAACTGAGAAGCTCCCAGTTCTGGAATGACGTCGGGCGCGTTGGCGAGCTGAGGTCGGCCGTCTCCGTCAAGGGGAGGACGCCGCTGCAGAGGCAATTTTTCCAGGCCATCGCATTCGGCCTGGATCATGTGGCCGCCAGGAACAAAAGGCCGTAGCCTGATTCCCTTTTCGGCACCCATGCAATCAGGGCATGGGTGCCAAACACCTCTGCCGGAAATTCCGACGTCACTCGGAGTGGCCGGCGCCGGACCATTGTCTTCGTTGGTCCGCGCGGCCGGCCTTCCCGAACGGGACTTGGAGCGCGGCCCCATCACCAGAGCGAGTCGATCGGTTCCATCGCGAAGTTGAACAGGTGGGGTTTCTCGCAGATAAGCGCCGCCGAGAAGATGTAGAGCACATAGTCGCGCGTTTCCGCAGGCAGCCACCCTCTGGCGTAAAAGTTCCAGAAGTTTCGCTCGCGTGGATCGTTGGGCAGATGGTCGAGCCTCTCGATGATCCGCGTCTGGCCGAAGTTGTAGGAGGCGATGACCAGCAATCCCGAAGCGGCGGCTTTGGTCGAGTATAAATATGCGAGATAGCTGACCGCGGCCTGCGTGGACCGGTTCTCGTCGTGGCGCTGGTCCGAGGGGTCGTACTTCGGTTCATCCTTGAGCGGGCCGAGCGCCAGGTTGTATTCGCTCGCCGTGGAGGGGATGAACTGCCACATGCCCTTGGCGATCCCGAACCGCGTCGGCGGTCCGACCCGGGTGGAATCGAATCCGCTTTTTCCTGCAGGGCTATGAAGAGCCAGACATGACAATATGTGCGTTGAGGTACGAAGGAAAGGACCTAAATCTCGCTTCTGCGGCTGGTAGATTGCCTTGTGGGCCTTCAGCCCCCAGCTTCAATATTCTCCGCCGCATCAAGCAGAATGCATCGGATAGGGGCATATGGCGATTCGATGATATGTTTGCCTGGGCAGAGAGGCTGCTGGCCAAGCATCCTGAGGTTACGGAATTCGTTCGCTGGCGATTTCCTACGGTGTTCATCGACGAAATGCAGGACACCTCGGAACACCAGGGACACCTCCTGTCTGCGATTTTCCCATCTTCCTTGTGCCTGCTGTGCCAGCGCTATGGTGACTCCAACCAGGCAATCTTCGACTATGGACAGACAAAAGCAACTACTGATCCTTTCCCGAGCGGCGATATCCGGTCCATCACAAATAGCAAACGGTTCGGAGCCGAAATAGCCCTGGGCCTGGGAGTCCCGCCGGATTCCCCCGCGGGGCCGGTCACGAAGCAGGCGTTTCCCGGCCCTTTGAATCGGCGGCGGGGCACACTACCTCCTGCAATCCGGTTTGGATTTGGCAACAGATCTCGGCGCCACGAGCCGCCGCTTCAGTCGTGGCCGTCGAACTGCACGCCTGTGGCCGTCCACTCAAGGAGGACATCGGCCGGTTCCAACGTGGTGGAAGTCCGCGGCGGGGGTGAGCGTTCGGGGAGGGCCAAGAGCTTGAGCAGGTTTCCGAGACGCGGCAGAGCGCGGGCCGGCAAAAGCACGGCGCGCGGATGCCTTCCTGCCCTCGACCGGTGCTATGCGGACTGGGCCGGGGGCCGGGGTTCGTTCTTTTCGTTGTCCCAGTAAGGCGATAGCCGACGCAGGCTGGCGACAATCCCCGGAAACACCTCGAGGATCTGGTCGACGTCCTCATCCGTGTTGTAGCGGCTGAGGCTGAAGCGGATTGAGCCGTGCACGGCCGTGAACGGCACCTTCAGGGCGCGCAGCACGTGCGACGGCTCCAGCGAGCCCGAAGTGCACGCCGAGCCGCTCGAAGCGCAGATGCCCTCCGCGCTAAGCTGGTAGAGCATGCCCTCGCCCTCTATGTAGTGGCAGGCGATGTTGAGCGTGTTGGACAGCCGCGCCGCATTCTTCCCGTTGACCTCCACGCAGGGGATCTTCTCCAGCAGGGCCTTCTCCAGCCGGTCCCGCAGCCGGCCGATCCGCTTTTCGTCTTCCTCACAGGTGGCGCACGACAGCTCCAGCGCCTTCGCCATCGCCACGATGTAGGGCACGTTCTCGGTCCCCGCCCGGCGCCCCCCTTCCTGGTGCCCGCCCAGCATGTAAGGCCGGCAGCGCGTCCCCTTGCGGCAGTACAGCGCCCCCACCCCCTTGGGCGCGTGAAACTTGTGCCCGGAGAAGGACAGCAGGTCCACGTCCCGCAATCCTCTCCCCAGGTCGATCGGGAGCTTGCCCACCGTCTGCGTGGCGTCGGTGTGGAAGATGATTCCGGGATCGGTCTCCTTGGCGATGCGCGACAGCTCCTCTATCGGGAAGATCACGCCGGTTTCGTTGTTGGCGTGCATGATGGATACGAGGAGCGTCTCCTGCGAAAGCGCGCGCACGTAGTCCGCCATGTCCAGATTCCCGCTCCCGTCCACCTCCAGGAAGGTGACCTCGTAGCCGCGGCGCTGCATGTCCCGGCAGACCTCCAGGACCGCCGGGTGTTCCACGCACGTCGTGATGATCTGGCGCCGGTTCGGGTTGGCGCGCGCGGATCCCAGAATCGCGGTGTTGTTCGCCTCGGTGGCGCACGAGGTGAAGACAAGCTCTCTCGGCTCGGCGCACCCGAGCGCGCGGGCTATGCCCTGCCGGGCTTCCTTCACCGCCTGCGCGGGCCCCTGCGCGGGCTCGTACATGGAGGATGGGTTGAAGTACTGGTCGGTGAAGTAGGGAAGCATGGCGTCGCGCACTTCCGGCGCGACCATGGTGGTGGCGTTGTTGTCGACGTAGACGATTCTCATGCCGGCCGCCCCGCCTTCAGACCTGGATCACCCGGATCTGCTCATCCACCTGCTCTTTCAGCGTACGCTCGATCATCATCTTCAGCGTCTGCCCGGCGCCCATGCAGCCCGAGCAGGCGCCCTTCAGCCGGCAATAAACCAGCTTGTCCTTGATGTCGACGATCTCCGTGTCGCCGCCATCCATGCGCAGCATCGGCCGGATGTACTCCTCCACGACCTTCTCCACCTTCTTGGCGAACTGGTACGGAGACAGCGCCGACTCTTCCGCCGCCTCGGCCGGGCGGCCCGCCAGCGGCCCGATCTCCGCCAAGCCTGCCGGGGCCTTCCCTTCCCAGATTTCATCCAGCAGATCCTGGAGACCGCCGGGCTCGTGATGGCAGGACATGCAGCCGCCGCCGGCCTTGACCGCATTGGTGATCTCGGGGATAGTGCGGAGGTTCAGTTCCTTGATCTTCCGCCGCAGGTAAGGCTCGCTGAGCGAGAAGCACTTGCAGACGACCCGGCCTTCCTCCATCTCCTTGTCGCGGATGTCGATCCCCAGCATTTTCAGGTCGACGCCCCGGCGCTGCGCCCAGTTGAAGACCGCAGCCTCGAGCGCCTCGGCGCCCATCACCGAACAGTGGATCTTCTGCTCCGGCAGCCCGTTGAGGTATTCGACGATATCTTTGTTCTGGATCTTGAGCGCCTCGATCGGCGTGTATTTCCCGGCTTCGATCAGCGCACACAGCGCCTCGGACGAGGCGATGGCGGAAGTGCAGCCGAAGGTGAGGTAGCGCGCCTCGGTGATGATGTCCTTCGTGGGATCAGAGGCGTGCCGCTTGACCCGGAAGGTGAAGCGCAGCGCGTCGCCGCACGCGATGGAGCCGTGCTCGCCCAGCCCGTCCGGTTTTTCGATTTCGCCCAGGTGCGTGCCCGGCCTTCCGTGCACCGCATCCATGAACAACTGCTTCGTTTTCTCGCTGTACTCCCAACCCATGACCAACCTCCGCCTTCGTGCTGCATGGTGCCTTTGTAGAAGATATCAAAATCCACCGCCAAGGCACGAAGACATCAAGGATCACAAAGGCGATCCTCGAGACACTCACATAAGCTTTCTGCTGCGCAAAAACGGCCGCGGATCCACCAGGTTCTTCTCCAGCGCCGCCTTGTCGGCCAGGCCGAGGGCGATGGCGATCAGCTGCGTGAAGTACAGGACCGGCATCGGCTCCGCCAGCTTCATCTGAAACTGCCGCGCATCCAGGTTCGTGTGGCAGAGCGGGCACGCAACGGCGATTACGTCCGCGCCCGATTCGCGCGCGTGATCGATCAGACTGTGGCTCAGGTCGAGGACGATATCCTGGCGCGTCAGCGAGTGCGTCGCCCCGCAGCAGCTGGTCTTGTAAGACCAGTCGCGCGCCTCCGCTCCGAGCGCCTTCACCAGGTTGTCCAGCTCCATGGGATTTTCCGGGTGGGCCGTCTCGGTCACCTCGGGGGGCCGGGAGAGCAGGCACCCGTAATAGGATACGACCTTCAACCCTGCAAGCGGCGTCTTGACCATGCCCTTGATCTTCTCGGGGCCGATTCGGCGGAAGATCGCCTCGGCCAGCGAACTCACCTTGACCGAGTCCTTGTAGACGTAGCCGATCTTCCGGTCCATCTGCTCCTTGCGCTCCTCGTGGTGGCGGATTTCGTGCTGCGCGAACTTGTGCCGGCTGAAGCAGGCCGCGCAGGGCATGACGACCTCTTCCAGTCCCGACTGCTCCACCAGGCGCAGGTTCTCGAGCGGCAGCCGCAGGGCAATCTCGGGGTCGGTGCGGTGGGCCGGCGTGCTCCCGCAGCAGAGCCATCCCTTGGGCTCGACCAGCTTGATGCCCAGGGCTTCGCAGACGGCCAGCGTGGAGGTGTTGTACTCGATCGCCGTGGAATGCAGGGAGCAGCCGGGGTAATAGGCCACCGTGTTCCCGGAGCCGTTGACCGGCTTGACCTTCTTCGGCGCCCGCACCTTCTTCGGCAGCAGGGGCAGTTTGTTCTTGCGGATCACCTTCATGCCGAGGTCGATGTCTTCCGTCAGCTTCCCGGTGCGCAGCTTCATCTCCGCCATCAGGCCGAGCTCGTAGGCGCGCCCCCAGAGGCGGATCTCCCGCATGAAGGCCTTGTTGAAGGCGTCGACCTCGCGGACCGGCGGCTTGATCCCGCGCTCGACCGCCTCCCGCGTAAGGAATTCCATGATCGCGGTGATGTCGAGCCCCTGCGGGCAGCGCGTGCTGCACGTCTGGCAGGAAGCGCACAGCCAGGGGGTTTCGGCCTTAAGGGCGATGTCCTCCTGCCCCAGCTGCAGCGCGCGCATTACCTGGTTGGGCTGCCAGTCGAAATACTTGGCCAGCGGGCACCCGCCCGTGCACTTCACGCACTGGTAGCAAAGATAAACGTTCTGCCCCAGCTTCTCCTTGATCTGCTGAGCCAGCCGGGCATTGATGGTCATGACCTCGGCGGTCTTCGTCTTGTCGCTCATTGCTGTTCTCCTGCAAACTCCTTTTAGCCGGCCGACGCTTCCGCCGGAGGAACCACCGGGCGGGGATGGAGCCCGGCGCCCTCCACGATCGGCTTGACCGCCTCCTCCCACTCGATGGCCATGATGTGCACGCCGGCCACGCCCTCGATCTCGCGCATCTGCCGGATCAGCTCGATGCAGATCTTGATGCCCTCGGCTCCCCACGCCTCCGAGCGCGCCTTCTTGTCTTCCTTGGTGAGCTCGTCCTTGCTCTTGCCGGCCCAAGGGGCGCCTGCGGCCTCCATCCGCTCGATCAGCACCTTGGGGATCAAAATCCCGGGCACGTTGTCCCGCATGTACTTGGCCATCATGGGGCTTTTCAGCGGGCCCAGCCCGGCCAGGATGAAGGCTTCCTTGTGGATCCCCATCTTGCAGATCTTGGCCATGAAATCCTTGAAGGCGTCCATGTCGTAAACGAGCTGGGTCTGGATGAAGTCGGCGCCGGCTTTGATCTTCTTCGCCAGCCGGTAGGGGCGGAAGTCCACCGGGTGGGCGAAGGGGGATTCGACCGCGCCCACGAAGAGTCTGGGTTCCTGCCCCTTGAGGGCGTCGCCGCACAGGAAGATGCGCTTGTCCCTCATGTTCTTAACCATCTGCACCATCTGGGCGGAGTCCAGGTCGAAGACGTTCTTGCCGTCGGGATGGTTGCCGAAGGTCTGGTGGTCGCCGGTGAGGCAGAGCAGGTTCCGGATTCCGAGGGCATAGGCGCCCATCAGGTCGCTCTGCATGGCCAGGCGGTTGCGGTCGCGGCAGACCATCTGGATGATGGGTTCCACCCCTTCCTGCACCAGGATGGCCCCGGCGGCGATGCTGGAGAGGCGCACAATCGCGGTCTGGTTGTCGGTAAGGTTGACGGCGTCGCAGAAGCCGCTCAGCAAAGAGGCTTTCTTGCGGATGACGCCTCCGTCGGCGCTCTGGGGCGGACCGAGCTCTCCCGTTACGGCGAAGTGGCCGGCGCGCAGAACGCGCTCGAGGTTGGATCCGGAAATGTAACCGTTGGAACTTGCAGCCATGACTTACTCCTCCTTGCCCAGCATGAGGTCTTCACGCACGATCCGCCGGGGTCCGCCGTCGCGCGCGGTTTTCCAGTTTTTCGGCGGCTGTATATCCATCAGCACTTCGAGCTTTCCCTTGTCGGTCAGGCGGTCGTGGATCAGTTGCCAGGCGCAGGGCGTCTCCTTGCTGATCTCGCAATGTCCGTCAAGGGACCCCCCGCACGGCCCGTTGAGCAGCGACTTGGAGCAGCGGGCGATCGGGCAGACGCCCCCGGTCAGGCCCAGGACGCAATCGCCGCAGGCTGCGCAGCGCTCGGCCCAAATTCCCTGCTCGGTGGGCAGGCCCATGAAGGTCGTGTTGAGGCCGGGAACCACCCAGGCGTTGGGGAAGTGCTCGGCGATGGCTTGGACGCCGACTCCGCAGCCCAGGGAGAGCACCACGTCGACCTCACCGACCTCTTTGGCGATCGCATCCAGGTATTCCCACTCGCACTGGCGCTGGACGGTGACATCGCTGACCTTTTTGACCTCGCCGTCCAGGCGGGAGGCCATCCGCAGCGAAGCGGCGACGATAGCCGCTTCGCGGGATCCCCCGGCAAAGCAGACCGTCACGCACGTTCCACACCCAACCACGAGGATCTTCTCGGCCTCGCCGACCAGGCGCTTGATTTCATCGAGGGATTTTTGCTCGGCAACAATCATTATGAATTCTCCTTATCGGGTGCCGCGCGGGCCGGCTCTCCGGCGCGCTCGACGCCCGCTGCTTTATTTCCTGCGGCCCGTAAGGGATTCGGGCCCACTTCTCTGATCTTCTCCATCATCTCCTTCGTCGCATCCACAAACTGTCCCGCCATCGCGGCCGACAAGTTGAACATGCGCACCCGTTCCGGCTCCAAACCGATCTCTTGCAGCAGCTTGCGCAGATAATCCACCCTGCGCCTGGCGTTGGCATTACCCTCCAGGTAATGGCAGTCGCCGGGCAGTCAACCCGCAACCATGACGCCGTCGGCGCCATCTTCGAACGCCTTCAGCGCCAGTACCGGGTCCATTTTGCCGGTGCACGGCAGCATGACCACGCGGACCGCGGGATCATACTGCATGCGCAATCCTCCGGCCAAGTCCGCAGCGGCATACGCGCAGTGCTGGCAGCAGTAAGCGATGACCCTCAGGTCTTCAGCCCCCATTATTGGCCCCCTTCCACCACGATCGAGTTCAGCAGGGCGCGCACCTTGGCCGCCATCTGCCCGTCCGTGTAGTGCTTGAGCTCGATGGCCTGCGCCGGGCACTCCGCCGCGCACGAGCCGCACCCCTGGCAAACCGCCGCCTCCACGCGGGCTGCCCCGACTATGTTGCCGACACCCGAGTGTTCGGCCGAAACCCTGGGCACGCCGAAGGGACAGATGCGCACGCAGGTCAGGCAGCCGACGCACTTGCCCGGATCCACCACGGCCACCCGGCCGCCGGCGGCCAGAAACTCGCGGCTCAGGATCCGCGCCGCCCGCGCCGCGGCGGCCTGCGCCTGGATCATCGTCTCATCCAGCATTTTGGGGAAGTGCGCCATGCCGGCCATGAACATCCCGTCGGAGGCGAAATCCACCGGACGCAGCTTGACGTGCGCTTCCAGGAAAAATCCGTCGGCGTCGGTCGGCACCTTGAATTTTGCCGCCAGGTCGTGCGCATCCTCGCGGGGTACGGCCGGCATGGACAGCACCAGCCGGGTCGTTTCCAGGACCAGATCTCTCCCGAGAGCAGGATCCCGGACTTTCAGGCGCAGTCCACGCCCGTTCCCGTCGGTCGAGACTTCCGGCCGGCGCCCCTCGTCGTACCTCACGAACAGGATCCCCTTGGCGCGCGCTTCCGTGTAGATCCGTTCCCTGAAACCATAAGCGCGAATATCCCGGTAGAGGATCACCACCTCGGACGCCGGGTTTGCCTCCTTGATTTTCAGGGCATTCTTGAGCGCCACGCTGCAGCAGATGCGGGCGCAGAACTTTTCCGCCGGCCCGACGCACTGGATCATGGCCACCGAATGGAGATCCGCGGGCGACAGGGCGCCATCCGCCATCTGCGTCTCCAATTCCTGCTGGGTGAGCACGCGCGGATCGCTGCCGTAGCCATATTCGCTCCCGCGGTACTCCTTCGCGCCGGTGGCGAGCACCGTGACCCCGTGGGCGATTTCGACCTCCTCCCCGCCGCCGTTTTTCAGCCGGCTTGTGAAATTGCCCATGAAGCCCGAGGTTTCGTCCACACGGCTCTGCAGGTGGAGCGTGATTTGGGGATGGTCTTGCACGCCTCCGACCAGTGTTTTCAGCACCTGCTGCGGATCTTGTCCCCCCGCGGAATACCGCACGGATCTGAGGTTGCCGCCGAGTTCGGCCTCCTTCTCCACCAGGTGGACGGGGAATCCCTGCTCCGCCAGGGCGAGCGCTGCCGTCATACCGGCCGCTCCGCCTCCGACTACCAGCGCCGAGGGCTGCACCGGGACCTCGATGGTGTGCTGCGGCTCCAGCAGCGCCGCCCTCGCGACGGCCGCCAGGATGAGATCCCTGGCCTTGGCCGTAGCGGCGGGCTTGTCGTGCGAGTGCACCCAGGAGCACTGGTTGCGGATGTTGGCCATCTCGAACAGGTACGGGTTCAGGCCCGCCATCCGCAGGCTGTCCTGGAACAGCGGCTGATGGGTGAGCGGCGTGCAGCTGGCCACGACCACGCGGTTGAGGGCATGCTCCTTCACCTGCTCGATGATGTGCCGGATGCTGTCCTCCGAACAGCTGTAGAGGTTAGATTCGGCGTGGACCACGTTCGGCAGGCCCGCGGCATACTCCGCCGCTCCGGCGACATCCACGAAGCCCCCGATGTTCGAACCGCAGGAGCAGACGAAAACGCCGATGCGCGGCCCTTCGCCCGCCACGTCCCGCTCCGGCGGGAATTCCGCTTCCCGGGTGAGTGAGAAGCGCGCCGACCCCAGCCGCGCGCCCGCCGCTGCTGCTGCGCCGCAGGCCTCGATGATGGATTCGGGGATGTCCTTGGGCTCCCGGAATGGCCCGACCGCGTAGATCCCGGGCCGGCTGGTCTCGAGCGGGTTGAACTTCACCGTGTGGCAGAACCCGTGCTCGTCGAGCTCGATCCCGAGACGCCGGCCGAGCTCGCGGACCGAATCGGAGATCTCCATCCCGACCGACAGCACCACCAGGCTGAAGGTCTCCTCGCGGATGCCTCCGTCCTCGCCGACGTGCTGCAGCACCAGGTCCCCCGTCTCGGGGATTTCCCGGATCGCGCTCGGGCGGCTGCGGTGGTAGTGCACGCCGTAGCGGTCGCGCGCCCGCTCGAAATAGCTCCAGTAGCCCTTGGAGAACGCGCGCATGTCCATCATGTAGACGTGCACGTCGAGATCCGGCTCGTGCTCCTTGGCCATGATCGCTTCCTTGGTGGCATACATGCAGCAGACCGCGGAACAGTAGTCGTGCTCCCGGTCGCGGCTGCCGATGCACTGCAGGAAGGCGATCCTGCGCGGCGGCTCGTTGTCGGAGGGCCGCCGGACGTGGCCCATGGTCGGGCCGGAGGCCGAAAGCAGCCGCTCGAACTGCAGCGCGGTGACCACGTTGGGGTAGCGCCCGTACCCGAACTCCTCGGACATCTCGGCGCGGTACGCCTGGTAGCCGGGGGCCAGGATCACGGCGCCGACCCGGACCTCCTCCTCGCGCTCGACCATCTCGTGCACGACGGCGTGGACGCCGCAGGCCTTGACGCACTGCTGGCACTCCGCGCAGATGCCGCACGCCAGGCACCGTTCCGCCTCCGCGACGGCCTCTTCCTCGGTCAGCCCCAGTTCGACTTCGCGGAAGTCCAGGATGCGCGCCCCGGCGTGCTCCGTTGCCATTCTGACTCGGGGTCCGCGCCGGATTTCGCCGCGCGCCAGTTTCGCTTCGATCTCCCGGTCGGTCCATTCTCCCACGGGCAGCGGCTGCTCGTTGCGCGCCGAGAGCATCGGCTCGCCTCTCAGGTAGCGATCGATCGAGAGCGCTCCCCGGCGCCCGGCCGCGATCGCGTCGATCAGCATCCCGGGCCCCTGGGCGGCATCGCCGCCGGCGAACACCCCCGGCACATTCGTTTCGAGGGTTACGGGGTCTACCTCGAACCAGCCGCCGCGCGACACCTTCAAGCCGTGGTCCGGCTCGAGCAGCGACAATTCCGGCGCCTGCGCGATGGCCGCGATCATGGCATCCGCCTGGATTTCGAATTCCGAGCCCGGAATCGGCGCCGGGCGCCGCCGGCCGCCCGCATCCGGTTCGCCCAGCTGCATCCGTATGCAGCGGACCGCGCGCAGCCGCTCGCCGTCGCGCAGCACCTCGACCGGGGCGGTGAGCAGTTCCACGCGCATGCCTTCGGCTTCGCCCGCTTCGACCTCGTGCGGCAGGGCGGGCATTTCCTCTCTCGTGCGGCGGTAGACCAGCGTCACCTCCCCGGCGCCGGTCCGGAGCGCGGTGCGCGCCGCGTCGATCGCCGTGTTGCCGCCGCCGATGACGATCACGCGCTTTCCCAAGCCCACCGTCTCGCCCAGGCTGACGCGCCGCAGGAAGGCGACGCCGTAGTGCACGCCTTCGGTCCCCCGCTCGCCCGGGATTCCGAGCTCCTGCGGCTGGTGGGCGCCGACGGCGAGGAATACGGCCTTGTAGCCCTGGCGCTGCAGCCCGTGGACGTCGCGCACCGGCGAGTCGAGCCGGATCTCCACGCCTTCCCTGCAAATGTCGTCGATCTCCCGCTCCAGCACGGCGCGCGGCAGGCGGTACGCGGGGATGCCCACGCGCATCATGCCGCCCGCGACCGGGAGCGCTTCGAACACCGTGGCCTTGTACCCGAGGCGCGCCAGCTGGTGGGCGCACGACAGCCCGGCCGGGCCCGAGCCGACCACCGCGACCTCCTCCTCGTACCTGCGCTCCGGCGCCACGACCGGCTCGCCCGCCTGCCTGTCGGCCACAAACCGCTTGAGCGCGCATATGGCCAGCGGCTCGTCCACCTTCCCTCGCGCGCAGGCCGGCTCGCAGGGGTGGGAGCAGACGCGCCCGACCGTAGCCGGGAACGGGTTGTACTGCTTGATGACCTCGAGCGCGTCGGCGTACCGCCGGGCCTTGATGAGGGCGATGTAGCCCTGGGCGCTCGTATTGGCGGGGCACGTGTTCCGGCAGGGCGCCACGCCCCGCTTCTCTATCGCGTAGGCGGAGGGAATGGCCTGCGGATACAGCCGATAGGCGGCGTGCCGCGTCGACAGGGTCTCGTTGTGCCGGTCGGCCAGGATGATGGGGCACACTTTCTCGCAGTCGCCGCAGCCGATGCACTTGGCCGTGTCGACGTAGCGCGGGTGGCGGCGCAGCGCGGCCGTGAAATCGCCCGCCTCGCCTTTCAGCGCCACGACTTCGGTGTCTGTGAGGATCTCGACGTTTTTGTTCCTGCCGGCCTCCACCAGGCGCGGCGCCAGTGTGCACATGGCGCAGTCGTTCGTCGGGAAGGTCTTGTCGAGCTGGGCCATGTGCCCGCCGATGGCGGACTTGGCTTCGACGAGGTACACCTTGAACCCGCTCTCGGCCAGGTCCAGCGCCGCCTGGATTCCGCCGACGCCCCCGCCCACAACCATCACGGCGCCGACGAGTTCTCGCGACTGGGTTGCTTCGTCAGACATCGCTGCAACTTCCTCCTCGAACATGCCCGCAGCCTGCGGTGCAGGCCTGCTCTTGCCCGAACCCGAATCCGCTCGGGCCCACTCTTGCCCCTGATCGAACATACCACAGGTGCCGGTCACGCTGAACCTTCCGGCAGCGCCCCCGCCGGTCCTCACGCGCCCGCCAACTGGCCCACGGTTTTCAGCAGCTCGGCCGGCCTCACCGGCTTCTCGACGTACACCGTATGCTCCGTTGCCCCGGCCGGCAGCGCGCTCAGGCCGTACGCCAGGCTGGTCAGCAGGATGACCGGCACGTGCGCCAGGCCGGCCTCCGCCCGTATCTTCTCCAGGACATCGAAGCCGCTCTCCCCGGGCATGACGACATCCAGGATGATCAGGTCCGGGGCCTCGGCGCGCGCCTGCCGCAGCCCTTCCGCGCCGCTGTAGGCCGCCGTCACCGCGTGCGGAGCGCTCTCGAGCACGGTCCGGGTCGCTTCCACGAAATCGCGGTCGTCGTCGATGAACAAAATTCGCATTTCACGCATCCGCTACCCTGCTTCGTGCTTCGCTTTTGTGTTGCCCTGCCGCCGCATTTCGGGCGTCACCAGCCTTCGCGAGATCACAGCCGTCACGCGCGTCCCCGGCGTCCCCTCGGCGTAAGGGCTCAGGATGCGGATCTCGCCGTCGTGCGCCTCCATGATCTTGCGCGCCAGCGACAGTCCCAGGCCCGTGCCGGGCGCGTCCCCGACGTTGTCGCCGCGGTAGAACTCCGCGCCGATGTGCGGCAGGTCTTCCGCGGGGATGCCCACGCCCTCGTCTTCGACCTCGAAATACAGCGCGTCCGGCTCGTACCACGCCCGAAAGATCACCGTGCTCCCTTCGGGCGAGAACTTGATCGCATTGCTCAGCATGTTGGTGAAGACCTGGCGCAGGCGGCGCGGCGCGCCGACGATCTGCTCGAACCGCGCGGGCGGCTCCACTTTGATCTTGATGTTCCTCTCGGCCGCCGGCAGCCGGATGTCTTCCACCGATTCGGTGCCGACTTCCCCGGGATCGAACCACTCGAAATCCGCCTGAATCTGCTCCGGACGCATGCGCGCGAGGTCCACCAGGCCGCTGATCAGCGAACGCATGTCCCTGACACGCAGCAGGCTTCTCTGAAGCATCCGCTGCTGCTTTTCCGTGAGTTCGCCCGTGAAACGGTCCAGCATCACCTGGAGATAGCTTTCGATTGCGGACAGCGGGGCGCGCAATTCGTGCGAAGCGATCGAAAGAAATGAGGTAAGCGTGTCCATGGCGCTCTTGTACCGCGTGCCGATGGCCGAGGCGACCACGCTCAGGACCTTGACGCCCGCGGCCGGATTGCGCTCCAGGTAGCCGAGCAGCGCCGCACGATCGATGGCGATCACGCGCGTCGGCTCGAGGCAAAGCGCGGTGGAGGTGTAAACGCACGGTTCCGTCAGCGCGGACCACCCGGCGATCGTTCCCGGCTCGACGTAGCCGACCGTGGTGGTGCGCGCCGTGCTGCCCCGTCCCAGCTGGACCTTCTTCTCCAGCGCCACCTTCCCCTCCTCCACCAGCAGGAGCCGGCGGGCGGGCTCGTCCTCGCTCACCAGCACCGCGCCTTCGCCGTGCGTCTCCTCGTGGCAGAAGCCGGCGATCTCCTCCAGCTCGGCGTCGCTCAGCTGCGCAAAAATATCGGTCCGGCGCAGGGATTCGATGTCCACGCTCATGCGCGCTCCGCGCGGGGCTGCCGCTCCGAATCTTGCGGGAAGGGCAGAGCCGCCTCCTTCGGCAGGTAGCACGAGAACTTGCTCCCGCAGTGCTCAGGGCAGTACGGGCTCTCGACCTGGATCCGCCCGCCGTGCGCTTTGACGATGTTCCGGGCGGTGGCCAGGCCGAGGCCGGCACCCGGGACGAACTGGCGCAGGCGGGCGCGGAAGTAATCCTCGAACAGGTGCGGCTGGTGGCCCGAGGGGATACCCACCCCCGTGTCCGCCACATCGACGCGGATGTGTTCGGCTTCGGCCTCCGCCGCCAGCGAAACCGTGCCGCCCGGCGGGGTAAACTTGATCCCGTTGTCGAGCAGGTTGACCAGCAGCCGCCGCAGGCGCTTGGGCGAGCCGATTACGGCCGGCAGATCCGCCGGCACGTGATTTTCCACGGCCACGCCCTTCTCCTTCGCTCTCACCGCCACGTCGTCGATTGCCTGCCAGGCGATCTGCGGCAGCGAGGTCGGCTCCATCTCCTGCACGATCCGCTGTGCGTCCAGGAGGGAAACGTCGAGGAAGTCGTTGATGAGCTGCAGCAACTCCTCCAATCTCGCCAGCGTGCGTTCCAGCCAGCGCCGCTGCTTCGGCGAAATGTCGCCGACAAAGCCGTCCAGAATGGTCTGCACGTAATTGATCCCCACGGCCAGAGGGGTCTTGAGGTCGTGCGACGCCAGGTCGAGGAAGTAGGTGCGCATCCGCGCAAGCTCCTCAAGCCGTTCGCGGGCCTCCGCCAGCTCGCGCGCCCGGACCGCCGCCTGTTCCCGGCGGCAGCGCCGCCCCTCGCCGGCGATGCCGGCGGCCACGACGGAGAGCAGGAGGAGGGTGCCGGATACTGCGATGAGCACCGCGGCCACGTATGCGCCGTCGCCGTGCAGCGCACCGGAGGAGAAACCCTCCAGATGCACGTGCGGCAGCCGGCCGGAGAACTCTCCCGCTGCCAGCCCGGCAAAGAGCGTGACGGCCAGCACGGCCACCCAGATCGCGTCGCGCCCGTCCAGCAAAAGCGTCGCCACCCCGGCGTGCACCAGATAAAGGATAAAGAATGGGTTCTCCACCCCGCCGGTGAAGTGCAGGAGCACCGTCAGTGCCACGAGATCGGTGACGATCTGCGCGTAGGCGAACGCCTTCTGTCGTCCGACACGCCTGCCGGGGGGCAGGCCGGGCGGTTGCTCCCGCCGGCTCCAGAAGAAAAAGGCGGCATTGAGGAGGGCCAGGGCGAGCGCCAGTCCCAGCACCGGAGCCGCCGGAAAGCGGATGGCGAAGATCCCCTGGGAGGCGAGAATGCCGGCAGGGATTGCCCCGGCGGCAATCCAGCGCAGGAAAATGTACTGCCGCAGCCGCCGCGACAGCTCGGCCTGCTCCGCCATCTCCTCAAGCATCGGGGCGCTTGGCCCATTCGTCCCTGACACTGAATCCTCCACCGCCGATCACTTCACCAGGGCGTTCACCCGCCGCAGCAATTCCGCCGGCGCCACCGGTTTTTGTACATAGTCCTGCACATCCATCGCCAGGCCGGTTTCGAGCTCGTAGCGTCTGCGGCTGGCGTCCTCCACCACGGTCGTGAGCACCATGATCGGCACGCCGGCGTACTCGTCCCCGCTGCGCATCTCGCGGATGACGCTCCAGCCGTCCATGCGCGGCATCAGCAGGTCGAGAATCAGGAGGTCGGGCTTTTCCCGGTGGAGGGCCTCCATGCACTGTTTGCCGTCGCGCGCCGTGGCCAGGCGGTAGGGTTGCGTTTCGAGGATGGTGATGATGCCTTCGAGGATGTCGGGGTCGTCATCCACGACCAGGATGTAGGGCTCTGCTCCCATTGTGACCCTCCTCCCACGCGGGTTCGCGACCTCCGACCGCGGAGCAGCGACCGCGATGGGAAATGGACCGTCAGCGCTTTGCTGCCGCCGGTCGTTTCAGCGGGCTTGGTCCCAGCTGTCTTATTTCCCCCGTCATTTCGGCCACGGAGAAGGCGAACTGCCCGCCCATCGCCGACGACAGGTTGATCATCTGCACACGTTGTCCCTGCAGACCTATCTTCTCCAGCAATCGCCGGATGAACTCCACTCGCTTGCGTGCTCTGAGATTACCTTCCAGGTAATGGCAGTCGCCTTCCAGTCAACCGGCGACGAGCACGCCGTCGGCGCCGTCCTCGAAGGCGCGCAGCACGTACTGCGCATCGAGCTTGCCGGTGCAGGGCAGCTCGATCACCTTGACCGACGGCGGATACTCCAGGCGCATGCTGCCCGCCAGGTCCGCCGCCGCGTAGGCGCAGTAGTGGCAACAGAAGGCAACTATCTCGGGTTCAAAGCCGTTGGGTTCACTCACTTGTTTCTCCGGTGCTATTCATTGGGCCGGCCGGCCGCCTCCCCGTGGCCGACGGGCTGGCAGGCTGCCGCGTCTTCCCCCTCCTGCAGCTGAAACAGCGCGTCGATCTTCGCCAGGTTCTGCCGGTCGGTGCTGTGCATCAACTGGATCGCCTTCGCCGGGCACTCCGCGGCGCAGCTCCCGCAACCGTGGCAGATCGCGGCCTCGACGAAGGCCGCGCCGGCGATGTTCCCCACCCCCATCTCGTCCGCCGCAATCCTGGGGACGTGATAGGGGCAGGTGCGCACGCAGGTCAGGCAGCCCACGCAGCGCAGCGGATCGACTACGGCCACCCGCGCGCTCGTCGCCATCTTTTCCTGGGCAAGAATACCCGCGGCGCGGGCGGCCGCGGCCTGCGCCTGGGCGATCGACTCGTCCAGGAACTTGGGGTAGTGCGCCAGTCCCGCGACGAACATGCCGTCGGAGGCGAAGTCGACCGGGCGCAGCTTGACGTGCGCCTCCAGGAAAAAACCGTCCATGTCGACCGGCACTTTGAGCCGTGTCGCCAGCTCGCGCGCCCCCTTGGAGGCGACGATCGGCGTGGACAGCACCACCAGGTCGGCGTCCAGCCGCAGCTCCCGCTGCAGAACCGGCTCCCAAGCGCGCACCTCCAGAGGTCCGCCCGGCTGGACCAGCACTTCCGGTTTCCGCTCGAACTCGTAGCGGACGAACACAATGCCCGCGCGGCGGGCTTCGGTGTAAAGCTGTTCCTTGAAGCCGTAAGTCCGGATGTCGCGGTAGAGAACCGTGATCCTTGCGCCGGGATTCAGCTCCTTGAGCTTAAGGGCGTTTTTGAGCGAGGTCGTGCAGCAGAGCCGGCTGCAGAATTTCTCCGCGGGACCCACGCAGTGGATCATCACAACCTTTTCCGGCGGCTCGGCGCCGGGACGCGCGAGAAGCTCCTCGAGCTCCAGCTGCGACACAATACGCGGGTCGGTGCCGTAGGCGTATTCCTTCCCCTTGTACTCCACGCCGCCGGTCGCCACGACCGTCGCCCCGTGCTCGACCTGGAAGGAGCGGTCCCCACTCTTCAGCGTGGACACGAAATTGCCTTTGAAGCCGCCGGTCTCGACCAGCTCCGTATCCAGATGCGTCGTGATCAGCGGGTGCGCCGCGGTCCGCGTCGTCAGCTCGGCGAGATAGGCCTGGGCGTCCTCGAACCGCGTGCCGCCGCCGTTCCCGCCCGCCTGCCACGTGGGCAGGTAGCGCAGGCGCTTCAGGTTGCCGCCCAGCTCCCCGGTGCGCTCCACCAGGTGTACGGGAAAACCCTGGCCGGCGAGGCTGAGCGCCGCATTCATCCCTGCGGCGCCGCCGCCCAGGATCAGGGCGGCGTGGTTGACGCCGACCTCGGTCATGCGCAGCGGCTCGAGGCTCACCGCGCGCGCCACCGCCATCCTCATGAGCGCCCTGCCCTTAGCGGTCGCGCCCTCCCAGTCGGTGCCGTGCACCCACGAACACTGGTTCCGTATGTTCGCCATTTCGAAGAGGTACGGGTTCAGCCCCGCCTGCCGGATCGCGTCCTGAAACAGCGGCTCGTGCGTGAGCGGCGTGCACGACGCCACCACCACGCGGTTGAGGCCGAGTTCCTTAACCTTCTCGATGATCTGCGCAATGGTGTTCTGCGAGCAGGTGTAGAGGTTGTCCTCGGCATAGGCCACGCCGGGCAGGGTGCGCGCGTATTCCGCGAGGCCCGGCACGTCGAGGTAGCCCCCGATGTTGGATCCGCAATGGCAGACGAACACCCCGACGCGCGCCGCCTCTGCCGAGACGTCGCGCTCGGCCGGGTATTCGTGGCGCTGCACCAGCGTGTGGCGGGCTGCCGCCAGCATGCGCGCCGCCTCCGCGGCCGCACCGCTCGCCTCCATCACCGTCTCCGGAATGTCCTTGGCCTCGCGGAAGGGCCCGGCGACGTAAATCCCCGGCCGCGAAGACTGCAGCGGGTCGAAGAGCGTCGTGTGGCAGAAGCCGTAGGGATCGAGTTCGATGCCGAGCCGCTGCCCCAGCTGCTTGACGTTCTCGGAAATCTCCATCCCGACGGACAGCACCACGAGATCGAACTCCTCTTCGAAGATCTGCTGAGCCCGCCCGCCGCTGCCGACGGCCTCCAGCCCCGCCTCGTCCCCGGCTGCCCACTGGACGACGAGGTTCCCGTTGGCCGGGTTCTCCTTCACCGAGGAGACGCGCGCCCGCGTGTACTTCACACCGTACTTCAGCTTCGCGCGCCGGTAGTACTCCTCGTAGCCCTTGCTGAAGGCGCGGGAATCCATGAAAAAGATCCGGCACTCCACCTGGCCGTCATTCCCCTCGACCTTGGCGTGTTCGATCGCCATGATCGCTTCCTTGGCCGCGTACATGCAGCAGACCGAGGAGCAGTAGTCGTGGCTCCGGTCGCGGCTGCCGATGCACTGCAGGAAGGCAATGCGCTTCGGGCTGGCCTTGTCCGACGGCCGCTTGACGTGGCCGCGCGTCGGGCCGGAGGCCGAAAGCATCCGCTCGAACTGCAGCGATGTGACCACGTTCGGGTAGCGGCCGAAGCCGAACTCCTCGGACAACTCGGCGTGATAGGCCTGGTACCCGGGGGCCAGGATCAAGGCGCCGACTTCCAGGTCCTGCCGCCGCGCGACCATGTCGTGGTCGATGGCCTTGACGCCGCAGGCGAAGGTGCACGACATGCACTCCGAGCAGATTCCGCAGGCGAGGCAGCGCGCGGCCTCCAGCTGCGCCGATTCGTCGTCGTACCCCCCCTCGACCTCGGAAAAGTTGTCCAGGCGGGATTCCACCGGGATTTCCGGCATCCGGATTCTCGGTTGCGGGTGGATTTCCCCGCGGGCGCTGCGCTCCTCGATCTCCTGCCGGGAGAGCTTGACCACCGGCAAATCCGGCCCCGGCGCGGGTTCGAGGGCCTCGCCCCGCAGGTAGCGCACGATCGACTCGGCCGCCTTGTGCCCGCTCTGAACCGCCTCGATCACGAAGGCGGTGCCGGAGACGCTGTCCCCCGCGGCGAACACGCCGGGACGCGTGGCGGCGAAGGTGTTGGTGTTGATCGCAATGGTCTTGCGCTCCGTCATGCCGACGCCGGCATCATCCGGGATGAACGCGAGCCCCGCGCGCTGCCCCACCGAGAAGATGACCGTGTCGCATGGAATGGTGTGGGCCGAGCCGGCCTCCTTCTCCACGCTGAGCCGCCCGGAATCGTCGAAGCTGAACGACCGGACCTTCTGGCACTCCACCCCGGAGACGTGCCCATCGCCGCCGCCCAGAATCCGTTCGAACGTCCGGTCGTTGTAAACGGTTATGCCCTCGGCGATCGCGGCCTCCACTTCCCACTGGTGGGCCGGCATTGTTTCGCGGCTCTCCAGGCACGCCATCGACACTTTGCAGCCCAGGCGCACCGCGCTGCGTGCCACGTCGATCGCCACGTTGCCGCCGCCGAGCACGAGAACGTTCGGGCCGAGCGGCTTCCCCTCAGGCGTAATCGCCAGGCCGTTCGGTTCCTTCCGATAACGGCCCAGGCGCACGTCCCTGAGAAAGTGCGTGTTGATGATGACGCCCGGCAGGTTGGCGCCGGGTATCGGGAGCCGCACCCCTTCGTGCGCCCCGACGGCGATGAGAACGGCCGCGAAGCCTTCGGCGAACAGGTCATCCAGGTTCGACACGGGGGAGTTCAGCCGGAGCTCGACGCCGAGGTCGATGATGTCCCGGACCTCCCGCTCGATCACCTCGGCGGGCAGGCGGAACTCGGGCACACCCAGCCGGAGCATGCCGCCGGGGACGGGCATCGCCTCCAGGACCGTGACGGGGAAGCCCTCCCGGAGGATGTCCTGCGCCGCGGCCAGGCCGCAGGGGCCGGCGCCGATGACGGCGACACGTTTGTCGGGGTGCTGGATCTCCGCCGGTTCCACCGGCTTGCGTTCGCCGGCATACACCTTGTCGGTCACGAAACGCTTCAGGGCGCGGATATTGATGGGCTCGTCCGCCTGCCCGCGATTGCAGGCGGTCTCGCACCGGTGGTTGCAGATGCGGCCGCAGATCCCGGGGAAGGGGTTGTCCATCTTGATGACCCGCATCGCGTCTTCCCACCGGCCCTCCCGGATCAGCGCGATGTACCCCTGGGCGCGCTGGTGCGCGGGGCAGGCGTCGCGGCAGGGCGCGATGCCCATCTTCTCGATGGCGAACGCGTTCGGGACCGCCTGGGGGTAGAGCTTGTAGATGGCGCTGCGCTGCGCCAGCCCCTCGTTGAACGTGTCGGGAACGATCACGGGGCAGACCTTGACGCAGTCCCCGCAGGCGACGCATTTGACCGGGTCTATGTACCTGGGGTTGCGCTCCACCGTCACCACGAAGCTCCCCGCCTGCCCGGACACGTCGAGCACTTCCGTGTCGGTGAGGATTTCTATGTTCGGGTGGCGGCCCGCCTCGACCAGCTTCGGCGAGATGGTGCACATCGCGCAGTCGTTGGTGGGGAAGGTCTTGTCGAGCTGCGCCATGTGCCCGCCGATGGCGGACTTCTTTTCCACCAGGTAGACCTTGAAGCCCTGCTCGGCCAGATCCAGCGAAGCCTGCATCCCCGCGATGCCGCCGCCGACTACCATCACGGCTCCGACCGGGAGTTTTCCGTCACCTGTGGTTTGCTTTCCGCTCATCTCATGCTCCGTTCCTGCAGCGGTAGCCCTCCGTATTACTAACCCGAAAATCTTTCCCGCGCGCCAGGTGGGCGCCACGCCAGCAGCTCTACGCTACCATATCTGCCGGTTATGGTTCCCGGCCGGAAGCCCACGGAGCCCGGAGCGCTAGCGACGGGTCGCGTGGCCTGACTGGGCCTCTTGACCGCTCACTAGCGTTCGCGGCTCCGCTTACGGCGTCCCTTCAATCCAGCCTTCCTCGGTTGCGGCTATGCTGCTCTGCGGGGCCGGGATTCAATCGATATCTTGCCTGGCGTCTCTCCGTCTATTTCCCCGTCTTGGGCGCATTCTGCCGGTGCCGCCCCCTGAACGAATACTCGTCTTCCGCCTCGCGCTCGGCCAGCTCGGCAAGTCTTCGTTTCTCCTCCGCCTTCAATTTGAGCGGATTGGGGCCGAGCCGGCGCACACGGTCCGTCATCGTCTGCGCGGCATCCGCATAGACCTGCGCCTGGCTGCCCGACATGAAAAACATGTCCAGCCGTTCCCCGCCTACGCCGACCTCTTCGAGGATCTGTCGGGCCCGCTTGAGGCGCGCGTAGCCGCGCTCGTTGCCGCGGACATGATGGCAGTTCCCGATCGGGCAGGCAACCACATACACGCCGTCCGCCCCCTGCTCGAAGGCCTCCAGCAGGTAGCGGACATCGGTTTTTCCGGTGCACGGCATGCGGACGAACTTGACGTTGGCCGGGTACTGGATCTGCTTGGCCCCCGCGGTGTCCGCGGCCATGTAGCCGCAGTATACACAATAGAAGGCCGTTATTTCTGGTTCGAAAGATGGGCTTTTGCCGCTCACAATCACGTCCTCACCAGCAGCTCCTGCCGCCACTCGCCCAGGCCGCCGATCGGCCGCAGCATCATCTGTTCATCGGTGTAATGGTTGAGCTGAATGGCGTTGGCCGGGCATTCGCCCGTGCACGTGCCGCAGCCCTGGCACTGGGCCGAATCGATCCACGCGGCCCCTCCCAGGCCGCCGACCCCGATCCGCCCCTCCCGTTCGACCACCTGCGGAATGGCGAAAGGGCAGGTCCTGGTGCAAGTGAGGCAGCCTACGCACTTGTCCGGGTCCACCTCGGCGACGACGCCCCCCAGCCAGAGCGAATCCTGGGAAAGAAAAGTGAGGGCGCGGGCCGCCGCTGCCAGCGCGTGGCTGATACTCTCTTCGATGAACTTGGGGTAGTGCGCCATGCCGGCGAGGAAGATGCCTTCCCGCATGAAGTCCATCGGCCGGAGCTTCAGTTGCGCCTCTTCGAAAAAGCCCTCGCCGCAGAGCGGAATCCTGAGCAGGGAGGCGAGCTCCTTCGTCCCCTCGGCCGGCGCGACGGCCATGCTCAGCGGGACGAGTTCGGCCGGGATGTCCAGCCGGCGGTCCATGATCAGGTCCTTCACCCGGACCACCACACGCTTGCCCTGGGGAATGACCTCGGGCGGCTGCTCGTCGGTGTACCGGATGAACACGACCCCGAGGCGGCGGGCCTCGTTGAAAAACTCTTCCCGGAAGCCGTAGGTCACGATGTTCTTGTACAGCACCGTCACGCGGCACGCGGGATTGAAAAGCTTGAGCCGGATGACGTTCTTCATCGTGAACGTGCAGCAGATGCGCGAGCAGTAGTCGGGCATCCCTTCCTCGCGCACGCACTGGATCACCACCACATCCTTCAGCGCGGTGACCTTCTCCGGGTGGTGGATGATCATCTCCTCGAGTTCGCGCTGGGTGATGACTTTCGTCATCTCCAGCAGGCGGTTGCCCCGGGCCTCGCGGCCGCCGGTGGCTACAATGGTCACGCCGTGCTGAATGGTGAAGCGCCCGTCGGGGCGGTTGGGCCGGTTGGTGGCCAGCTCCGTGACGAAATGGCCCACGTGGCCCGAGTGCCCGACCACCTCGGTGCGCATGTGGGTGACGATGCGTTGGTGGGACCGGACGCGGTTCACGAGGTCCCGCAGGAGGCGCTGGGGATTGTACCCTTCGGCCACGTAGTAGAGGTCCATCAGGTTTCCCCCGAGCCGCTCGGCCCGGTCGATCAGGTGGACATCGTAACCGCTGTCGGCGATGGCCAGCGCCGCCGTCATGCCGGAGGCGCCCCCCCCTATGACCAGGGCAGCCGGGACGCAGGGCATCTTTTCCTTGTAAATGGGCTTGGCCGCCATCACGCGGCCCACGGCCACACGCACCAGCTCGAGCGCCTTCCGGTTGGCCAGCTCCGGCTGGTTCAGGTGGACGCGGGTGCACTGCTCCCGCAGATTGACCAGTTCCAGCAGGTAGGGATTGATGCCCGCCCTGCGCACCACCCGCTGGAACAGCGAGTCGTGGGTCCGGTTGCTGCAGGCGGCAATCACCACACGGTTCAGGTTCTCGGCGACGATCCGCTGCTGAAGCCGCTCCAGGGCCTCGTCAAAGCAGGCATATTCGGCCGCTTCCGCCACGGCGACATTCGTCCAGCGGCCGGCCTGCCGCACAAGCGCCGCAACGTCGATGTGCTCGCCGATCGTCCGGCCGCAGGAACAGGCAAACACGCCCACGCGCGGAGTTTCGCCCTCCTGGTGGCGCTCGGGCGGAAATGCGTCGGTCGAGAGAAACGGCCAGGCCCGGGTGAAGGTGTGCGTGTGCAGGCGGTCGTTCAGCAGGCGCATCACCTCGGCCGCTGCGCCGCTGGCGTCAATGATCGTCTCCACGATCTCCTTCGGCGAGGAGAACGCGCCGCAAACGAAAATCCCGGGCCGCGTGGTCTGCAGGGGCGCGAACTTGTCGGTCTGGCAGAAGCCGTGCTGGTTCAGCTCGATTTTCAGGATGTCGGCCAGACGGCCCGCCGCCTCGGGCGGCCGCAGGCCCGTGGCCAGCACGACCATGTCGAAGCGCTCCTCCTTCAGCCGCCCGTCCGATTCGGCGTACTGCAGGAGAAGATCGTGCGTGGCCGGGTCCTCCTGCACGGCGGAGACGCGGCAGCGGTGGTACTGCACGCCGTGGTCATCCCGCGCGCTCTCGAAATACTTGTGGTACTCCTTGTTGAAGGCCCGCTCGTCCATCATGAAGACGCCGCAGCTCACGTCCTCGCCAAGCCTCTGCTTGGCCAGGATGGCCTCCTTGGTCGCATACATGCAGCAGATCGACGAGCAGTATGCGTTGGCCTGGTCGCGGCTCCCGATGCACTGCAGCCAGGCGATCGAGCGGGGGCGCTTCTGGTCGGAGGGGCGGACCACCACCCCTTCCGTGGGGCCCGAGCGGCTGGCGAGCCGCTCGTACTGCATCGCCTGCAGCACGTTGGGGTAGCGGCCGAAGCCCAGCTCCCCGAGCTCCGAAGGATCGTAGCTCTGGAAGCCCAGGGCCAGGATAATGGCCCCGACCTCAACGGTCAGCAGCCGCGGGTGCTCATCGAGGTTGATCGCCTTGGTGGGGCACAGCGGCTCGCACTTGCGGCAGTCGTCGCAGTACGGGCCCCGGTCGATGCCGTAGGCGTCTGGGGCCGCGCGCGCCGAAACCTTGTAGGCGGCCTTGCGCGTGGACATCCCGAGCTGGTAGCTGCTCGGGAGCTCCACCGGACAGACGTCGGAGCAGATCCCGCAGTTGACGCACCGGGCCACGTCCACGTGCCGCGGCTCCTGCCGCAGAAGCACCGTGAAGTCTCCCGCCTCCCCCTCGACCTCCATCATGTTGGTCTGGGTGAGAATTTCTATGTTGGGATGCTGATTGTGCTGTATGTATGCCGGTGAAATGGACGGCCGGGTGCAGCCGTAGCCGTGATCCGATGTGCCCCGGCACAGGACGCAGTCGTGCTGCGGGAACATGTAGCCGAGCTGCGCAACGCGGCCGCCGAGGCAGGGTGTCTGTTCGACCAGATAAACCTTCAGGCCGGCATCCGCCAGATCGAGCGCCGCCCGCATGCCGCCGATGCCGCCGCCGACAACCAACACTGCGGCCGGCTGCGTCCGGATCGGCCGCTGATCTGCGTAAAACATGCTCCCCCCAAAAACATCCTGTCCAACAGTGGCTCAAAAAACATGCAAGTCTCCCCAACTGCCGGGGGGTTGCAAGCGCAAAACAATATTGTATCAGTATTTCTCCCACGCATCGACCCTGCCGCTGACATCCCCGCAGATGGGGCTCCCGCCGGCGCCCGCATTCCGTGTATCTTGAAAGTCTTGGCCCACCCGTTCGCGGAGGAGGAAATCATGCCATCACGCAGGCTCGCAGGCTTGACCGTGCATTTCGATCGCGCAGATGCGGGCTCCGCCGGCCTGGTCGCCGAGGCCTGCAGGCGGACCGTAGAGCTTGCCCGGCTTCACTGGGGTCTCAGCCTTCCGGGGGGCTGCCAGGTGCACCTGATGACGGGCTGGCTGAGCTTCGCCTTCCATGCCGCCCCCTGGCACTGGCTGCCCTACCTGGTTCTGACCCTCCCGTTCTGGGCCCGCAGGGAGGCCGGGGTGTGGCCCTATGCCGGCGGCTGGGCCCAGAGGTTCGGCCGCCGACGCGCCGTGGGCGTCAAACCTCCCCGCCTGCTGGCGCTCAGCGACAGGAGCCTCGGCGCCGGGCTCTTCGAGAGCGAAGAAGACCTGGAACAAAAAGTCCAGCAGATCGCCTGCCACGAACTGATGCACGCGCACACCGACCACCTGAAGCTGCCGACCTGGCTGCACGAGGGTCTGGCCATGGTGACCGTCGACCTTTTCGCAGGCCGCCGGACAGTAAAACAGGAGACGCTCGGCTTGCTCGATTCTGACGATGTGGAATGCGTCCGCGGGCGCGGGTATCCGGGCGCTGCCCGGGACCCGGAGGGGCTGGTCCGGCTTTACGCACGCGGCTACTGGGTCACCCGCTATCTGGCCGCTACCTGCCCCGCAGACCTGAGAAAAGTGCTGGCGAAGCCCCTGCGCGCACAGGAGCTGGAAGGTATGCTGGCGGCCGCTCTTGGCCTGGAGCGCGGATCCTTCTGGCGCGAACTCCTGCCCCGGGTGCGGCAGAGCTATCTCTGGAACGCCGCACTCGGCGCCTCCCTCAATACCGGCGCCGGTGAAACCGAAAAAGGATAGCTCCCCAATCAGATCGCCGGGCCATCGGATTCGGGCCCGGAGAACCAGGGGTGTGAACCGGCACTCTCTGCAAAAGTGCTTATCCGCGTGGTCCCAACAAACTCCCTCCCTCGCGACACGGCTCCGCCCGTGCCGCAGCAGTTTTCGGCCGCCCCCCCGCCGGAGGCAAAGACGGGTAGGCGCGCGCAGAGACGGTTCCGGGGCAGATCGGTCGGGGAAAAATCCAGGGCGCCTGCCTGCTGCAGTTCGCTCACCAGCCGCGGCGTCCGCAGGTAAGAGCTCGAAACCACCCAGGCGCCCCACATCAGGATCACCGCTGTCCCCACAGCCGATATCAGGAGGAGAACCTTCAGCGCGGATTTCGGGGCCCTGGATCTACTCATCCACTTCATTGCCTGCCCGCGAGTCATCCTGATTCTGCTTCAGTGTCTTCAGCGCGAGGCGCGCGGCTTCCTGTTGCGCTTCCTTCTTCGAGGTGCCCGAAGACCTGCAGGTCACCCGGTCGCCGATCCTCACCTCCACCACGAAAACCTTTTTGTGGTCGGGGCCCACCTCATCCACGACTTCGTACTGGGGCTCGGGGAGCGCGACCTCGTGCAGGTATTCCTGCAGTGCCGACTTGAAATCCCCGCCGATCAGCCGGGCGCGGTCCAGCTCCTCTATAACCGGGCCCATGTGCGTCTCGAACACCGCCGCGGCCGCATCGATGCCGCCATCCAGGTAGACGGCGCCGAGGATGGCCTCGCAGGCATCCACCAGGATCGCCCGCTTTCGCCGCCCGCCCGTCTTCTCTTCGCCGCGGCCCAGCCGCAGGTGATCACCGAGCCTGAGCCCCTCCGCCACGCCCACGATGTTCGCGGAGCTGACCAGGTAAGCCTTGATCCGGCTCAATTCGCCTTCCGTGAGACTGGGATAGCTGTTGTAGATTCTGGCGCTTACCAAAAAACCCAGGACCGCGTCCCCAAGAAACTCCAGGGATTCGTTGTTCTGCAGACCGGCTTCATCGCTCTCGTTGACGAACGAGCGGTGGGTCAAGGCAGTCTGCAGCAGGCCGGGATTTTTGAAAGCGTAGCCCAGCAGAGATTCGAGCGTAGCCTCGCCCTGCGCCCTTCCGGATTCCTCGTTGCCCGAAGCTCTCATATCCGGCCGTTTCTCGCGCCCCTTACCGGGCGCAGTATGAGCCGTGCCTTCCCGGGAGAGCCTCAGGGCAGTCCCAGTTCCTTCTTCGCCCTGGCAATCACTTCCTCCAGCCCGTCGAGCGAGTTGTTGTGCTTGCCCTTGTAGATATCCTCGAGCAGGGTCCGCGCGTTCTGGGCGAGGGCCCCGTTCACCGCCACGGCTTTGGCGAGCGAGGACTCCGCCCCCTCGTAGTTGTTCAGGATGGCGTAGGTGAAGCCGAGGCCGTAGAGCGTCAGGTCATCGGCGGGCATGTACTCCAGCGCCTTCTTGAACGGGGCGACCGATTTCTCCGCCTGCACTTTCTTCACCCCCAGGTCCTTGGCTTCCTGCGCGCGGAAGAAGCTGACAAATCCCAGCGTGGAGAAATTGGATCCCAGCATGGTGGCCTTGGCCTGCTGCCACTGTTCCTCCGTGGCTTGCGGCGGTTTGTCCATGCCTCCCAGCAGTTCGAGCGCCTTCAAGGCATGCGCTTCCGCCCGATCGACACGGTTGCGCTGCACGTAGGCCCCTCCCAATTCCGTCATCAGGATGTAGTTGTCTTGCCAGAGGGTCAGGCATTTTTCGCCGTATTCCTCCATCAGCCCGACGTTGTCCAGCTGCCTCCCGATGAAGGCCATGTCCTGATAGGCCAGGGCCGTCAAACGCGAATTCGGGTACGTCCCGGCAAACTCCTCCACGAGCTTCCTTTTTTCTTCGAGGTTCTGAGAGGCCCGGAACTGTTCGAACGCCGCCAGCTCTTCCGGCCCCGGCCCGGCCGGGGCCTCGGCGGCTTGCTGCTCGGCTTCGGCGCCGCGGCGCAGTTTGTATTCGATGAGCAGGCTCTGCGGCCCCATGGGGATCGTCGCCGAACCGGTCATCGAATCGCCGGCCAGGACGAATTTGGCCACGACCGTGATCGTGTTCTGCCGCAGGGTCATATCCCACTTGGCCTCGACCCGGTCGTTTTTGAGGGTGACTTCCTTGAAGGGAATCATGCTGCGCCCGTCCAGCCCCGAGATCGAGCCCGTGTAGCCCTTCGCCTGCGCCTCGAAGATGGCCACGGCGGGCGCCTCCCCGCGCGGGTTCTGCATGGTCCCGCTCCAGCGCCCGGCAAGCGGGTCCTGCGCCTGCGCCGCGCCGGCCGCCAGGCACACCGACAACGAAACAAAGATGATCGCCGAGCCGACCAATATCCTCGTGGTATTCATGGTTTTGTCTCCAGGTAAAATGCCGATCTTGCTTCCTGCCGCCTTTTCCGTGGATTTCGTCTTCCACCACTGAGGCGCCAAGACGGAAGGATTCACCAAGACGGCTCGAGTTGCATGCGTGCGGCCGTCTCCTGCATTAATTCGCCCTGCCGCGGCGGGTCTTTTCTCATTTCCTCGAGGGCGCGCCGGGCCGCTTCGGCCGCGCCGCGCAGATCTCCCTTCAAGGCGAGGGCTTTTTCGTATTCCTGCGCGGCCCGCCCGGAATCGCCCTCCACCAGAAATATGTTGCCCCTTCTCACCAGCGACCACGCCCGGAGCCACTGCTGCTCCCCCGCCTGCGCGGCGGCGTCTGCATAAAGCTGCAGCGCCCGCTCCAGATTCTGCGCCTGCCCCGCGGCCTGCGCCAGGCCAAACAGGGCGTTGGCGTTCCGCGGGTCGTCTTTCAAGACCTCCTCGAGCAACGCCTCCGCTTCGGAAAAGCTGCGGGCCAGCAGGAGGGCGTTGGCCCGTTCGAGCTTCTCCCTGGTTTCGGCCAGCCGCCTGGCCCCGGCAGATTCCGCCTCCGCCTCCCTCTTTTGGAGCGCAGTCAATTCGGCGGCCAGCGCCTCCATCTCGCCGTCGCGCCGCTTCTCCCGCTCCCAGCTGATCCCCTCCACCAGCGCCAGGAAGACCCCCGTGATCGAGCCCTCCGCTCTTTCGAAGCGCCCCAGCGCCTCGAAGAAGTAAGGCGCCAGCACGAGCCCTTCCTCGTAGGCGCGGACGAGCTGGGCCTGGGCCTGACTTCCGGGCCAGCGCTCGAGCCTGATCTCCGCGGCCCGGATCAGCGACTCTCCCAGGAGCAGGTGGAAGTCCGCCCGGACATGCGGCTGGACGCGCGCCTTGGCGCCGGCACTCTGCAGGAACGGCCTCTCCTCGGGAAGGTAGGCCGTGTACTTGACCACCAGCGGGTCGATCAGGAAATGCAGATATTCGTGGCGCACCGAGCGCAGCGGCCTGCCCGGCCCGGCGCTGGGTCCGACGACGAGATAGTATTCATCGCCGGTGTTGCGCGCGTTCACCACGCCGAAAGCGTTCAGCAGATCGGGCAGGAAATTCACCTTTCGGTCGAAGGCCACCCGTGCCTCCGTCCTGAAGTAGGCCAGCGTGTCCACGATCATGCCTCGGATCAGCGGCCGGTAGGCCGCCGCCTCCCGGTCGTAAGCCGGGCGTGTTTCCTCCCAGAGGCGCGCGAGTCCCCGCTGGAGCCACAGGTCCTTCAGGAGGTTCTCGAATCCCCTCAGTCCGCGCGCTTCCTCCGGCAGGCCGGACTCGGCTGCCGGAGGCTGGAATCCGGGTGGCGGGCCCATGTGCAGCGCGAGAGACAGGTACCGCGCTTGCTGGCGCAGGTCGTCCTCTCCCCGGCCGCGGTCCAGGTAGAAGGTCCGCAGCCGACCGGCGACCTCATCGTCAAGCCCCGCCGCCCAGGCGCGCGCGGCGGCCCTGGGGCTCTCCGGCGCGGCCCCGCCGGCGTCCAGGTCGAAGCCCGCAGCATTGATCGCCGCCATGACGGCGAACACTCTCGCGTCGCTGGCGAAGCGTATGTTGACCAGGTCCTCCACCTGCTGCCCGGCCGCGCCGGCCGGCAGCAGGGCGAGAACGAGCGCGGCGCGCAGGACCGGCATGTACAGCCCCGTGTGTCCTGTTGCGCCTGTCCGGCGCGCCCTCTTTGCCGTCATATGACCTTTCGCCGTGCCCCCGCCGTAGGACTGCCTGGTGGCGGATCAGTTTCCGCTCAGCCGGACCTTTTCGGCCTTGCCATAGTAGATGCCGTTGAAGAGGAATTTGAAGGTCCCGTGCGGCTGCGCGCGAAACGCGATCTCGGGGCCGAACAGAAACACCTTCCCCTTATCGACATCCGCCTCGATCACGGCCACGCCCTGGTCGAGGTGGTTCTGGCCCCAGGCCCACCCGCTGACGAGCGGCGCGGGGCTGTCAAACCAGGCCACGGCCCTCACACCCTGCGCCCCGGCCTCGGGCTCGAGGCGGAAGGTGGGGCTGTTCTGGAAGAAGACATTCACCCGCTCCGGCAGGCCGTAGGCCAGCGGGCTTGCGCCCTCGACCCGGGCTTTGAGGAGGGATCCGGGGACATAATACTTTTCCCGCGGCAGCGGCCGCTCGGTGCCGTCGGGCCTCTTTTCCAGGAGTGCATTCCGCACCGGCAGGCCGAGGTGCGTCGCAAGGCTGGTGGAGCTTCCAATGGTCAGGATCGCGCCGCCATCCTGCAGGAACTTCTTGAGCTGCGGGATGGTCTTTCCGGCGGTGATCTCCCCGACCCGGTCCTGGTATTCCGCGGGGACGTTCGCCGGCTGCGGCGAAAAGCCCCCGCGCATGCCGCCTTCTTCCTCGGACATCGTTGCGGGCGGAATGGCGCCGGTGACAAAGACAAGGACGTCGAACTTCGACGACAGGTTGCCGGCATCCAGCGCGGGCGCGTAGACGACCTCGAAAGGAAAATCGAACTGCTCGAACAGCCAGCGGGTCCACCCCGACGGCATCGACCCGCCGTAGCGGTCCCACAGCCCGATGCGCACAGGCTTCAGCTTCAGCGCTTCTCCGGCGGGCTTGCGGTTGATGCCCGTGAACTCGAGCCCCAGCTCGGCCGCCAGTTTCTGGACCGCGGGTCCCGTGGAGGCCTTGGCCGGGATGTAGATAGTCCCCGCAGGGTGCGTCCCGGAGCCGGCCGCGAGCCTTTCGCCCAGCCAGTAGACTTCCTCGCCGGCGGCCAGCAGCCGGTTGACGGCGATGAAGGAGTCGTTGACCTGGTGGCTCAGCAGGAATCCGACCGCGCCGTTCGCGCCGGTTACTCTGCCGGCGGGCACGGCGGCCAGACCGGAGATTTTCTCGAACGGGCCGTCAAAGCCGTCCAGGATCCGCTCAAACTCCACCCCCATCTGCAGCGCAAGCGTCCAGCCGGCGCTGTCATACGGCGGCCGGGGCGGGCCGCCCGGGTAGGGAATGTCGTTCGGGTGATCCTGGGGCTCGAACGAATCCATGATGTGCGGCCGGAAGGCCTGCGCCGCCTTCACGACGAACGATCCTGCGGGGTAGGTTTTGTTCCCTACGCGAAACTCGCCCGTGGCCTTGTGCACCACGATCCCGTTCTTGATGAGCGCGTTGACGAACTTGGTGGCGGTGTGGAAGTCTGCCTGATTGGCGGGCAGGATGTACCCCCGGGGATCGCGGGCGGCGGGATCCTTCAGCATTTCGTAGTACTTGGCCTGTGCGCCGGCGCCACGGCCGCGCTCCGCGGTTGCCTGCCCCCGGTCTCTGGCAATCGCCTCCTCCACGGCGGCGATCATCTTCGGCCGCACCGTCCACGTGTCCCGGCTCCCCTTCTGGATGGAATTCCGCCCCATCTGATAGATGTTGTAGAGAAAGTCCTCGCGGTATTTCGCGGCGACATCCATTACCGCCCGGTTGGCGGTGACCGAGTAGTCGATCGACTGGCGGAAGTGCCAGCGCTGCGGCGCCACAGGATAGGGCAGGTCGCCGCGGGGGAGCTGCGTCTGCGGCAGGAAGCCGATGTTCATCGGCGTGGGGTTGCCGATCGTCTCCGTCAGCAGCCCGATCATGTTGTGGAAATAGGCCGTGGTCCGCAGCCCGCCGTTCCACCAGGTGGAGTAGCTCGCCCCCGAGCGCATGGTGGCGCCGGGCTTCCCCTCGGCGACGAACCGGCTGTGCATCGCGGCGCCGACCAGGTCGAGCTGCATCGGGATGAGCGGATCGTAGTAGTAGTTGAACGGGTCGCGGAACGGCGGGGCGAAGAGGACGGTGCCCGCAGGGCCCGTCTGGTGGTGGTTGTAGATGATCTGCGGGAACCACTCGTGATAGAAGACCCGGTTCACGGCCTCGGTTTCCGGCTGCGTCGTCATGTAGAAATCGCGGTTGTTGTCGTGCCCGATGTACTTCTGATAGAGCCGCGGGAGTCCGCCGGTGGACCGCCTCGTCGGCTCCGGCTCCCTCATGTACCAGCCGGCGATCAGGTCCATGCCGTCGGGATTGGTGATGGCCGCGAGCAGGATGACGTCGTCGAGCAGGCGGAGCGTCTCCCGGTCGTTCATGCTGACCATCTGGTAGACCATCTCGATGAGCTGCTGCGCACCCAGGACCTCCGTGGCGTGCAGCCCGCCGTCGATCCAGACCACCGCCTTGCCCTCCCGCGCCAATGCCCGGGCCTGCTCGTCGTTCAGCCCTTCGGCCAGCGCCAGCCTCTTCGAGATATCTCTGTAGCGCGCCAGCTGTTTATGGTTCTCGGGCGACGTGACAATGGCCATCTTCATGGTGCGGCCTTCGGCGGTCTTTCCGATGTCCACCAGGCTCATCCGCTCGGATTCGCGGTCCAGCCTGTTCCAGTATTCGACCATTTGGGTATAGCTGATGAGCTGGTAGTCGGCTCCGATCTCAAAGCCGAATTGCTCCTTGGGGGAAGTGACCTTTCCCTGGGCGGTCAGCGAGAGGGAGACCGCCATGAGGGAAAGGAGCAGCGCGACAGACATCCTTTTTCTTGTCTCCACGGCCTGGTCCTTTCTTTGTTAGGCAAATAACTGCATCGCAAGCGCGCGCCTCAAAACAGCGCCGGTGATCCTGTGTCCCGCGCAGCGGCCCGGGGCCCTGCAGACACGACCCCTGACGGGCATTACGTCCGGCCGCCGCCTCTGTTTCGAGGCCGGCCGGGGGTGTCGGCGTGCGGCGGAGGGCGGCCGCCGTCAGGCGCTCCGGTTCTTCTCGCACCACTGCCGCGCGTTCTGGAAAATCCTCAGCCAGGGCGAGGCCTGAAGCGAATGCCGCCATGCCTCCGGCATCCAGGGCCACTGCCATTTCAGGAAGGCGCGCTCCGGGTGGGGCATCATGGCCAGATGCCTCCCGTCCGGGGAGCAGAGCGCCGTGATCCCCAGCACGGAGCTGTTGGGGTTGAAGGGATATTCTTCCGTGGGCTCTCCGGCGTCGTCCACCAACCGGATCGGGGTGAGGGCCTGTGCCTGCGCCTCCGCCAGGATCTGCGGATCCGGGCAATGGAGGCGCCCTTCGCCATTGGCCATCCAGACGCCCAGGACCGAGTCCGCCATGCCGCGAAGCATCAGCGCCGGGCTCGAAAAAATTTTCACCGCGACCCAGCGGGATTCGAAGCGCCCCGATGCGTTGCGGATGAACCGCGGCTGCCGTTCCTCCGCTATCCCTCTCCAGGGCACCCAGCCGAGCAACGCCATTAACTGGCAGCCGTTGCACACGCCGAGCGAGAAGGTGTCCGGGCGCGCATAGAATGCCTCGAATGCCTCCCGCAGCCGCGCGTTGAAACGGATGATCCCGGCCCAGCCCTTGGCGCTGTCGAGCACATCCGCGTACGAGAAGCCCCCGACGAAGACAATGCCCCGGAACGCCTCCAGCCCGGCATCGCCCGCGAGCAGGTCGGACATGGTGACATCCCACGGCTCGAACCCGGCGGCGTAAAAGGCGGCGGTCATCTCGCGATCCCCGTTGCTCCCCTCCTCCCGCAGGATCGCAACCCGCGGTTTGTGCGCCCGCTGCAGGACCGCCGCGGGCGTGCTTTCGGGTTCGAACGAGAGGCGGTAGGACGGCGCTGCGCGTCCGTGGGTCTTCGCCTGTTGGCCGGCGGAGGCCGGATTCATCTGCAGCCGCTCGATCTGATCGCTGGTCTCCTCCCACCAGGACAACAGCGTTTCCGTGGGAGCCTCGATCTCCACCCGCCCCGCGCGGGACAACTTCACGCGGCGCCCCCTCCGCGTGGAACCCAGCAGGGCGAAGGGGACGCCCGCGTCCCGGAGGCGCGCGCAGATTGCATCCTGGTCTCCGGGCAGGTATTCCAGCACCAGCCCGAGTTCCTCGGCGAAGAGGAACGGAAGGATGTCCGCCCCGTCCGGCACGCCGATATCCAGCCCGCAGTTGCCTGCGAGGGCCATCTCCACCACCGCAGCTGCCAGACCGCCGTCGCTCCGGTCGTGCCCGGCCAGCACCCGCTCTTCCCCGATCAGTTCCTGGACGCACTGAAATGCCCGTTTGAGCAGGCCGGCGTCCTCGACGTCGGGGCAGTCGGCGCCGATCTGGCCCAGCGCCTGCGCGAGCGCGGACCCGCCCAGGCGGCTCCTTCCCGGCGCCAGGTCGATGAGCAGCAACCGGCTCTCCCCCGGCCGCTTGAGGTCGGGGGTGACGACCCGCGTGATATCCGGCATCGACGCGTAGGCGGAAACGACCACCTGACCCGGCGCCTTGACCGTTTCGTCGCCGACCCTGGCCGCCATGGACAGGCTGTCCTTGCCGCCGTCGGCGGCGATGCCGACGGCAACCATCAGGTCCCGCAGCGCGTTCGCCGCGTCGTACAGCGCCGCGCCTTCTCCCGGCGCTTTCGCCGCCCACATCCAGTTGACCGAGCACTTTATGTGGGAGATGTCCGAAATGCGCGCCCAGACGATGTTGGTCAGCGCTTCGCCCACGGCCATGCGCGCGCCGGCGGCCGCATCGACCAGCGTTTTCAGGGGTTGTTCCCCGATCGCCAGCGCCGCGCCGGTCAGGCTGAAATGGCTCTGCGCAATCACGGCGACATCGGAGACCGGCAGCTGCAGCGGTCCGCAGCACTGCTGGCGCGCCACCAGGCCCGTCACGCTGCGGTCGACCTTCCGCACAAGGAAGCCCTTGGATCCGACCGCAGGCAGGCGGAAGACAAGTTGCAGCGCCCGCTCCAAGGTCAGGTCGGCGGGCAGCTCCAGCGGCGCAAGTGCCGGTGGAATCCGTTCGAGGCGGAAAACCTTCTGGGGAATGTTTGTGAGGATCGGCTCCAGCTCCAGGTCGACCGGCGTCGAATCATCCCGGCTGTCGTGCACCACGATGCGACCGTCCCCCGTGATCTCCCCCAGCACCTCGCAGGGTACCTTTTCCCGGCGGCAGATCTCCCGGAATTGCCCGATCCGGTCCGGCCTGAGCAGAAGCGCATTCCGCTCCTGGTATTCGGCCCCCCATATCTCGCGCACCGACATGGTCCGGTCTCCGAGCCTGATGTTGCGGATGTCGATGCGGCCGCCGGCCGGGGCGACCAGCTCGGTGACCACGTTGCAGGGCCCGCCCGCCCCCTGGTCGTGAATGCTGACGATCGGATTCTCTTCCCCCATTTCCACGCACGCGCGGATGACCCGGTTCAGCTTCTGCTCCATCTCCGCATCGCCGCGCTGCACGGCGGAAAAGTCGAGCTCCTCGAGGTTCTCCCCCTGGATCATGCTCGAGGCCGAGCCGCCGCCAATGCCTATGCGGTAAGCCGGGCCGCCGATCTGGACGATCAGCATCCCTCGCTCCTGCGCTTCCTTTGCGCGGTGCCGCGCGTCGATCTGGCCGACGCCGCCGGTGAACATGATCGGCTTGATCCACTCGCGCCGGCTGCCGTCCGGCAGGCGAAGGCCGAAGGAGCGGGCAAATCCCTGGATGACCGGTTCTCCGAACTTGTTCCCGTAGTCCGAGGCCCCGTCGCTTTCCCCGATCATTATCTGGAGAGGAGAGGCCAAGTTCGCAGGATAGGCGAAGCCGGGCTCCTCGCCGGGTATGGCATGGCCGGGAATGTGCAGATTGCCGGTGCAGTAGCCTGCTGTGCCCGCGACCACCAGCGCCCCGCGGCCGGTGGCCTGGACATCGCGGATGCGTCCGCCCGTCCCCGTCTCGGCCCCCGGGAACGGGGCCACGCCGCTCGGGAAGTTGTGGGTCTCGGCGGTGAAGATGATGTCGTACCGGCCCCGCCACGGGACGAACCGGGAGCTTTTCCCGGGGCACCCGGGGATGATGGTGGAGATTTCGTAGCCACTTATGGCGCTCGAATTGTCCTTGAAGGCGATGACGCTGTTGGACGGATTGGCGGCGAGGGAGGACTTGATGATCCCCAGCAGCGTTTCCGGCGCCTCCTGCCCGCCGATCACCAGCTTGCCCCGGAAGAACCAGTGCCGGGAGTGCTCGCTGTTGGCCTGGGCGAGCTGAAAGCACTCCACGTCTGTGGGATTGCGCCGGAAGCCCTTCACGAACAGGTTGTGGTAGAACTCCAGGTCCCAGGCATCCATGCCGAGGCCCATTTCCCGGTTGATCCTGCCGAGCGCCTCGATCCCTTCTTCCAGCAGCGGGACCGCGCGGACCTCTTCCGGCACGATCCCCGGGTCGAAGGTGTCGATCGGCGAGGGGTAGAGACACTCGGTCATCCGGTCGTGGTGCCCTGCGACAAACCGGTTCAGGTCGCGGTCCGGCGCGATCAGCCACCGCCGAGCCTTCTCGATCCGCACGACGCTGTCCACGTTGCAGGCGCGGCAGATCGAGACCGCGTTGGTCGAAAAAGCCGTTTCGAAGTTGAGGCGGGGGCCGATCTCTACTACGGCGCCTTCGCCGACGGGGAGCAGGGATTCGTCTGCGAAGTTCCCGGGCTCGAAGGTCTCTGCCAGAAGCCACCGCAGAACCCGGAGATCCTTCTCCTCCAGGCGCCCGGAGTGCTCGACATAGAAACAGGTCTCAATCCCTTCGCCGGCCAGACGATAAAAACGCCTCATTCGCTCCACCCGCATTTCGGTGATGCACACGTGAGAAGCATTTCTATCGCAGAGAGGGGTGGCGGGCAAGCCCGAATTCCGGAGGTTTTGGTGGTGCCGGGGCGCGATCCGCCTCGGCCATCCTCCGCCGGCACCGCATCCGAGCGTATCGCAAACCTCGGAGGAGCCCGCCGCCGGGCCCATAAATTCCACACTATCAACACTTGACATTGATCCCGCGCGGGGGGTATAAAGAACAGCTTATATTTCTAGTGAATGCAAGGAATGACACTCTTTGGACCTACAGCAGCAATACCGTCGGCAACCACCCGATAAGCTGTTTCTGTCCCGCCAGACAACGTCATCCTTCTTAAGCTTAAATACAAGATCCCTCGCAGGTTCCCTACAACCTGCACGGGTAAATTAAGGAGGTAGGGATGTCTTTTGAAGTCAGCAGCACCCATCCGGAAGCGAGTCCGCGCCGGGATAATTCGTCCGTGGACGAGACCGCCGAATCTGCGGGCCAGGGAACAAAGGATCTCGAGAACAACTTCGAGGCGCTTCTGGAAGCTTACGAGGGGAGAACGCAGAGTTTCTCCGAGGGCGAAGTCATCAAGGGCAAGGTTATTGCCCTCTCCGGGGGCGGCGTCGTGGTCGACGTCGGCTTCAAATCGGAGGGCATCATCCCGGCCGAGCAGTTCATGGACGACCGCGGCCAGCTCACCGTGAAGGTGGGCGACGAGATCGACGTGTTCCTCGAGCAGACGGAGAACTCGGAGGGCTACGTGGTGCTCTCCCGGGAGAAGGCCGAGCGGATGAAGATCTGGGACGACATCGAGCGCGCCTATCGCGACGGCTCGGTCGTCAAAGGCCGGGTGATCGAGCGGATCAAGGGCGGCCTGGCGATCGACATCGGCGTCCGCGCCTTCCTGCCCGGAAGCCAGATCGACGTGCGCCCCATCCGCAACCTGGACAGCCTGCGCGGCGAAGAGTTTGAGATGCGGGTGATCAAGGTCAACAAGAAGCGCGGCAACATCGTGCTCTCCCGCAAGGCCGTCCTCGAGGAGTCGATGAAGGAGGAGAAGGCCAAGACCCTCGAGATTCTGGAGGAAGGTCTGGCCATGGACGGCGTGGTGAAGAATATCACCGATTACGGCGCCTTCATCGACCTCGGCGGCGTGGACGGCCTGCTGCACATCACCGATATGTCCTGGGGCCGCGTGAACCACCCCTCTGAGCTCTTTTCCGTGGGCGACAACGTGAAGGTGAAGGTAATCAAGTTCTCGCGCGAGGACGGCAGGGTGTCGCTGGGATACAAGCAGCTCACGGAAGACCCGTGGCTGCACGCCGACATGCGCTACCCGAAAAACATCCGGATCCGGGGCAAGGTCGTCAGCCTGACCGACTACGGCGCCTTCGTAGAGCTCGAGCCGGGGGTCGAGGGCCTGATCCACATCTCGGAGATGACCTGGAACAAGCGCGTCAAGCACCCCTCGAAGATTGTCAGCGTCGGCGAGGAGGTCGAGGTGGTGGTGCTCGACATCGACATCGAAGCCCGCCGCATTTCGCTCGGGCTCAAGCAGACCGAACCCAATCCCTGGGATGTCATCGAGACACGCTACTCCCCGGGCATGGTGATCACCGGCACCGTCCGCAACGTGACCGATTTCGGCGCCTTCGTCGAGGTGGAGGAGGGCATCGACGGGCTGGTGCACGTCTCCGACCTTTCCCGCACCAAGAGGATCAAGCATCCCTCCGAGGTGCTGAAGAAGGGCGACGAGGTCCAGGCTGTGATCCTCAGCGTGGATGCGGCCAACCAGAAGCTCTCCCTCGGGATCAAGCAGCTGGAGCCGGATCTCTGGGAGGAGTGGTTTGACGCCCACAAGGTCGGCGACGTCGTGCGCGGCAAGGTGGCCCGCATGACCAATTTCGGCGCTTTCATCGAGATCCAGGAGGGCATCGAGGGTCTGTGCCACGTGTCCGAGCTGGACGAGAAGCATGTCGAGCGGCCGGCCGAGTTCCTAAGCGTCGGGCAGGAGATCGACATGAAGATCGTGAAGCTCAACCTGGCCGAGAAAAAGATCGGGCTCAGCCTCAAGGCCATGAAGGAGGACGAGCCGCGGGTGGACATCGATTCCTACATGGCGTCGGCCGATTCCGGGAATGCCTCGATGGGCGAACGCCTCGGAGAACAGCTGCAGCGCCTGAGGAAGCCCACCAGCGAGTAAGGCTGCTTTTAGGCAGGTGAAAATGCGGGACCGACGGTCCAACTTGCTGCTATGGCTGGTTGTCGGGGGGGGAGCGCTGCTGTTCTTCGTGCTCTCCCTGCTGGCGCTGGGCTTCTACGTCTCGCGCGAGGGCGGTCCCGCCTTCTCCCTCTCCGGCAATCAGGTCGCAGTGCTGGACCTCGAGGGGATCATCTTCGATGCGAAGGAATTCAACAGCCAACTGAAGGAGTACGGCCGCCATGCCGGCGTCAAGGCGATCGTGCTCCGGATCAACTCCCCGGGCGGCGGCGTCGCCGCCTCCCAGGAAGCCCACGAAGCCGTGCGCAAGCTCCGCGCGGAAACCGGAAAAAAGGTGGTCGTGAGCATGGCCTCGGTGGCCGCCTCCGGCGGCTACTACATCGCCTGCGCCGCCGACCGGATCTTCGCCAATCCCGGCTCGATCACGGGCAGCATCGGCGTGATCGCCGAGTGGTACAATTACGGGGACCTGCTCCGCTGGGCCAAAATGCAGAGCGTCGTGATAAAGAGCGGTGAGTACAAGGATGCGGGTTCGCCCACGCGCCCCCTCACCGACGAGGAGAAAGCCTATTTCCAGAACCTGATCGACAACATGTACTCCCAGTTCGTGGCCGCTGTCGCCGCCAACCGCAACATGGAGGAGTCGCAGGTGCGCGGCCTGGCCGACGGCAGGATCTTCACCGGACTCGAAGCGCTGGAAAACGGCCTCGTCGACGAACTCGGCACGCTGCAGGATGCCGTTGCCGCTGCGGCAAAGCTGGCGGGCATCCCCGGAGAGCCCAGGACGATTTCACCTCCGAAGAAGCGGCTGTCGATCCTCGATATCCTGCTCGGGGACGCCCGTTCCATCGTTCCGCTGAATCACGACCGCTCCGAAGCACAGATCCGTTTTCAATATCTCTGGAGATGAGCCAACATGACTAAAGCCGATCTAGTAGAGGAAGTCGCCAACCAGGCCGACCTGACCAAGAAGGACTCCGAGGTGATCGTCCAGACGGTGTTGGACAGCATTACAGAATCGCTCCAGCGCGGCGAAAAGATCGAGCTGCGCGGGTTCGGGTCCTTCCGGATCCGCCACCGCGCTTCCAGGCAGGGAAGAAACCCGAAAACCGGAACCGGCGTGGTCGTGCCGGCGAAGAAGGTCCCCTATTTCAAGCCCGGCAAGGAGATCAAGGATCTGATCAACCAGCAGTGATGGACCGCCTCTGGACGCCCTGGCGCTACGAATACATCCGCGGCCTTGGCCGCACGGATTCCGGCTGCGTCTTCTGCCGGATCTGCTCGGAGGACCGCGACGAGGCAAACCTCGTCCTCCACCGGGGAGACCTCGCCTTCGTCCTCCTCAATCTCTTTCCCTACACCTCGGGGCACCTCATGGTCGTTCTCAACCGCCACATCTCGTTTCTATCCGACGCCGAACCCGATGAGCTGTACGCGCTGATGTCCCTGGCCCGCCAGTCCGAGCGCGCCCTGGCCGCCGAATACGAACCCGAAGGCTACAACCTCGGTCTCAACCTCGGCCGCGCCGCCGGCGCCGGCGTGGCGCACCACCTTCACCTGCACGTGCTGCCGCGCTGGACCGGGGATACGAATTTCGTATCCGTGATCTCCGAAACCCGCGTGCTGCCGGAGGACCTGAGCCAAACCTACCGGCGCCTTCTCCCCCACTTCCGCCCTGCTTCCGCTTGATCCGGGTGTGCCCCAGGCGCCGCAGAGGCCCGTTTTGCGGTCAAAAATATCAAATTTCCTATTCGCAGCCGCGGCGCAGAACCGTTTGCTCGGCCGCCACTCTTTCAACCCCTGATTTCTTTGTCCCGCAAGCGCCTATTCGCCTGAAACCCGCTCCCATAAAGGGTTTCAGCCGAATCTCCCGCGCAAAACTTTTTCTCTTTTTTTATTGCACAGGAAAAAACCGTGTGCTACTTTGACCAACGTTGTTGAGTCGATTTGCTTCGCGCCGGCGGTCGAGGGTTCTCACCAGGCAATCCAAATAAAGCGATTTGTCGGGGGCAACAGGAACGGGGAATTTCTGTTGCTCGAGGGCTTTCTTTTTTCCACAGCTGTGGAAATGCCTGTGGAAATCTCCGGCGCGGGCAGCCAGGTTTTTTCTTTTTTTCGTCTCGTTTCCCCTGGGCGTTGCGCACGATGGAACTCTGGGCTCAGGTCCTCACTTCGGTCGGCAAAAGGGTAAACCGGCAATGTTTCGACACCTGGTTCCGCCCCATCACTTTCGTGCAATGCGATGACCGCACGCTCCATCTGAAGGTCCCCAACGAAAACTTCCGCTCCTGCCTGCTGGAGAATTACTCCGAGCTGCTTCTGGAAGTCGCCTCCCAGGCCTTGCAGACACCGCTGCGCCTGGACGTGTCGGTGCAGCAACCGGCGACTCCCAATCCCGAGCCTGCGCCTCCGAAGCCCAACGGCAACGGCGACCTCCCGCTCGTGCTCAATCCCAAGTACACCTTCGACTCCTTCGTGGTCGGCGCCAGCAACCAGTTCGCCCGCGCGGCCGCCCTGGCGGTGGCCGACCAGCCGGCCAAGGCCTACAATCCGCTGTACATATACGGCGGCGTCGGGCTCGGAAAGACGCACCTCATGCATGCGATCGGGCACGAAATCCGGAGGCGCAATCCGAAGCTGCGGCTTTCCTACATGTCCTCCGAGCGCTTCATGAACGAACTGGTCAACTCCATCCGCTTCGACCACACGATGCTCTTCCGCGAAAAGTATCGCAACATCGACGTGCTGCTGATGGACGACATCCAGTTCCTGGCGGGCAAGGACCGGACGCAGGAGGAGTTCTTTCACACGTTCAACGCGCTCTACGACGCGCAGAAGCAGATCGTCATCACCAGCGATTGCCCCCCGCGAGAAATCCCGACGCTGGAGGAGCGCCTCCACTCCCGCTTCGAATGGGGGCTCATCGCCGACATTCAGCCTCCGGATCTGGAAACCAAGATCGCCATCCTCAAGAAGAAGGCGGCCACGGACTCCTTCGACCTGCCGAACGCCGTCGCCATGTACATTGCCGGGGGCGTCCGCAGCAACATCCGGGAGTTGGAGGGCGCCCTTACCCGCCTGACCGCCCGCGCCTCGCTCGACGGGATCGACGCCGCCGAAATCGACGTCGGCTACGCCAGGGAGGTGCTCAGGGACCTCGTCGTGGAGGAAAAACGGGTCATCTCCTCCGACATGGTCCTCCGGGCCGTATCGGGCTACTTCGGCCTGAAGCCTTCCGCACTCAAGTCCAGGAGCAACTCACGGCGGATCGCACGGCCCCGGCAGATAGCCATGTTCATCTGCAAGCAGCTGACGGGCCTCTCCCTGCCCCAGATCGGGAAGGACTTCGGCGGAAAGCACCACACGACGGTGCTCCACTCCATCCGCAAGGTGGAGGAATTGAGGGCCGAAGATCCCGAGACCGGCACGGCTCTCGCCAAGATTCTTCAGTCCCTGTCTTAGCGGTCGCTTTTTCACTCCTCGTTCCACAGAGCAGCCCGCTGTCCCTTCATCTCTTAGCCGTGTTTTCCACATTGCCGGCCGGTGGGCTTTTGTGTGGAAAACACCGGACCCGGAACTTCCACACGAGACTCCTCTTTCTCACAAGGAACCCCGGGGTTTTTCCACGCGGCAGATGGCTGAGGGACCGGGCTTTCGCCCTCATTTCCACAAATCCACAGCCACTACTATTTCTTCTAGATAATAGAAAGCATCAATAATTCCCATTGCAGAGGAAAGAAAGTTCCCCGTCACACAGAGCCGCCGATTTGCTATAATCGCTCGCCTCTGAAGCGCGCGCCTTACGCATGCCATGCGGGGGCGGCGGGACAAGCAGAGTTTCCCGAATCGTTTTCTAAGAGGAGAGCTTCATGACCAGCCCATCCGCAGACCGGACAGGAATGCAGTTCACCGTCGAGCGCAACGCGCTGCTGAACGAGCTTAGCCTGGTCCAGGGGATCATCGAAAAAAAGAGCACCATCCCCATTCTCTCCAACATCCTTTTCGAGGCCGAGGGCGAGCGCCTGGATATCACCGCCACCGATCTGGATGTGAGCATCTGCTGCGGCTGCAAGGCGGAAGTGGAGACGCCCGGCAGCATGACGGTATCCTCGCGGCGGATCTTCGACATCGTGCGCCTGCTTCCCGAGGAGAGCATCATCCGCTGCAGCCTCCTGGAAAACGACTGGGTCGGCGTCCAATCGGGCAAGTCCGAATACAAGGTCGTCGGCCTGCCACGCGAGAATTTCCCGTCGGTGGCCGAGGGGCCGGCCACGGGGGTGGCAATCCCGGGGACTGTCCTGAAGGCTCTCATCCAGCGGACGATGTTCGCCATTACGCAGGAGGAGTCCCGGTACGCCCTGAGTGGAGCGATGCTCATGCTCAAACCGAGGGAGATCCGGATGGTGGCCACCGACGGCCACCGACTGGCCGTGGTGTCGAGGGAGATGGAACTGCCGGACGTTGACGGGGAGATCCGCGCCCTGATCCCGCGGAAAACACTGGTCGAGATCCTGAAGATCGTGGGGGAACAGGAACTCCTGGTCATTTTCAGCCGGGACGAGAACCACCTGTTTTTCTCCGTCCCCGGCAGAAAACTGGTTTCGCGTGTGCTCGCGGGCCAGTTTCCCAACTACGAGATGGTCGTGCCGCGGGACAACGACAAGCTGGCGGTTGTTCCGGCGCGCGCCCTGGCCGAGGGGCTGCGCAGGGCCGCGATCATGTCGGATGAGAAGCTCAGGGCGGTCCGAATGGCTTTTGCTCCGGGATCTCTCGAGATCACCGCCAGCAGCGCGGAGGCGGGAGAGGCCAGGGAGGTCATACCGGCAGAGTTCAACGCGGGGAAGCTGGAGATCGGATTCAATCCCTCCTACATCCTTGATTTCCTCAATGTTTGCCACTCCGAATCTGTGAACATCTCCGTGAAGGATGGGGAAACCCAGGGGATGCTCAGCCCGGCGGGCGAAGGGGATCTCGAATACCGCTACATCGTCATGCCGATGAAGTTTTAGGAGTGCAACTACTAGGGCTTCGACTTCACCTGTTTCGCAACTTCCGCGAGCAGGAGATTGCCTTCTGCCGGGGCGCCAATCTGTTCTTCGGGCGGAACGGGCAGGGGAAGACCAACCTCCTCGAAGCCATCTATTTCCTGGGCTACGGCAGAAGTTTTCGCACCGCTTCAGCCAAGGAGTGTATTCAGTTCGGGCAGCAGGGGGGGCGTGTCGAAGGCACGGCCGCACACGGGGGATTACAGCGGCGGCTGGCGGTGACGCTCTTCCCCTCCGAAAAGCGGCTGTACCTCCACGGAAAACCCGCAAGAGTGGACGAGTTCACGGGAATGCTGCCGGTGATGGCTTTCACTCAGGAGCACCTGAAAGTGGTCCGCGGGAGTCCGGCCGACCGGCGTGCCTTTCTGGATCGCGCGATCACGGGGATCCAGCCGTCGCACCTGCGGAGCCTGGCATCCTTCGGGCGGGCTCTGAAGCAGAGGAATACGCTGCTGTGCGCGATCCGCGACGGGCGCGAGAGCGTCGACCGAACGGCCCTGGAAAGCTGGGACGAGAAGGTGATCGTGGAAGGAGCGAGGATCATGCGCAACCGGGCGGAATATGTAGGGGAGATGAGGAGAAAAATCCCCCGCGGAATGTTCGGGCGCGAGGAATTCGAGCTCGCATATGCCCCATGCGCGAGCGGCGGAGGGCGGGAAGAGGAATTTGCGGCATTGCTCAGGAAAGGTCTGGCGAAAGCCAGAAGGCGCGACGAGAGAAGCGGCCACACCTCGGTCGGCCCCCACAGGGATGAGCTCGAAATTCTAGTGGACGGGCGCGCGCTCGCCGCCTTCGGATCTGCGGGGCAGCAGAGAAGCTGCCTGCTCTCGCTTTACATCGCCCAGCTGGAACTGCACCGCGAACGCCACACCTACTACCCGGTCTTTCTGATGGACGATGTGGAAACGGAGCTCGACCAGGCAAGGATGATGACCTTCCTGGAATACATCGTGCCCCGAACCCAGACCATGCTGACGACCACAAGGGATCTTTTCACCGGCGGCTTCGACGCCGAAAGCCGGCGCTTCGAGATACGAAACGGCACCGTCGCCGACGAATTTGACCGGGAAATGCGGCAGGATGGGCCGACCGGGAGCCCGACCGGGAGCTGACCGCCATCAATCGCTTTAAATCACTGATATGGTTGTTTTTATTGTCTCACCCCAAGGGGCGAAATAAGCAGAAAAATCGCTCCGGTCCAGGGCGTTCGTGTGGTATACTTTGCGGTCCGGAAATCTGTAAATAAACCATTGTAAATAAACACGTTACTATCAAAAAGAAACCTCCCGCGAACCGGACCGCGGAGTGCTGGCAGGGACGTCGTCATGGAAGAGAACAGCCGGGCTGTGCAAGAAGGGGCCGGAGGGGAAGGGGCCGAGTTCTCGGGAGAGGAGTACGGAGCCAAGGATATCAAGGTGTTGGAGGGGCTGGAGGCCGTGAGGATGAGGCCCGCTATGTACATCGGCGCCACCTCGGTCGACGGATTGCATCACCTGGTTTACGAAGTGGTCGACAATTCGGTGGACGAGGCCCTGAACGGCCACTGCAGCAGGATCGAGGTCTCGATCCATATCGACAACAGCATCACGGTTGTCGACAACGGCCGCGGGATCCCCACCGAATACCACGAGCAGACGAAGAAATCCGCGGCGGAGACGGTCATGACGGTCCTGCATGCGGGCGGGAAGTTCGACAACCAATCCTACAAGGTGTCCGGAGGACTTCACGGCGTCGGCGTGTCGGTGGTCAACGCGCTCAGCGCACGGCTGGATCTGGAAATCTGGAGGGGCGGGAAGGTCTACGAGCAGAGCTACGAACGCGGACTGGCGGTGACCGATTTCCGGCAGACCGGGACGACGCAGAGGCGCGGAACCAAGATCACCTTCAGGCCCGACGAAAAGGTCTTCGAAACCCTGGAGTTCAACTTCGACACGATCGCCGGAAGGCTGCGGGAGTTGTCCTTTCTCAACAGGGGGCTGGAGATCGCCGTCGAGGATCTCCGGTCGGAAGAGCGGGCTGTGTTCAAGTACGAAGGGGGGATCGTCTCTTTCGTCGAACACCTCAACCAGAACAAGACCGCGCTGCACGCCGGCGTCATCTACTTCGAGAGCGAGAGGGATGACGTCTTGGTCGAGGCGGCGATGCAGTACAACGACGGCTACGCCGAGAACATCTACACCTTTGCCAACAACATCAACACACATGAGGGCGGCACCCACCTGATCGGCTTCAAGTCGGCGCTGACCCGCACGATCAATGCCTACGGCCAGGCCAATGACCTGCTGAAGGATCTCAAGGACAACCCGACCGGCGAAGACGTGAGGGAGGGCCTCGTGGCGGTGATCAGCGTGAAGCTGAAGCAGCCGCAGTTCGAAGGCCAGACCAAGACCAAGCTGGGCAACAGCGAGGTCAAGGGCATCGTGGAGGCCGTGGTCAACGAGCGCCTGGGGGCATTCCTGGAGGAGAATCCGCCGGCGGCTCGGAGGGTCGTCACCAAGGCGATCGAGGCGGCCCGGGCGCGCGAGGCGGCGCGCAAGGCGCGCGACCTTACGCGGCGCAAAGGGGCTTTGGACAGCGTGCTGCTGCCCGGCAAGCTGGCCGACTGCCAGGAGCGCGACGCGAGCCTCTGCGAGCTTTTCATCGTGGAGGGGGACAGCGCCGGCGGCTCGGCCAAGCAGGGGCGGGACCGGAGGTTCCAGGCCATCCTGCCCATCAAGGGCAAGATCCTCAACGTCGAGAAAGCGCGCTTCGACAAGATGCTGAGCAACCAGGAAGTGGCCACGATGATCTCGGCGATCGGCACCGGCATCGGCTCCGAGGACTTCGAGCTGGAAAAGCTCCGGTACCACCGGGTCATCATCATGACGGACGCCGACGTCGACGGCTCCCACATCCGGACGCTGCTGCTCACCTTCTTCTACCGGCAGATGCCCGACCTGATAGAGAACGGGCACATCTACATCGCGAGCCCGCCGCTGTACGGCATCCGCCACGGGAAGTCCATCCAGTACCTGAAGAACGAGCGGTCGATGGAGGAGTTCCTGATGAACCGCGGCACGGCCGACGTGGTCGTCACGGTCGAAAAGACCGGATTGCAGCTGAGCGGCGCCCGGCTGGTCCAGCTGCTGAAGGGCGTCAACGAGCACGCGTCCCTGTACGGCAAACTGCGCCGCAGGACGGAGGATGCGCAGCTCCTGACCCGCATCCTGGAATTCGTCGCCGGAGACGACGCGCTGCTCAAGAACGGCTTCACGCTGCGGCAGCTTTTTGAGGACCGGGAGCTGCTGAGCGAGCTGGGCCGCGTCCTGGAGGAGATCGGCTACGAGGCGCGGATCGAAGTGGACGAGGAGCACGAGCTGCACTCCCTGGTGGTCGAGAAGGGGCGGGGCGGTTACCGGCTGGGCATCAACTGGGAACTCCTCTCTTCGGCCGAGTGGCTGCGCCTGTTCCAGCTCTACTCCGAGGTGGCGCCGCTGGAGAAGCCGCCCTTCACGGTCCGCGAGAACGGCAGCAGAGCCGTCCTGCATTCGAGCGAGGAGCTCCTGCAGCGCATCGTGGTGCTGGGCAAGAAGGGGCTCGCCATCCAGCGGTACAAGGGGCTGGGCGAAATGAACCCCGACCAGCTCTGGGAAACCACCATGAATCCGGAATCGCGCACGCTGCTCAAGGTATCGATCGACGACGCGGTTCAGACCGACGCCATCTTCACCATCCTCATGGGAGACGCCGTGGAACCGCGGCGCCGCTTCATCGAGGAGAACGCCCTCAACGTCCGGAATCTGGATATCTAAGACCAAGACATGGAAGCCGCACAGGAACATCTCCCCGTCAACATCATCGACGAAATGCGCAAGTCCTACCTGGACTATGCCATGAGCGTGATCATCGGGCGCGCGCTGCCGGACGCCAGGGACGGGCTCAAGCCGGTCCACCGGCGCGTGCTCTATGCCATGAACGAGCTGGGGAACACGTACAACAAGCCGTTCAAGAAGTCCGCGCGCATCGTCGGGGACTGCATCGGCAAATACCACCCGCACGGCGAGAGCGCGGTCTACGACACGATCGTCCGGCTGGCGCAGGACTTCTCGATCCGGCACCCGCTGGTCGATGGGCAGGGGAACTTCGGCTCGGTGGACGGGGACAATCCCGCGGCCATGCGGTACACCGAAGTCCGGATGTCCCGCCTCGCCGACGAGCTGCTGGCGGACATCGAAAAGGACACGGTCGACTTCGGCCCGAACTACGACGACTCGCTCACGGAGCCGCTGGTCCTGCCGGCGAAATTCCCGAACCTGCTGGTCAACGGGTCGTCGGGGATCGCGGTGGGGATGGCGACCAACATCCCGCCCCACAACCTGGGGGAGGTCATCGACGCCACCATCCACCTGCTGGAAAACCCCGATGCCGGCCTGGCGGAGCTGATGGCGCACGTCCCGGGGCCGGATTTTCCCACCGCCGGGTTCATCAACGGCCGGGAGGGCATCCGGGCCGCCTACGAGACCGGCCGCGGCATCATCACCATGCGGGCCCGGGCGGGTTTCGAGCGGATCTCGAGCGAGCGCGAGGCGATCGTCGTCACCGAGATCCCCTACCAGACCAACAAGGCGAAGCTGATCGAAAAGATCGCCGAGCTGGTCCGGGACAAGCGACTGGAGGGAATCTCCGACCTGCGCGACGAGTCCGACCGCGAGGGGATGAGGATCGTCATCGAGCTGAAGAAGAGCGAGCTTCCCCCGGTGGTGCTCAACAACCTGTACAAGCTCACGCCCATGCAGTCGAGCTTCGGGATCATCCTGCTGGCCATCGTCAACAACCAGCCCCGGGTGCTGAGCCTCAAGGAGGCGCTCTCCTGCTTCATCGAGCACCGCAAGGAGGTCGTGCGGCGGCGGACGCGCTTCGACCTGCGAAACGCGGAGCAGAAGGCCCACATCCTCGAAGGCCTGAAAAAAGCGCTCGAATACCTGGACGAAATCATCGCCCTGATCCGCGCGGCGAAAGAGCCGGCGGCCGCGAAGGAAGGGCTGGTGGAACGGTTCGGTTTCTCGGCGGCCCAGGCGCAGGCCATCCTGGAAATGAGGCTCCAGAGGCTGACCGGGCTGGAGCGCGAGAAGATCGTCGCGGATTACGAGGAGACGCTGAAGCTCATCGCGCGCCTGAAGGAGATCCTGGCCAGCGAAACGGTCCTGCGGGGCGTCATCATCGGCGAGCTGGAGTCGCTGCGCGACACGTACGCCAACCCGCGGCGGACCGAGATCAGGGGCGAGGAGCCGGACATCACGCCGGAGGACCTGATCGCCGAGGAGGATGTGGTCATCACCGTTACGCACAGCGGCTACATCAAGCGGACCAGCGCATCCCTGTACCGCGCCCAGGGGCGGGGCGGAAAGGGCCGCAAGGGCATGACCGCCCGCGAGGAGGACTTCATCGACCATGTGTTCGTGGCCTCGACCCACAGCTATATCCTCTTCTTCACGAACCGGGGCCAGGTATACTGGCTGAAGGTCCACGAGATCCCCGACGTAGGGACCGCCGGCAAGGGCAAAGCCATCGTCAACCTGGTCCATCTCTCCAAGGAGGAGAAGATCGCCGACATGGTCTCGGTGCGGGACTTCGACCCCGACACCTACGTGCTGATGGCCACGCGCAGCGGCTACGTGAAGAAAACATCGCTTTCGGACTACTCCAATCCCAGAACCACCGGCATCATAGCCATCTCCGTGCCCGAGGAGGATGAGCTGATCGGCTGCCGATTGACCGGCGGCGCCCACGACGTGCTTCTCGCCACCAGGAAGGGAAAGGCCATTCGCTTTGGCGAGGGGGACGTCCGCCCCATGGGGCGGACGGCGCGAGGGGTCAAGGGGATCCGGCTGCGCAAGGGTGACGCTGTGGTCGGGATGTCCACGTTCACCGAGGACGGGCAGATCCTGACCGTGACGGAGAAGGGGTACGGCAAGCGCACGCCGGTGCAGGAATACCCGAAACAGCACAGGGGCGGCGCAGGCGTGATCAACGTCAGGATCGGCGGGAAAAACAGCCAGGTGGTCAATACCTGCCACGTGAACGAGGAGAGCTCGCTCATGATCATCACCGCCCAGGGCCTGCTCATCCGGCTGCACGCCGCCGACATCCGGCTGACGCAGAGCCGCGCCGCGGTCGGCGTGAAGTGCATCGACCTGGGCGCCGAGGATTACGTTGCCAGCCTGGCCGTGATTGCCGAAGAGGAGGGCGGGGAAGAAGAGGGCGCCTCGTGATGCTCCGGCGGCTCGCCCTCTGCCTGCTGCTCCTCCCCCTGGCCGCGTGCCAGTCGGACGCCGCACGGGTGGCCGAGCTGGCGGAGGCCCGCTGGAGAAAAGGGGAATACGACGAAGCCATCCGCCTGAACCTCATGCTCTACGACCAGGACCCGGGCGGCAGACAGGCGGCGCAAGCCCTGCTGAACATCGGCAACATCTACTACCTAAACCTGCGGGACCTTCCCAAGGCCATCGAGTACTACAACCGGCTTGCCGGCGAGTTTCCCGGGCGGGCCGAGGAGTACAAGGCGCGGCTCCAGCTTGCCGGAATCTACGCCAACGAGCTGGGCGACCTGACGCAGGCAATTTCGGAGTACGACCGCATCCTCGAGTGGGAGGATCTGGAGAACAGGCCCGAGGTGCAGTTCGAACGCGCCAACGCCTACTTCAAGAAGGAGGATTTCGAACGGGCGCTGAGGGAGCTGCGGCGGATCGAGGAATCCGGCATCACGGGCCATTTCCAGGACAAAGTGCTCCTCAAGATCGGGAGCATCTACCAGATCCGGAAGCGGTTCGAGGAGGCGGTGGCGCCTTTCGAGAGGGTGGCCGAGTCCCCGTGCCTGGAGTGCCGCCGCCAGGCCATACTGAGCCTGGCCGACACCTACGAAAACCTCTTCGACTTCGACCGGGCCATCGAGACAATTCGCCGGCTCGACCGGTCTGAGGAGAACGACGAACTGATCAGCCGCGAGGTCGCGCGGCTGGAAAGCAAGCGCCGCCGCATAGGCTGAGCACGTGTTTGAACACGTCTGCCACCATTGTTCCCTGTAATCTT
>JBBIMP010000038.1:0-48749 GCA_037444305.1 Acidobacteriota bacterium
CTTGGATTGGTGAGCCGTGCTGGACTCGAACCAGCGACCCTCTGCTTAAAAGGCAGATGCTCTGCCGACTGAGCTAACGGCCCATGCTTGGCGAGGCACTAATCTTAGAGGATGGGGGCAAAATGTCAAGGCACCCGGCTGCTTGTGCTCGCGGCCGCGCCCCTCGAACCGAAGTGATCAGGAGGCCAGCTCCTGGAGCAGCTCCACCTTCAGGCTGTAGGCCGACAACAGGTACAGTGCCAGTTCAGGATCGGACGGGTGTGCCAGGGAACGGGCCCGCGAGCTGGCGATGCCTTCGTCGATTGATGTGCCTTTGTCACCGAGCCCGGCGCGATGCTGCCGGCAGGCATCCCCTGCGGCCCGGATTCCTCATCGGCAGCGCCTGTCGGGCCCCCCTTCAACTCCGGATCAGCATGACACGGCCCGAGACCGAGGTGATCCGGATGCTGCGGGATCCCTCGCCGAGCTTGCCGCGCGCCGACCGGCCGGGGCCATACCGTCGCACGATCACCTCGATCGGAAAATCCGTCTCGAGGGATCCGCTGACAGTCGACATCGCCACATTCGCAGCCAGCTCGCGGGGTGCCCTGACGGTCACCCGCCCGCTTACGGAACTGAACCTCATGTCGCCCAGCCCCTCGATCCGGTTCAGGTGCACGTCCACGCTCCCGCTCACCGCCGAGGCGCTGACCGTCCCGGCAGTGTTTTTCACCACAACGGAACCGCTGACGCTCTGTGCCTTGATCCGGCCCGAAATGCCGTCCAGTTCCACATTCCCGCTGACCGACGAAAGGCGTTCGAAGTTGAAGGGTTTCGAGGAAGGCACACGCACCGCAAAATCCACGCTTGCATGGCAGTCGCCCGATTCCGGGTAACGGATCCCCACTTCCACGCGGCCGTCGGTGCTCTTGTCCTCGATTTCGATTCGGTCGCGGTCCCGGCCCGAGCGCGTTGCAGTCACCACCACAGTGTCCGCGGAGTGGCCTTTCACAATGATGTTCCCGGAAATATTCCAGATCTTTATGATCCCCCCAGGACCCAGGGCGTAGGCTCGCTGAAAATCCTGCGCGCCTGCCGGGTTTGCCAGCAGCAGCCAGGCGAGCGCCAGGCTCGCGCCGGTCCGAATGACTGTCTCCTTCATCTCAAGGCTCCTTTCGAGAGCCCCACTCCGAGCTCTCATGGGGTAAGTGGCCTCGCACGTGAAATGGTTTCAAAAACTTGCTGCCCGCCGGCAGATCGCACCCCGGGCATCTTAGCGGACAAGATCCGGGCTTTCCAGTTCATTGCCTTCGGGTTCGAGCGGGAGCCGTGTTGTCTTCCGCCCGGAGAATGCTCTTCGGGCTGCAGAGGGGTGGGCCCGCGAAGATCGCTTCCAGCCTCAGCGCGTCAGAGGCGCATCCAGGAGTGGATCCGTGATTCCGGCGCGGCGATGGTTGTCTCCGTCCTGTCGGGGCCGGTGGAGACTATGGATATCTCGGTCCCTACCAGGTCCGTCAACCTTTGGACGTAGTCCCTTGCCGCAACCGGCAGATCGGCGAACTCGCGTTTGCCGGCGGTTCTGTCCGCCCAACCCGGAACGGAGATGTACTCCGGTTCACACCGTTTCAAGATCCTGGTTTCAGGCGGAAAGGAATCCAGCCGCGTGCCCTTGTAGCGGTATCCCGTGCAGATCCTGATTTCCGGCATGCCGTCCAGCACATCCAGTTTGGTAACGACCAGCGTGTCGAGATTGTTGATGATCCGCGAATACCGCAATACCACAGCATCGAACCAGCCGCAGCGGCGGGGCCGGCCTGTCGAGGCGCCATACTCCTGCCCCCGGGCGCGGATCTGCTCGCCTGTCTGATCGAGCAGCTCCGTCGGGAAGGGACCTTCCCCGACACGCGTAGTGTAGGCTTTCGTGATCCCGATGACGCCGTCGATCCTGGTGGGGCCGACTCCCGTGCCCGTGCATGCTCCGCCGGCGCTGGCGCTCGACGCGGTGACGAAGGGATAGGTGCCGTGATCGACATCCAGCAGGGTTCCCTGGGCGCCCTCGAAAAGAACGCTCTTCCCCTCATCCATGGCGCCGTTCAGGTACTCGGGGAGCGCCACCACGTACTGGGAGATCTCCTCGCCGAGCTGCGCCACCTGCCGGAAGATATCGTCTGCGCTTGCACCATCGAAGCCGGAAGGCAGCACTCTGGTCTTTTCCCGGAGGTTTTCCTCTATGTGAGAGCGCAGATAATCCAGGTCTATCAGGTCGCAGAGCCGCAGACCTCTGCGCCCCATTTTGTCTTCGTAAGCCGGCCCGATGCCGCGCAGCGTCGTCCCGATGCGGCGTTCTTTTCTGCGCTCTTCGTCCGCCGCCTCGGCGATCCTGTGGTAGTCGAGAATGACATGGGCCCGGTTGCTCAGGAAGAGGCGTCCCTTGCAGCTGATGCCCGCGGCTTCCAGCCCTTCGATCTCCTCCTTCAGCGCCAGCAGGTCGATGACCACGCCGTTTCCGATGACGCAGATCTTGTCCGGATGAAGGACTCCCGAGGGAATGAGGTGGAGGACAAACTTCCGGCCGCCGATGATCACGGTGTGTCCGGCATTGTGGCCACCCTGGTAACGGGCCACGATGTCGAAATTCTCCGTCATCAGGTCGACGATCTTGCCCTTACCCTCGTCACCCCACTGCGCTCCTACTACGATCACGTTGGCCATGGCTTTTTCTTTCGCTCGGGCGCTCCCGGGGGAATCCGATCCCGTTTCGATAATTGAGGCCGGGCCCGTGGAGTGCACCCCTCCGCAAATCAGGGACATTCCGGCCGGCCGCTCCGGCGCGCACCCGGCCCTGCTCCGAGCACTGCCGGCCAGGTTCCAACGGGCACCTGAGACCCGCCTTCTCAATCTCCCATGAAATCGTTCTGATGCGCAGGCCCCTGGTGTGGGATGGATAGGCCTCCCGCGCACCGGACTACAGGTGGTTATCGATCATCTTGGAAATCGTCTCTTTGGTGGTGTTGCCGACAATCTGCTCCTTGACGACACCATCTTTGAAAAGCAGGAGCGTGGGGATTCCCTTTATGTTGTATTTCCCGGAGGTTACGTTGTTCTCATCCACGTTCAGCTTGACGACTTTGGCCTTTCCTTCGTACTTTTCGGCGACGGCATCGACCACGGGAGCCAGCATCCGGCACGGCGCGCACCAGGCGGCCCAGAAATCCACCAGGACTGGTACCTTGGAATTCAGGACCTCGTTCTCAAAGTTCTGGTCGCCGACTTCGCCAACTTTTCCGCTCATTCTGATCTCCTCTCCGGTTTATGATGGCTGTTGAAAGCATTGATACTGAGACGCAAAACGACAGTAATTATGTTGGCCGTTCCGAGTGATGTCAAGTCAAATGAAACCCCGGGCCAAGAAGCACTTAGGCCAGCATTTTCTTAGAGATACGGGCGTTCTGGAGCGCATCTCAAGGCTGATTCAGGCTGGTTCTGGAGACCTGGTTTTGGAGATTGGAGCCGGCGACGGGGCGCTCTCCAGACGCTTGGCGCCGACCGCGTCCCGCCTGTTGGCGCTGGAGGTCGACGCCGAATGCATAGCCCCGCTGGAGGCGGCCCTGGCGCCTTTCCCCTCCGCAACTGTTGTGCCCTGCGACGTCATGGAGGCCGATATCGCGGCGCTGGTTTCGCCATATCTCGCTCACACAAAAAGGCTTAGAATCGCTGGAAACCTTCCTTACAACCTGGCCACAGCTATCATCGAAAAAGCTCTGCGCCTGCCGTTGCGGGTCAGCGATCTCGTCTTCATGGTGCAGCTGGAGGTTGCGCAACGCATTACCGCTGTGCCGGGTACCCGTCAGTACGGCTACTTTTCGGTACTCTGCCGGCACTTCGCCGAGGTTGCGCTCGCGTTCCGTGTGCGCCCGGAGTGTTTCTCCCCCCGTCCACGGGTCTTCTCGGCCATAGTCCAGCTCCGGCCATACAATCTGCCAACGGACCGTCGATTGGACGGGGCTTTTGCCCGAATTGCAAAGGCTGCGTTTGCCTATCGGCGCAAAATGCTCTCCAATGCCCTTCCCAGAGATGCTGTCATCGGCGCAAACACCGGGAAGCTGCTGTCATGCGCGGAGATTGACGGCTCGCGCCGAGCGGAGCAACTCTCGGTCCGGGAGTATGAAGAGCTCGCCCGCTGCTTCCTCAATTTGTCCGGGGGACAGGCGCCATAACCTCGAAACAGCCGGCCCTGCCTCAACCTGACACGGGGGTGGCCAGGTCTCCCAATCGGCGCGCTGGATGGCTCCTCAGATGATCCTGTCGGTCGCGGCAGCAGGCAACGGCGGCAACACGCAGAAATCCTATCGCGGCCGTTCGGCCACCCTACCTGGGCGGCCGCACGATTCCCTTCACCGACACAATCCACTGATGCCGCGGCCCCATGTGCTATACTCGGTCCTCACTGTTCGGGATGCGCCGTGACTGCCAGAGACCACGTGGAGATTGTCCCGCTCGGGGGAGTGGGCGAATTCGGCATGAACATGATGGCCTACCGCCACAACGGTGCCATCATCGTCGTGGATGCCGGGCTCATGTTTCCGAGAGACGACCTGCTGGGAGTCGACCTCGTGGTGCCGGAGCTGACCTACCTGTTGGAGCACAAGGAGGAAGTCCGGGCGGTGGTTCTGACACACGGTCACGAGGATCACATCGGCTCCCTGCCTTTCCTGATCGACGAGCTTCCGGTCCCGGTCTACGGCACACCGCTGACGCTGGGTCTAGCCCGCGGCAGACTGCAGGAGCGCGGATTGCTGGACCGGGTATCCCTGAACAGCATTCAACCTCGCGACAACCTCGAGTTTGGCGACATCCGGCTCGAGTTTATGAACGTGACCCACAGCATTGCCGATGCCGTCTCGGTCGCCCTCACCACCCCGGTCGGCCGCATCATGCACACGAGCGACTTCAAGTTCGACCAGTCGCCCCCCGATCTCCGGCTCAGCGACTACGCCAGGCTGAGCTCGCTCGGCGAGGAGGGCGTACTGGCGCTCTTCTCCGACAGCACCAACAGCGAGCGGCCGGGCTACACTCCCTCCGAGGACCGCGTCCGCAGAAACCTAGAGCAGGTTTTCCACTCCAGCAGAAAGAAAATCGTGGTGGCCTGCTTCGCGTCGAGCATCCACAGAATCCAGATCATCCTCGACCTGGCCCGGGAGTTCGGCCGCCGCGTGGTGCCGGTCGGAAGGAGCATGAAGCAGAACACCGCCATTGCGCAGCAGCTGGGCTATCTGAACATCCAGGCCGGAGTGATTGTGGATTCCGCCGAGGCGCAGAGGCTTCCCGCGGAAAAGCTCGTCCTGCTCAGCACGGGCAGTCAGGGCGAACCGATGGCGGCGCTGGCCAGGTTTGCCCTGGGGAAAAACAGGGAGTTTTCCATCGATCCCGGGGACACCGTGGTCATCAGCGCCAGGGTTATCCCGGGAAACGAGAGCCGCCTATCGCACATCGTGAATCACCTGTGCCGCCGGGGTGCGCGCGTCTTTGACGAGGGCCACTCGATGCTTCATGTCTCCGGGCACGCCAGCCAGGAGGAGCTCAAGCTCATGCTGAATCTCATCCGGCCGCGCTTTTTCATCCCGATCCACGGAGAGTACCGACAGCTCTTCAACCACGCTCTGCTGGCGCAGGGAGTGGGCATTCCCGAAGAAAACATTCTCCTGGTGGAAACGGGAGACATCATAAGGCTGCGGGCCGACGCGGCCGAGGTTGCCGGAAAGGCCCCCGTCGGCCGCCGGCTCATTGACGAGGGCGGAATCGCCGATCTGGACGAGGTGATGGTACGCGACCGCCAGCACCTGTCGGAAGAGGGCGTGGTGCTGGCGGTAGTGGCCATCAACAAAGCCACCGCGCTCGCCGAAGGCTCGCCGGAACTCCTTAGCCGGGGGCACATACTGGAGGCTGCCGGCGATGAGCTGCTGGCCGATGCGCGCAGCCAGATTGCCCGGACCCTCCACGAGGCGACCGAAGAGGAGCGCCGGGATCCGGTCGTCCTCAAGGAGCTTCTGCGCGCGGATCTCAAGCGGTTTTTCCGGAAACGCACTGCCACGCGTCCGATGATCGTACCGGTCGTGCTGGAGATTTGAATGAGCGGGCGGTTGAAAGATGGCAGCTAAAACGGGCAGAAAGCGGCACGAAATCCTCGGCGTTCTCATGCTGATGCTGGCCGCCCTTGTCGTCACGTGCCTGCTCACCTATAACCCGGGCGATTCCAGCTTCAATTCCCGTTTCTACAGGTCTGAGGCGCAAAACTGGGCGGGCCGTATCGGGGCCCACGCGAGCGACCTGCTCCTGCAGGTTTTCGGGCTGGCCGCCTTTCTGATTGCCCTGCCCCTGATCGTTGTGGGGTGGAAGCTGGCTTTCGGCATCGAAATCCGCTCCCCTGCCATGCGCGCCGCGGGAGTGCTGCTGCTGCTGTGCACGGCCAGCGCGGGACTGCAGATTTTCCTGCCGGATTTCATCCGGCTGTCCTACGAACCGGGCGGCACGGTCGGCGCGCTGCTGTCCGCTGCGCTCCTGCCATACCTGAACCAGGCGGGGACCGGAATCCTTCTCGGGGGGATCCTTGTAATCGCGCTGCTGGCCAGCACAACCCTCTCCATAGGCGGCATCAGGGAGCGCCTGGCAACGGAGGGCACGCCCTCCGTCCCCGGCTGGCGGGAGCGCTTCCGGGCATGGCGCGAGCAGAGGAAAAAAACCCGAAGGACCGTCAATATCAGGACGAAGGCGCCGGCGGCGCCGGAGGTCGCGCCGCGGCCCTCGCCGGTCAGGCCGGCGCTCGCCACGCCTCCGCCCGAGACGTCCCCGCCTACAGTCAAGCCGCCGGAACCGGAGCCCCCGCCGCCCGAGCCGAAGCCGCGCGGCCGGAAGTACGTTCCGCCCCCGATAGAGCTGCTCACGCAGGCCTCCGGCTCCCGGGCCGTCGACGAGGTCGAGCTGATGGAGCGTGCGCGTCAGCTGTCGGAAAAGTGCGCGGAATTCGACGTCCACGGCAGCATCACACAAATCCATCCCGGCCCCGTCGTGACCACCTTCGAATTCAAACCCGACGCGGGTGTGAAGTACTCCAGGATCACCGGGCTGGTGGATGACCTGTGCCTCGGCGTGAAGGCGGAATCCATCCGCATAGACAGGATCCCCGGAAAGGCAACGGTCGGCATGGAGATTCCCAACACCGACCGGGAAACCATCATGCTCCGGGAGATCATCGAGTCGGAGCCATTCCGCAAATCCCAGTCCAGGCTCACACTTGCGATCGGCAAGCTGATCAACGGCAGCGTCTACCTGACCGAGCTTGCCCGGATGCCCCACCTTCTGATCGCGGGGGCCACGGGCTCGGGCAAGAGCGTCGGCCTGAACTGCATGATCACCTCCATTCTGTACAAGGCGGCGCCGGAGGAGGTGAGGTTCATCTTCATCGATCCCAAGCGGCTCGAACTCGGAATCTATGCCGACATACCCCACCTGCTGACCCCCATCGTGACCGATCCGAAGGAGGCGGCCAACGCGCTGCGCTGGGCTACCAGCGAGATGGAGGCTCGCTACCGCAAGCTGGCACTGCGCGGCGTGCGCAATATCGATCAGTACAACAACCTCCTGCGGTCCACGGCTCGCCAGCTTTCGCTGCTGGAAAAAGAGGACCCGGGGGGCGAACTCGAAAAGCCGCTGCCGTACCTGGTGCTGGTCATCGACGAACTGGCGGACCTCATGATGGTCTCCTCCCGGGAAGTGGAGGAGGCGATTTCCCGCCTTGCCGCTATGGCCCGCGCCGTCGGGATCCACCTGATCCTGGCGACCCAGCGGCCCTCCGTGGATGTCATCACCGGGGTGATCAAGGCAAATTTCCCCTGCAGGATCGCTTACAAGGTGGCGTCCAAGGTGGACTCGCGCACTATCCTCGATTCCAACGGCGCCGAGCAGTTGCTCGGCAACGGGGACATGTTGTTCATCCCGCCCGGCTCCTCCCGCATGATACGGATTCATGGGGCTTACGTCAGCGAGCGGGAGGCGCAGGACATCGTCAAGCATTTGCGCCAGCAGGGCCGTCCGCGCTATGACGATTCCGTGCTCTCTTACGGGCAAGAGGACCTTGATGAGGCCGGCAATCCCATTGCGGGCCCCGCGAGCGATCCGCTGTACCACGACGCCGTCAGAATCGTCGTTAGCGAGGGCCGGGCCTCAACCTCCCTGCTGCAGAGGAGGCTCAGTATAGGATATGGGCGCGCTGCCAAGCTGATCGACATGATGTTCCAGAACGGGCTGGTGGGACCCGCCGAAGGCTCCAAGCCGCGCGAGGTCCTGGCCGGTCTGGAATTCCTGGACCGGCTGGAATCCTAGCAGCCGACATTCCTTGACACGTTCCCCCTGTTTGCTACACTTGCGCTAGCGAATCATACTGCAGGGTGGAGGTGTACCTATGGCTTACCGGCGATACGGCGGAGGGATTCGGACAACCCTCGCGGCGGCCGTTTTTCTGATGGTCATCGCCTCCCTGTCGCACGGTCGTCAGGCGGGAGACAGGAATCAGGACCGGCCCCTGTTTCGGGTCGGCGTGGAAACGGTCTTCGTCAAAGTCTCCATCACCGATCCGCTAAACCGTTACGTCACCGGCCTCTCCAAAGAGCATTTCAGGGTTTACGAAGACAAGGTGGAGCAATCGATCTCCCACTTCACCCAGCAGTCCGCACCCATCAGCGTCGGCATCATCTTCGACATCAGCGGCAGCATGAAGGACAATATTCACACGGCGCGCAATTCCATTCTGCGTTTCCTCGAAGCCGGAAAAGCCGAGGACGAATATTTCCTGGTCGAGTTCAACCAGAGAACCCGGCTCGTACAGCGGTTCACCAGCCAGAGTGCGGCCATTCAGAACCAGATCGCCTTCAGCCAGCCGGGAGGCCGAACCGCGCTGTATGATGCTGTCTACATGGGTCTGGACGAGATCAGGAAGGCGACCAACGAGAAGAAGGCCTTGATCCTCATCACCGACGGGGAGGACAACAGCAGCCGTTATTCCTCCTCCGAGGTCCGGGAGTTCGCCAAGGAGTCGGATGTCCAGATATACGCCATCGGCGAGCAAGGCAAGCTGGGCTACGGGCGCTCCGAGATCCAGAACATTGTCGGCCTGACCGGCGGGCGGGCTTTTTTCCCGAACAACTTCAACGAGCTGGATTACTACATCGACCTGATCCACGCCGAGCTTCGCAACCAGTATGTCCTCGGGTACACCCCCACAAACAAGATCCATGACGGAAAGTGGCGCAAGATTCGCGTGAGGCTGGAGCCGCCCGCTGGGCTTCCCAAGTTGATTGTGCACGCGAGGGAAGGCTACCATGCGCCCAAGAACTGACGTGCGCCTATCCGCAACCCTGGCCCTCGCCAGCCTCTTCCTTACCGCCGTCTCCCTCCCTTCCAGTCCCTCGCCGGAAAACGCGGAGCAGCAGAAGACCAAGCAGGAAGAGCGGAAGAAATCCGCCAAGCCGGAACTGGAATCCAGGTCGCCCCAGCGGCCCGAAGGCGCCCAGAAGGGATACAGCATCGACGTCAGCGTCGACCTCGTGGTGGTGCACACCTCGGTCACGGACAAGAACAATCATTTCATCAGCGGCCTCAAGCAGGAGTATTTCGAGCTTTTTGAAGACGGCGTCGCCCAGAGTATCCTCTCCTTCTCGCAGGAGGACGTCCCGGTAAGCATGGGTATCGCCCTGGACACCAGCGGCAGCATGCGCTCAAAATTTGAAACCGTCACGCGGGCTGCCAAGGCATTTGTCAACGCCGGCAATCCAGAGGACGAGATCTTCCTGATCGGATTCAATGACGAAGTGGAACTCCTGGAGGATTACACCAACGACCGGGATGCAATCTCCGACTCCCTCGACAACACGATCGTCACCGGCGGGACGGCTTTGTTCGACGCCATCTACCTGGCCGTGCAGAAAGCTCAGAACGGCCTCAAGCCCAAGAAAGCCATCGTCGTCATAAGCGACGGAGAGGACAAGGACAGCTACTACAGCCTCGATGAGCTGGTGTCGAAAGTCCAGGAGTCCGACGTCCAGGTTTTCAGCATCGGATTTCTGAATCCCACACCCGACAAGGGCCTCTTCGGGCGATGGTCCAAATCGGTCCCTGAAAAGGCCCAGGACGCCCTCGAGAGAATCTCCTCCGGGACCGGAGGAAAGGCCTTTTTCCCCAAGGCACTGTCGGAAATCCATCCGATTGTCGCTCAGATTGCCCATGAGCTCCGGAACCAGTACAGCATAGGCTACATTTCTTCGAATACTGCCCGCGACGGCAGCTGGCGACGGGTCAAGATTCAGCTACGAGCGCCCGGCGCAGACGTCAGGTTTGTCAGGCACCGCCGCGGTTATTTTGCCCATCCACCCTCGGATTCCAGGTAGCCGCCGCCCGGCCCTGGAATGTTCGCAGAGCCTCTCCGTAGCGGAGCTTTCCTGATCTCGTCAGCCCGGCCCTGTGGGGCGGAATCTGCAACGGCTTTTCCCCGCGGACGGTTGATCCCGGCCGCGCGCTCGCGGCTTTGCTTCATCCGCCTGCACCATTCGAGAGGGACCTGTTTTCTATGGCTTTGCCGCCGCGCCGTTCCTATAATGGGCTTCGCTTTGCCCGACTCGAGGTGACTTTCTGATGTTGCTGCTCCCGGCTCCTCTCGCCCCCGCTGCCGAAATGGGCCTTTTCCTGCTGGGGTTTGCCGCAGCGCTCTTCGGCCTGGCTGCCGCGCGCGCCAGAACCGCCAGAGCCCGCGCCACGTTGCCCGAAGAACTGGAAGCCCTGAGGCGCATTTCCTCCGGCATCAACCGTGGCGACGACCTGCTCCCGCTGCTGGATAACTGCCTCGAACAGGTGGTGAAGGTCTGCGGGGTGCAGGCGGGAGCCGTCCTGCTGGAGTCGACCGCGGACGGCATGCCCCCGAGGGCGGTCTACCATGGCTTTCCCCCTTCCGCAAAATCGGCGCTTGACGGCATCGGCCTTCCGGCCGCCTCCAGCACCAGCGATAGCGGCACGGCGAGACACCGCGAGGATGAGGGCGTTTCGCTCTCCTTCGCCTCCGTGCTGCGGGGCCAGGGTTACGGCCACGTCATCGCCCTGCCCATCCGCTCCGGCGGCAGACGGCATGGCATGCTCGTCGCGGCGGATCCGGCCCCGTGGACGGTCACGCCCGCGTTGAGGGCATTTCTCGAAGCCGCCAGTGAAATGGCGGCATCGGCTATTGCCGGTGCCAGGCTCCGCGAGCAGGCCCTCAAGCTGGCCGAGGAATTCACTGCCCTGCAGGAGCTGAACAAGATCATCTCGCAGAGCCTGGACCTGGAGGACATCATCCAGAGGATCGTCATCGAGGGAAAGCGCCTGGCAAAAACCCCGCATTGCCATTTGTTTCTCCTCGATGACCGGCAGCAGCGGCTTCTCGGGTCGGCTTCGACCCAGTTCGAGGTGGGGGGTATCCGGAGCGTCGAGGTCCTCCTTTCGGAGGAGGCGCTGGCCGTCGCAGCCCTGAAGGAGAAGAGGGTCATCGCCGTGGAGGCGCTCCGGCAGGATCCGCGTGCAAGCAGGAGGCTGCTCGAAATCATGAAATGGAGGTCCGCGATATTCGCGCCCCTGATTGCCAAGGAGCGGACCATCGGGGTGCTCATCTGCAGCGACGACACCCGGGAGAATCGCTTCAGCCAAGAAGAGATCCTGCGGGCAGAAACGCTCGCCCACCAAGCCGCCATTGCCCTGGAGAACGCGCGCCTGTTTCACGTGGTGTCGCGCAGCCAGAAGGAATGGGAGACCACCTTTGACGCGATGCAGGATTGCGTCTCCGTGCACGACACCTCGGGTGTTCTGATCCGCGCCAACGTGGCTCTCGCGCGACGCCTCCAGACCACCCCCCAGAAACTCATAGGAAAAGCGTGCGCGGAAATCTACAGTGCCGATCCGCTGGGCTTCACTCCATGCCAGCACACGCGTCCGCTCGAGGAGGGGGGCGTGGTGGTGGCGGAGACCCGCATCGCTTCGATGGGCGGAGTGTTTCAGATATCGGTCACGCCGTGGTACGACAAGAACAACCAGCTCGTCGGCTCCATCCACGTGGCGAAGGACGTCAGCCACGAGAAGCAGCTGCAGCAGCAGTTGATTCAGTCGGAGAAGCTGTCCGCAATCGGGGAGCTCATCTCGGGGATTGCTCATGAACTGAACAATCCGCTGACGGGAGTCATGGGATACGCGCAACTGCTGGACGCCCGCGGCGATCTCGACGACCGGGCGCGGGACAACCTTCACAAGATCAACAGCCTCGCCATGCGCTGCCAGAAGATTGTGCAGAACCTGCTCTCCTTCGCGCGCAAGCAGAAGCCGGAACGCAAGCTGTCCAGCCTGAACGACATGCTGGAGCGGGTGATAGAGCTGCGGCATTACGAGCTGTCGGTGAATAACATCGAGGTCGTCCGCGAATTGGAGCCCAATCTTCCGATGACCATCGCCGACGCCCACCAGCTCCAGCAGGTTTTCCTGAACGTGATCACCAATGCCGAACAGGCGATGCTGCAGGCGCACGGGCGCGGAAAACTGACAATCCGATCCCGTGCCAATCGGCCCGAAAACCGCCTGATTGTCGAAATCCGGGACGACGGTCCGGGTATACCCGAAAGACATCTGATCAGGATCTTCGATCCCTTCTTCACCACCAAGGAGGTAGGCCAGGGCACCGGTCTGGGGCTGAGCTTGTCCTATGGGATCGTCAAAGAGCATGGAGGCAACATTCGCGCGGAGAGCGGCCCCTGTCGGGGAACAGCCTTTGTCATCGATCTGCCGATCATCACCCGGCCGGACGCCGATTACAGTATTTCCCCGGAGATGAAGCCGCCGGCAACACAGTTTGACAGCGTCCTCAGAGACAAGAGGATGCTGGTCGTCGACGACGAGGAGTATATTCTGGACTTCTTCGTCGAGGTGTTCCGCACGCTGCCGGTAACCCTGGATACGGCCAGCAACGGCCACCAGGCCATGGAGATGCTGGCCGCCACGGACTACGATGTGATCATCACGGATTTCAAGATGCCGCAGATGGGCGGGCGCGATCTCTATCGCTGGGTGAAGAGTGAACGCCCGGAAATGGCCAACCGCATACTGTTCGTCACGGGCGACACGGTAAGCAGGGATACGCAGTCCTTTTTCGAACAAACCTCGGCCCGGTACCTGGCCAAGCCGTTCAAGATCGAGGAAATCAAGGAGCAGATCCTGAACCTGCTGACGGAGAATCCATCGTGAGCCAGGAGATCCTGGTAACCGGCGGCGCCGGCTACATCGGCAGCCACACCCTGCGCGCACTCGTGTCGGCAGGATTTGCCCCCGTCTGCTTCGACGACCTTTCGACCGGGTTCCGCTCCTTTGCCGGCGCTGCACCCTTCTGCCGGGGCGACCTCGCGGCGCAGCGGGATCTCGAGCTCGCGTTCGCCGCGCACACCTTCGCCGCGGTCGTGCATTTCGCCAGCCACGCGCTCGTGGAGGAATCCTACCGCAATCCCCACAAGTACTATCACGACAACATCCTGAATGCCCTGAATCTGCTCCAGGCCATGGGACGCCACGGTTGCCGGTTGCTGGTGTTCTCCTCTTCCTGCGCCACATACGGCATTCCCCCCGCCGTGCCAATGGACGAGTCGACCCCTCTGCGCCCGGTGAATCCCTACGGCGCAACCAAGATGTTCATCGAACGCATTCTGGCCGACTATGAGGCGGCGCACGGTGTGCGCTCGGTCTCCCTGCGATACTTCAACGCGGCCGGTGCCGCCCACGATGGAACCATCGGCGAACTCCACCGGCCCGAGACCCACCTCATTCCCAGGCTGCTCGATATCGCGCTGGCGCAGGATGGCGTGGCTGAGATTTACGGGGATGACTACCCGACTGCTGACGGCACCTGCATCAGGGATTACATCCACGTGGCCGACCTTGCCGCGGCACACCTGGCAGCCCTGGAGCACCTTCTCGCGGGCGGCCAATCAACGGCTCTCAACCTGGGAAGCGGCAGAGGACACTCGGTGCGCGAAGTCGTTGCGCAGGTCGCGCGCACCACGGGGATCCGAATCCCGGAGGTGGTCAAAGCCCGAAGGTCCGGCGACCCGCCGGCCCTGGTCGCCGATGCGCGGAAGGCAGGGCTGGTTCTATCCTGGCGCACGCGGCATTCGTCGCTGGCGGAGATCGTCGAAACAGCGTGGAACTGGCACCGGAACGGCCGCCAGGATCTGCAGTCAGCACCGAGCTAGCGGGAAGCTCCGGCCATCCCGGCCCGAGGGTGCCTCCGGTCAGCCGATTTCCTTTACCAGGACTTCGTTGGCGGATCCGGTCCGGTAGCCTTCGAGGTCGAGCGCTACGAACTTGTAGCCGAGGCCCTTGAACAGGTGCGCCAGCCTCGCCGCCATCTCGGGGTCGAGCGCTCGCAGAAGGTCTTCGCGCCCAAATTCGAGCCGGACCATCGAATCATGGTGGCGCACGCGGAAAACGCGAAAACCCATGTCCCTCAGGGCCTCCTCCCCACGGTCCACCAGTCGCAGCTTCTCTTCGGTGATCCGCACGCCATAAGGAAACCGCGAGGCCAGGCAGGCGGAAGCCGGCTCCTCGGCGGTCGGCAGCCCTTCGCTCCGCGACAGCGCCCTGATTTCCTCCTTTGTCAGGCCCGCCTCCATCAGCGGGCTCCGGACGTGGTGCGCATCGGCGGCCTGGCGCCCGGGCCGGTAGTCGGCGAGGTCATCCGCATTGAGGCCGTCCACCACCGTTCTGAATCCCTTGTCTTCCGCCAGCCGCACCAGAGAGCGGAACAGCTCATCCTTGCAGAAGTAGCAACGGTTGGGGGGATTCTCGCGGTAGTCCGATCGTTCCACCTCGCGGGTCGCGATCACCTCGAAGGCCAGCCCAAAGCCCTCCGCGAGTTCTGCGGCCATGCGCCGTTGCCGCGAGGGCACCGAGGCACTCTCGCCGAAAACGGCCATCGCCCGCGCGCCGAGCAGCCTGTGAGCTTTGACCGCCAGATATGAACTGTCGACGCCGCCACTGAAGGCGACGATCAGAGGGGCCAACTCCCCGAGCAGGCGCTCCAGCTCTCGTTCCTTTTTTTCGATCATTCTCCTCTGCCCCTTCCGCGCGCCGCCCGCCACCCTTCAGGCGACCGGTGCGCGCCGCCAAAAGCCAGGCCCCGCGCTTACTGCTCCAAGCAGCCACTGGCGTGGGCATCCATGCGCGAGACGGCGGTCCAAGCCCGTTCGACCTGCCCGCACTGCAGGATGGCCTCTGCCAGCCCTCCCTGCTGCCGGATCCCCCACCCGCATCCTATCGTCATGACGTCCAGGCTGTGTGCGGCACGGAAATACTCCGGCCGCGTGCCCAAGGCGACGGTTTCACTGGAATGAACCCCGGCGCGGTGCATGCTTTCTTCGAACATATCCCACAATTGACCCGTGCCGAATTCCCCCGCGCAGAACATTGCCTCGAAATGCCGGTCCAGCCGGTGCTTGTCGCTGACACTGAGGAGGTGTTCACGGCTGGCATCCGCCCCCAGGTGCAGCGTCAGCCCCTCGCGCTGCAGTCGGGAGAGCAGAGCTTCCATGCCCGGATAGGGCGAACCCATGCCGGCCGCCACCAGCCTCTGCTCGTTGATTTCCAGTTGGCGCCCCAGCTCCCCCAGTTGGTCGGCACGCAGTCCGACCTGCAGCTCGCCGGTCCAGGCACGCCCCCGCGCCCGATATCCATCCTCGATGTCCGCCGCATCCGGAATCCGCACATTGTGGGGGATAACATCGGCAAAGGAAAGGAGGCTCTGGCGCAGGGCCTGCAATCTCATCGCAGCGCAGTCAAAAACCAGGTAGTCGAGATCGAAAACTAGGAGCCGGACATGCCGCAGCACTATTCCACCTTGCAGCAAACACCTGCGCTGCGGCAGGCCGGCGCAGAAATAAAGAGAGCAGCGGGTTCAGATCCCCAGGGTATCAATAGTCGTCTTCCTCGTCGTCGTCCTCGAAGTCGTCGTCACCCCAGTCTTCTTCGTCGTCGGATTCATCAAAATCGAAGTCGTCCTCGTCCTCGTCCTCGATGGGCGCAAGATCGAACTCCAAGGGGTTGAGGGATGCGACCTCCAACTCAACACCGCACTCCGGGCAGGTGAGTATTTCACCGATATCTTCGAATTCTTCCTCGATCAACGCTTCGCATTCAGGACAGTACCCCACGTTCATCCTCCCAAGAAATGGTGCCTGCAAATTGGAGACGGAAGAAATTATTAGCATCATGCAAATTGCGCGTCAATCGCTTTATCTGGTCCCCGCAACCTTTGCGCCGCAAGGTGGGTGTGCTAGCATTCAAACGATGAGGCGAGGGGTAAAACGGCCGCAGTCCCAACCGTCCGGTGGACCGGACAAGCAGGAGAAAACGGCATGAACAAGCCCGGTCTGATAGTGCTTCTGGCATCGATCCTTTGCATGATCATGGTTGGCGCGGTGCAGGGCGAGCGAGTGCCGCAGCCCGATGACTACCGGATGCACGCCGAGGAGGAGCCGCAAAGCCGGCCCCAGCGCGGGAAACAGCCTCCCGGGAAGGAAGAGGCGCAGGACCCGCCGCGGGGACAGACGGCCATCTCCGTAGCGGTGGACCTCGTCTCGCTGCAGGTCCTGGTCACGGACAAGAAAGGCAACGTCATCACCGGGCTGCAGCCGGCCAATTTCACCGTCCACGAGGACGGCGTCAAACAGGAGCTCAGCAACTTCGCGCCGGTCGACGCCAACATCACCGTGGTCATGCTGGTGGAGTACAGCCGGAACGTCTCATGGTTCATCTACGAAGTCTGGAACGCGATCTACGGCTTCGCCGCAAGCCTGCGGCCGGGCGACTGGGTCGCCGTCATCGGTTACGACATCCGTCCCACCATCCTGTCCGATTTCACCCAGGACCGGATGCAGCTCAACGAAGCCCTGGCCCGGTTCAATTATCCCGCATTCAGCGAGAGCAATCTGTCGGACGCCCTGATATATACACTGGACCGCATCGAAGAGATCGAGGGCAAGGTCGCGATCCTGCTGGTGAGCACGGGGCTGGACACATTCAGCCGGGCCACGTATGACGAGGCGCTGGAGAAAAGCAAAGCCGCCGCCGCCTCCGTTTACGCAATCAGCCTCGGGCAGAATTTCCGCATCCGCGCGGAGGCCGCAGGAATGATTGGCCCGATTGCCAACATGGACCTGCTGATGGCTGACAACCGCCTCCGCTCCTTCGCGGAGTTCACGGGGGGCGAGGCGTTCTTCCCGCGCTTCACCACCGAGTTCCCTTCGATCTTCAACAACATCTCGGTGATGCTGCGGAACCAATATAGCGTCGCCTACGTTTCCTCCAATCCCAAGAAGGACGGAAAATTCCGTAAGATACGCGTCGAGGTCAAGGCCGACATCAACGGCGACGGAAAGCCCGATGACCTGAAGGTGCACACCAGGAAGGGCTACCTCTCCAAGGAGTTCTGAGCCGGTCTCCCGGAGCCTCAGCTCAATTTGCATTTCATGCGGATCGCATCGCGCCCACCCGTGTAATAACCCTCGAGGATTTCGAGCGGCTCGTATCCCAGGTGCCGGTAAAACGCCAGGGCGATCTCGTTGCCCGAGTCCGCCTCGAGGTAGGAGATCTCGGCCCCGGCTCTCCGGAAAAGCTCGTGCAGCGCTGCCATCAACGCGGTGCCCACACCCTTCCTTTGCAGCTCTCCGAGAACATCGATGGTCACCACGTAGCCGGCGGTGCCGCATTGCATGTAGCCGATGGCAAATCCTGCGATGACCCCGCCGATTTCCGCCACCCGAGTGACCGAATGCGGCCGGCTCAGGTGAAAGAGGAATTCCTTCGTGTCGAAGGCAATCCCCGGCTCGAAGCAGGCCTCGTCGATCCGGCGCAAAGACTCGAGGTCGCCCGGTCGAAAGCCCCTGATGCGGAAACGGTTCGCCGAGTCCTCTCCCATGGATGAGATTATAGGCGATCAGCCGCCCCGGTGCCTCGCGGAAGGCCAGCTCCGGCCTTTCCGTGCAGTGAAGGCCGGGCGTCTGTGGTAATATTCCGATCTTTCGCAGACGTTGTCCGGAGGAAATCGTGACTCCTAAGCTCCTGGTGACCGCCGCCCTGCCTTACGCCAACGGCCCCCTGCACCTCGGGCATCTCGCGGGCGCCTACCTGCCCGCAGATATCTATGTCCGCTTCCAGCGCTTGCGAGGCAGCGACGTCGTGTTCATCTGCGGCTCCGACGAGCACGGGGTTCCCATTACCATCCGCGCGGACCGCGAGAAAATCGGCCCCCAGGAAGTCGTCGACCGGTACCATGTTCAAATCAAGGAGAGCTTCAGGAGGATGGGAATCCGCTTCGACAACTACTCCAGGACATCCCTGGCGCTGCACCACGGAATCTCCCAGGACTTTTTCCTCAAGCTCCACGAAAAGGGATTCGTCCAGAAGCGGGACGCGAAACAGTTTCACTGCCAGACATGCCGCCGCTTCCTGCCCGACCGGTATGTCGAGGGAGAGTGCCCGCAATGCCACGCCCCCGAAGCGCGCGGGGACCAGTGCGAGGCGTGCGGACGCTGGCTGGATCCCGAGCTGTTGCTAAATCCGCGCTGCAAGGTCTGCAATTCGAAACCGGAAATGCAGGATACGGCACACTGGTATTTCCAGCTATCGGCATTTCAATCGCAGCTGGAGAAGTGGCAGGCATCCAAGCAGGGCTGGAAGGGCAACGTGCGGGAGTTCTGCTCAGGCTGGTTCAGCGAGGGTCTCGCCGACAGGGCGATTACCCGGGATATCGACTGGGGTGTGCCCGTTCCGCTCCCCGGCGCCGGGGGCAAGGTGCTCTACGTCTGGTTCGACGCCCCGATCGGGTACATCTCTTCGACGGTCGAGTGGGCGCAAAACCTGGGCAAACCGGAGCTCTGGCGGGATTACTGGACCGATCCCCGGACCCGCCTGGTCCACTTCATCGGAAAGGACAACATTGTCTTTCATGCGATCGTGTGGCCCGCCATGCTCATGGCACACGGGGATTTCGTACTCCCGGACCAGATCCCGGCGAATGAGTTCCTGACCTTCGAGGGGGAGAAGCTGTCCACCAGCCGCAACTGGGCCGTCTGGGCGGATGAATACCTCGAGCTCTTTCCCCCCGATCCGCTCAGGTACTGCCTGGCGTCGAATGCGCCCGAAACCAAGGACGCCGATTTCACCTGGCGGGATTTCCAGGCCCGGAACAATGGCGAACTGGCCGACGTGTTGGGCAATCTCGTAAACCGCTGCCTGTCGTTCGTGGAAAAGCAATTCGAGGGCAAAGTCCCTGCAGCACCCGCCCTGTCAGAGGAAGACCGGGAGATACTTGCCGCCATCGGCAAGGCCGCCGACGGCATCGGCAACTGCCTGGAGGATTTCCAGGTCCGCAGGTCCACGCAGGAACTGATGAACCTGGCGCGGATAGGCAACCGCTATTTCAACGACTCTGCACCCTGGGCAACCGCCAAATCGGATCGCGTTCGTTGCGCCGCCACGCTGAACACAACGCTCCAGCTCATCACCGCCCTTTCGGTCCTCATGGAGCCGGTGATGCCATTTTCGGCGGAAAAACTCAGGAGGATGCTGAACGTGCCGTGCTGCCAGCGGGACCTGCGCTGGGAGCAGATCGCCGGCCTGCGACTCGAGGCGGGGCGTCCTCTGGGCACCAGGGAGATTCTCTTCAGCAAAATCGAGGACGACGCGATACAGGCTCAGCTGGCGAAACTGCGAGGGTCGGCGCCTGCCGGCCCTGCCTGTTGAAGGCGCGGGGAGGCAATCCGGCCGGCGATCAGAGGAGCTTGGCCCCGGCTACCGCCCGGGCTCCACTCCCTTGCCGCTTGCCTTCGACGTCTCCTCGACGGCTGCGGCCGCGGCAACCTCCAGAGGCACCTGTTCCAGAATGCTGATGTCGTAGCCCTGCAGGCCGACTATCTTCTTGGGGTGGTTGGTCAGGAGGCGGATCTTGCTTACGCCGAGTTCTCTCAGGATCTGCGCTCCAATGCCGTAGTTCCGCAGGTCGGCGGCGATGCCCGACGGTTCGTCTCCCGTTCCCGCTCGATTGCCGAGATCTTCCAGAGCGTAGGCCTTGACCTCGTTGACGAGGCCCGTTCCCCTGCCCTCCTGCCGCAGGTACACGAGAACCCCGGCCCCCTCCCCGTGGATGATCCTCAGGGCGGACCTGAGCTGCTCGCCCGTGTCACAGCGCAGGGAGTGAAACACGTCCCCCATGGTCGACTGAGACTGAACCCGGACGAGAACAGGGCTATCGGGATCGATCTCCCCTTTGATGAGCGCGATGTGATTTTCACCGTCGAGCAGATTCTCGAAGACCGCAACACGGAATTCCCCGAATGCCGTCGGCAATTGCGCCTCCGTGACCCGCCGGACCAGGGTTTCGGTCTTGAGCCGATAGGCAATGAGGTCGGCGACGGTCACCATCTTCAGCCCGTGCGTTGCCGCGACCACCTTCAGTTGAGGCACGCGCGCCATCGAACCATCCTCGTTCATGATCTCGCAGATAACGCCGGCGGGAAACAGGCCCGCAAGCCGGGCCAGGTCGACGGCCGCCTCGGTCTGACCGGCCCTCTCGAGAACTCCTCCCGGCCGGGCCCGGAGAGGAAAGACATGGCCGGGCCGAACCAGGTCCTGCGGCCTGGTGGCAGGATCGACAGCCGTCAGGATCGTGCATGCCCGATCCGCCGCCGAAATCCCTGTGCTCACGCCGTGACGGGCCTCGATCGAAATCGTGAAAGCCGTGCCATAGCTGCTGGTGTTCTCGCCGACCATCATGGGGATCTGCAGCTGGTCCAGCCTCTCGCCGGTCATGGACAGGCAGATGAGCCCTCTGCCGTGCTTCGCCATGAAGTTGATGATCTCCGGAGTCACTTTTTCGGCCGCAACCGTGAAGTCTCCCTCGTTTTCGCGATCCTCGTCATCGAGCACGATGACGACGCGCCCGTGCTTGATGTCCTCTATCGCTTCCCGAATAGTGTCGAATCCCAATTCGCTCACCCCACTATAGGTCCGGCCCGGCCAATCCACGACGTCTGTCCTGCGGCCCGGTACGCGAGGAGCATAGTGGAGGGCAGCGGGACAAGTCAATATCGCCCCCCGCAAGCGGCCTCCCCGCGCCATTCTTTCGTGCCATTTCCGACGGCCATCTGCTAAGGTATTGCGGCCATGATTCGAGCGGCGGTCGTGTATGCCTTCATTACAGTGTATATCCTGATAATGGCGCCCATCGGGATCCTTTGGACTTATTTGACGGGCCGCAGCACGTTCATTTATCGCGCCGCCCGCCTCTGTCTGCGCACAGCGGGCGTGCTCTGCGGCGTCAGAGTGAAGATCACTGGACGGGATAAGATCGTTCCCGGCCAGACCTACGTTTTCCTTTCGAACCACCAGGGCAATTTTGACGGCCCCGTGCTGTTCCACGCCATTCCCCGCGACATGCGCGCGCTGATGAAGAAAGAGATGCTGCGAATGCCGGTTCTCTCGATCGTCATGCAGCAGCTGCGTTTCGTTCCGCTTGACCGTTCGGATCCCGCCGGGGCGCGTGACGGCATCGACCGGGCGGCCGAGATTCTGAGGGAAGGGCTTTCGTTCATAGCATTCCCCGAAGGGACCCGAAGCCGCGACGGACGACTCGGCGAGTTCAAGAAGGGGGCATTCATCATGGCCATCAAGGCCGGTGTGCCCATTGTTCCGATCACCATCGTCAACAGCGACCGGATCCAGCCGCCCGGGGCCTTCGGCATAAAGCCCGGGCGGATTGACCTCATCATTCACCAGCCAATTCCCACCGCCGGTCTCACCCTCGATGACCGGGACCATGTCATAAGCCTCACCCGCAAAGCCATCGCCTCCGCCCTTTAGCCGGATTATTCATGAATAATGCCGGTTGGCGCCGGTCGGTGGTCACCGGCTATACCGCTACGCACGCCACACAAACATCCCGTTGAACCTCGAGCAGAATCGCATTTCAGCCCCTGCGGACAGCGGGATCGGTCCAGAGCTTTTCGGATGACGGGAGGGCCGCAAACCGAGTCGCGAGGTGTTAACTCTGTGTAAAGCGTCTTTTTCCGGGATTTTACAACTCTCTCCACCGGCGTGGCGTAAAACCAATCAAAGGCATCAAACGGGATTTGCCTCGGGAGATATGCGGGAGGAGCATGGGTATGTGGCACGAAACCAATCCGCAGCAGGATCGGGAACTGGTGGAGCGCTGCCAGGCAGGCGACGACACCGCCTTTGAATTCCTTGTCCGAAAATACCAGAGAGATCTCTTCGGCCTGATTTATAGGACCATCGGCGCTCGCGCAGAGGCCGAGGATATCCTGCAAAAGGTTTTCGCCAAGATGTACTTCGCCCTTCCCAGGTTCGATGTCCGGCGTCCGTTCTACCCATGGATCCGCCGCATCGCCGTGAACCAGTGCTACGATGAACTGAGGAAGGCTCGACGCCGCCGGACCCTAACCTTCACGGAATTGAACCTGCAGGACTCGCGGATTGTCGAGGATCTCCTGCGCGAGGAGGCACCGGGGCCGGCATTGCAGGAAGGCCAGGAAGCGCTCCACGAGCTGCTGCGGCGCCTGCTCGATCATCTGCCCGAAAAACAGCGGATGGCTCTGGTCATGCGCGATCTGGAGCAGGCACCTTATGGCAATATAGCCCGATCCCTGAACTGTACCGAGCAGGCTGCCAGGCTCAAGGTCTTCCGGGCACGGATGCGGCTCCGAACCCTGATGATGCGGGCCCTCAAACGGCGGGAACTGAGCCGTGCCCAGGCTGCCTCTCCGTTGCCCAAAATGCTCGCCTCGGGCCCGGTCCCGGCAATTACGGGTTGACGGACAATCGCGGGCGGCAGCGGCAGCCGCCTAATCATCAGCGGGGTCTCTGTTTGTTCCCCTTGATCCACCGCAGCGTGTCCCGCTGATCGGTCGTGATGCTGCTCAGGACCTGGGTGTAGTCCCGGAAGTTGTGCCTCACCAGCAGAGGATTTTCGGGACTGTCGAGAAACCATCTTTCGGATCCCCTGTCGTCCCGTACAATTACGGCGGGAAGCTCCCGGACGGCGCCGTTGACTTTCACCGGCAACGGAGCCCTCCCCCCGACCCTCATCCAGCTCTCGACGCCGTCCAGAACAACCTTTGCCTTGCCCTTGTCGTTCAGCTCCTGAAACGACCTCAGACTGAGCCATAGCGTAGTCCCATCCCTGGAGCGGCTGTCCACGCCTCCTTCGAACAACCGGGAACTGATGAAGAACCGCGAGCTCTCAACTGCCTTGCGCGGCAGCAGCACCGTGCCCTGAAGGGAGGCTGTTTCCCATTCGAAATAGCGGTCCGGCGAAAATTCGGCAATGCGCACGACAAATGCAGTGTCGGATTCTCCGGCCCTTGTGTGCCACACCAGGACCGTGTCTTTTCCAAAGCGCGGCAGCTCCGGGCTCTCCACCGCGGACAAAATCCCGCCCGCGACCAGCAGCGATGCCAACAGCCCAGCCGGCAGATTTCTGCGATAGCACTTCCGCCGCACTTCAATCCTCCCCGAGAAGCGCAATCCAGTCCTTCTCTTCCCGCAACTGCCCTGCAAGTCCCAGTCTGATGAATCTCTCGAAGTATCGACCTAGAATGTCGACCTCCAGGTTCACCGGGCTTCCCGGCTTCAGGTGCCTGAGGTTTGTAGCCTTGAACGTGTGGGGGATCACCGCCACCTTGAACGATTTTTCTCCCAGCCATGCTAGCGTGAGACTTATGCCGTCCACCGCAACGGATCCCTTGTGAACCAGGTACCGTTCCAGCTCCCCGGGGAAGGAGAATTCCATCAGCCAGCCGTCTCCGGACGGAGCCGAGGATGCCAGGGTGCCCATGCCGTCAACGTGTCCGAGCACGAAGTGACCCCCAAGGCGGCCGCCGACCGGCAGGGCCCTTTCCAGGTTGACCGCGCTCGAGGGTCGCACCCGGCTCAGACTGGATCGGGAAAGCGTTTCCAGCGAGAGATCGCACGAAAAGACATCGCTTCCAACATGCACGACAGTCAGACATACGCCGTTCACCGCCACGGAATCGCCAATTTTCAGGTCGGCAGGAATCAGGAGGCACCCGATACTGATCCGGGCACCGGCTGTGCCCGACCTCAGTTCCCGCACGCTGCCGACTTCCTCGATGATCCCGGTAAACATGCCTTCCCTCCCGGAGAATTCCGAGTCCTCAGTGGTGGCCGGTCGGCCGGCGTCTTGAGGGGTGCGCCCGGAAGTTTTTTCTACCCCGCAGCTTGCCGGATATTGCCCCGCGAGGCTTTGGGGAAGCTCCCGGGCCGCTTCTCAGGATGCGGGACACTTCGACCGGGCTCAGCGGCCGGCTCGCCCCCACGGGCAGGCCCTCATCGGTAAGGAATCCGATCCGCACACGCCTGAGCTTCGAAACCGGGTGGCCGAACTCTCCAAACATCTTCCTTATCTGGCGGTTCCGGCCCTGCGTGAGCGTGACCTCGAACCAGCTGTTGTTGCCGGCCTTCAAAAGCCTTATGAAACAGGGCGCCAGGATGGTCCCGTCGCGCAGCCGGGCGCCCTCGCGCAGGAGACTGAGCACCTGCTCATCGGGTGTGGCCCGAACCTTCACGTGGTAGACCTTCGGAAAGCGGTCGCCAGCCTCCGCCACTGTTTTTGCGAAATCCCCATCATTCGTCAGGAGAATCAAACCCTCGGTGTTGTAGTCGAGCCGGCCGACCGGAAACAACTTCCCACCCGACCGCACCAGGTCCACTACACTGGTCCTGCCGCGGGGATCGGAAACGGTGCAGATCACGCCTCTGGGCTTGTTCAGCAGAAGATACACTCTTCCGGCAGGCGGCTGCAGCAGCTTGCCATCCACCTTGATGTGGTCGGACTCCGGATCGGCCTTGGTCCCCATTTCCGTTACCACGGCACCATTCACGGTAACGCGCCCGCGTCGGATCAGATCTTCGGCTCTGCGGCGGGAGGCCAGGCCCGCCGCTGCGATCAGTTTCTGCAACCTTTCCGCTTTTCCCATTTCGGCCTAGAGCTTCTCCTCAGCCATCTGTGCAAATTCCTCCAGCGTGGGCAGTTCGGAGGTGTCCTTCAACCCGAAATGAACGAGGAAGTCCCTGGATGTTCCGTAGAGAATCGGCCTGCCCACAACCGGCTTCCTGCCCACGATGGAAACCAGGTTCTTCTCCAGCAGGGTTTTCAGGGCTGTCGTGGACTTCTTTCCGCGGATCGCCAGGATTTCCGCCAGCGTTACCGGTTGCTTGTACGCGATCACGGCCAGGGTCTCCAGTGCCGCCATGGACAGCTTTGCCTCCGGCTTGGTCTTGAGGTAGGCGCGGACGTGTTCGTGGTACTCGGGGCGGGTTGTCATGCGGTACCCGCCGGCAATCTCCCGAATCCACATCCCTCCCGGTCTGCCGTTGAACTCCTCCATGAGTTGCTGCAGAGTCTCTTCTATCTTGTCGTAGCTTTCCTCGGGAAATATTTCCTTGAATTGCTCCGGGCGAACCGGATCTTCCGCCACGTAGATGATGGCTTCGAGGATTGGCTTCAGATCGTGGATTTCCATGGCGCTCAATTCTTTGCGGCCTCCTTCGCGTTCTTGGTGATGATGATCTCGGCAAACGCCTCCTTCTGCAACACCCAGATCTCCCGGAGCCTGACAAGTTCCAGGATTGCCAAAAAGGTCACGATCAAATGCTGCTTCGAGACGGCGTTCGCAAAGAAACTGGAAAAAAGTACCGTATCGTGGACCAGCAGAATCCTGCGCAGGTCAGCCAGCTTCTGCTCGAGAGAAACCTCTTCTCCGGCCATTTCCAGGTCGCCCTGGCTCTCGAACCTCCTCACGACCTCCTGGAAAGCCTTGAGGAGGTCGAAAAGCGTTGCCGAGACCAGCCCTTCCCCTTCGTCCATGACCTCCCGGGGAGGATTATTCCAGACGGAGTTTTCCACCTCCTCCCTCGTGTACAGCATCTCAGCGGCGTTCTTGAATTTCTGGTGCTCGAGCAGCTGGTAAACCAGTTCCACCCGCGGATCCTCTGCCGCATCCTCCTGGTCCTGACCCTGCAGGACCGGGTCAGGAGGCAGCAGCATCCGGGATTTGATGTATATGAGGCTGGCGGCCATCACAAGCCATTCGCCCGCAAGGTTGATGTTCAAGTCCCGCATCACCTGCAGATACTCGAGGTACTGCTCCGTTATACGCGCTATGGGAATATCCCAGATGTCGATCTCTTCGCGCTTTATGAGGTGCAGCAGCAGGTCCAGCGGACCCTCGAAGCCCTCCAGGCGCAGAGTGATGGCCATGCTTTCCGCCAGATCACCGCCCGCGTTTGCAATGTCTTCGCCTTGCATGCCTGACTCACCGACTCTCGGAAGCCCTCTCCCCGGCCGATCCTGAAAGGACCTGGATCGTCTCGGGGGGCTGAATCCGGAGGTTTCCCGCTAAATATCGATCAGAGCCTCGAGAATCCAGTAAATGGGAACGAACAGGTACCGGAAAATCCCCAGAAACATCAATCCGTAAAGTATAAGAATACCGAATGCGCCCGCACGCGCCAAAAGCTTCCCCGCACTATCCGGCAACAATCCGTACAGCAGCCAGTGACCGTCCAGCGGCGGGATGGGGATCATGTTGAACAGCGCCAGCGCAAGGTTGACCACCATCAGGTAGACCAGCAAGCCGACCACCATGGCCATGACGCCCTGGCCCCGCGGGATCGACATGGTTACGGCCATGTTCGTGATCAGCGCCCCGGCATCCGCCGACCCGATTTTGAGCAACACGAGCACCGCGAGGGCGATGGCGGCAGTCAGCAGGTTCGATCCCGGGCCCGCGAGCGAGATTCCCATCTGGTCCACGCGCGGATTCCGCAGGCGGGTCGGATTCACCGGCACCGGCTTCGCCCAACCGATGACCGGTACGCCGGCCGCGATCTGCAGAATCGGAAACAGCAGCGTGCCGATCGGATCCACATGCCGCACCGGATTCAGCGAGATCCTGCCGAGACCTCTGGCGGTTCCGTCTCCAAGCCGGTCCGCCGTCCATGCGTGAGCCGCCTCGTGGATGCTCAGCGAAAAAATGAGAACGGCGAACTGTATGAACACTGCCGCCAAATCGATGTTCTGTATGAAGTCCACCCTGCAGGAACCCCCGCCTCCGCGCCAAGCATGCAAATATATCACACGCCGGGAGTTGTCAGGCCGCCGATCTTTGCCAGGACGAGACCTTATGATGAGCGCCACGATCATCACCGGGGCTTTCCGGGCACAACAGGCGTGGGGCCGCTACTGGAACCGGGACCCAAAGGAAAAGGCTTGAGGCGCAGGATATGACCCCGGTAGTGGCCCAGCTGCAGACCAAGATCCAGGAAATCTGCCGGCTGGAACTGCAGCGTTTCCTGAAACGGGCCGGCCCCCGCGACGAGAAGGAGACGCAGGAACTGGAGTGGATGGTGAACCGCATTGCGCGAAAAATCTCCCATCCCCTTGTGATTCAGCCGAGGTCGGGGAGCGGGGCTGCGGATCACGCCGAAACGTACCCGGACACGATCAAACGCATATTCAAACTGCAGAAGAGCACCGATGGCTGATGCTCTCGGGAGCGAGCGGCTGCCGGCGCGTCTGCCATCCCGCAGTCGTAGAGGTTCCATGATCACCATCGGCAGCAGAGGAAGCGGGCCGGCACTGGCCCAGACGCACTGGGTGCGCGACCAATTGCTTTCGCAGCACCCCGACCTGCAGGCGGCGGTGATGGCTGGCTCAGGCAACAATCGAGCAGACTTCCTACAATTACGGCGGAACATTCATGCGCCGCATCTGAGCCGCATAGCGCGGGTCTTTCTTCAAGGCATCGAAGCCGGATCAGGGCTTTTTGACCGGGGGTGGAAAATCTACGAAGAAGTCGAGGCGGCCCTCGACCACTTCCCCGTTCCGCGTGGCGGGCAGGAATATCCAGCTGTTTCTCACAGCTTCCATGGCGCGATCATCCAAACCCCGCCCCAGCCCTTTTTCCACCTTCAGGTCCTGGATGCCGCCATTTCGCGTGATGACGGCCGACAACCTCACCCGGCCCGAGGTTCCAGCCTTTACGGCCTCGGGCGTTGGCGCCACCTCCGGCTTCACAATGATCTTGGGAAGATTGACGCCGTCCGGCCTGATGAGCCCCTTCCAGTCCCGGTCCCACTCCGAAGTGCCGTCAGTGCTTTTCACGCTCCCGATATCCTGTATGTTCGCATTGGCCAGCGCTTCCCTGGGATTTGGATTGTCGAGGTCGAGTTCCCCGATCTTTGCCGCCAGGATCTCGAAGTCTATTTTCCCCATGGGCTGCAGGTAATAGCGCCTGGAGCCCACACGCAGGCTCAGCTCCTCGATCGCGTCCTGTTCCTGGAAATCCCCCAAGATGGTCAAGCCTGTCAAGGAACGGCTCCTCAACAGAATGGAGGCGGCATATTTCTGGAGTTCCCCCCGGCTGTCCTTCTTCTCTTGCTCGAAAACCTGTCCGATGTGAAAGCGCTCCGACGCTCCCCGGTAAATGAACTCGTTCGGCTGCACCACGATCACGTAGTCCGAGAGATTTATGTAGTTCAGGATGAAGCTGCTCGGTCCGGCGATTTCCGCGGTGATGATGGAATTGCTCCCGACGTAGGCGAATGCGCGTGCGTCGTCCTCCGCCGCCAGCGGCGTGGCGGACAGGATCGTGAAGAGCATTCCGAGCCACACGCCTCCACGAACGCCCCGGCTCCTCGACATGCCGCACCCCTGCATCTGCTCGTGTCTCAGACAGACTGAATCAGCCGGCACAGCAGTGCCGCGCGTCTCGGAATGTCCTGAATCTCGATACATTCGTTTTCCTGGTGAGCGCCTTCGCCGCTGACTCCCAGGCCATCCAGCGTTGGAATTCCCATGGCGGCCGCGTGGGAGCCGTCGCTGACGCCGCCCGAGGGCGCCTCCCTCAAATCCATTCCCAACTCGCCCGCAATCTGCCTGGCCTTGCCAAACAGCTCCACAATCTGCCGGGTTCGCTGCAGGGGCGGGTGGGTCATCCCCCCTTGAATGCGGAGGGTACATCGGGAGTCGGAGGGGAGCAAGCGCTTTATCCTGTCTTCAACCAGGCGGCCCTGCTCCTCGGTGAGGAAGCGCACGTCCAATTCTGCCTCGGCCCAATCCGCCACCACGTTCACCGCCGTGCCGCCCCGGATCAGACCGGCATTCACGGTCGTGCCCTGTGCGGCATCCGCGATACCCTCCAGCCGCAGCAGCAGATCACACAACGCCAAGATGGCATTTGCCCCTCTTTCCGGTTCGATTCCCGCATGCGCAGGAATCCCCTCGACGCGAATACGGTACTCCCCCAATCCCTTTCGCGCGGTTTTCACCTCACCGGCTGCAGCCGGCGGTTCCAGGCAGAGACAGGCTGCGCACCCGGGTGCAGTCTCGGCGATGAAGCTCAACCCGGCGCCGCTTCCGCTCTCCTCGTCCGGCGTAAACAGGAAAACGACTCTTCGGCCCGGCTCGCTCACTCGGTCCCGGTACGCCCTGCAAGCGAGGAGCGAAAGAAGGATGCCGGCTTTCATGTCGTAAACCCCCGGCCCGTAAGCCCTGCCATCCTGGATCCGGAAGGGCCTCCGGATCAGCGTTCCGCGCGGCCAGACCGTGTCGAGGTGCCCAAGGACCAGAACCGGTGAACCGCCTCCCGGCCAGACTGCCCGGACGCCGTTGCCGGAACCGGGCGAAGGCAAGATCTCGCACTCGAGGCCCAGGCTGCGAAACGCGCCCGTCACGTGCGTTGCCAGAGCATCCACTCCCGGCTTGTCGGCGGAGAAGGACTCCAACTGAACCAGCCGCTCCAGCGCTTTAAGCCCATCGTCGAGCGCACCGGTGAAATATCCCAGCAGGGCTTCAGCGTCGCTCATTCAGCCTCCGGCCGGCGCTCCGATCCCAGGGTGTAGTTCCCCCGGCAAATGTATTCGGCAGATCCGGTAAGGTACAGTTCCTCAGGCTCCTGCCACCTGACCTGCATCTCTCCGAGCTCACTCTCCACCGTGACAGGGCTTTCGGCATACCCGTTGAGCATGGCGGCCACTGCCGAGGCCGCACACCCGGTTCCCGACGCCGGCGTCCGGCCCACCCCGCGCTCCCAGAATGCCGCCCTGAGCCTGTGCCGGTCGAGCACCTGGACAAACTCGACGTTGGTACGGTTCGGAAAAACGGCGTGGTTTTCGAGCACAGGGCCCAGCGACTCCAGGGGAGCCCGGTCCAGGTCGCCCCAGAACGTAGTGCAGTGGGGATTGCCCATGGAGGAAACCGTCACCTGCACACGGCTCTCGCCGACACGCAGAGGAAAGCCCACGATGGGCGTGGAAGTGTGTTCGATGCGCACGGGGATAAGCGAAGGCTCGAAGATGGGGCAGCCGATGGCGCTCTCGTAAATAAAAAGCCCCTTCTCCCTGCTTTTCAGCAGATACCTCTTGAGCCCCGACACCGTCCGTATCCTTACGGCCGGAGGCTCGCATATCCTGTCAAAGTGGAGAAATGCCGCCAGGCACCGCGTGCCGTTCCCGGACATCTCGGCCTTGCTGCCGTCGGCATTGAAAATAAGCGTCGCCACGTCGGAATCCCCGTCCCCGATCGCCGGCTGGTAGAACAGGATTCCGTCCGCACCAATCCCGCGCCGACGGTCGCACATGCGCACAGCCAACTCCGCCAGCCGCGGCCGCGCCCCGACCTCGGGAGTCCTGGCCACCAGGAAATCATTGCCCAGTCCGTGGAGTTTGGCAAATTCCATCGAAGATACACCCTCCTTAGTGCGCCACACCTCAGGTTGTAAGCCTCTCCTTTACATGGTCGATCACCTTCACGGGGCTGGGGTCGGTCCCGTCCAGGCAGGCGAGGTATACGCTCAGGAAGTCGCCGAGCAGGATTACCGAGAACAGCCTCGCCATCAGTGAAATCCCTTCGCCCCAGACCTCACGCACTACGCCCGCTCGGCTCGCGACAATTTCCCTCGTAAGGTCGAATCGCTTTTGGACCTGCCCGTGGTCGCCCCGGTCGCGCAGGAAAACAACCGCCAGATCCTGCAACAGGGGTTTGGGGCCTTCCCAGCCCACCAGCTCGTTGTGGTTCATCTCTGGCAGCGTGTGGTGAAAGGCGAGACGCTTGGCGTTCTCCTCTATCTGTCCGCGCCACCGCACGGCAGCCGCACCCATGGTGCCTCCGGCGCCGTAGATGATTGGAATCCTGCCCTGCAGCGCGGCCGCCAGTTGTTTCGCGGGATTCCGCGCGGCGGGGATCCCGGGTGCGTAGCTCTCGGCCAGCCTCGAAAGCAGAGGTGCCGTCTCCTGGACGTCTTCCGCGGGATCGTTTACCAGCCCGACGGAGCGAAGCACTCCGAGCAGCATCATCGAGGAGTAGCCCAGGGCCGACCTGGGCGGCATTCCACCGGGAAACGTGACGACGGGATGGCCGTCCCGATTCCCCATAGCGCCCAGTTTGCCGCCGGAAGTGATGCAGACCAGGGAGGCCCCGGCAGCGGCCGCCATCCGGTAGCAGTGGAGCGTCTCCTCCGTGTTCCCCGAATGGCTGCTGGCAATCACCAGGGTGGCGCTGTCCACGAAGGCGGGCAGTTCGTAGTCCCGGTGCACGAGCAACGGGACTCGCAGCGCCCCGGCCATCGCCGTCCGAATCACCTCTGCGCCAATTGCCGACCCCCCCATGCCCGCAACGACGACGCTGCGCGCCCTTGAGCGCAGCGTTATGTCGATGCCCGCAGCCATGTCCGCCGCTTCCTTGAACTGCTCAGGGAATGACTCGATCCGGTGCATCATCCCGGACGGATCGATTGCCGACAGCGACTCGAGGTTATCCAGCTTGGACATTGCGGTCTATCTCTCCCCTAGGGCATTTTCACAAGCCGATCCAAAAAGCCGGGCCCGGCTGGAATCACCTGCTGAATTTCGCCACGATCAAGGTCATGTCGTCGTCGCGCTCCTCCTCGAAGGCCCATTCCAGCACCTGTTCCACCACGGCCTTCTGCAGATCCTCGGCCGAGAGATGACGGTTGCGGCGGACCAGCGCTTCGAGCCTCGCTTCCCCGAACTCCTCGCCGTACTCGTTGACGCACTCCACGATGCCATCGGTGTAGGCGAGGATCATGTCGCCCGGCCCCATGCGGATCGTCTCCTGCTGATACTCAGCCTCGGGGAAGATTCCCACGACAGTGCCCCCTTCGGTCAACCTCCGGCACTCCCTCTCGGTGAAATATAGAGGGGGATTATGCCCGGCATTGCAGTACGTCAGGCTGCAGCTCCGGTCGTCGTAGACCGCATAGAAAAACGAGGCGAACTTGTTTGCGGAAGTGTAGTTGTGGATCTGGTGGTTCAGGATTTTCACCAGCCCGGAAACGGAACCATCCTCACCGCCGTTGCTCCCCCCCTCCACGCGGCCGCCCTGGAAGCCAAAAACATTGCTGCGCAGCGTCGCCTGTAGGTTGGCCATCAGCAGCGCAGCAGAAATGCCCTTGCCGCAGATGTCCGCCAGGGCCATGCCCATTCTCCCACCCTCCAGCGGCAGGAAATCATAATAGTCGCCGCTGACGATCCGGGCCGGGAGGCACAAGCCGCTGACTTCCAGACCGGACAGCCGCGGAGCCTTGGGCGGAAAGAGCTGCTCCTGGACCTCCCTCGCAATCTCCAGTTCGCGCTCCAGCCGCTCCTTCTGCACTCTCTCCCTCACCAGGGACTGGACATATTCCGTCATCTGATTGAACGACCGCGCCAGGGCTCCGAGCTGGTCCTCCGACTTGACCACGACCCGGTGGCTGAAATCGCCCCGCCGGATGAACTCCGTCCCCCGATCCAGATTGTGCACCGCATTGGTGATGGACTTGGTGAGCAGGATCCCGGTCAGAAGGGATACGATCTCCACCACGAGGAAGAACCCTACCACGATTTTGAGCACGCCCACGATGGTTTGGCTCACGCTCCCTTCTGCCCTGAAGAGGTTCTGCACCAGCGTAGAGGTCGAAAGCTCGACGAAAAGCATGTTGCCATCCGCCTGCTCCGTTTCCGCACCCATCGCCCAGGAGATCGGGTAGAGCAGAATCGACCAAACAGGGCGGCCGACCGCCTCTTCGGAACCCAGGTCGAATGTGGAGCTGACGACGTCGCTTCTTAGGATGCCCGTATCCTGGAGCATCACATTCAGGCTCGATACATCGACGTGCTTGGCCAGGAGCATTTCCTGCCCGATGGCCGCCTTGAGCCGCTCCAGCAGGTGCCGGTCAAAGGGTACCGAGCATTCAACCGTCATGGGGGCGCCCGGCCGGTACTCACCGGCGACGATGCTTCGCAGGAAGAGCCGCCCCTGTCCATTATCGCCTGCGCCACCGGCGGAACCGGCGTAGAGGGCCGGCTGCAGATCTTCGAGTATGAGGCCGCTGAATTCCCCCCCTTCCACCCAGCCGGGTACGACGTAGTTATCCAGCAGATCCGGATTGACGGCGCCGGCCCCGAGGACCAGGTTGCTGCCCGAAGCCGGATCTGCGGTGTGCAGGATGATCGCAGCCGAGGGGTAGGTCCCCAGCAGGTACCTCGCGTCTTCTGTCAGAAAAGAGCGAAGCTCGGTGCTCCCTTCACGTGTCCCGTCCGTGGCGGGCTGCAGCCCGGACAGGAGCGAATAATTGAAGGCGTGAAGCTGCGCCGTGTGGATCCCGATCTGGTTGAGTATGAGGTAATAGCTGAACTGGTAATACAGAAGCAGGGCCGAGATGTAGAAGATGAAGACTATCAGCAGAACGGGGATGGCGCCGATGAGAGTGTGAGCCAGGATCAGGCGCCGGCGGATTTTCCACAGAAGCCTCCGGCGGATCACCGCGAAAAGCTTCCACGTGTAGTAGGCGGCCGGAATCACCAGCAGGAGGGAGAGCAAATCGAGCGACAGCAGTTGCCCGGCCGACAGCCCCAGCCTCGTGCCCGGCGTGAGCCAGAGGGATTTCAGAAGCCAGAGGGCAACCAGAATGAGCGTGAAGAATCCCATCCTGGTTTTTGGCAGGAATCGCCGCACTTCGCCCCCCGCTATTTCTCCCCTGCTGTTCCGCCTGAACCACGGAGGATCAACTCCGCAGCCCTTGCCGGCTTCAGGAACCGCACCGCCGCTTCCTGGAAATCATCCGCCGTCACCTCACGCAGCCGTGACGGATAGTCCTGCATCTCCTCGAGGTCTCTGCCCGCCAGGACATTGAGAACGAGTTCAGCAGCCTGCGCCCGGCGTGATTGCTGCCGGATCCAGAATTCCCCTTCCGCCGCATTGAGCATCGTTCGGTAGTCCCGGTAGAGAAGCTGCTTGCTTCCCAGATCCTCCATTTGCTTCCGCAGGACTTCCAGGACCGCCTGCTCGCTGCCCGGCGCCGTCCGCGCCACCACCGTAAGGATGCTTCCGCGAACCCGCAATTCCACCCCGTGCGCCACGAGTGCTGGGCCGACTTCCGACCCGCTCCCTCCGGCAGAGCCGAGCAGTCCCGCGGAGGTATCCAGCTGCTCCCGGATGAGCGCGAGCGAGTACAAATCCTCATCCCCCCAGGGCGGCAGCATAAACCCCATCGCCACGGCGCTGAAGGTTTCCTGCCAATCTTCCACGATGCGCCCGGGCTGTTCCTGACGGTCAGGAAAGTCCTCGGGCATTTCGCTCGCCGCGTACCGGGACCCGCTGAAATTCCTGACGAAATACGACGCGAGACTGGTACCTCTCGTATCGCCCGCGATCACGACGATGGGCAGGCGGTTTTCGACCGTCTTCCTGTACCAGTCACGGACAGATGCGTGATCCATTGCTCCGATGGTTTGGGCCACCCCTGCCGCATCCACACCGTATGGATGCCCGCCGAAGAGCATTTCCTTCAATCTTCGCGCCGGATACGTTTCATCAATGCAGGAATCCGCATGCAGTTCCGCAGCCAGAAGAGCCTTCTGGCGCTCGACCGACTCCTCCTCGAATCCGGTCGCTTTGATCAGCCCCAGGAACAGGTCCAGCCCCTCTTCCACCCAAAGCGAGGGCAGAGTGAGGTAGGCGCCGAAGTAATCCCGTTCGATCACGGGCTGCAGTATCCCGCCGTATATCTCCAATTGCAGGAGCGGATCCGGCTTGTCATCCGCATTTTGCCTTCCGAGAAGTGAGCGCAGCATCAGGTCGGTGATTCCGCGTTTTTCATGGCTTTCCATCAGCCTGCCGCCGGGATAGAAAAACCCGATGTGGACGAGCGGAAGCGACCTGTCCTCCCTGATGTACAACTCCGGTCCCCTCAGAACCGACGCCTTCCGAAAGGGATACCGGATTTCGCTCAAGCTTGACGCCGGCCGTCTTGCCGGGATTGAATACGCCGGCTTGGTTGATTTTTCTCTTTTGACAAGCTCTTCTCTGACTGATTCCTCGAGTAAGGTATTAAGAATATCCAGGAGCATTTCGGCAGACATGTTCCGGCTTCCGCCTCCCAGAGGCAGGTACTCCACTATGGCGCAGCTTGCCAGGCCGAGGTATTTCTTGGCGGCCGCGCTGACATCCGCAGGTCGAACCTTTCGCACAGCCGAAGGGTAGGATTGCAGATCTTTCCAAGCGCCCCTTGCTTCGAGATAGGATAGCCGCTCGGCCCGTTGTGCCGCCGTCTGCAGTGCGGACCAGTGGGCAACCTCCAACTGCGCATACGCTCTCTCCATCTGCTCCGCAGTGGGCTCCGAGCGTTTCAGCAATTCCAGCTCAGTGAAGAGTGCGATTTCAGCCCGATCCATCGAATCCATGTCCGTTTCCATGTCCAGGACCAGGATCCCTCCGCCGGGGTAGGAGAGAAGTTCGCTGGAAAACCTGCGGATGGACTTCTTCTCGTCCCTCAGGCTGCGCGCCAGAACGGATCGCTCCCCGGTTGCCAGGATGGCGCGCATGACCTCGATGGCCGAATAATCAGCCGCCCCGGGAACGGGAATCCTGAAGCCGGCCAGCACACGTGCCCCTTCGGCTGCGCCCGTCACCTGGGCATACCGGAAACCATCCCGAACCGCGGCTTGAGTCGGCAGGCCGGCGCCGCCAGTCCCGGAGGGGATTTTCGCGAAGATCTTCACCACCTCGTTCAGGACCTCCGCCGCCACCAGCGCTCCCGAAACAACCACGGTAACAGCCGCTGCCCTGTATTCCGCTTCGTAGTGTTTCCGCACCGCATCGAGCGTGAATTCCCCCGTCGCCGCGGGTCCGGCAGGATTCCAGGAGGCCGACCGCTCCTTGCCGAGCAACAACTCGAGAAGCATTTCGCGGGATGCCATGGCCGGGGTCCGGTATCGGAACCGCTCCTCCGCCCGCAGATGCGTAATCTGCCGCCGCAACCTCTCCTCGTCCCAGGTAGGGATTACGAGCAGCTGACCCAGGTGTTCGACCGCCTTCCTCCACTGAGCCGCGGGAACCGTGAGGGAGAACGAAGTTCGCTGTGCCTCGGTAAAGCCCAGCAGCTCTCCGCCCAAGGTCCGGACGTCCTCCCACAGCAGCCGTCCGCCGCCCCCCGTTTCAACCCTGGACAGCAGCATCCGCTGAACGAGACCTGCCATGCCGGACAGGCCCGCCGGATCCTGTGCATACCCCGTCTTGACATGAACCGCGAAGCTCACAACCGGAGCTGCATGCGATTCGTTCACGAGCACGGTCAACCCGTTTCTCAGGACCGCCCGCGTGACGAGGGGATTCTGCTCGAACGCTTTCAATTGGGACATGAACGCCGGGCGCGCCCGCACCTGCGGATGCGCCTGGAGCGAACAGGCCGGCGCGAGCACGCACCAGGCACCGGCCAGCAGGAGAATGCAGCGTAGCATCATGATGACGGACACCAGACGGGATTATACCCTATCGCGGGCCGCAGCAATCGACGCCTCCGCCGCTCCCGGCAATCGCCCGTCCCCGCAACGGCATCGGCGAGTCCGTCGACTGCCCGGCTGAGCTGCTGCGGGCCTGAAATCAGGGCTGGTTCGAAGCCGGGCTGCCCGCTCCCAGCCGCAGGCGGTAAACTCCTTCCGAGTTCGTGCCCAGGTAAACGGCAGAGGGATTCAATGGGTCCTTCACCATGAAGCGCACGGGCGAAGAGAATCCGGGCGACTCCACCCTGTGCCAGAAGGCTCCGCCGTCATCCGTTATGTAAAGCCCTCCGGCCGTGTTGTCTGCGACCATGATCTTCCTTCCCCCCTCGTCCAGGAAGATCACCGCTGGAATATCGGAATGCAGGCGTTCGTCCCCGGTCCTCGACCATGAATTCCCGCCGTCCCGCGACATGAAAAGCCCGGATGGCGTTCCGGCCAGAATGTGGTCGGGCGAAGCCGGGCTCACCGCCAGGCAATCGATCTGAATGTTTACCGGGAGCCCGGTGGACACAATTTCCCAGCTCACACCCTGGTCCTGGGACCTGAGGAGGCCGTGGTTGGAAGCGGCGTAGACCGAAACGGGTCGGCCGGAGGAAACCACCAGCGAGGTGACCCGCGGAATTGTCCTGTACCCGGATGGTTTGTGAAAGTCCAGAGCGGCTGCGCGGGCGCGGTATATCCCCTCGTTCGTGCCGGCGAAAATCCAGGAGTTTTGCGCATCCCAGGCAAGGTCGTGCACGGCAAGTTTCGCGCTCGCGCCGGTAAGCCTTGTCCAGCGCGCGGTCGTCGAGCGTTGCCAGTATATTCCCTGCGGCGTGCCGGCGAGCCTGCCTCCCTGATCCGGAAGGACGAGCAGGGACAATACCGGGGCCGCGGGCATCGATTCGGATGAAGCGGGATTCCAGTGGTGCAGCGCGGCGTCGAACCGGTAAAACCCGCCGGCAGTGCCGTCTGACAGCAATCCCGAGAGGCTGCGGTCGGAGGCATTGAGGATCGGAAAGATCCTGGAGACCCTGCGGTGAACAAATCCCCTGTTGGATTCCCGCCAGCTTTTTCCTCCGTCCTCACTCCTGAGGATCCCCCGCTGCTCGGTGCCGAGGAGCATGCGGCCGGGATTCGAGGAATCGACCTGGATGGCGTGGATGGCCAGTTTTGGCGAGGTGATCCGCTGCCAGGTGGCGCCGTCGTTCAGGGTTACGAAAAGCCCCGCCGTGGTTCCTGCATACACCCGCCCGGCCTTCGCCGGATCGTGAAACACCACTTGCGCACGCACCTCCTGACCGGCAGGGAGAAGCTTCATCCTCTGCCACGAGGCGCCTCCGTCGCCGGAGCGGTACACGCCGCTGCAGGCACCAGCATAGACGACATCCGGCGCTCTCGGACTCACGGCCAGCGAAAACACGTCCGAGTCGAAGAGCATGCCCTTGTCCGCACGCTCCCAGCGCCTCCCGAAGTCCGCGGAGCGGTACCCCAGCCTCCAGGTTCCGATGAGGAGGCGCCTGGAATTCCGAGGATCCATTGCGACCGATTTGACCTTGTTGTGCTCCCCCGAAACCCTGGCGGCAGCCTCCCAGGACACGCCCCCGTCTTCGCTGACAAAAGCGCCGGACAGAGTTCCGATCACCATGCGCGCATGATTGTCCCGCCCGACGGCTATATCCCGAACTGCAGCAGGCAGGGGCAGCTTCACCTCGGCCCAGATGTGCCCGCCGTCCCTCGATTCGAACAGCCCCCCGCCTTCGGAGCGCAGGTCCCAGGCTCCAGCAAACAGGTGATCGGGATTGTCCGGATGCTGCACGAGCGCATCGATGACGTGATTCCGCCTGCCGATGCCCGGGGCTATGAGTTCCCAATTCGCACCGCCGTTCCCCGACCGATAAATCTGCCCGTCGCCGGTTCCCAGGTAGACGATGCTCGAATCTCGGCTGTGGATGAGCAATGACCGGACACTTCCCCCGAACGGCCCCACCCGATCGAACTGGATTTCCAGCCCGGAGGCCATCCCGGCGGAGGTGAATCCGGGGACCCACAGCAGCGCTGCGACAAACAGGGCCGTCCATCGACCAAAAGCGGAAGTTTTGCCTGCGGTGGCAGAACTCATCATCAAATCACCGACGACAGGAGAATACCGCCCCTAAACAGAGCGGACGGCCCCATCAGCGAGCCGTCCGCCTCATTCGGTTCAGTTTGACATTCAGCGCCCGCCTGCTGTTCTTCAGCAGAAAGGGTGGTGTGCCGAACGACGCGCGGGAGGGAAGGCCGTCCCTGCCGCGCCAGTCGATCAGCGGGCGGTGACCTCGATCTCGATCCGGCGGTTCATCTTTCTGCCGGCCGCAGTCTTGTTGTCACCGATCGGATTGTTGACCCCGCCATCGGTCGTTGTGACCCGGGACGCAGCGATTCCCTTGGACTCGAGGTACTTTGCAGCCGCCTGTGCGCGCTTGAGGCCGAGGTCCTTGCTCCGTCTCTCGGCGCCCGAATTGTCGGTGTAACCGATGATGTGGGCCCTGAGTCTCGGTTCATTGTTCATCTGGACCGCCAGGTCATCCAGGGCAGCCTTCATGACGTTGTCCAGCCGCGACCGGCCCTGAACAAATCCGCTCAGGGTGATCCGCTGGCTCACGTGAATCGTCATCGTGCAGGAGGCCTTGCCGCCGCGGCCGTCGTCCACCGTCGCGGTGACGGTCTGGATGCCTGCGCGCAGGCCTGTGGCGTTGAACGTGGCCTCGTTGCCCGAACCCGTCACCGATCCGCCGGTGGCCGACCATGTGACCGTGAGCTTGTCGTTGTCGGGATCCGCCGTCCGGACTTTCAGCGCGACAGACCCTCCGGCCGCCACATCGAGCGTCGGAGTCAGACACTCGATTGTCGGGGCGCGGTTCGGCTTCGGCTCCACGGTGATCGTGCTCGTGCACGATGCCGTCAGCTCGCCGTCGCTGACCGTAACCGTGACGTTGTAGCGGCCCGGCGTCCTGCCCTCGGAACCGAACGTGATCGTGGCCCCGGTTGCGGCCAGTCTCTCGTTGTTGACGGTCCAGCTGTACGTGAGGGCATCGTTATTGGGATCGGTGGCCCGTGCGGTTACCGTGGCGCTCTCGCCCAGGATGATGGTTCGCGAGGCGGGCTCGCAGGCGACCGTCGGCGCCAGGTTTTTCTTGATTACGGTGACTTCGGTGGCGCACGCGACCTCGTGCCCGTGATCATCCGACACGTTGGCCGTGATGGTGTATTTGCCAGGCGCGACTCCGGTTGCATCAAAGCTCACCGTGTCGCCCGTTCCGGTTACCTTGCCCCCGCTGGCGCTCCACCGGTAGGTCAGGGGATCGCCGTCCGGGTCGATCGCGCTCGCCCTGACGGTGGTGGTCTCGTCCTGCTTGATGGAATCGGGGGAGGCCATGCAGGTGAGGGTCGGCGGGCCGTTCTTCCGCAGGTGGAACGAAAGCTGGGTGACGAAGCCGTGGGGCTCGGTGGGAAACAGACCCGCGGCAGCCGATTCCTCAACCCGGTTGAGCGTGGCCCGATAGCCCGCGCCGAAGGACACCCACTCCCTGGGATTGGCCCTCAGACCCACCACCAGGTCCACGGGGCTTCGCGGATTGGCCCCGAGTGTGCGATTCCCGAAATAGGTGGTGCCTTCGACCTCCGCGATGAACTGGAGGTTGCCGTAGGCCGGGACGCCGATGCCGCCCCGGTAGATAAACTCGTTCTGCAGATTGACCAGATCCACGCCATTGATCTTGGGGTCATTCAGCACGTTGACCAGGACATTGCCGTGAAACTGCGCCCGGGTGCCGGCGCGCTTCGACAGGAGCAGGCCGCCTCCGCCAGAGATTTCCCCGGTTCCCAGTCCCCGATTCAAGCCAGGTATGGTGTTGTCAGTGGGAACTTTGAGGAAGCCGACAAGGCCCATGCTTAAAGGCGCGCCCCTGTATTCGCTGATGGCGTTGATCTTCAGGCCGAGACGAAAATCCCCCCGGCCGTTTGCCCGGGGGACGTCGATGAAGGGAGCCTCGTTGTTAAAGGAGGTCGCGCCGGCAGAGGTCAGTGCCGGCCTCGGCAGGAGGCCGGGAAGCACTCGATAAAAGCGTATGCTGCTTCCGTCCACGTGTTTCTGCACGTCCATCGAGGCAAACAGCTCGAGCCGGTCGGCCAGGCCGACAGCCACCGACACGGGCACTACCCTGAAGGTGAGTTCGCCGGGATCCCGGCGGTACTGGCTCAAGCCCAGGCTGAAATTCAGGTCCCACATTCGGAGCGTTTCCGCATCCCATGTCTTGAAGAGCCCTGACGTCCCGTCCAAGCTCGCAGCCAGCTGCGGCCTCTTTTTCTCCTGCGCTGGGGACGGCACGGCTAGCATCGTGATCGCGATCATTACAGCGACAACAGCCGTCATCTTGTTTTTCATGTCTCATCCTCTCCCAGAGTTCAACAATGCGTCCCCTATCACCAGCGGGGGCACACACGACATCCACAATTCAGAGGTTCTTCAATAAATCGCCGATAAGCGTTAAAAGCCGACCGGAGTATAACATCGGCCATATTATAGGTCAATTTGAGCGAGGGGTTCAATTGGATTGAACCTTGCAGCCTTTCAGACACACAGATAAACTCATGTGTTCGATCCGGGTGGGGACACCCCCTAATGACAGGAAGCGTGCAAATTGCGATACTCTACAGAGGCAATTCTCAGACGGCTCCTTCGCTTCACGGCCTTCAGCGTGGCGCTGGTTCATTTGCTGGCGGCACCAGGGGCAACCCGAAGTCACCGCCCCGCACAATCGAGCGAGGTTCTGGCCTGCGGCACCAGCGTCGAGAGGGAGCGAGATGCGCTGGCGCGCGGGAGATACCTCGAAAGCCGGATCCAGCGCGGCCTGCAGGGCCCGGGGGCTCGGGAGGCCCGTCGCAGTGCCGTTCATGCCTCCGCGCCGACAGATTTCGGAGACGTGGCGGTGGTCGAAGACGACGGCACCATCATCTCCACCTTCAATTTTTTCAATTTACGCAACAGATCCGTCAGGTTTGAACCGGCCGGTTCCGCATCCTACCGCGTGTCCCCCTCGACTACCCTGTTCAACGCCTCGGGTGGATCTCTGCTTGCGCTTGCCGACGACGACTACCGCTCGATCGACCTGCAGTTTTCGTTCGTCTTCTACGGAACATCCTATCAGAGCGTCTTCCTCAACTCCGACGGCAACCTCACCTTCCTGGAATCGGATACCGAGACCAGCGAGCGCGACCTCTCGCGGTTCTCCTCGGGACCGCCGCGGATCGGACCATTCTTCAATGACCTCGATCCCTCGGCCACCCTGTCCAGTCCGCCGCCCGCAGTCTCGTTCCGGCGGGACCCGGACGGAATCGCGTTCATCTGGAGCGGCGTACCGGAATGGGGCCTCACGAACCGTAACAGCTTCAGCGCGAAGCTCTTTCAGAATGGCAGCATCGAGTTTGCCTACGGCGAGCGTGTGGATGCCACCGATGCCATTGTCGGCATCTCCCCTGGATCGGGTTCGGGGGGCATCACGGCGGTGGTTTATTCCACCGGTCTGCCGACAGGGGAATTGAGCGGGACCATCGTGGAGGTGTTCTCCTCCTCCAGCCGCATTTCGGAAACCGCCCTGGCCAAAAAGTTTTACCAGACCCATCCCGACGAGTTCGACCAGCTGGTGGTCTTTCTCGCCTTCCCTTTCGACCTCGATGGCGCCTTTGCCTACCAGCTCAACGTGGCCAACCAGATCGACGGGATAGGGCTGCTGCGCGAGGACAACAGCCGCGACTACGGCAGCAACGGCAGGCTCGAGAGCTTCGTGATGATGGGCGCGCTCGACGGCCCCGGCCGGTATCCAGAAGATCCGCGCCTGAAATTCATGCGCACTTACAACAGCCTCGAGATCCTGGCGCACGAGGTGGGGCACCGGTGGGCCGCCTACCCGCGCGTGCGGGACAGCTTTCTCTTTTCCAACGTCCTGCTCAAGCGGGACCGGGCGCACTGGAGCTTCTTCTTCAATGCCGACGCTTCGGTGATGGAGGGCAACGAAATCCTGGACCGCGGCGAGCCCTCAGGCAGCCAGCGATTTGCGACGGCCGAAGTGACGAACCGTTACAGCCTCCTCGACCGGTATCTGATGGGCCTGGAAGCGTCCGGCAGCATCACCCCCATGTTCCGGGTCGACAACGTCACCGGAACCTTCCGCAACGCCGACAGCCTCCCCTCTTTCGCAACAACCGTTTTCGGCGGGACGCGCAGGGATTTCACCATCGAAGACATCGTCGCGGCCAACGGCGCCCGCAATCCGTCGGTCTTCCAATCGCCCAAGGTCGTCCGGCAGGCCTTCATCCTTCTTGCGCGCAAGGGTCAGCCGCCGTCCGCTGGTCAGATTTCGAAGCTGCAGAGCCTGCGCGACGCCTGGGTGCCTTACTTCAACCAGATCACCCATGGAAAGGCTTTCGCCGTTACGACGCTGCAGAGTTCCCCGGGCACGACCCCCTCGATCATTTATTTTCCGTATCTCGTGGGAAATGCCTCCCGCTATACGGGCTTCGCGCTGGCCAATTGGGGTTCTGCTCCCGCGGACGTCCTGCTCCGCACCTGGAACAACGACGGCACCTCCGCGAGTTTGCCGGCCGGAATCATCAATCCCAGGATGATCACCCTGGCGCAGGGAGCGCAGACGGCGCTTCTCGGATCGCAGATCCACGGGCTGTCCCTGGAGGACACGCGCAACGGGTGGATCGAGGCCCGCTCGAGCAGCAGCCAGGTCACCGGGTTCTTCCTCGCCGGCGACATCGATCAGAATTTCCTGGACGGGGCGAGCGTGGCCGGCGAAGCACTGCGCGAGCTCTACTTCACCCACGCGGGCACGGCCTCAGGCCGTGTGCCGGGCAGGACCTACCGGAATGTCATCAGTGCGGTAAATCCGGGCACCACACCGGCCCAATTGACTTTCAGGCTGGTGAACGAGAACGGCCTTCCGCTGGCGGAGACCGGCCGCTCGCTCAACGCCAAGGGGCGGCTTTCCGACGATATCGCCGCTCTCTTCCCGGGAGTTTCCCTCCCGGCAGCCGGGTACGTCCAGCTCAGCAGCACAGCGGGGGTAATCGGCTACCAATCCCTGGAGACCGCCGCCACCATATTTGCGCTCCCCGCCCAGCCCCCCTCGCAGGCCCTCAAGCTCTACTCGGCCCAATTCGCTTCAGGGGCGGCCGGAACCGCCCGCTATTTCACAGACGTCAACATCATAAACACATCCTCGAGCGCCCGCACGGTGCAGCTGCAGCTGGTGAACGACGGCGGGCAGCAGGTCGGGAATTCAGTATCGCTTTCGCCGCTCGGACCCGGAGCGCAGCTGCGGCTGCGCGGCGAGGATCTTTTCGGCCTTCCCAATCCCGCCACGGCCGCAACCATCCAGACCGGCTCCCTGGTGATCTCGGCCAACGGGCCCGGGATCATCGGCGACGTGACTTTCGGCGAACCCCTGGACGAGCGTTTCCTGGCGGCGCTGCCGCTCAACGGCTCTCCCGCAGCGGACCTGGTCCTGTCACAGGTAGCGGAAGGGAGCGGCGGCGGCGACAAGCCCTACTTCACCGGCATTGCCTTGTACAATCCCGGTGCCACCACGGTCCAGGCCAGGGTGGAGGTGTATTCGGAAACCGGCGCCCAGACCGGGACCGCCACGCTTGCCCTGCCGCCAGGGAACCGGATTTCCAGAACGCTCCCGCAATTGGTTCCGGCGATCAGTTCCCAGGTACGGGGGTATATCCGTATTTCCACCACCGGCGGTCCGATAATCGCATTCGAGCTCTTCGGGGATCAGGCGCTGAGCTTCCTGGCGGCGGTTCCGCCGCAGCCGATACAGCCGTAGAATGATCCGCCGGGTACTGGAGGTATTTCCGTGCCGAACGCGGCGGGTTCTGGCCCAAGACGGGGCACGCCCTCGCGCACGCCTTCCGGGCGCGCAAAGATGACGGCCGGTGGGGTTTCTCCGAGCCGCAGCTCGCCGGCGTGGCTGTCTCCAGCCTGATTTCCCGTGTCTGGCATCCGGATCCCGACGGCAGCTTCGCGGACGGGATCGAGAGCGCCGGCTACCAGGTTGGGATTGAAGCCGGGTTCAATCTTTTGCGTGAGTTCTGGCCGGACATCCGGAAAAAGCTTCGCCGATACCAGGGCTCATCATCCCGGAGTATCCCCGCGACCGCCGCTCGACCGGGCCCGCGAATATTTATCTGAAACTTTTTTGTGCTTTCCCTGTTTATTCAGGTGTGGCATAAGTAAGCGATTCTCGGAAAGGAGATCCCCATGACACAACGCGTGATTCTCGCTGCGCTGCTCACGTTCTGCCTGGTCGGCAGCACCGCGCTGGCGCAGGCGCCGGATGCAGCAGCCGGAAAGCGGCCTTTTGCCAAGATATTGAGGCTGGTAAAGTTTCTGAACTTTGAAGAAGCTCAGATTGCGCAGCTCAAGGATCTGCTGAAGGAGCAGGCGGAGGCCCTGAAGCCCCTGCAGGAGCGCACGAAACGCATCAATGCAACTTTGAAGGAGCTGCTCGCCTCGCAGGACCCCAATCCGGCGGCCGTCGGCAAACTCGTCATTGCCCGGCACAGGCTGGCCCTGCAGATGGCAAAGGTAAAGAAGGACTTCTGGACGAAGTTCGAGGCGCTATTGACCCCAGCACAGGCGGCCAAGCTGGCAGAAGCCAAGGCAAAACCTAAGGGCAACACTCCCTAGATCGCGCCGCTGAGATCCAGGCGCACCCCGGGGTGCGCCGATTCGAAGACAGAACCCGCCCCCGCCGGGGCGGGTTCTGTCTATTCAGCCCTGCCGGCGACCGGCGTGGCTTACCGCTCCCCTGCTCCCCACCCATTCGCGGCGAGGGAAAATATCCGAGGGTGCCAGCACTCTCCGGTAGCTCCAGCCCTCACCGTCGACCCTATCCCTTTTGGCCATCGCAAATGCGCTTCGATTCCTCTATGATTGTGCCACCCCGAGGGGCCGCGGTGCCCTATCCGACCTGGGAAGGAGACGCGCAGGCAGGTTCAATTGCCTTTCAAGCCGCGCTTTTCCAGCAGCGGTTCGACCGAGGGCTCCCGGCCCCGGAACGCCTTGTACATCTGCATGGCGTCTGCCGTTCCGCCCTTCTCCAGGATTTCCCGCCGGAAAGACCGGGCGGTGGCCTGGTCGAATATGCCCTTCTCCTTGAAGGCCTGGAAGGCGTCCGAATCGAGCACCTCGCTCCAGATGTAGCTGTAATAACCGGACGAGTAGCCGCCGGAAAAGATGTGCTGGAAATAGGTGCTGCGATACCGCGGCACGATTTCCCGTATCAGGCGGATTCTCTCCATGGCGTCCTTTTCGAACGGAGCGGCACCGATCGCGTCACCGCTGGTGAGCGTATGCCAATCCATGTCCAGGAACGAGGCCGCGAGATACTCCACGGTTGCGAAACCCTGGTTGAATTTCTCGGCCCTTTGAATCCGCTCGATCAGCTTGTCGGGAATGATTTCGCCGGTCCGGTAATGCTTGGCATAGACCTTGAGCACCTCCGGTTCCAGCACCCAGTTTTCCATGATCTGCGACGGCAGTTCCACGAAGTCGCGCGGAACGCCCGCCAGTCCCTTGTACCGGATTCGGGACAGCAGGGAATGGAGCGCGTGCCCGAATTCGTGGAACAGGGTTTCGACCTCTTCGAGGTGCAGCAGGGCGGGGCCCTCCCCGGCCGGCCTCGTGAAATTGCAGACGTTCACCACCACGGGCCGGATGTCCTTGCCGTCCCGGATCTGCTGGCCCCGGTACCGGCTCGCCCATGCCCCGCCCCTCTTGCCCGGCCGCGGATGGAAGTCGACCAGGAACACGCCCAGGTGGGAGCCGTCGCTGTCCATCACCTCGAAGGTGCGGACCTCGGGGTGATACCTGGGAATGTCGGTGCGTTCGCGGAATTTCAACCCGTAGAGCTTCTCGGCCACGTGAAAAGCGCCGATGCGCGCGTTCTCGAGACTGAAGTACTCGCGCACCTCGTTTTCGTCCAGCTCATAGCGCGTCTTCTTGACCTTCTCGGCATAATAGCGCCAGTCCCACGGCTCCAGCCGAAAACCACCACCCTCTTCCCCAATCATCGCCTGGAGCATTTCCGCTTCCTTTTTGGCCACCGCGAGCGCCGGTTCCCACAGCCGCTTCAGAAAGTCATACACCTGGCCCGGCGTCTTGGCCATGTTCTCCTCGAGCACGAAATCGGCGTGGGTCTTGTAGCCGAGGATCCTGGCGCGCTCGGCGCGCAGCGCCGCTATCTTGACGAGGATCTCCTTGTTATCCCACTCGTTGCCGTTGTCGCCGCGCAGGGTGTATGCGGTCAGGATCTGCCGCCGGAGTTCCCGGTTGTCCGCGTAGGAGAGAAAAGGCCATATGCTCGGGGCGTGAAGCGTGAACACCCACTTCCCTTCCATTCCTGCGGCCTTGGCCGCCTGCGCCGCGCCGGCCACAACGCTCTCCGGCAGACCTGCAAGATCCTCCCTCCTTTCGATCACCAGTCGATATGCGTTGGTCTCCTTCAGCAGGTTGTCGCCGAATTTGAGGCTGAGGAGCGAGAGCTGCTCGTTGATCGCGCGCAGCCGCTTCTTCTCTTCCGGCTTCAGGTTGGCCCCGCCGCGCACGAAGCGCTTGTAGGTTTCCTCCAGCAGCCTGACCTGTTCTGGATTCAGGCCAAGCCCCGTGCGCTGCGACCAGACCGACTTCACCCGGGCAAAGAGCTGCTCGTTGAGCAGAATGTCGTCCCGCAGAGCGGACTGCAGCGGGGCGACCTCCCGGGCGATCTGCTGCAGACGGTCGTTGGTCTCGGCCGAGGTCAGGTTGCTGAAGACCGCCCCAACCTTGTCGAGCATTTCTCCGGCCGCATTGAGGGCCTCGATGGTGTTGGCGAATGTCGCCGGCTGCTCGTTCCGCGCGATGGTCTCCACCTCGCGGCGCTGGTCTTCGATCCCCTTCTTCATCGCGGGGAGGAAATGTTCGTCCTTGATCTTTTCGAATGGCGGAACGCCGAACGGCGTGTCCCAATCGGTGAAAAAGGGATTCATGTCACCTTCCGTCCTGTTGTCCTGCGTCGCCGGGGCCGGAGCCACCAGCGCTGCCAGGCAGAAAATCCAAAAGAGTTTCTTCATGGATGATGCCTCCTTGCTCACTGGGAGCCTGTCGCCGGTCCTGCCGGCGCAGGCCTTGGAGCTGTCATTGTAAATAAAGGCGCGCGCGCTGCGAAGAGGAGATTGCCGCCCGGGCTGCCTTTATCCGGGGAGAACCCTGACCCAGACGGCCCGCGTGCGCGGACCGTCGAACTCCCCGAGAAAGATCCCCTGCCAGGTCCCGAGCTGCAGGCGTCCGCCTGAAACCAGCACATAATGGGAGTGTCCCAGCAGGCTCGACTTGATGTGCGCTGCTGCGTTGCCCTCAGAGTGCCGGTAGGAGCCCTTCCAGGGCACCGCATTCTCCAGCCCCATGAGGATGTCACTGCAGACCGACGGATCGGCGTTCTCGTTGATGGTCAGTCCGGCGGTGGTGTGCGGGACGAAGATGCAGCAGGCGCCGGCGTCCACGCCGCTGCGTTCCACGACGCGCTCCACTTCGCGGGTGATATCGACGAGGCAGGAGTGCTCCGGAGTGCGGACCTCTATCTGTTCGAACATGACGCCCTCCGGACCGATTTTATTCGACCCGGAGGTCGTTTGCGGAAATTTTTCGCTGCGATTTCAAGAGGAATGGCGGGGCCGACGAGACTCGAACTCGCGACCTCCGGCGTGACAGGCCG